>NZ_JAOWIB010000093.1:0-519295 GCF_030332325.1 Citrobacter sp. Cs237 | reverse complement strand
CGGCACCCGCAATATCGGCGAGCTGAAGGCCGGTGTGGAAGGCCAGCTGACGAAGAACGTCTCCCTGTGGGGCAACGTCGCCCAGCAGGTCGGTGATAAAGGCTACAGCGACACCTCGGCGATGCTCGGCATTAAAGCGTCGTTCTGATAAATACGGCCCGGTGGCGCAATGCTTCCGGGCCTGTGACTTACTTCCCCGCCTCCGGATGTGTATCAAACGCCGCCATCACCCTTGCCAGTTCAGCTTCGCTGATCCCATGCTTTGCATCGTCTACCCCGAGCCCAAAACGATCCTGGAGTAAGACATACAGTGACGCGACGTCCGGACAGTGAATCTGCTCAACCGCGTGCCCGTGTTCATAATGGGTAAAGTGGAAATTGGTGAGCGTCAGCTTGCCGCCATCAGGCAAATGACGGCACATCAGCAAATGATGGCGAAAATGCGACTGCGGCCAGTGCGCGGACCAGAAGTTGCCCATCACATAATCGCTCTGATGCTGAGTAACCAGATCGAAACGGTACATCGACTGCCAGTGCGTGTGATGACGGAATTGCAAAATCCAGTCTTCGCCTTCCTGCAACAGTCGGTACTCACCGTGCGGCGTCTGCTGTGGGATGTCCGCAAGCAGGCGAATCGGCGCAGTCAACGTCTGTCCGCCAAAACCAACATCCGCGATCCACACTTCGCCGTCCACTTCAACTAACAGCAGACGATGGGTTCGCGGCGGCAGGCTCGGCGGATTCGACAGCACAACCCGCCCCAGCAAGCTGCGAACGGTAAACCCCAGTTCGCGTAAGACCCGCTCGAATACGCCATTTTGCTCAAAACAATAGCCGCCACGGCGGGCGCCGATCAGTTTCTCCGCCAGCGACTGCTCGTCCAGCTGCATTTCGCGCGGCAGCAGAACGTCCAGGTTTTCAAAGGGAATGGTACAGTTATGCTGTAAGTGCAGCGCCCGCAGCGTCTCAAGAGTGACGTCGGTCGGCCCGGACCAGTTCAGGCGGGCGAAGTAGGCATTCAGGATGGGGGTCATCGGGGTTCCTGCGGTGATCCGGTAAGGTGCGAAAGAGTATAAACGATGGATCCCGAAAGAGACGCCACTTATTGTGCAAATTGGCGCCCGGCCACTTATCATTAATACTCAGAAAACACTTTGCGAGACAACCCGATGAGTCGATTCCGCCCTGTCGAATTACGCCACGCCAGCCGCCTGCTCAATCACGGTCCCACGGTGTTGATCACCAGTCGTGACGACGCCAGCGCAAGACGCAATATCATGGCCGCCGCCTGGTCAATGCCGGTTGAATTTGAGCCGCCTCGTATCGCGATAGTGGTGGATAAATCAACCTGGTCACGCGAGCTGATTGAGCGCAGCGGCCTGTTCGGCATCGTCATACCCGGCGTAGCGGCGACCAACTGGACATGGGCTGTCGGCAGCGTTTCCGGGCGCGACGAGGACAAGTTCAACTGTTATGGTATTCCGGTGGTAAACGGCCCGGTGCTTGGCCTGCCGCTAGTCGAAGAAAAATGCCTTGCGTGGATGGAATGCCGCCTGCTTCCCGCCACCGCCGCCCAGGAAAAATACGATACTCTGTTTGGTGAAGTGGTTTCTGCCGCTGCGGATGCGCGGGCCTTCACGGAAGGCCGCTGGCAGTTCGATGACGATAAACGTAATACCCTGCACCACCTCGGCGCGGGTACGTTTGTAACCAGCGGTAAACGCGTCACTGCGGGCTAATTACGCCTTTATTACCGTCACGCCTTTCGCCCGCATGGCGGTGATCCAGCCGTTATCGGTGTTATCTTCCACCACGACGGTGTTGATCAACGACACATCGCCAATGGCGAAGGGCGAGGCCGTATTGATTTTTTCCGGTGAAGCCAGAACGATGGTTTCCGCCGCCCTGGCGGAAAATGCGCGTTTGATGCACGCTTCTTCGTAATCGCCCGTGGTTAATCCCACTTCCGGGTGGATCCCTGTTGCCCCCATAAAAAACAGATCGGCCTGAATATTGCGGATACCTTCCACCGCCGCCGCGCCAACGGTAACGATGGAGTGTTTATACACCCGACCGCCAATCAGAATGATTTCGATGAGAGGATGATTCACCAGCCCCAGCGCAATGCCCGGACTGTGCGTGACTACCGTAATGTTGAGATCGTCCGGCAGACAGGCAATCAGCTCGGTGGTGGTCGTACCGCCATCCACAATGACCACCTGGCCGTTTGAGATAAGCGTCGCGCCTTTCTGCGCCAGTCGTTTTTTAGCATCGGTTTTAAGCGTTTTTCGCTCCACAAACGTGCCAGCGGCGGAAGAGGCAGGCAGCGCGCCGCCGTGGACCCGCTGTAAACGCCCTTCTGCCGCCAGCTCCCGCAGGTCACGGCGAATGGTGTCCTCCGAAACCGCAAAACGGCTGCTGAGCGATTTTGACAACACCTGTCCTTCTGCGGCGAGCAGATCGAGAATCAATTTTTTACGCTGATCGGTAAGCATCGGTTTATTCCTGGTTTTGCACGATTACTCTTGATCGTGCACGAATATGCTGTTTATGATGCCTACTCTACAAACGCAGGGCCTCTCAGGCAACAAAAACGTGCAGAAATACGCAATTCTGCGCACTCTTTTTCTTTAGTGAGGACATTATGACAGCACAACTTATCTTGATCGCCGGACCGTATCGCAGCGGTACAGACGGTAAACAGGCATTGATTGATGCGAATTTGCACCGTCTGGAAGCCGCCGCGCTTGCCGTCTACCAGCGCGGGCATATCCCGGTGATTGGCGAATGGCTCGCCTTGCCGCTGGCGAAAGCGGCGGGTTCAACCTCGCTGGACGATGACATCAGCGAAGCGATGCTCTATCCGGTCGCACATCGGTTGATCACCCGCTGTAACGCCATTTATCGTATTCCCGGCGCTTCCCAAGGCGCGGATAACGATATCGAGATCGCCCGCCAACTGGGACTGAACGTCTACACCACTCTGGAGGCTATTCCGCAGGCCTGATGATAAATTGTGCAGATATCAATCACCTGCCGGTATCTGCACCGCCTTGCCGTCCTTGCGAAGCCCACTATAGTTAATGTTGCATTACCTCAAATTTCCACGCCAACCCTCCGTTGTGCATGACATACCTAAAAGCCTATCCGCCATTCTAAAGAGAGGTTATTCAATGCAACTCAATACCATCGCCAGAGGCTTCATCCTCGCTGGGATGCTGACGTCATATTCCCTGCCCCTTCTGGCTGTCGAAGCGCCGAAAGACGCCACAGCCGCCACCCAACAGGCCAATAACGCGCTTTATAATCAACTGCCCTTCTCGGATAACACAGACTTTACCGATGCGCATAAGGGCTTTATCGCCCCGATACCGCAGGAGGTAATCAAGGGTGAACAAGGCAATGTGATCTGGAACCCCCAACAGTACGCGTTTATTAAAGAAGGCGATAAAGCGCCGGATTCAGTCAACCCAAGCCTCTGGCGTCAGGCGCAACTGATTAACATTAGCGGCCTGTTTGAAGTGACTGACGGGGTATATCAGATCCGCAACCTCGATCTGTCCAATATGACGATTATCGAAGGAAAAGAAGGTATTACCGTTGTTGACCCACTGGTTTCAGCGGAAACGGCAAAGGTCGGCATGGATTTGTACTATAAGAATCGCGGAAACAAACCGGTTGTGGCCGTCATTTATACCCACAGCCACGTTGACCACTATGGCGGCGTGCGCGGCGTGGTGGATGAAGCGGATGTGAAGTCCGGCAAAGTGAAAATCTACGCGCCCGCAGGTTTTATGGAAGAAGCGGTGTCGGAAAATATCATGGCTGGTAATGTGATGAGCCGCCGGGCCAGTTATATGTACGGCAACCTGCTAAAGCCTGACGTCAAAGGCCAGGTAGGCGCGGGACTGGGCACCACGACGTCTGCCGGTACCGTCACGTTGATCGCCCCGACCCACTACATCACCAAAACAGGGCAAAAAGAGGTGATTGACGGCCTGACCTACGATTTCCTGATGGTGCCAGGCTCTGAAGCCCCTTCCGAAATGTTGTGGTATATCGAAGAGAAGAAAATCATCGAGACCGCCGAGGATGTCACCCACACGCTGCATAACACGTATTCTTTGCGCGGCGCCAAAATTCGCCAGCCGTTGCCGTGGTCAAAATACATTAATGAAGCGCTCAATTTATGGGGTGATAAAGCCGAAATTATCCTCGCCCAGCATCACTGGCCGACATGGGGTAACGACAATGTCGTGAAACTGCTGAAGAGCCAGCGCGACCTGTACCGCTATATCAACGACCAGACCCTGCGCATGGCGAATCAGGGGCTCACCCGCGACGAGATCGCCGCAAACTTTACACTGCCGCCGTCGCTTGCCCACACCTGGGCGAACCGCGGCTACTATGGTTCCGTCAGCCACGACGTCAAAGCCACTTATGTGCTCTATCTCGGCTGGTTTGATGGCAATCCGGCTACCCTTGATGAGCTGCCGCCGGAAGAAGCGGCGAAGAAATTTGTCGAATACATGGGCGGCGCGGATGCCATTCTGCAAAAAGCGAAGCAGGATTACGATCAGGGGAATTACCGTTGGGTTGCGCAAGTGGTAAGCAAAGTGGTTTTTGCCGATCCGAATAATCAGGCGGCAAGGAACCTGGAGGCGGACGCACTCGAACAGTTGGGTTACCAGGCGGAATCGGGGCCGTGGCGTAACTTTTATCTGACTGGCGCACAGGAGTTGCGTAATGGCGTGCAAAAAATGCCTACGCCTAACACCGCCAGCCCGGATACCGTGCGGGCAATGACGCCGGAAATGTTCTTTGATTATCTCGCGGTTCACATCAACGGTGAAAAGGCGGCGGATGCGAAAGCAGTGCTTAATATTGACTTTGGGGAAGACGGCGGGAAATACAAAGTGGAGCTGGAAAACGGCGTCCTGAACCATACCGCAAACGTTGAAGATCCGCAGGCAGACGCGACGATCAGCCTGTCGCGCGACGCACTGAATCGCATTGTGCTAAAAGAGGAAACGCTGAAAGAGGCCACGGACAAAGGTGACGTTAAAATCACCGGCAATGCGGAAAAACTCAACGAACTGCTCGGCTATATGGATAAGTTCGAATTCTGGTTCAATATTGTCACCCCGTAATCAGCGTATGCCCGGCTCACTGCCGGGCATCGCTTTCTCCGTTTCCGCACTTATACAATCTCATTGCGCTTAAGCACCTGACGTAACGTCGGTAACTGGCACACCGCATCCGCTATCGCGCTAATATTGGGCGTGTTGTCCTGAAACCAGTCGTGTCCCGGTCCCCATGTGCGCATCACGCAGAGGTAGCAGTCCAGCAGGGTTAACTGCTCGCCAAACGCATACGGCTCAGCGCTGAGCTGGTCATTTAGCCACAGATAGAGCGATTTACGGTATTCGATAACGTTTTTTTTCAGCGCTTCTGGCGCTTGCGGCGACCAGCGTTCAGGGTAATCGGCAAAGGTATAGGTCGGATAGACGTTAGCGACCAGCCAGATCAGCAAACGTTGAAACTGCTGTCGTTCCGCACTGCCAACAGGGGGAGCCAGTTCGGGACGGCGGTCGAGGACCATAAGCGCAATGGCCGCCGTTTCGCTCATTACCTCGCCGTTTTCCAGCGTTAGCGTCGGCACCTGACACAGCGGATTCAGCTTTAACAGTAAATCGCGCTGCGGCCCGTCGCGGTCAAATCCGCTGACGTCAACGAACTGATAGGGAATGTCCGCCAGCGTAAGCATCAGCTCGCTAATCGCCGAACCCCAGCCCGGCGCGCCGTAGATCTTAATCATACTGCCTCCACCCGGTTAAAAGAGTAAGTGTAGAGTAACCTGGCAGATGCCGCCCGTAGCCCGATCCGGCGCGTTGCAGGTGCGCATTGCTTATTTATTACGCAGTCTGACCATTCGTATTCGTATATTTTGCGCCGTTTATTATTTGCAGGTAGGATGCTTCGCCGGTGGTTTTATCCGTACACAGAATGACGGGAAAAATTAACCGCGTCGCGGCGGCTGTCGCGACAACAGTATTCTCACTTAGACAGGTAACAGGAAACGGAATGAATACACAAGACACCACGGCGTCGGCGCAGCACGCGGCGAAACGACGCTGGTTGAATGCCCATGAGGAAGGCTATCACAAAGCAATGGGCAACCGTCAGGTTCAGATGATCGCCATTGGCGGCGCCATTGGCACCGGGTTATTTTTAGGCGCGGGCGCACGCCTGCAAATGGCCGGTCCGGCGCTGGCGCTGGTTTATCTCGTTTGCGGGATTTTCTCGTTCTTTATCCTTCGCGCACTGGGCGAACTGGTCCTCCATCGCCCTTCCAGCGGCAGCTTTGTCTCTTATGCCCGCGAATTTCTCGGTGAAAAAGCCGCTTATGTGGCCGGGTGGATGTATTTCGTCAACTGGGCGATGACGGGAATTGTCGATATCACCGCCGTGGCCCTGTATATGCACTACTGGGGCGCGTTTGGCGACGTACCGCAATGGGTCTTTGCTCTCGGCGCGCTGGCCATCGTCGGCACCATGAACATGATTGGCGTAAAATGGTTTGCCGAAATGGAGTTCTGGTTCGCGCTGGTGAAAGTGCTGGCAATTGTGATCTTTCTGGTGGTGGGCACGGTCTTTCTGGGGTCCGGCAAACCGCTGGACGGCAACGCCACCGGTTTTCATTTGATCACCGATAACGGCGGCTTCTTCCCTCACGGCCTGCTGCCCGCGCTGGTTCTGGTGCAGGGTGTCGTCTTTGCGTTTGCCTCTATCGAACTGGTCGGCACCGCCGCCGGTGAGTGTAAAGATCCGCAGACCATGGTGCCTAAAGCCATTAACAGCGTGATCTGGCGTATTGGCCTGTTCTACGTGGGTTCCGTGGTGCTGCTGGTTCTGCTGCTGCCGTGGAATGCCTACCAGGCCGGACAAAGCCCGTTCGTCACGTTCTTCTCAAAACTTGGCGTGCCCTATATTGGCAGCATCATGAACATTGTGGTGTTGACCGCCGCGCTCTCCAGTCTGAACTCCGGCCTGTACTGCACCGGACGGATTCTGCGCTCAATGGCGATGGGCGGCTCCGCCCCGAAATTTATGAGTAAGATGAGCCGCCAGCATGTGCCCTGGGCGGGCATTATGGCGACGCTGGCGGTGTATGTTATGGGCGTCTTCCTCAACTACCTGGTGCCTTCCCAGGTTTTTGAGATCGTCCTCAACTTCGCCTCGCTGGGCATTATCGCGTCGTGGGGATTTATTGTGGTGTGCCAGTTGCGCCTGCGCAAGGCAATCAAAGAGGGCAAAGCCGCCGATGTCAGTTTCAAGCTGCCGGGCGCGCCGTTCACCTCCTGGCTGACGCTGCTTTTCCTGTTAAGCGTACTGGTGCTGATGGCGTTTGACTATCCGAACGGCACCTATACCATCGCTTCCCTGCCGCTGATCGCCATTCTGCTGGTTGCCGGTTGGTTTGGCGTTCGTAAACGCGTTGCGGAAATCCATCGCACTGCGCCATAAAAAATGACAAAGGCCTGACCGACGACGCCGATCAGGCCTGCTTTTCAACGGCGTCGACTAATCCGCTTCGATAAGCTGCGCCACGTCATTCCTGTTGATTTCCCGTGCATTCCCGTCCTGATCGGTATAGCGGGTCATTCCCGTCTCTTTATCCAGCTGCGGCTTTCCCTGCGTGACGATGGTTTGCCCGCTTTTGGTAGTCATAACGTAATTCGTGGAGCAACCTGCCAGCGCGAACAGCATCACGCCAGCGCAAAGGCAGAACAGTGGCTTTTTCATAGCATTCCCAAGTGATTCATTTAATCGAAGCGGGACAGTGTAATTCCCTGGGCTTATTCAGGCTATCAGCGGGATGTAACGAGGCGTATCGGCGGGTATGGGAACGTGAATGGAGGGGTTTCCCCCTCCTGCGGGTTTACAGCGCAATACGAATCACGTCGTCTGGCTGCGTGGCTTCTTTTTCGCGTGTCGACTTCTGCTTCACACTCACGTACAGGGTCTTGCCGTCTGCCGACAGCGCCAGACTGTTCGGGAAGGTCGGCGTATCGAAGGTTTTCACTACCTTGTAGCTTTTCGCGTCAATCACGCTCACTTTACCGGCCTGGCGGTGGGTGACGTAGGCTTCATTACGCGCCGGGTTAAACAGCACGGCCAGCGATTCCGGCGCAGCGACTTTCGCCAGCACGTTGCCGTTGCGGGTGTCGACAACCAGCACTTCCGCCGCTTTCGAGTCGGTAATAAACGCGCGGTGACCGGCGGTGTCCAGACTCAGATTAATAAAGAAGTGCTCTTTACCGTCATCAAGCAGTTTCTTACGGCTGATGATGTTGTTCGTGGCGGCATCGATGGTGATCAGCTCGCCGTCCGCATTGGTGGTGTAAAGACGCTTCGCGCCGCTGTCGATAGCCAGACCCGTGCTCATTTTACCGGTGTTTTCAATGGTCGCTTTCAGGGCGATCTTTTCGCCGTCCACCACCCATATCGCGCTCTCTTTGCCAATCCCGCTGATATACACCGTATTCGTTGCTTCATCGGCAACCAGCTCACGCGGCTGCAGCGGACGGACATCTTCGGAGCGTTTGCGGGCGTCCAGCACCAGTCGTCCTTTCACTTCGCTGGTCTTCGCATCGATGGCAGTGACCGCGCTATTCACCGTGTTACCAAACCACAGCGTCTGGGTCGCGTTATTAATGGTGGCGCCAAACGGTTTGAGATCGTTGTGAATGATCTGCGTCACGTCCAGCGTGACCGGATCGAGACGATAAACAATACCGCCTTTATCCAGCTTGCGACTTTGCGAGGTGGCGAGCCACAGCGCGTTTTCCTGTTGGCTGTAGGCCATTTCGTAAGCGCCCTTGCCCACGCCTTTACGCAGCATCTCTTCTGCCGCCTGAGTGCTGAACGATGAGGCAACCAGCAGTGAACCTAACAGTAAAGCACCACGCAGGCGCGGGGAAAACTGATGACGAAAATGCATGACGACTCCCTTTGATATATCGCTATTTTGCTGCTTCACATCGCTTCGCTGAGCAAGATCATGGTTTTGCTCTCTTTTATAAATGGGAATGGTAATCATTATTTGTCAGAAAGTGGAGCACTTCTTCGCATCCTGTCTACAATCTTCTTAATTTCTCCATTAATTCTTAACGCATTGTGCCGTTAAAATTTTCAAAATTTTACAAACGAATTAACATGTAACTTACATACCTATGGGTACGTTCACTTTAACTGGCCTTTTTTCATGAAGATTATTTCCATACGATATACCGCAGTTCCCGCTCTGCTCTTTCCACTCGTGTTCTCTCCGCTGGCCGCAGCGGACAGCGAAGCCGATGAACAAACGCTGATCGTCAGCGCCTCACCCCAGGCCGTTTCTGAACTGGATACCCCCGCCGCCGTCAGCGTGGTCGAGGGCGAAGATATGCGCCGGGCGGCGCCGCGCATCAATCTTTCCGAATCCCTGACCCGCGTGCCGGGCCTGCAGGTGCAGAACCGACAAAACTATGCTCAGGACCTTCAGCTTTCTATTCGTGGCTTTGGGTCGCGTTCAACTTATGGCGTGCGCGGCATTCGTTTGTATGTTGACGGCATCCCGGCAACGATGCCGGACGGCCAGGGGCAGACATCAAATATCGATCTCAGCAGCGTGCAAAACGTTGAAGTACTGCGCGGTCCCTTCTCCGCGCTTTACGGCAATGCTTCCGGCGGGGTCATGAACGTGACGACACAAACCGGACAACAGCCGCCGACCATCGAGGCAAGCAGCTATTATGGAAGTTACGGCAGCTGGCGCTACGGGTTAAAAGCGACCGGCGCGTTGGGTGACGGCACCCAGGCTGGCGATGTGGACTACACGGTGTCGACAACCCGTTTTACTACCCACGGCTACCGCGATCGTAGCGGCGCGCAAAAGAATCTCGCCAATGCGAAACTGGGCGTGCGTCTCGACGAGGCAAGCAAGCTGAGTCTGATTTTTAACAGCGTCGATATTAAAGCTGACGATCCCGGCGGCCTGACCGAAGCCGAATGGCGCGATAACCCGCAACAGTCGCCGCGCGCGGAGCAGTATCACACGCGTAAAACCATCAAGCAGACGCAGGCCGGACTGCGCTATGAACGACAGCTTAGCGCCCAGGACGACATGAGCGTGATGATGTATGCCGGGCAACGTGAAACCACCCAGTATCAGTCGATCCCGATGGCCCCTCAGCTCAGACCGTCCCATGCGGGCGGCGTTATCTCGCTGCAGCGTCATTACCAGGGCATCGACAGCCGCTGGACGCACCGTGGGGAACTGATTGTACCCATGACGTTTACTGCCGGACTGAACTACGAAAATATGAGTGAGAACCGTAAGGGCTACACAAATTACCGTCTCACTGACGGCGTACCGGAGTACGGCCAAAAAGGCGAGCGCCGCCGGGACGAGCGCAACCTGATGTGGAACGTCGACCCCTACCTGCAGACGCAGTGGCAACTGACCGACAAACTCTCCCTTGATGCAGGCGTGCGCTACAGTTCGGTCTGGTTCGACTCTAACGATCACTACGTGACGCCGGGCAACGGCGACGACAGTGGCGATGCCAGCTATCATAAATGGTTGCCAGCCGGATCGCTGAAGTATGCCGTGACGGACGCCTGGAACCTCTATCTGGCAGCGGGCCGCGGTTTTGAAACGCCGACCATAAACGAGCTGTCCTACCGTGCGGATGGGCAAAGCGGGATGAATTTCGATCTTAAACCTTCCACTAACGATACGATAGAAATTGGCAGCAAAACCCGTATCGGCAACGGACTGCTGACGGCGGCGCTGTTCCAGACCGACACGGACGACGAACTGGTGGTGGATTCCAGCAGCGGCGGACGGACAACGTATAAGAATGCGGGCAAGACCCGGCGTCAGGGGGTAGAACTGGGGTGGGATCAGCGTTTTGGCGAAAACTGGCGCGTCAACGCCTCCTGGACCTGGCTGGACGCCACCTACCGTAGCAACGTCTGCAACGACCAGAACTGCAACGGTAACAGGATGCCGGGGATCGCCCGCAACATGGGTTTTGCGTCCCTGGGTTATGTGCCGGATGAAGGATGGTATGCCGGGGTGGATGCCCGCTACATGGGGGATATTATGGCTGACGATGAAAACACCGCCAAAGCGCCCTCTTATACTGTCGTAGGGCTGAATACCGGGTATAAAATCAACTACAGTAATCTGACGGTGGATGTGTTCGGGCGGGTCGACAACCTCTTTGACAAAGCGTATGTTGGCTCGGTCATTGTGAATGAATCGAACGGCAGATACTACGAACCTGCTCCGGGGCGAAATTTCGGCGTGGGTGTTAACCTCGCATGGCGTTTTGAATAACCTGCGTAATAAAGGTAGTCATAGCGGGGAGATTCCCCGCTAAATTTAAGCAGTACTTAATTAAGGTATTGTCGTTTAACGATGGCGACATTTTTATTGATGATGTCGATTAAACAGTCGCGACTGGCCTCTTTATTTCCTTGGGCAATAACCTTAAATAATTGATGGTAATGATCGACACTGTGTGGATACGCGCCCTCTTTTTCCAGATCATAGAGAAAATGCAGGCTTGGCCCCATTTGTACCCACAGCTGTTCGATCATTTCGCACAGCGTCGGCATGTTGGCGAAGTGATAAATTTTGAAGCGTAACGCCCGGTTTGCCCGCAGTCGCTCGGCTACCGAGCCTCTTTCATGCGCCTGCTGATACGTCGCAAGCAGCGCCTCCAGGAGTTCCATCCGTTCCGGCGTAATCCGCCCCGTGGCTTCCATAACCGCCATCCCTTCCAGTTCACAGCGAATACGGATGATTTCCGCGAATCGCGCTATATTGATTTCCGGCACCATGAAGGCTTGCGCGGGCGCAATGGTTAACGCGCTGGCAGACACCAGACGTAACAGCGCCTCACGCACCGGCGTGATACTGATCCCCAACTCCTCAGCAATATTTTTGGTAATTAATCTGGCGCCAGGCTTCAGCTCGCCCAGACTTAATCGATCTTTTAATCCTCTTTCAACGTGTGTTGTCAGACTGATGTGCTGCGACTTTTCCGTACCAGGCATTCTATTTCTTCACCTCATCATATAGCCAATCGCAATTAAACCTGAAAGATTTAATTGTTTAAGATTTCGCCTGGTGAAAAAATAAAACGACAACCGTGATCATTTACCCGCGTTATTTTAACGGCCCTGGCAATTTAAATTGCCTTGCACGCGGTGATTTAATTAAAGCCGGAAATTTAAAAACTGCCCATTTTTTTATGGCGGCCAGGGCCGCCATGTTTGTCAGTCATCTTCCGCGATGCGAATCACGACTTTGCCAAAGTTTTTACCACTCAACAGACCGATGAAGACCTCTGGGGCGTTTTCCAGTCCTTCCGTCACCTGTTCACGGTAATGAATCTTACCTTCTTTAACCCAACGTCCCATCTGCTGTTGGAACTCATGAATACGGTGACCATAATCCTGCGCAATGATAAAACCCTGCAGACGAATGCGTTTCTTCAGTATCGTCGCCATCAGCAGCGGCAGTCTGTCCGGCCCGGCGGGGAGTTCTGTCGCGTTATAGCCGCTGACCAGGCCGCAAAGCGGGATCCGCGCGCAGGTATTCAACAGCGGAAGTACAGCGTCGAAGACTTTACCGCCGACGTTTTCATAATAGACATCAATCCCCTGTGGACAGGCATTTGCCAGTTGCTCTGCAAAGTCATCCGCATGGTGGTCCAGACAAACGTCAAAACCCAGCACTTCAGTGGCATGACGACATTTTTCCGCGCCGCCGGCAACGCCGACCACACGGCAGCCTTTGATCTTGCCAATCTGCCCCACCGTCGCCCCGACTGGACCGGTTGCGGCGGCAACCACCAGCGTTTCCCCCTCTTTCGGCTGACCTATATCCAGCAAGCCCATGTAAGCGGTAAAACCGGGCATCCCCAATACGCCGAGCGCCCAGGATGGCTGTTCAGGATCGTTGCCGAGCTTCACCAGCCCCGCGCCGTCGGAAATATCATAATCCTGCCAGCCGCTGTAGCTCAGTACCCATTCACCAGGCTTGTAGTCTGGATGGTTTGACGACACGACGCGGCTCACCGTTCCGCCGACCATGACCTCACCCAGCGCGACCGGCGGCGCGTACGACGGTTCGTCGCTCATTCGTCCGCGCATATACGGATCGAGGGAAAGGTAAACCGTGCGCAACAAAACCTGGCCTTCTCCCGGGGTGGCGACCTCATCCTCTTCAAGACGGAAATTGTCCGCCACGGGCGCGCCATGGGGTCGGGAAGCTAAAACCCAGCGACGATTACGGTGTTCTTGTTGACCCATGATGTTCTCCTCAGCGTTTGGCATGAATCCATCAATAGTAGCAGGCCGCGCCTGTCTTTAACGTCCCGCGAGGTTTAAACGCACAACGAGGTAAACGCAGGTTTGCGCTGTTTCATTGATAAAACGGCAATCATTGGGCGGCCCCAGCTCAAGACAATCGCCCGCTTTCATCTCGTGGCGGGTTTCACCCTCAACGAATACCAGTTCCCCGAGCTGAAGCCAGATCAACTGCCGCGCCTGTACATAGGCTGAGGCGGGCATCGGGATATCACTTCCTGCGGGAAGCTCAATTTGCACCAGATCGAGAGGCAAGTCGCTGTGTGGCGAAACGTGGCGGCGCAAATACTGGCTTTGCGGATCGTGCCAGACGGGCTGATCCGCCGCACGCAGCAGTTTGCCTTCCTGCATTTCGGCGCGCGCAATCAGCGTTGACATACTGATGCCAAAGGCGCCGGAAAGCCTGCCGAGCAGCGTCGCCGTCGGGCTGCTTTCCGCACGTTCGATTTTATGGATCATCGCCCGTGAAACGCCCGCGCGTTCAGCCAGTTCAGTCAGCGACCAGCCGCGGGATTCTCGCTCAATGCGAATTCTTGCACTGATGCGTTGATTTATGCTGTCTTCAATAGTATTCATATCGTAATACTATAGTGAACATTTCCTGAGGTTCAAGATGCTTATTCGATTCGCGAGCAAAGAGGATTGCGGGGATATCGCAGCGATCTACAACCACGCCGTGTTACACACGGCGGCGATCTGGAACGATCAAACCGTAGACGCCGATAACCGCATGGCCTGGTTCGAAGCGCGTCAGTTGCTGGGGTATCCGGTGCTGGTAGCTGAAGAAAACGGTAAGGTGACGGGGTATGCCTCCTTTGGCGACTGGCGCAACTTTGACGGATTTCGCCACACGGTGGAACATTCGGTGTACGTTCACCCGGATCATCAGGGGAAAGGAGTGGGACGCCAGCTATTGAGCCGCTTGATTGAGGAAGCGCGCGCCTGCGGCAAGCACGTGATGGTCGCGGGCATCGAGTCGCAAAATCAGGCTTCGCTGCATCTTCATAGCACGCTCGGGTTCAAAATCACCGCGCAAATGCCGCAGGTAGGGACCAAATTTGGCCGCTGGCTGGATCTGACATTCATGCAGCTTCAGCTTGACGATCGTCTGCAACCGGACGCGCGCGGATGAACACATCGCTGACGCTCGCCTTTCTGATCGCCGCGGGTATCGGCCTGGTGGTGCAGAACACCCTGATGGTGCGCATCACCCAGACCTCTTCCACTATTTTGATCGCCATGCTGCTGAATTCGCTGGTCGGCATCGTGCTGTTTGTCACTCTATTGTGGTTTAGGCAGGGTATGGCGGGATTTGGCGAACTGGCCTCCAGCGTTCGCTGGTGGACGTTAATTCCTGGCCTGCTGGGTTCGTTTTTCGTGTTTGCCAGCATCAGCGGCTATCAGCATGTGGGGGCGGCGACCACGATTGCCGTGCTGGTCGCCAGTCAGCTTATCGGCGGACTGGCGCTGGACCTCCTGCGCAGCCACGGGGTACCGCTGAGGGCGCTGATTGGTCCGGTTTGTGGCGCGGTGATGCTGGTGGTGGGCGCATGGCTGGTGGCAAGACGATCGTTTTAACGACCGCCCTGCCGCCATCTGGCCCATCACAGGATCGTGCCGCCTTTTGTCAACTGCTCGCGGCGCGCTTCGGCGTCTTCTTTATGCTGCCGGCCATGATGCGCGATGGCGGTTCTCAACCGTTGCTGCTGGGTGTAACGATCTTCGCGGCTTAATTCGCCATCGTCGCTCAGGGCGATCAACAGCGTGTTCATCTGAGCAATAACGCTTTCCGCAATCGCGGCATCAACGCGGGCGCTAACCTCATCCAGATGCGACATAGCTTCTCCTTTTCAACAGACTGATGAAACCTTCATCATACGCTGAAATCCGTTCGCTTGCGGCATTTAATCCGTAATGCATATCCGCCAGTTTCCCTTAAGTCTTTTTCACAACGTCAACCCCTCTATGGCGGGATAATTCGCCCCTTTATGCCTTTCTTCCACCGTTTGCTCGCGTTATGACGCCGTAAAGTAGATGCGTGAAAAAGTCTTAAGGACCCTAACGTGGCAAAAACTCTCTTGCGCAGCGGCAATCTTGATGACTATCAGGCCGTCGGCGGTGGCGGCCAGGCCGTCTTTGATTCAGCGCTGCAAATTCGTGAAACACTCCGGCTGCGAAAGCAACTGGCGATGGTCGATTGTCTCGCCATTCCGCAAATTAACGACAGCGGTGACCGGGTGGACTGGTATTCTCCTGTAGAAGGCCAGGCCGTTGCGTGGAAAGCGGCTGACGTTGATGCGCGCCGTCGCGCCCTCCGCACGCTTTCCGCGACGCTGGACAGCGCCGCCGCCCTGAGCCGCAAGAGCCTGCAATCCGGAAAAACGGCGTTACAGCTTTTCGGCTCCTTGCTCGAAAAAGCCGTACAATTTCCCGGTGAAAACCACGTCTTCCTGGTGGATGGGAAACCGGTTATCACCTTCTGGGGTTTTATCAACCTTAACGAAAACGTGCGTGACGATGTGCTGGCATGCCTGTATCTCGAAGATTCGCCCGAAGCGGACATTCACGCTGACCCCGTACCTGCAGAAGAAACCGCGCCAGAGAACGCTTTTCCCCATGCGGATGAACCACTGCTGCCAGTCCCCGTCGTGCCGGTAACTCCGCCCGTCTCTGAAACCATCAGCCCGCCCGTCGCGCCGTCCGTCGTGGCAGAGGAAAAAGCGTCCGCGAAACCGGCGCGCCGACTGCCGCTGTGGAGCGTGCCGGTTGCCGCCGTCACCATTGCCGCGCTTGCCGTGCCGCTGCTCTGGCACGCGCAAACCCCCGCGGTCGCGACGGAAAGCGCCAGTGCGCCGCAACCCGCAATGCCTGCTCTGCCGGAACTGACCGCCACGCTACCGCTGCAGCAGGCGCACGTTATTCCGGAGAAGAAAAAGACCCCGCCCGCCGACGCGCCGGTGGTCATTGCTGCGATACCGAAAGACGCGCTGGTCATGGAGGCTAATCAGGTGAAGGCCGGTACGACCCGTTTTCTCAACGGTCGCTGGCGCGTAGTAATGGAGGTGAAAGACCCCGCGACCGGGAAAGCGCCCTCGTTGCGCTATCAGATCCAGAATAACAAAGGGACAGCGCGGCTGGTGCATGGCGACAGCATTGTTTGTCGCGCCGAGCTTTTTTCCGGTCTGCATCAGAGCGGCGAGCTCATGATCAAAAGCCGTGGAAATGCACGCTGCGCCGATGGCTCCCGCTATCCGATGCCGGAAATCACCTGTAAAGCCGGGACAAATGACGTTGCCGCCTGTACCGCACGCTTCGACGGGCAAGCGGAGATCCCGTTGACGTTTAAAAAGATAGGTGCCTGATCTTATGCTGGTGAATTTGTGTGATTACAAACAGAGCGTCACGCTCATCGCAAACAGCGGCGTTCAGTTTCTTGACTTCGGCCTGACGCCGCAGGAGTCGGCACATCATGGCCGTTTTGTGCGGAAAACCGCTAACGGCCCGCTGCTGCGTCTGGACTACGATCTGGTAAACGGTCGCTACACGCTGCCGGCGCGTCCGGGAATGCAGCCAGAAGTGGTTAAACCCGAAAGCACACAGTCGCTACAGTATTCGCTTGCGGTACTGGACGGCGTCTGGCTACCGCTGCCGTTCCTGCGCTTCAACCCGCCGCGCACCTTTGTTGAAGGTCCGGATAACTGGGCGCGCGTGCAGGTTCGCAAACTCGCCTTACCTGACAGCGCAGGTCATACCCACCGCGTTACGCTCGCGCTCGACAGTCAGTTGAGCGATGCGACTCCCTCCGCGCTCGCCCCCAGTGAAAACGATGTACTGAACGGTACCCGCTTTGCGCTGGCCTGGCGCGATGACGAAGTGGCTGATTTTCTCGATCAGACGTGGATTGATGGCTGGCTACGCGAGGTGTTTTTGCATCATGTCAGCCAGGTGGAAAACCGTCCGGAACAGGCCATCAATCAGGCGCTGCGCAGTTTTGAATATCAGGCGCACTGGCTGAATCTGCTGGCGTTACTCGGCGAACAGCTAACGGTGCCAGAGGTCAGGCTGGTCACAGAGACGCTGAGCACTCCCGCGATTCCGGTCGATTTGATCCTTGACGTTGGCAATACCCACACCTGCGGCGTGTTGATTGAGGATCACGGCGATGCCAACGACGGCCTGCGCCAGACGGCAGAACTGCAGGTGCGATCGCTGAGCGAGCCGCAGTTTTTGAACGATCCGCTGTTCACCAGTCGCCTTGAGTTCTCGGAAGCCCGCTTCGGCAAGCAGCATTTTTCCGTCGAAAGCGGACGCGAAGACGCGTTTATCTGGCCGTCGATTGTCAGGGTTGGCGACGAAGCGCGTAAACTGGCGATGCAACGAACCGGAACCGACGGCAATAGCGGTATTTCCAGTCCCCGCCGCTACCTGTGGGATGAAACGCCGGTACTGCACGACTGGCGCTTCAGCCAGATGAACAGCAAAACCCAGCGTGAACCGCTCGCGACCGCCTATCCGCTGATGAATCTGATGAATGACGACGGCCAGCCGCTGTACGCGCTGCCGCAGGATGAACGCCTGCCGGTATTCTCCCCGCAGTACAGCCGCAGCACCCTGATGACCCATATGCTCTGCGAGATCCTCGCCCAGGCGCTGGGGCAAATCAACAGTGTGGCGACCCGTCTGCGGCTGGGGTTTCCCGCATCGCCCCGCCAGTTGCGTACGCTGATCCTCACCCTGCCCTCGGCAATGCCAAAGCAGGAGCGGGAGATCTTCCGCCAGCGTATGTTTGAAGCCATTGCCCTTGTCTGGAAAGCCATGGGGTGGCATCCGCAGGACGACGACTTTAGCAGCCGTAAACAGCAGGAAAAAAGCCGGGTGCCAGTGCCTGAGATCCAGATGGAATGGGACGAAGCCAGCTGCGGGCAACTGGTGTGGCTGTATAACGAAGCAATCTCCCATTACGCCGGACGTAGCGAAGCCTTTTTCCGCGCAATGGCGCGTCCGGACCGCCAGCCCGAGCCGGGCGAAAGCAAAGGCCGGGCGCTGCGCGTTGCCTCGATTGATATTGGCGGCGGCACCACTGACATGGCGATTGTTCACTATCAGTTGGACGACGGCGTCGGTACAAATGTTAAAATCACCCCGCGCCTGCTGTTTCGCGAAGGATTTAAGGTCGCAGGCGATGACATGCTTCTGGATGTCATTCAGAGATGCATCTTACCGGCGCTGCAAACCCGGCTGCAGCAGGCAGGCGTTACCGATGCCGCCGCCCTGCTCGCCACGCTGTTTGGCGATTCCGGGCGCATAGATACCCAGGCGGTGCTGCGTCAGCAAACGGCGCTTCAACTGTTTATGCCGCTGGGGCACGCGGTGCTTTCCGCATGGGAAAAGTGCGACATCAACGATCCGCTGGCCGGGGTGCATGCCACCTTTGGCGAGCTGTTGCCTCAGCGCCCAACCCGCAACGTCATGAACTACATTCAGCAGGCCGTCGACCATGCGCTGCCGCCCGGCACGCCAGCGTTCGATGTGCTTAGCGTGCCGTTACAGGTGCAGTTCAGCCAGCTGCAAGAGGCGATGCTGGCCGGGCAATTCACCCTTACCTCGCCGCTGCATGCGGTGTGCGAAGCCATTTCGCACTATTGCTGCGACGTGCTGCTGGTGACCGGCAGGCCCGCCTGTCTGCCTGCGGTGCAGGCGCTGATCCGCCATCTTCAACCTGTTCCGGTCAACCGGATAGTATGGATGGATAACTACCGGGTGCATGAATGGTATCCGTTCAACCAGCAGGGACGGATCGGCAACCCGAAATCCACTGCCGCCGTCGGTGCGATGTTGTGCAGTCTGGCGCTGGATCTGCGTCTGCCGCGCTTTAACTTTAAAGCAGCCGATATCGGCGCCTGGTCAACGGTACGCTATCTCGGCGTGCTGGATAACACCGTCAACATCCTGCGCGACGAAAATGTCTGGTATCGCGATATCGATCTGGATAAACCCGGCGAAAAGCTGGATACCCGCGTCCACTTTCCGTTGCGTGGTAACGTGACGCTCGGTTTCCGCCAACTGGCGAACAGCCGCTGGCCCGCAACGCCGCTCTATACGCTGAGCATCAACTCCGCCGAACTGGCTAAAAATATTGCCGGTGACGGTGTGCTGAACGTGCGGCTTCAGTTGCGCGGCGGCAGCAAAGAGAACGGTCCCGAATCGTTTGTCCTCAGCGACGCCTGGTTACAGGACGGCACACCCGTTCCGGCGGATGCCCTGACCTTAAAATTAAATACCCTGGCTGACCGTCGACACAGCGGCAGTCATTACTGGATCGACAGCGGGAGCGTGTACCTGAAATGAGCAAAACGTTAACCCTTTCTCAGGCCGCTATTGCCTGGGTAGAGCGCACCCGCCGCTACGCCGTCACGCTGGATGCCGAAGCAGACGCGCTGTTGACGCAGCTTCACGCCGCGAACGCCACGGAGATTGCGCTGGAGACCGCCCGTCAGTCACGCGCCTGTATCGGGCTGTACGGTTATTCCCAGTCAGCGAAAGCCCATTTACTTTCCGCCCTGTGCAGCAGTGGAAACGGCAGGATGAATGTGGTGATGCCGGACCGCTATTTCGACTATTTCAGCCATATTAACCCCGGCCATGCCGCCGCCAACATGGCGCTACGCTTTACGCGGCAGGCAAGTTCGCCCGATGACGAGTGGCCGTTACGTCTGCGGCTTCTCGCTGAAGCCGAACTGGTGCAAATCTTTATTACGATGGCCCACGCGCAGCCAGCATGCCGCCAGGCAGAAAAAGCGATGATTGAATCGCGTCTCGAAAAATGGCGGTCGCTGCGCCAGCGTCATCCCGTCCCCGGCGTTACGGCGGCGGAAGTCGCCACCGTCGCCCGCTTCTGTCGTCAGTGCCGACCGGCTTCTCAACAACAGATTGACGATGCGCTCTGGCATCAGTTCGCGCTTGTGCTTCCGTATGTGGATCTCACTACCCGCGCCAGCATCTGGTCGCTGCTGTGGGGCGAACAGCCGGAACTAACGCAGCAGTGGCTGGCGCTGGCGCATGTGCTGCAACAGACCGGTAACGCTGGCGAAGTTGCTGCGCCGCTCAGCCTGCTGGTCGATCAGTATGGTTTACCGTCCGAGCGTTTTCTCACCCAGGAAGCCCATGCCTCACCGGAAGCACAAAATGACGTGGTGGTGCATCCCGTGGTGGAAGGCGCGCTGCTGGCGGCCGTGAGCCTGCCGCAAGATCCCCTTGCGCTGCTTACCCGCGAGCTGGTGCTGAGCGTGGAGGACGGCGTACTTGACGAGGTCGATCTGCTGGATATTCCGCTGGCGCCCGTCACCTCTCCACAGCCCTTATGGCAGGCTAAACTCGGCTGGCTGCTTGAGCACTATCGTCAGCAGCGGCAGCCTGACGTGTTAGTCATCTGCAATGCCACCGCTAACCGCACGCAAACGCCCGCTACCGCCAGGCGGTTACTGAACTGGGTCCACGAAACCCAACCCTTACGCGACACAGCGCTACCGGGCGTGGTATGGGCGATCACCCCGCAGGACGCGCGCTTTGTAAGCGGAGAGAATCTGGATGAAACCGTCCAGCAACTGATGGGCAATCCCGGTCAGCACTGGGGCACCCTTCAGGCGCTGGATAAAAACAGTCTGCAACGATTGATCGAATGGCTGTCCCACGCCACGTCGTTCCCCCAGCGGCAAGCACGCATTGAGGCGCTTCATGCCCGGCATCGGCAGTATCTGCGTGAACTGCTGTGCCTGCTGCCTGACAACCTGTCCAGCGCCGAAACGGTTGTCCGTGAATTACAGCAACAGGCAGCACATCACGGCGATCTGCTGGATGGCCTTGTTCCCGAGGTGCAACAGTTTGAGAGCCTGCTCCAGATACGCCAGCCGAGGGAAGAACAGGTTAGCGGGCTGTTCAACGACGCTGTCGATCTTTTTGCGGAGGTTCACGACGCGCCTCAAACGGTTGAGGGTAATGATACCGGCGACCGGGCGCACAAATTGTGGATCAACCATCTTCGCCAGTGGAGCCGCGACGACAGCAATGCCACACGTTTAGGTCTGAAGCCCGCCACGCTCAGGCAGGTGGTCGCAATACTGATCGCCGCCAGCTACCGCTTGCAGCTTGCGCAGCAGTTACAGCAAATTGTGCAACAGGACGAGAACTGCGGCGCGCAGTTGCACGCCAACATCGCCAACTTTGTCGCCTGGCTCGGTTATGCCGACGTTGAGGAAAGCGAACGCCCTGCCAGTCGAATGGCCAAAGGCGAGACGATTTTCAGCGCGGCAAAACGTCCACCTATGGCACGCCTGACAGCGTTAAACGACCGGCCGGTACATGCCGCCAGCCGCTACGTCTATGACTGGCTGGTGGCGCTGTATACGCGCGCGCAGGAGAACAATGGATTCAGCCATCCACATGAAGTGACGCCAGAGGATAAAAACGCGCTGAACACGCTGTTGAGTGGGGGACAATAACAGGCAGGAGGTGCATCACCGCCCTCCTGTTCAGCCGTGTTAAAACAGCGAAAACAGCAATGCGACCGGGAAGCTCATAGGCCAGGTCGCTCCCACCAGAAAGGCGCTCAAAAAACGGATACGTTTTTTATCGTGCGATAAAAACCAGGTGATGAGAAAAGTCAGTGCGGCCATTACCGCATAAAAAACGAGCATTTTTTGATACAAAGACATTGACGGGACATCCGGCCAGAGAAGTGAAACGCGCGCAATATGCTCTTTTTTTTGATGTACATCAAGTTTTATCGCTCTGGTCTGGCGCTGTTCCGATTTTATCGCTGCCGATGAATAACCCCGGGTTGTCCTATTGCGCAATTTGCGATCCCGAACTATACACAAAGGGGTAATAACTCAGGGTGGCCTAAATGAATGTCTCAAGCAGAACTGTCGTAGTGATCAATCTTTTTGCTGCCGTCGGACTGGTAACGCTTATCTCATTGAGATTTGGTTGGTTTATTTAATTTCTACATCCCTGCGGCGCAGACTGGCAGAGAGATTTTTCTCTCTGCCTGCAACGTACGATCTTTTCCCGCCCCGTTCGATTCCGCACTGATCATAAAGGCTATGAATGTTTAACCATGACGTGACGAATAACGGTGTAATCTTCCAGCCCATACAGCGACATGTCTTTCCCATAACCTGACATTTTCTGCCCACCGTGCGGCATTTCGCTGACCAGCATAAAATGGGTGTTTACCCACGTACAGCCATACTGGAGCCTGGCGCTGACCCGGTGCGCGCGCCCAACATCCTGTGTCCACACCGACGAGGCCAGACCGTACTCCGAGTCGTTGGCCCACGTCAGCACCTGTTCCTCGTCGTCAAACGGCGTCACGCTCACTACCGGGCCGAAGACTTCCCGCTGCACGATTTCGTCCTCCTGTTTGGCCCCCGCCAGCAGCGTCGGCGCAAAATAATAGCCGGGACCGTCCACCTTCTGTCCGCCGGTAACCACCTTAATGTGTCCAAGCGCTTTGGCCCGTTCGACCGCTTTTGCGACCCGCTCAAGGTGCGCCAGTGAACTCAGTGGCCCCAGTTCAGTAGAGTCTTCCTCCGGCGCCCCCGTTTTCAGGCTGGCAACCGCCGCCCCAAGTTTTTCCACCAGCGCGTCATAGATCCCCTTTTGCGCATAGATTCGGCAGGCGGCGGTACAGTCTTGTCCGGCGTTATAAAAGCCGAACGTACGCACGCCCTCGACCACGGCGTCAATGTCGGCATCATCAAACACGATAACCGGCGCTTTGCCGCCCAGTTCCATGTGTGTACGCTTAATGGCGGGCGCGGTATGACGGATAATGTGTTCGCCAGTGGCAATCGAACCGGTTAACGACACCATGCGCACTTTTTTATGCCCGGTCAGCAGATCGCCAACCGTTTTACCACGACCAAACAGCACATTCAGCACGCCCGCCGGGAAGATATCTTTGGCCAGTTCGGCAAGTTTCAGCGCGGTCAGCGGCGTGATTTCGGAGGGTTTTATCACCACGCAGTTACCGGCTGCCAGCGCAGGCGCCAGTTTCCACGCGGCCATCATCAGAGGATAGTTCCACGGCGCAATTGAGGCGACGACACCCACCGGATCGCGCCGGATCATAGAGGTGTGTCCTTCCAGATATTCCCCGGCAGCCATACCGTTGAGACAACGAGCGGCGCCGGCAAAGAAACGGAACACATCGACAATCGCCGGGATCTCATCATTGAGCGCGCAATGCAGCGGTTTCCCACAGTTGCGGGATTCCAGTTCGGCAAAGACCTGCGCGTTCTGCTCTATCGCGTCAGCCAGCGCCAGCAACCGTTCACTGCGCGTTTTAGGCGTCGTTTGTCCCCATTCGCTGAACGCCCTGTCGGCTGCGCGAACGGCGGCGTCAACCTGCGCAGGAGAGGCTTCGGCTATTTCCAGAAGCACCTTGCCCGTCGCCGGATTATAGACGGGCTGCCTCTCGCCTTCACCGCAGACCAGCTCGCCGTTAATCAGTAAGAGATGTTGCATAGCATTTTCCCATGTCATTGTTTATTTACCGTTTCCGGCGACGCTGTCACGACAGTCGTACCGCGGAATGTTGTTCTTTCCAGAGAATAGTCGGCGCACAGAAAGCCCACCGCCCGGAGAGAATAAATTTGACCAGGATGTGACGTAACGCGCATTACGTCGCGGACAAGGGTAAAGAGTCTCTCTTCCCTAATATAGACAAGGCGTTAGCGAGCAAAAGGAAAATTGACGGGTATTGATATTTCCTATGAATGACAGGCAAAAGCAGGCTCATGGATAATCAGAATCTGCTTTACACATTACGACGCGCTATTTCAGCTGTTCGCGAATAAGCTGACCGAGTTGTTTAACGGCGCTCTCCTCTCTTTCCCCCCACTGCCAGGCGGTGTTGAAGCGGAAAAAACGTTTCCAGGTGTCCGAGGTGGAAAACATTTTCCCGGGAGCGATACTGATTTGGTGCGCCAGCGCCTGCGCGGTCAGTTCTCCTGCATCCATTGATTCCGGCAGTTCGAGCCAGAGAAAATAGCCGCTGTTGTTATGATGGATCTTCACGTCGGCAGGCAGGTGACGCAGCAGCGATTGCCAGGCCTGTTGTTTGCGCTCAGCAAGCTGACGGCGCAAGCGTCTAAGATGGGCGTCATAGCGACGGGTAGACAGGTAATCGACCAGCGCCAGCTGCATGGGCGAACTGGTCGACAGCGTGCTCATTAATTGAAGGCGCTGAATGGTGCGGGCGTGCTTGCCGGCAGCCACCCAGCCAATGCGAAAGCCCGGAACCAGACACTTCGAGAATGAAGAACAGTGCAGGATCCGGTCGCTGCGATCCCAGGCTTTGGCGGGTAATGGTTTTTCGCGGCCAAAGTAGAGTTCGCTGTACACGTCATCTTCAATCAGCATCACATTATGCTTGTCAAGGAGCGCGACTAGCCGCGCTTTTTTCGCCGGACTAAGCGTAAAGCCAAGCGGGTTCTGACTGTTGGTCATCAACCAGCACGCTTTTACCGGATAATCCTGTAACGCCTGTTCCAGCGCCGCGAGATCGATCCCCTCTTTCACGTCGGTCGCCACTGACAGCGCTTTAAGCCGTAATCGCTCCAGCGCTTGCAGCGCGCCATAGAAACAGGGGTTTTCCACAATCACCCAGTCGCCGGGCTCGGTGACCGCCTGTAAGCTCAGATTAAGCGCTTCTAACGCACCGGCGGTGATGACAATGTCATCCGGCGAGACGGTTATGCCCTGCTGGGCATAGCGACGGGCGATGGCATGACGCAGCTCTGCGTTGCCAGGCGGCAGATTTTCGAGCACGCTCATGGCGGTCGCGGTTTTGCTCACCTGCGCCAGCGAGCGGTTAAGTTGCTGGAGCGGAAACAGGCGCGGATCGGGAAACGCCGAGGCGAACGGCATGACCGAGGCATCACGGCTGGCCTGTAACATCTCAAAAATAGAGGTATTGATGTCGACAGCCTCGTCACGCATCACCTGGGCTGGCTGCACGGTCGGCTGGAGAATCGGGCGTGGCGCGACGTAATAGCCGGACTGCGGACGCGCAATAATTCGCCCCTGACTTTCCAGCAGTTGGTAAGCATGTCCGACGGTCATGAAGCTCATGCCGCTGCTGGCGACCTGTTCGCGCAGAGACGGCAGACGATCGCCGGGTTGCCAGACGCCAGAGGCGATCTGTTCGCAAAGTTGTTCAGCCAGACGCTGGTATTTTTTCATTCTGGTTTCTCGTCGGTCAATGCAGGTGAGCCTCGCAGTGTATAACAGTGAATAAAATTCACAACGATTTGCAAACTGTTATGGTTAAATATGCCTGTTCTGTTTCTGCCCCTCATTGCTTCACACGCCTAGAATTGCGCTGAATCAATTTTTAGTGCGGAGTCAGGCATGTTTGGTCTTGATGCGTTTCACCTGGCAAGGATCCAGTTCGCCTTTACGGTTTCTTTTCACATTATCTTTCCGGCGATCACCATTGGGCTTGCCAGTTATCTGGCGGTGCTGGAAGGCCTTTGGCTAAAAAGCAAAAATCCGGTCTGGCGCTCGTTGTACCACTTCTGGTCGAAAATATTCGCCGTCAATTTCGGCATGGGTGTGGTTTCCGGTCTGGTGATGGCCTATCAGTTCGGCACCAACTGGAGCGGTTTTTCGGAATTTGCAGGCAGTATTACCGGGCCGTTGCTTACCTATGAGGTGCTGACCGCTTTCTTCCTTGAAGCCGGATTCCTCGGGGTGATGCTGTTTGGCTGGAATAAAGTCGGCCCGGGTTTGCATTTCTTCTCAACCTGCATGGTGGCGCTTGGCACCCTCATTTCCACCTTCTGGATCCTGGCGTCTAACAGTTGGATGCAAACGCCGCAGGGGTTTGAGATCGTCAACGGCCAGGTAGTACCCGTGGACTGGTTCGCCGTTATCTTCAATCCTTCGTTCCCTTATCGCCTGCTGCATATGTCCGTGGCCGCATTTCTCAGTAGCGCGCTGTTTGTCGGCGCATCGGCAGCCTGGCATCTGCTGCGCGGCAACACAACGCCAGCCATTCGCACGATGTTTTCCATGGCGTTGTGGATGACGCTTATTGTCGCACCGGTGCAGGCGTTAATCGGCGATATGCATGGGCTGAACACCCTGAAACATCAGCCAGCCAAAATCGCCGCGATTGAAGGTCACTGGGAAAACCCGCCGGGTGAGCCGACGCCGCTGCTGCTGTTTGGCTGGCCGCATATGGAACAGGAACGCACCCGCTATGGACTGGCGATCCCGGCGCTGGGAAGCCTGATCCTGACGCACAGTCTGGATAAACAGGTTCCGGCGCTAAAAGAATTCGCCAAAGAGGATCGCCCTCACTCGACGATCGTGTTCTGGTCGTTTCGCATCATGGCCGGCCTGGGCATGTTAATGATCCTGTTGGGGCTCTGTGCGCTCTGGCTGCGCTACAGGCAGCGCCTCTACACCTCGCGCCCGTTCCTGCGCTTTGCGCTATGGATGGGACCCTCGGGGCTCATCGCCATTCTCGCGGGCTGGGTGACCACTGAGGTCGGACGCCAGCCGTGGGTGGTGTACGGTTTACAGCGTACTGCCGACGCGGTGTCGGCCCACGGCGATTTACATATGAGCATTTCGTTGCTCGCTTTCTTTGTTGTCTACAGCTCAGTCTTTGGCGTCGGCTACAGCTACATGATTCGCCTGATCCGCAAAGGCCCGCTGGAAGATGATTCCGCGCCGCCGCCGGGCACACCCGCCAGGCCGCTTTCCGCCGCCGTCCTCGATTCTCAACATGAGGCACATCGCTAATGGGTATTGATTTATCGGTTATCTGGTTTGTGATCATCGTCTTCGCCACGCTAATGTATATCGTGATGGATGGATTCGATTTGGGTATTGGCATTCTGTTTCCTGTCACACGAGACGCAGAGGATCGTGATGTGATGGTCAATAGCGTCGCGCCGGTGTGGGACGGTAATGAAACCTGGCTGGTGCTGGGCGGCGCGGGGCTGTTTGGGGCTTTCCCGCTGGCCTATGCGGTTATTATCGATGCGCTGACCATTCCGTTGACGCTGATGCTGATCGGACTTATTTTTCGCGGCGTGGCCTTCGAGTTTCGCTTCAAGGCCACGCCAACCCACCGCCCATTTTGGGACCATGCTTTTCTCGGCGGGTCGATTCTGGCTACCTTCGCACAGGGGATCGTGGTTGGCGCAGTGATCAACGGTTTCCCGGTGACCGGTCGCCGCTACAGCGGCGGGCCGTTCGACTGGTTAACCCCCTTCACTCTGTTCTGTGGCGTCGGACTGGTCGTTGCCTATGCGCTCTTAGGCGCAACCTGGCTGGTGATGAAAAGCGAAAATCCGCTGCAGGATAAAATGCGCAGCGTCGCGAAAAAACTGCTGCTGGCCCTGCTGTTGTCAATCGCGATAATCAGCCTCTGGACACCGTTAGCGCATCCGGCGATCGCCGACCGTTGGTTTACGCTTCCCAACCTGGGCTATCTGCTGCCGGTGCCGGTGCTGGTGATCGCGTTCAGCGTCTGGTTATGGCGCACACTGGGTCGTCCGGAAAACCACACGTTCCCGTTTGTGCTGACGCTCGGGCTAATCTTCCTTGGTTTCAGCGGCCTGGGCATCAGTATCTGGCCGCACATTATTCCGCCTTCGGTTACCCTCTGGCAGGCAGCCGCCCCCGCCCAGAGTCAGGGGTTTATGCTGGTCGGTGCGCTGCTCATCATTCCGGTGATTTTGGTGTACACCTTCTGGAGTTACTATGTGTTTCGCGGCAAAGTGCAACATGGCGAGGGGTATCACTGATGCAACATTCTCTCTGGAAACGCCTGATGTGGCTGGTCATCCTTTGGGGCGGCAGCGTGCTGGCGCTGGCGGCGGTGGGCATGTTTTTTCGCCTGCTCATGACCGCGGCGGGGTTTAAAGCGCATTAAGCGGACACTTCGCCGGATGTCGGCTTTGGGCTACGCGTTAACCGGCGGAAATAAATACCAACACAAAGGCCCGGTAAACGCCACCGGGCTGATGTCGCAAAGGATTAAGGTTTACGCTTCGGCAGCGTTTTCATCAGATCTTCCGGACTGACGGAACCCACTACGCTGCCCGGCAGCGGCATTTTAAGAATGTGATTTTTAATCTTGCCGATAACGTGCATTTCACACGGGCGACAGTCAAATTTCAGCGTCAGCACCTCATCACCGTTGACCAGTTGCATTGGCGTCGCTTTCCAGCTTTTGATGTTACCTTTCGCCTGTTTCGGACACAGATTAAAGGCAAAACGCAGGCAATGCTTGGTGATCATCACAGGCACATCGCCCTTTTCTTGATGCGCTTCATACGCCGCGTCGATCAACTGTACGCCATAACGATGGTAGAACTCACGCGCCTTCTGGTTATAGACGTTTGCCAGAAAACTCAGATGCGTCTGCGGGTAGACCGGCGCGGGATCTGAGACCGGTTTGCGCACGCCGCGTTTGTAGCGGGCAAGTCGCGCCTTATCCAGCATCTCAATGGCTTCCCGACGGAACGCGTTGAGTAGCCCGTTTGGCACAAACAGCGCACCGGGTAGGTTAACCTGAATGTCACGCGCGTAGTAGAGCGTCTGCCCCAGCTTCGCCAGGCCGTCCTTGAGGTTACTCAGCGCTTTTTCAGCGTTGTTGGCGTCGTCAAACTGACCGTCCAGCGTGTGCGTTACGCTCACCCCTTCCTCGCTGGTTAACGTAAGGATCAGCTGTTCCTGCCAGCCGCCGAGTTCGATATCCACCGCTACCCGCCGCTCGCTGGAGGTTTTGGTTAACGCCTGCTGCCAGTTATGATCGAGATTACGGTTCAATGGATGTCGCGGGCGCACTTTGTGCAGGTCGGCAGGCATCTCGTTCGGCCAGACGCGATAACTGTTTTCCCCGGTTTTTTCGACAGTATTGGCACGAAAACCAACCACCTCACGTTTGATCAGTACGTTCAGGCCATCGCCGTTCGCCAGTGGTTCACTGGCTTCAACATCAAGGTGATCTTTCGCCACTTTCAGCACTTCGCCAACGGGTAAGCCGATGAATTTTGGTGAGTCAAAGGCGCCAATATCGCCTTTGCGCGCATTGACAAAATAATCGGTGCTGCCGCGATGGAACGTTTTATCCGTGGACGGGATAAAGAAATGCTCGGTGCGACCGGAAGACGCGCGCGCCAGATCGCTGCGGTCTTCAATGATCGCATCCAGCATTTGCCGATAGTGGGCGGTGATATTTTTTACGTAACTCATGTCCTTATAACGCCCTTCAATTTTGAAGGAGCGTACACCTGCATCAATTAACGCGCCGAGGTTAGCGGTTTGATCGTTGTCTTTCATCGACAGCAGATGTTTTTCGTAAGACACAACCCGGCCCTGATCGTCCTTCAGGGTGTACGGTAAACGGCACGCCTGGGAGCAGTCGCCGCGGTTGGCGCTACGTCCGGTCTGGGCGTGAGAAATATAACACTGGCCGGAATATGCGACGCAGAGCGCGCCATGCACGAAAAATTCGAGAGTGGCATCGGTCGCCTGATGAATCGCCTGAATTTGCGCAAGGCTCAGCTCGCGCGCCAGCACAATCTGGGTGAAACCGACGTCAGCCAAAAATTTCGCTTTTTCGACGCTACGGATGTCGCATTGCGTGCTGGCATGCAGTTCAATCGGCGGAATGTCAAGTTCAAGGATCCCCATATCCTGAACGATCAGCGCGTCGACGCCGGTCTGGTAAAGATCGGTAATCAGGCGCTGGGCGGGTTCCAGCTCATCGTCATGAAGAATGGTGTTCAGCGTAACAAAGATTTTCGCGCCAAAGCGATGGGCAAACGGCACCAGTTCGGCGATATCTTTCAGGCTGTTGCTGGCGTTATGACGCGCGCCGAAGCCGGGACCGCCAATATAAACGGCGTCCGCGCCGTGTAAAATGGCTTCGCGGGCGATGGCGGTGTCACGTGCCGGGCTTAACAATTCAAGGCGATGTGGGTGCTGGCGCATAGCGTTGTTTTTATCCAGTAGCAGCAAAATGGCGGCTATTGTAGTCAGAAGCGCGGCATTGCGAAATAGTTTTCCCGCTTAACTGCGCGGGTAATGAATCAGCGAATGAAAATGGACTGTTTGCGCGCTGGTGTTGCGATAGGCATGGGCGTGATCACCGGCGAAACGAACGCCTTCTCCGGTTTTGATCGTCCGCCACTGCGCGTTAATACACATCTCCAGCTCGCCATAGATCACCACGACGTGCTCAATTACCCCCGCCTCGTGCGGCGTGGATTCGCTGAGCGCGCCGGGCGCCAGAAGAATGGAAAAATGGTCGAAGCAAAGTTCCGGATCCCACGGAAACAGCGGCGTCACCACCATTTCCTGCTGCTGAGGATCAAACGTCGGCAAAGGCGTCGATTCCGGCGGTGAAATAAACGTAGAAAACGGGACATTCAGCCCAGTGGCGATCTTCCACAGGGTCGCCACGGTCGGGCTGGATTCGTTCCGTTCGATCTGCCCAAGCATGGCTTTCGACACCCCTGTCGCGTCCGCCAGGCGCGACAGGCTCCAGCCGCGCTGGGTGCGCAACGTTTTCAGCGTGCTCGCCAGATACTGTGTGAGATTGTCCATACGCGTTCTCCCAAAAACATCAGTTTACCACTTGTGCGCTATAACGCTCAAATGGTAGATTCAAGCGACCGTTATAACGCACAAGAGGTTGCTATGCGCGCTTTCTCGCTTCCGCTACCGACGCTTCTGTCAGGGTTTGTGGCGGTCCTCATCGGCTATGCCAGCTCGGCGGCTATTATCTGGCAGGCCGCCGTGGCCGCAGGCGCCAGCGCCGAACAGATCGCCGGCTGGATGACCGCGCTCGGCATCGCAATGGGCGTCAGTACGCTGGGCCTGTCACTGTGGTATCGCGCTCCGGTATTGACGGCATGGTCTACACCTGGCGCGGCGCTGTTGGTCACGGGCTTGCAGGGGGTAACGCTGGCGGAAGCGGTTGGCGTGTTTATCGTCGCCAACGCGCTGATTGTCATCTGCGGAATAACAGGTCTGTTTGCGCGCATGATGAGGATTATCCCCCACTCGCTCGCCGCCGCGATGCTGGCTGGCATTCTGCTGCGTTTTGGTTTGCAGGCCTTCACCAATCTGGAGGGCCATTTGATGCTGTGCGGCAGTATGTTGCTGGCCTGGCTGGCGTTAAAGCGAGTTGCTCCGCGCTATGCCGTCATTGCCGCACTGTTCGCGGGCGCACTGGTGGCATGGCTTGAGGGCGAAGTGGTGACCCGTACGTTGAGCGTCGCTCCGGTTATACCGACGTTTATTGCGCCTTCGTTTTCTCTGGCGCACGCGTTAGGCGTGGCGGTACCGCTATTTCTGGTCACAATGGCCTCACAGAATGCGCCCGGCGTGGCGACAATGAAGGCCAGCGGCTATGACGTGCCTGTTTCACCGCTGATCGTGGTGACGGGCCTGCTGGCATTGCTGTTATCGCCATTTGGCGTGTATTCCATCTGCATTGCCGCCATCACAGCGGCAATCTGTCAAAGTCCGGATGCGCATCCGGATGCGTCAAAGCGCTGGCTGGCGGCAGCGTCAGCCGGGGTGTTTTATCTTCTGGCGGGGATTTTCGGCAGTTCGATTACCGGCATAATGGCGGCGCTACCGGTGAGCGGCGTGCAGATGCTGGCAGGATTAGCGCTGTTAAGCACCCTCTCCGGCAGTCTGTATCAGGCGCTGAACCATGACGCGGAACGCGATGCGGCTATCGTCACGTTCCTGGTCACCGCCAGCGGTGTGACGCTGTGGGGTATCGGCTCGGCATTCTGGGGGCTGATGGCGGGTGGTGTCTGCTTCGCCACGTTAACCTTCTCCCGCCGCGCGTAGCTGCGAGGGTGTTTTCCCCGTCACCTGCTTAAAGCGGTTGCTGAAATGGCTCGGAGAGCTGAACCCGCAGGCCAGCGCAATGTCGGTTAACGGTTGACGGGTGTGACACACCAGTTGCTTCGCCAGCGCCATGCGTCGCTGCATCACATACTGATGCGGCGCCATTTTCATCGACTGGCGAAACATACGGGCGAAATGAAATTCGCTGAGCGCCGCCTCGCGGGCTAAGTCGGCAAGTGTCAGCGGTTCCGCCAGATGGGCATCGATGTACGCCAGCACGTTGCGCAGCGTCACGGGCGCCAGTCCGCCGGTTACGGTAGGCAGGCGCCACTGGACGTTGCTGTAGTGCTGGATCAAGTGAGTCATCAACAGCGACGAGGCCGCGCTCAGCGTCAGGTGATTGGCGGGCTGCTGCCAGTCGTTACCGAGAAAAAACTGGCGATAGACGGCGGTGATACCCGGGTCGTTGCCAAATAACCGTTCTTCAAGAGTGAAACGGTAAGGACTCTTGTCCCACACTTTTTCGCCCACTTCGCGCAGGTGCGCATCGGTGCAGTAAAGATGCACAAAGGATAAGTCGTCACGAATATCCCACGTCGATTCGCTCTCTTTTGGCATCAGACAAAACCGATCCGGCCCGCCGCCGTTTTCCCAGCCGCTGGACGTTTTGTGATAACTCTCATAGCCATCCTCAATGTACAGACTGAGGGTGTGATGATCGCAATATTGCGTAATGGTATCGCGCTTGTTCGACCAGGCCGCCAGCTGGACGCCAGAATGCAGCGCGACTGACTCATGCAGCACAGCATTATGTTTGCGCAGGTTTTCAAACGCATCGTAGGACCGGGACATATCACCATATCGACAACATTTAGCAGATCCTCAGTCTATCGCAGGTTGCCGCGCTTACCATGCCCTCAAAGGAAAAAAGCGCAAGATTTTGCAAGTGTGGCGCAAGGGGATGAAAGCGCATTCCCGGCAATTTTGTGACAGTGAGTCATCGTTTGATAAGAGGTAAAACGTGATGAATGCATTGTTGTACTGTCTGGTGGTAATGATTTGGGGCACGACGTGGATCGCCATTTATCTGCAACAGGGCCCCGTGACCGCCCCGGTGTCTATCTTCTGGCGTTTTGCCGTGGCGACGGCGCTGATGATGGTCATTCTTCTGGTGCGGGGCAAACTGCGCAAACTGACGCCTCGCGACCATCTGTTCTGTCTGTTACAGGGCGCGTGTGTCTTTTGTTTTAACTTCTGGTGTTTTTATACCGCCGCCGCGTGGATCAACACGGGGCTGGAATCGGTGATTTTCTCTATGGCGGTGCTGTTTAACGCGGTGAACAGCTTTATTTTCTTCGCACAAAAGCCGCCAGCTCGCTTCTTTGCCGCTGCCGCGCTGGGGCTGACGGGGATCGTGACGCTGTTCTGGCAGGATCTGGTCGGCAGCGGCTTTAGCCAGGAACTGCTCTGGGGAATTGGACTTAGCGCACTGGGCACCTTCGGCTTTTCACTCGGTAATATGATCAGCCTGCGACATCAAAAGAACGGGCTGGAAATCATGACCACGAACAGTTGGGCAATGCTGTACGGCACGCTTTTGATTGCCATCATCGCCCTGCTGCGCGGCGACAATTTTATGCCGCAGTGGACCGTCAGTTACCTGGGCGCCCTGCTGTATCTGGCGGTTTTTGGTTCGGTGATTGCTTTTGGCGCTTATTTCACCCTGGTCGGGCGTATCGGCCCCGGCAACGCCGCTTACAGTACGCTGCTGTTTCCGCTGGTCGCGCTGTCGATCTCCACTTTCTACGAAGGTTATGTCTGGCAGATAAATGCGGTCGTGGGGCTAGCGCTGATCTTACTGGGCAATCTGGTGATGTTCGCAAAACCGCCAGCGCTTTTGCGTCGGCGGCTGGCGTAGTCACAGCGCCATCGGGCGATGGCGCGAGAAGAACGGCGTTATTTCTGGCGAACTTCAAACATGGTGGCGTCGGTGGCCATGTTATCCACGACCTGCTTAAGCGTTTCAAACGCCATCGGCGTACTTTCGTTGTTCAGATCTTTCCCTTCGCCCTGGCGAACCACTTTAATAACAGGCTTATTGGTCGCCGCGTCGATTAACTCGCCTTCAAAGTAGAGATGGGTGTCCATGGTACGGTGTCCCGTCGCCATTTGCGTTCCGGCAACCAGCAGCGCAACCGGCACCACTTCATAGAACTGCAACCCTTCTTTGCTGGCGTCAACACCGGTAATGGCGCCACGGAAGATCAGGCTACGCGGGCCAGGCGTGGTCACCAGTGGTTTACGCTGCGCAATGGCGCCTTTCATTTTGGTGTTACTGTATTTCAATAACTCGTCGAGGACCTTCTGACCGACCTGCGTGTTCGGCTTGGGTACCGGGTAATACGTGATGGGCGTCCAGACAACGCTGTCGTAATTGGCGGCATTATAGTCAGGATCAACCCAACGCAGCACCGGCTGTCCTGATGCCGATGTCGTTTCCTCGAGGCTGGAGTAATCCTTTAAAAAGCCAGAATATTTTTCCGGTTGTGTGATTTTTGACGCACAACCGGATAAGGTCAGTAACCCTGCAAGCATAGCAACGCTGAAAAAAGTACGAGTACGCATGAAACGATCCCTTAAATGTGCACATATGCATGCGCAATAATAGCAAAGGGAAATCATTTATGTTGCATTAAAAATGGTAAGCAAACCACACTTTACCGACCCTTTTTTGTCCAGAAATAAATGGCGTACTCGTCCTTCCGGCATCACGCCATTTTGCGGGCTAACAGGGTGGCAAAACGCAGCTTAATCCGGTTGCCGTTCGCATCGGTACGATGTAGCTCACCGACATCTTCATTGTATTTCAGCTGCTCCCAACCTGCGTAGTAGTCGCGCAGTTCCCCTTCCCTGAAGGCAAACGGAAAACCAACGGTGCAGGGATAGTCCGCCGTATCCATCGCCGCGACAATCAGGTTATACCCACCCGGTTTAGTACAACGCTGCATGTTAGCGATGAGCCCCGGGATCGTGTTGGCCTCAAGGAACATCAATACCACGGTCGAGAGGATAAAATCGTACTCGCCGTCAAAACGTAGAGCATTAAGATCCACCACGTTGGTTTGCAGATTCTCCAGCCCTTCGGCCGCTTTAATACGCTCAACATTCTTGATGCTCATCGGGTTTTTATCCCATGCGGTTACATCAAAACCGTTCGCCGCCAGATACAGACTATTACGGCCATTGCCGCAGCCCAGATCCAACGTTTTACCCGGCTTAACCACCCTGACAGCGTCCAGCACTTCAGAATGGGTGCGGGTTAAATCATATTTTTCAGTAAAGTAATGTTCGTCGCGAAGGGTCATTTTTTATCCTCAGTTTTTAACAGCGCCGAACGTTCAGTGCGGATAAGCAGTTTACCTTCCACCAGTAACGCGAACGTACGGACCAGCAATAATGCAATAATAACATTCGTAAAGATGAATAAAGGCACGGCGAGGCTGTGGAAAAAACCGGACTCGCTGGCATGACCGAGATGCAGCCCTGTCGTGGCCAGCGCTGACACGCCGAACGAGAAACTCCAGAAGGAGGCATTAAAGGGCTGTGACAAATACCACGGCATCAGCCGCAGCATAAAAAGCAACTGAAGCAGGCCATAGCCAAACAGCATCTTCGCCAGCGTATCGCTTTCGCCGCCGTTAACGCTAAGCCAGGCGCTACAGGCCACCAGCGCGGGCGCCAGTTGAATGCCAAGAGATGTCCGCAGTACGGTGGGGAGTTCTCCGGCGCTACGCAGGCGCTGCAGGATCACCGGCTCAAGGCTGAGCCATGAAAAAACCCCCGCGCCCAAAAAGACCAGACCGGCATCGGTATAGCCCAGCGCGCCGCAGGCCATCGCGCTAATAAAATTATTGGCGACGGTCGGCAGATACAACCCCGGCGTGGTGGCCTCCTGTGGATGTGCGCCGCGCCACAGCCCCGCCGTTTGCCAGGCGGCATAGGCCAGTTGGATCACCACGCCTATGCTGAACAGCGCCACCGCCAGCGGCCGGCTCCAGGGAACAAACCCGATAGCGACCAGCATTGTGGTCGCCGGAAACAGGCTGACAAAACTGCTCATGACCGGATGGCGAATTTCCGCAATCACGCTGTGCGGAAAACGCACCAGCCGGGTCATAAATGCCAGCGTCAGCAGTCCCCATATCACCATCGCCAGGATCACCAGCGCGTCGCCAATCCAGTGGCTGACGGCCCAAATATGACTGGCATAGCGCCAGGCAAAGCCCATCCCAATAGTCCCCAGCACCATGCCAAAATAGCCGGCGGGCAAATTCAGAACACAATCACCTGCTTTTTCTTTACGCATTTTGTTTAATTTATAAAGTATATTTGAAATGCATTTTATGTAATTTCTCTGCGTTTAGCCAGCGGCGTAAAATTTGCTACGGTTATAGTGAGCGAAACCACGGATACCTTGTATGCAAAAATACCGCCTTGATGAGACCCCGCGCGCCTTCAGCTATCAGGAAAACGATCGGAAACAGCATGTCCTTTTGCGCCAGATTATCGCCCTGATTGACTTCAACGATGTCAAAGCCGGCGATGTCGGCGGCTGGCTCGATCACGAAAGCGCATTGTCTCAGGAAGGCACGTGCTGGATCTATGATGAAAATTCGCTGGTTTTTTCTGGCGCTAAAATCAGCGGAAACGCCCGCATCACCCAACCCTGCGTCATTCGCGACGGCGCACGTATTGGCGATAATGTCTGGATAGACCACGCGGAGATAAGTCACGGCGCTGAAATAAGTGACAACGTCACTGTTCAGGCGTCCACCGTACGCGGTGAGTGTCGGTTGTCCGGCGATGCACGCATTCTGCACCAGTCAGAAATTTTTGCCGCGCGGGGAATGACGACCGAATGCGATCAACGTTTACAGATTTACGATCGTGCCACGGTCGCTCATTCGCAGATTGTACATCAGGCGCAAATCTATGGGGACGCCATTGTCACCCATGCGTTTATCGAACACCGGGCCGAAGTGTTTGATTTCGCGCTTGTTGAAGGCAACGCTGAAAATAACGTCTGGTTGTGTGATTGCGCCAAAGTATACGGCCACGCGCGCGTCATCGCGGGTTTCGAGGAAGACGCGATCCCCACTCTACGCTACAGTTCGCAGGTTGCCGAACAGGCGACGGTAGAAGGCAACTGCGTGCTCAAACATCACGTGATGGTGGGCGGAAAGGCGCGACTGTGCGGCGGCCCGATATTACTTGACGATCACGTGCTGGTTGAGGGCGATGCGCGTATTAACGGCGAAGTAGTGATCGAAAATCACGTGGATATTGGCGGTTCAACCGTTATCGAGGCTTCAGGCGATGAGGCCATTCATCTGCGTGGCCCCAAAGTCTACCACGGCGAGCAGTATATCACCCGCACCCCGCTGGTTGGCTCAGTCTGATGACGCGCTGATAATACGGGCATAAAGGTTCACGTCGTCATAGCGGCCGTTCAGGTATTCAGCCTGTTTCAGACAGCCTTCCAGTTCAAAGCCGTTGCGCCGGGCAACCTGATTACTGGCGTGATTGGCCACCCGACATTTAATCACAAAGCGCCTCACCTCGCCGCGCTCAGCGTAGTGGCACATTAGCGCCTGAAGCGCGCGTGACATCGTGCCTTTTCCCTGATGCGACTCATCCAGCCAGTAACCGATATATGCCGCCTTATTTAATGGCTCAATCTGATTAAACGACAGCACGCCCACCAGTTCATCGCCGGCCATAATCATGTACATTTTCGCATAGCCGCGTTGATGCAACAGGATATTCCCCTGCACGCTTTTACGCGTGTCTTCTTCCTCGCGCACTGACGCAGGCCAGTTCAGCGACTGCTGCAGCCAGGCGCTGTTTTTGCGCACCAGCTGATGCAGTGGCGCAATATGATGCTCCGCAACCGCCTGCAGTTGCAGGTTCTCGCCCGCGTTGATTGTTTCTGTCATATTGACTCCTGTTTTGCCGTACCGCCGCCCAGCATTCTGTTTAGCAGATTTTTCAGCGGTAATGCAAACACTTAGCCAAAACAAGAAGGGCCTCCCGATGCGTGGGAAGCCCTTTTCAGAGAACGGGAGCGGTTATACCTGGCTCTCGTTAGCACTCTCTTTCTGTAAGATTTTGAGCATATCGTCCTTTAGCTGGAGTTTCTGTTTTTTAAGGCGAACGACTTCGAGATTGTATCCCCGACCATCGGCGCCTTCCAGCCTGGCTATTTCGTGATCAAGGTTATTGTGCTTTTCGAAAAGAGACAGAAAGCGAGGGTTCTCGGTTTTCAGTCGGGAAATCAGATCTCTGTATTCTGGAAACATACGCTCTCCCTGTTAGTGAACAAACGCGTGTATAAGAAATACACATCTTCAGCTTACTCATTTGAGTCAGGGAAAAATGCGAACGGGATCGTGTTTAGTTCTTGTACAGATATTTCGGGGAAACGCTGACGCCCCTTGCCTTGCAAAGGGCGTCGCGAGGATCAACGCATCACGCGATCATCGACATAGCGACGCATGTCCGGCGCGGGAGGAAAATACTGATACAGCCAGGTTTCGCTAATCGCCTCGCCCTGGCAACGCAGGAACATGCGCATATCCACCGGTTCGGTCGAATCAGAGGTAGGATACCAGTCAAACTGGATGCGATAGCCGTCGAACGGTTCGACGTAGAGAATTTCAATCTGCTTCGCTTCGCCGCTGGAAAGCGTAATCACCGGCTCAATGCCTTTAGGCGCCGCAGCTTTCAGATCGCCGCCAACGAAATCAATGGCAAAACGACGCGCCCATTTTTCCGGATAATGCTCGCCCGGCGCCCAGCCTTCCGGAAATCCGCCCATACCGGTACGGGTAGCCATCACGCGCGCCAGCGGCGAACGAACCGGCGGCTGCGCGCTCCAGTACAGTCGGTATTTGTACGTCAGTTCATCTCCCGCCTTGATCGATTTTTCCGGCTGCCAGAAACAGACCACGTTATCCAGCGTTTCGCCCGTGGTCGGGATCTCCATCAGCCCGATGGTGCCCTTGCCCCACTGGTTACGGGGCTCCACCCACAGGCTCGGACGCTTGTTGTACCAGCCCATAATGTCCTGATAGTGGCTAAAGTCCCGATCCAGCTGCAGCAGACCGAAGCCTTTCGGGTTGTTGTCGGTATAGGCGTTAAACTGCAATTTTTGCGGGTTGTTCAGCGGGCGACAGATCCATTCGCCGTTGCCGCGCCACATCGCCAGTCGGTCAGAGTCGTGGATCTGCGGATGAATGGTATCGCACATGCGGCGTTCGTTATTGCCGCAGCTGAACATGCTGGTCATCGGCGCAATACCCAGTTGTTTGATGTCCTTGCGGGCGTACAGGCGATTTTCCACGTCCATGATCACCTGGCTCTTCTCACAGTGGATCACGAATTTATAGGCGCCGGTAATGCTTGGGCTGTCTAACAGCGCATACACGGTAAACGTGGTGGCCCCCGGCTTCACTGTATCAAACCAGAAAGCGGTAAAGTCCGGGAACTCCTCTTTCGTGTCGGTGTAGGTGTCAATCGCCAGACCACGGGCAGACAGGCCGTACTGATAGGTATCGTCCACCGCGCGGAAATAGCTGGCGCCAAGGAATGACACGACGTCACGTCGCGCCAGTTCCGGCGCTTTGAATACGCGGAAACCGGCAAAACCGAGGTCGGTTTGGCCCTCAAGCTGTTTAGTGTCCACGCCCGCGTCGTTATATTTGAACAGCTCCGGGCGGAAGTGGATTTCACGCGCCATATGCGTGGCGGCGTCGACAGAGAACATGCGCACCCGGCGACGGAAACCCATCCCCACATGGAAGAACTGGGCATCCAGTTGGCGGCCCTCGACGTTATTCCACAGCGACTGGGCGGCGTCATACTGAATGCTGTTGTAAGCCTGAGGCGTCAGATTCGCCAGGGTGTCCGGCAACGCGCGTGGCGCGCCGCCCCACGGTTTCTGCGCGAGATCGTGGGCCATGGATTGCAGCACCGAATAATCAAACCGCACGGTTTGCCCGTCGGCGATATCTGATTCGGCTGCGTATGCGGCGCGGGTAAAGAGTGAAGCAATACCGCCGGTACCGCACACGGCGGCCATTGCCATTGAACCTTTAATAAATCGTCTGCGATTCATACCTGAAAATCAGTCCTTCTGGTCTCGTGAATGGTCCCGCGCTGGCGCTCGACAGCGGCAAGAGGAAGCATAATTCTGACCGCTCACTCTAGACAAATTTCATTAATAATCCAATTGTTGGCCGCTGATTATCTGAGCAAAACGTAAAATATTTTCTGTCGATCGGAACTGACTGATTCCCATGTAAACTTGCTTCTCGCGACCTTCAACTTTTGCAAAGCTAGTCGAGACTGACGTGTTGGGTCATGACTCGCTTAAACAGCGCCAGACGCGCGCGCATAAACCGGTTTTCAATCTTGAAACCCGCTCGCTTGTTCAGGCCGATTCGCAGCAGCCGGTCGCGCCCTTTGATACAGGCAGGCCAGCGTACCGGGCCGTGAAGCGTATCGCAGGTACGGCTGGCGTGACGGGCAAAGTTGACCCAGTAGTCGGCGACCTGCGCGGCGAAGGCCAGATCGTTTTCGTTCACGTAGTCTCGCGCAGGCTCGGCGAGCGTAAGGGTATCAAACACATAAGGCACCTCGTTGCCATGCCACGCGCCGTTGGCGTAGGTATCGTGCTCGGCTTCCGCCACATAATCGAACCAGTAGCGCCAGCAGGGTTCTCCCACCCGCTGCTGCGCCTGCATCACCACATAGCCGAGCGCGGTAAAGGCCAGGTCGCGACACACCTGACGCCCCAACTCTTCGTCCCCTTTCACGCCGGGATAGAGCAATTTAATCAGGCCGAGACCCAGCCTGCGTTCGCGGCGCAGTTTCTGGATTTGTTCAGCCAGATCGACGCCGAAAACGGCCATCACACTCGCTTCGTCACTGTTGGAACCGATCATCAGCGGGACCGGATGCTGCTTCGCCGCAAAAAAGACATCCAGCATCGGTTCGGGCAACACGGCGTCGCCAGAGATCGGCGTCGGGGCGATTTTGTACGGCGCGCCGAGCGGCCAGAAAGCCTCTGCCGGAATCGCACGCAGCTGTTCAGCCGTCGCGTTTTGCAATCCGAAGTGCCCCGCCAGCGCAATGCCGTTTTCAAGGGCAATCTCGCGCGGCGTATCCGGTAAGGTGTAACCGCTCTGCACAATCGCTTTGTGAAACAGGCCGTTGCCCTTAGGCGACGCCAGCAGGGAAAGTACGCTGCGCGCGCCTGCGGATTCACCAAACAGCGTCACGTTCTGCGGATCGCCGCCAAACGCAGCGATATTTTCCTGTACCCAACGCAGCGCGGCGATTTGATCGAGCAGCGCAAAATTATTCACGCACTCATCGCTTTCCCCTTCCAGCGCCGGATGAGCGAAAAAGCCCAGGTGACCCAGACGGTAATTGACGGTGACGACCACAACCTCGCGCTTCGCCAGCGCAAGGCCGTCATACGGTGGAAGGCTTGCAGCGCCCAGGGTATAGCCGCCGCCATGAAGCCAGACCATCACTGGCAGCGGTGCGCGCCGCCCGGCAGGAGACCAGACGTTAAGGTAGAGACAGTCTTCGGAGAACGCGCCCGGATCGCCGCCGCCCAGCGCTTTACAGTATTCGATGTCCTGCCAGCTGGCACGGGAAAACGTATCAGCCTGACGCGTACCGGACCAGGGAGTGACCGGCTGCGGCGCGCGCCAGCGCCGTTCGCCAACCGGCGGCGCGGCATAGGGAATACCGCGCCAGATATGAATGTCTTTCTCAACGACACCGATCAGTTTTCCCTGTACGGTATCGGCCAGCGGAATAGTGGGATTTACCATGTCCATGTTTACCCGGTAATTGCAAATTCCTACAGCATACCTTGATTAAAGCAGGCCGCAACGCCGTTTACTGCGCTCCTCCGCCTCCTGGTACAGCGTAAACTCGTCCAACACCGGGCATCCCAGCGCCTGCTCAAACGCGTCGCGGCTGGCATTACCATGACGGCGCGCCTGGGTTTCATTTCCCAGGTTTGACTGGAAAATGCCCGCTGCGCTGACCGGTAAAAAATCTTCGTAGGTAATGGGCTGCGCCGCCACCCAACCGCGTTCAATGTGGGGCTGCGGGTCGTCACCAGGGTGAATGGCATGACGATGCGCTTCGCCCGTCGGCGTCAGTCGATAGCGAAACCAGGCCAGCCCTTGCTGGCGCAACAGGAATTCGCTGTCAGGAAATGCTTTAAACACCTCCTGCAAATGCAATTGATGCGTCAAATTGTCTTTCCCGGTCCCGGCGCGCTGGAGCAGCGCGTCATAAAGCTGCCGTCCTTTGACGGTCAGCGCCACCCCACGCTGCTCAATTTCGCCAAAGCGCGCGGTATGTGTGCCCTGCTTTTCGCCAGCAAACAACACGGGTTCTTCCAGCGCTTTAAAGCTGGTCTGGCGCAGCAGGATCGGCACGTCGCGACGCGGCGGGCCTTCAATCAGTATTTTGGGTTCGATACCGCATTCCGGCATCATCGCCTGTACACGGTCAATATCCAGCGTGCGCGGCGTGAGATGATTAATATGGCAGCCAGGAAAACAGACCACGTCGGCAATCAGCCGGTGCTCATTATGCAGCGCCAGATAGGTTTGCGCGTCCACGGTAGCATGACGGTGCCAGCGGAACGTTTCCAGCGCTTCCTCGACGAACTCTTGCGCCTGTGCCGCGTCGAAACCGTTTTGCTTGTCCCAGACATCAAGCAGTTCCCGGCAACGCGGCGTAAAAATATCACGTTGGGCGAGGATTTCCGCCGCGCGCTGACGTAACGCCGCATTTTCAATCAGCTCCAGGCGAAGCAGCGAAGTAAAGACCCGGAAAGGGTTTCGCGATAACGAGGCGTCATCGACGGGCCGGAACGCCGTCGAATGCACCGGTACGCCAGCCTGAGAAAGATCGTAATAGCTGACCGGAAACATGCCCATGATCGCAAACATGCGCCGTAGCGTGGAAAGTTCCTCTGCCGTCCCGACGCGTATCGCCCCGTGCCGTTCTACGTTCAGGCGGGCCAGTTCGTCGGCGTTAGCCAGTTTTTCGTGCAAGGTGGGGTTATTTTCCAGTACCGCCAGATTGACATCAGCGACCAGTTCGAGCAGCGTGCCGTACTGCGGAACTTCCTGCTGGTACATCGCTGACATTGCTTGCGAAAAATGTTCCCGAATCTCATCTGCCGTGATGCTGTTCGCCATAATGTCATGTCTCCAGTGAATGTTACCTGGAGTGTAGAAAAGGCCGTTCATTCCGTGGGGAAGAATTTACAAAGTGTGATCCCGCCGAAACTCGTCCCGTCGCGTTGCGCCCCCCCCTTCTATAACTCACGGCTATGTAATAATCGACATAAATTCACTTTTAATTAACATTGTATTTACAGAAACTCTGGCAGGCGACCTGAAAACAATAATTCTCTTACCCGTACAGGAGCTCGCTATGCAAGATAACCGTTTCGCCCGCGAGGTCATTCATCGCGACTACAACAGCCATCCGCCGGCCTTTGCCCCTGGCTACAAAACCAGCGTGCTGCGTTCGCCGCGCAATGCGCTGATCTCTTTGCAAAACTCATTATCGGAAATCACCGGTCCGGTATTCAGCGATAGCGATCTGGGTCCGCTGGACAACGACCTGATCATGAATTACGCCAAAGACGGTTTACCGATTGGCGAACGTATTATTGTCCACGGCTATGTTCGTGACGGCTTCGGTCGTCCGATGAAAAATACGCTGGTTGAAGTCTGGCAGGCGAATGCGGGTGGCCGCTACCGCCACAAGAAAGATCAGTATCTCGCGCCTATCGACCCCAACTTTGGCGGCTGCGGACGCGTGTTAACCGATGAAAACGGATACTATTTTTTCCGCACCATCAAACCAGGTCCCTATCCGTGGCGTAATCAGGCCAGCGACTGGCGTCCTTCGCATATTCATTTTTCACTGTCCGGCGATGCCTTCGCCCAGCGTCTGATCACCCAGATGTATTTTGAAGGCGACCCGCTTATCAGGCAGTGTCCCATTGTCAGAACCCTCAACAACGACGACGCTGTTCGCACCCTGATTGCCGAACTGGACACCCACGCCGCCGTTCCGCTGGACTGTCTGGCGTACCGTTTCGATCTGGTGCTGCGAGGCCAGCGCGCCACACTGTTTGAAAACCGGACTCAGGGGGTCGCACGATGAAAGATTATTTACCGGAAACCGCCTCACAAACGGCGGGACCGTATGTGCATATTGGGTTAGCGCCGGACGCGGCAGGCTTTCATATCTTTGAGAAAAACGTCAGCGCCACGCTGACCAACAGCCATACCGAAGGTGAGCGTATTACCCTTGAAGGCCGGGTGATCGACGGTTCCGGCACACCGGTGCGCGATGTGCTGCTGGAAATCTGGCAGGCCAATGCCCACGGACGGTATAACCATCCAGCCGACCATCAGGAAGATAAAAAACTTGACCCTGATTTCCGCGGTTGGGGACGCGCCTGTTCCGACTTCGACAGCGGCGTCTGGCGCTTTGAAACCATCAAACCGGGATGCGTCGTCGGGCGTGACGGCAGGGTCATGGCGCCGCACGTTAACCTGTGGATTGTCGCCCGGGGCATCAATATTGGCCTGCACACCCGGATGTACTTTGCCGATGAACCTGAGGCGAACCAGCGCGACCCGGTGCTAAACCTGATCGAATGGGAAGTTCGCCGCCAGACGCTCATTGCCCGGCGTGTTCAGCGCGGCGACGAGACGGTCTATACCTTTGATATTCATCTGCAGGGTGAAAAAGAAACGGTCTTTTTTGACGTTTAACGGTAGCAGCGGGCTGGCGCTTCAGCCCGCTGACGTTTTGCATCAGGCCAGATGCTTCTCCAGCCAGGGCAACATCTGTTTCTTACGACTCAGCATACCCTCGACTGTCACGGGCTGCGACAGCGGCGGCTGATGTGAACCGGCAAACCACAGCTGCGAATGCCCGGCGTTAATATCGGTCAGCATCAGCGCCACCAGATCCGCGCCGCTGCGGGTAGCGTATTCCGCCATCTCGCCTCGCAGGGCTTCCAGCACGCCGGATACCTGATCCAGAGAGTAAAGCTCGATCTGCGCGACGCTGACCTGTAACCCATGAAGAGTGAAGCGCTTGATATCCTTTTGCAGAAGCGCGCTGGCGGTTAAGCCTTCCACGCTGGTTTTCGCGCTTAATAATCCCTCACTAAAGGCGCTTAACGTCACGCCTGCCTGTTCCGTCAGTTCGGCTACCGCCTGACGATCGTCGTCAGTGGTCGTGGGCGATCTTAGCGTGACAGTGTCACTTAACAGGGCGCCCAGCAGTAATTGCGCTTGCGCGGAGGTGACCTGCGCCCTGTGCTGCGGCGTCATTAACTGCCACAGCAATGTGGCGCTGCTACCAACCGGTTTAATCCACACCTCCGGCGGCAGGCGGGTCATTAGCCCGCCCAGTCGGTGATGGTCAATAATGCCAACAACATTGCTGGACTGAAGGGTTTCCGGCCCTTGTGATGGCTCCGTAAAGTCCACCAGCCAGACGTCAAGTCCGGTGAGCGGCAGGGTCAACAACGGCGGCATGTCCAGCCCCGCCTGTTCGAAGATAAAGCGGGTTTCGCGATTCGGTTCGCCGAGACGCCAGGCCGTGGCCGGTAAGCCGCGCATCTGAAGCCAGCACGCGGTCATATACGCCGAGCATATCGCATCGCTATCTGGATTAAGGTGGCCTATGACATGAATCATTTTCCCCTCCGCAGAGAAATCGCTGTTACTTAAATGAGTTAAATGTTAATTATATTTTGCAATCAAGTTATCAAAAACAAACAACTTTACTTGTCACCGGCACGGCTCTGTTTTTAACATCGCTTATGGAAAAAAATAGTTTGTTCAGTCAGCGCATCCGATTGCGCCATCTTCATACATTTGTCGCTGTCGCTCAACAAGGAACATTGGGGCGTGCAGCCGAAACCCTTAACCTCAGCCAGCCCGCGCTGTCAAAAACGCTGAACGAGCTGGAGCAGTTGACCGGAACCCGCCTGTTTGAACGCGGACGACTTGGCGCCCAACTGACCCTTCCGGGGGAGCAGTTTCTGACCCATGCGGTAAAAGTGCTTGATGCGCTCAATACGGCCGGACAGGCGCTAAACCGTAAAGAAGGTCTAAACAATGATGTAGTGAGAATCGGCGCGCTGCCCACCGCTGCGCTGGGTATCCTGCCTGCGGTGATTGGCCCGTTTCATCAACAGCAAAAAGAGACCACCCTACAGGTGGCTACCATGAATAACACTATGCTGCTGGCGGGACTGAAATCCGGCGAGATTGACATCGGCATTGGCCGGATGTCCGATCCGGAACTGATGAGCGGCCTGAATTACGAACTGCTGTTTCTCGAGTCATTAAAGCTGGTTGTCCGCCCCGGCCATCCGCTATTGCAGGAAAATGTCACTCTCAGTCGGGTCATGGAGTGGCCCGTGGTGGTGTCGCCGAAAGGCACCGTGCCACGGCAAAACGCCGAGGCGTTATTGCAAAGCCAGGGCTGCAAGTTGCCCACCGGCTGTATCGAAACGCTTTCGGCCTCGCTGTCGCGCCAGCTTACTGTCGACTACGACTACGTGTGGTTTGTGCCATCCGGGGCGGTGAAAGAAGATCTGCGCCAGGCGACACTGGTCTCCCTGCCGGTGCCGACCCAGGGCGCGGGCGAGCCCATTGGTATTCTTACCCGCGTGGACTCACCGCTTTCTTCCGGCGCGCAAACGCTGATAGGCGCGATTCGTAAATCCATGCCGCTATAAACGCAACCGCCTGGCCGGATGGCGGCGTGAATGCGCCCTATCCGGCCCGTGGTTGATAACCGTCAGAAGGTTTCCCAGTTGTCTGTGCCAGCCGTGACCGGCGTCGGAACAGGTTCCGGCGCGCGGCGGGCCGTTGTCGTCCGTGTGACGCCGCTTCCGTTCTGTAAACGAAACGCGCCTACGGCTTCCGTCAGTCGTGCGGCCTGCTCTTCCAGTGACGCGGCGGCGGCAGAAGCTTCTTCCACCAGTGACGCATTCTGCTGAGTGACTTTATCCATCTCGGAAATCGCCTGGCTTACCTGGACGATGCCGCGACTTTGTTCATCCGACGCCGCCGCAATCTCCAGCATGATATCGGTCACCCGTTTCACCGCGTCGACAATATCGGTCATGGTGTTCCCCGCCGCCACCACTTCGCCAGACCCCTGATCGATAAGACGCACCGATTCGCTGATCAAGCCTTCTATCTCTTTTGCCGCCTGGGCGCTACGGCTGGCGAGTGTACGCACTTCGCTGGCGACAACAGCGAACCCGCGTCCCTGCTCACCGGCGCGGGCGGCTTCAACCGCCGCGTTGAGCGCCAGGATATTCGTCTGGAACGCAATGCTGTTAATCACGGCGGTAATTTCGGAAATCTTCTTCGAACTGGTGGAAATATTGCCCATTGTCTGCACGACGCCGGACACCATCTGGCCGCCACGGCTGGCTTTACCAGACGCGTCTTCCGCCAGTTTACTGGCGTGGTGCGCATTGTCGGCGTTTTGTTTTACCGTCGCGGTCAGTTGTTCCATGCTGGCGGCGGTCTGTTCGATTGCCGCCGCCTGCTCCTCGGTACGCGACGACAAGTCGGTATTGCCTGCGGAGATCTCGCTCGTGCCGCGATAGATTTCCTCTGCCCCCTGACGCACCGCGCCGACGGTGTTTACCAGCGAACGCTGCATCTGCTGCAAATGGCGGCTCAGACGGCCAATCTCGCTGCGACCTGTCGGCTCATCCTGCATGGTGAGATCGCCCGCCGCGATTTGCTCAATGCGCTGGGCGGCATGTTGTAACGGACGAATCACGGTGCGACGCAGGACGATAAAGGTCATCAGCGTCAGCACTAACGCCAGCGCAAAGGCGCCAATCATAAACATTACCCCTAAACGGGTGCGTTGATGCGCCTGCTCGCTTAAGTGTGTAGCGCGCGCCGTGCGTATCTCAATGGCCTTCAGAAGGATCTTGTTGTAGTTGTCGTCAAGCTGCCGCGCCTGTTCGCTTTCGTGATTAATGATAGCTTCGAACATACCGTTTTTGGCGTATTTCAGCATAGGCTGTAGACCGGCCAGGTATGCCTGAAAACTGCTGTTCAGATCGCCATCCAGCGCTTCATCAGCAGGGGTTTTCACCGCCCGCGCCATATAGGTATTAAACCCATCTTCAGACTGTTTAATCCGCTTTTCCGCCGCCGCGATATTTGCTTTCATGTCGTCCATTTCGGCAATGCGGCTTGCCGCACCGGCGTGGATCATGTTGATCCGCGCGGTACGCAGATGGTTAGAACTGTTTGATAACCCCATTCGCACCTGAATTTCATCCGTGACGTCGCGCTGATCGCGGTCAGCCTGCATCAGAAAATAGCCGGCCAGGCCGGAGCTCAGCGCGAAAAGTAAAAGGATGCCACCGAGAATGGAGGAAAACAGCGGAACCAGCCTGATTTGATGCAGGAAGCCCAGCTTATGCGGTGCTTGCATCGATGATGTGTTGTCCATGACCGTCGACTCTCTTATTGGATTTATGCGTGATACACGCCCGTTAGATAGTCATCGGCAATCAGGAAGGTTTACTTATCGCAAAAAGCGCTGACCTCGTCACACTTTGACAACATTTTTGCTAAAGAAAGGAAAAATGCCAGCGGAGGCTCCGCTGGCAAAGGGATTACTTATCGCCGAAATGGATAACGGTACGAATCGATTTGCCTTTATGCATCAGGTCAAAGGCCTCGTTGATTTGTTCCAGCGGCAGACGGTGCGTAATAAACGGATCCAGCTGGATCTTACCCGCCATCGCCTCTTCTACCATCCCCGGCAGCTGCGTACGCCCTTTTACACCGCCAAACGCGGAACCGCGCCAGACACGGCCAGTCACCAGCTGGAACGGACGCGTTTTGATCTCCTGACCCGCACCGGCTACGCCAATGATGATGCTCTCGCCCCAGCCTTTGTGGCAGCATTCCAGCGCGGCGCGCATGACATCGACATTACCGATACATTCGAAGCTGAAATCCACCCCCCCGTCGGTCAGGTCAACAATCACGTCCTGGATCGGTTTATCGTAGTCCTTCGGGTTAATAAAGTCGGTCGCACCCAGCTCGCCCGCCAGGGTGAATTTCTCCGGATTCGTGTCAACGGCAATAATGAGCCCGGCTTTCGCCTGAACCGCCCCCTGAATGACAGCCAGACCAATTCCGCCAAGCCCAAAGACCGCAACGGTATCGCCTTCTTTTACCTTCGCCGTGTTGTGGACGGCACCGATACCGGTGGTCACGCCACAGCCCAACAGGCAGACTTTGTCCAGCGGCGCCTGGGGATTCACCTTCGCCAGCGAAATCTCGGCGCACACGGTGTATTCACTGAAGGTGCTGGTGCCCATATAGTGATAAATGGGTTCGCCTTTATAAGAGAAACGGGTAGTACCATCCGGCATCAGACCTTTACCCTGCGTGGCGCGTACAGCCTGGCACAGGTTGGTTTTTCCGGATTTACAGAATTTACATTCGCCACATTCTGCGGTGTAAAGCGGAATAACGTGATCGCCGGGTTTCAGGCTGGTGACGCCTTCCCCCACCTCGACCACCACACCGCCGCCTTCATGGCCGAGCACGGCCGGGAACACGCCTTCCGGATCGTCGCCGGACAGGGTAAACGCATCGGTATGGCAAACCCCGGTATGGGTAATCTTCACCAGTACTTCGCCTTTTTTGGGCGGCGCTACGTCAATTTCAACAATTTTAAGCGGTTGACCAGGGCCAAAAGCAACGGCTGCACGTGATTTCATATCTCTCTTCCCTATTATTGCGAGGTGATGTGTTTATTTTAGATAAGCGCGAAGAAGGTGACCGATTTCCGCCATTCGCACAGCACGCTGGTCCGGCGTGGTTTCTCCACTCACCAGTTCATCTTTGAGATGGATTTCAACCATTTCGCCCATCAGACCATTAGACGCACCGCGGACAGCGGCAATCTGTTGCAAAATAGCCAGACAAGGTTCGCCAGACTCCAGCGCGCGTTCGAGCGCATCAACCTGTCCTCGTATGCGCCTGACGCGGGTCAGGATCCGTTTTTTATCTTCAGGTGAATGCGGCATAGGCCCTCCTGCATACTATAGGGGGGTATAGTAACAGGTACAGGCCATCATTGAAATAACGAGATCCCTGAAAGACATAGGCCCAGGTTGATCTTTTTCTCCACCGGGGCCGAAAGGTACAGCAGACAATATCAAAGCCAGCATCTTACATAGCGCACGCCAGACCCCGCGCGTTCGACGATCAGCGTCCGTTTTTATCCCCGCTTACGGGGCATCATGCGCAGCAACGTATTGTCCTTCCACATATAGTGATGCATCAGCGCGGCGGCGGCGTGTAACGCAATGACCAGGTAGCCCAGGTTCGCCAGCACAATATGCCAGGATTTCAGCATAGCCACGGCATCTGCATTGGCCTGAGCCGCATGCGGCATCACCATCCCAAACGCGAACCACGGATTTCCGCGGTTATACATCATCATCAGGCCTATCACCGGCAACGCGATAAACAACAGGTAAATGATCAGATGCCCAAGATGCGCCAGGCCGGTCATCATCGGCTTAGGCTTTGGCTCAATCGGCGGCGCGGGGAATTTCAGTCGAACGACGAGCCGCGCGACCATCAGCGCCAGTATGCTCATCCCACATGAAACATGCACCATATTGATAACCGGACGGTAGCTGCGAGGGAAAAGCCCACGAAACTCCATCGCGCAGTACGCCACAATCACCAGTAAGAATACCAGCCAGTGAATTCCAATCTGCAGGCCTGAATACTTATTGCCCATAATACGTCCTGAGTAAATTCGTAAAGCGTCAACATAGCGAGCTTTTGTTAAAAATTCATTAACTTTTCTTCATCGTTTTTCAGTCAGTTAGGCTTAACGGCAAGAAGTGCGATTGCTCATCCCGCCAGAGTGAACTAAGCCTGGAAAGGAAAAAGAGACCGCACTGCTACATCCTGACAGGAGTAAACCATGAGTAAAATTGGCATTAACGGTTTTGGTCGTATTGGTCGTCTGGTACTGCGTCGTTTACTGGAGGTCAAAAGCGACGTCGATGTCGTCGCCATTAACGATCTCACCTCGCCGAAAATCCTCGCTTATTTGCTGAAGCATGATTCCAACTATGGTCCTTTCCCGTGGAGCGTTGACTTCACCGAGGATGCGCTGATTGTCGATGGCAAAGAGATTGCCGTGTATGCGGAAAAAGACGCGAAAAATATCCCATGGAAGGCCAAAGGCGCGGAAATTATCATTGAATGCACCGGATTTTACACCTCGAAGGAGAAATCTCAGGCGCACATTGATGCCGGGGCTAAAAAAGTGCTGATTTCCGCCCCCGCTGGCGACATGAAAACCATCGTCTATAACGTTAATGATGACACGCTGCAGGCAAGCGATGTGATTGTCTCGGTCGCATCCTGCACAACTAACTGTCTGGCGCCAATGGCTAAAGCGCTCCACGACAGCTTTGGCATTCAGGTGGGCGCCATGACTACCATTCACGCCTATACCGGCACCCAGTCACTGGTCGATGGTCCCCGAGGAAAAGATCTGCGCGCCTCCCGCGCGGCAGCGGAAAACATTATCCCCCATACCACCGGCGCGGCGAAAGCCATTGGTCTGGTGATCCCGGCGCTGAGTGGCAAGCTGAAGGGCCATGCTCAGCGTGTCCCGGTGAAGACGGGCTCCGTTACGGAACTGGTCTCCATTCTGAATAAAAAAGTCACCGCCGAAGAGGTGAACAACGCACTGAAACAGGCCACCGATAACAACGAATCTTTTGGTTACACCGACGACGAAATCGTCTCATCGGATGTTATCGGCTCGCACTTTGGCTCTGTGTTTGACGCCACTCAAACAGAGATTACTGAGGTGGGCGATCTGCAACTGGTGAAAACCGTGGCCTGGTATGATAACGAGTACGGATTCGTCACCCAACTCGTTCGTACGCTGGAAAAATACGTTACGCTTTAACAACAAGGCGGAGAGGCTCCTCCGCCCTTTTTTCTTCTGCTCGCCCGCACTGTGAATACCCCGGCCTTTACGCTACGACTGGAGATAAACCACCTGCGTTTGCAGATACTCGTTCAGTCCGTGCTTACCGTCCGCGCCACCGATACCTGACTTGCGCCAGCCCGCGTGGAAACCCTGCATGGCTTCAAAGTTCTCACGGTTGATGTAGGTTTCGCCGAACCTGAGTCCCTTGATAGCTTTCATCGCCACATTGAGATTCTGCGTATAAATCGACGAAGTCAGGCCATAGTCGCTGTCGTTCGCCATAGCCAGCGCGTCATCCAGCGTATCAAAGACGACGACGGGCAGCACCGGACCAAAAGTCTCTTCATGCATGATCGCCATCTCCTGGCGCACATCCACCAACAGCGTCGGTGGATAGAAGTAGCCTTTCCCTTCCACCGCGTTACCCCCAAGCACCACTTTCGCGCCTTCTTCAACCGCACGCGTCACTTTTTGCGCCACACGTTCCAGCGCAGCTGCATTAATCAACGGTCCCATCGCAATGTCGTTACGCTCGGCGGGATTGCCAAACTGAACCGCTTTCATCGCGTCAGCCAGACGCGTGACAAACCGATCGTAAATGCCTTTCTGGACATACACCCGCTCGGCACAGTTACAGACCTGCCCGCTATTAATGACGCGAGAATCAACAATCGCCTTCACCGCCAGCGCCAGATCCGCATCGTCCATAACGATAGCTGGCGCTTTGCCCCCCAGTTCAAGGCATACTTTGGTGATGTTCTTCGCGGCGGTGGCCATAATTTTTTCTCCCGCCGTCACGCTGCCGGTCATGCTGACCATCGCCACCTTAGGATTCCCCGCCAGCTCCTGTCCGACTGTTTCACCACGACCGAGCACAAGGTTAAAGACGCCGCGCGGCAGACCAATATCATCGACGATCTTCGCAAAGGCGATGGCATTATTCGGCGTAAACTCGCTCGGCTTGATCACGATGGTATTGCCCGTGAGCAACGCGGGCGCCAGTTTTCGCGCGATCAGGAAGAACGGGAAATTCCACGGCAGGATACCGGTGGTCACGCCCAGCGCGCGCTTAAACAGCAGTATATTCTCGCCGGGGCGATCGCTTTGCAGAATCTCGCCCTCGTAGCGGCGCGCCCACTCGGCCATATAGTCAAGATAATCGGCGGTAAATGACACTTCCACCTCCGCCAGCTGTTGGATCTTGCCGCCCTCGGCAACAATCAGCGCGCTGATCTCATTAGCTCGCTCGCGGATGCCAGCGGATATTTTGCGTAACCATCCTGCGCGTTCAATGGCCGGCAGCGCTTCCCAACCGATTTGCGCCCGTTCTGCCGCCTCAATCGCTTTACGCGCATCTTCCGCCCGCCCGTCCGGGATACGGGAAATCACCTCTTCCGTCGCCGGGTTGATGACATCAATCCAGGCTTCTCCGTGCCAGGTCACAAACTGTCCGTCGATATACATAGGATGTTGTACGGGTACTGACATGCGCTACTCCTGTGATTGAAATGTTTTTAACAAGTGAAATTGTTGTTAATAAACATCAATCATGCCGTCAGTATTCCAACTGGTGTTTTGATAATGTGAGCGGCCTCATAAAAGAGGCCGCTCAGGGGCAAAGAACGCCGCTGGCAAGGGCAGGAAAAATGCCCGTTTGGGAGAAAACAAGGCTAAACGGGCAGGGTTCAACGCAAAGCGCGATCGCTGAGGGCCGCATAGAGTGCTTCATCGTCGTGCAGCGTTTGCCATGCGGCTTCCACATCCGCCGGAAAATCAACGTGAACAATAAAGTCGCGCCCGCAAGGTCCGTAGCCCGATTCGTCGTTACGCAGGCGTGGTATTTCGCCCGCCACCAGCGCTAAATAACGCTCAATGGTCCATACGCGATCATCAATGTTGGAAAAAGCAAGACCGTCGTCATGCCGGCAAAGCAGCGGTGTGAAGCCAGGATGACTTAACCAACGCGGCGCATCCGGGTTGTCACGGGTTACCCGGCGAAACGTCGCAATAGTGCGCCGCTGCATGGTGGGGTCCTGAACCACAATCGCCGTATTGATGGGCTCGGTGACCTCGGTAAGCAGGCTGACGCTAAAACGGGCATTTTCACCGCAGTTAGTGGAACGTTCTTCCAGCCAGATTTTATCCGCCGGGATCTGCCAGAACTGGCGTGCGATATCTGCAAGGATAGCCGCTTCGGTGCGTCCGGTGGTACGAATCGTATTGTAACGGGGATGCTGCGCAATGGCGGCATACAGAAAGGTCGTTGAGTGCCCGATCCCGCCGGTAATCAACAGCGGAACAGATTGCTCTTTCGCGATGCGGCAGGCGGCATCAATGGTGGGGATCACGGCATTACCGGCAAGCACGACGCAGTCGGCCGGATAAGCCGCACCGCCGTGAAAGTCATCCTGCGCCAGCCACTGCCCTACAGTATTAATCGCCTCAAGGGAGGCGTCGGAAATGTTCAGGAACGTTCGCATAGTGGGCTCCTCCTCTTTCTCAGCAGCCTACCGCAGCCCGACAGGATAAACAGCAGATCTCTCTGAAAGGTTAAGCGTTAAATTTCGCCGCTTTTTTTGTCACATTCATGAAATAACCAGAAACGTCTAAAAACGTATCGGTTGCACCTGTCGATTATCCTGTTTTTAAGCCGTTTAATAAATCATCCCTGTCATATCTTCTGCTCTCACAGAAAATTCGCCTGGTAAATTGCCTTATTTTTGGCGCATGTCTTTCGCCTCCCCCTTGTCAAATGTAACCAACCTACCTAGTTTGATTAACAATTTCACAACCAACCGACTGTTTCAGGTTGCACCTTCCGCACCGCCAGGTGTCACCTTTTTTTCTACTCTCTGGCTGAGGTTTAACGTCAATGACAACGCATGAAAGTAGCACTGCCATTCTGAAGAAAAACAAAAAAGTCCTCATCGCCAGCCTGACTGGCAGTGCGATTGAGTGGTTCGATTACTTCCTGTATGGCACCGCCGCCGCGCTGGTGTTTAACAAGATTTTCTTTCCGATGGTTGACCCGGTTATCGGTCTGATCCTCTCGTATCTGTCTTTCTCTCTGACCTTTTTCATTCGCCCGATCGGTGGTGTTGTCTTTGCCCATATCGGCGACCGGATTGGCCGTAAGAAAACGCTGGTCTTAACGCTGTCGCTGATGGGCGGCGCGACGGTGATGATTGGCCTGTTGCCGACCTACGAGATGATTGGTATCTGGGCGCCCATTTTGTTGATTCTGATGCGTATCATTCAGGGAATGGGGATAGGTGGCGAATGGGGCGGCGCGCTGCTGCTGGCCTATGAATACGCGCCGGAAAAACGTAAAGGCTTTTTTGGCAGTATTCCCCAGGCGGGGGTTACCATCGGCATGCTGATGGCGACGTTTATCGTGTCGTTAATGACGCTGTTCAGCGAAGAGGATTTCCTCTCCTGGGGATGGCGCATCCCGTTCCTGCTCAGTTCCGTACTGGTGCTGCTGGGGCTCTGGATCCGCCGCGATATTGACGAAACGCCGGATTTTCAGAAAGTGAAGCAATCCGGACAGGTCGCCAAAGCGCCGCTTCGCGAGACGCTCACCCATCACTGGCGTGAAGTGCTGATCGCCGCAGGACTCAAAGTGGTAGAAACCGCGCCATTTTATATTTTTTCGACCTTTGTGGTCAGTTACGCGACGACAACGCTCACCTACCAAAAGTCGCAAGCGCTGGAAGCCGTTACCCTTGGCGCGCTGGTGGCTACGGTAATGATCCCGCTGATGGGCCTGTTGTCGGATAAAGTGGGCCGTAAACGGATGTATGCCGTCAGCGTCTGCCTGCTCGGTCTGTTTATCGTGCCGTGGTTTCTACTGCTCAATACCGGCACGACCTGGGGAATCGTACTGGCGACGGTGGTGATGTTCGGCATTCTCTGGGCCCCGGTCACCGCGGTTCTCGGCACGCTCTGCTCTGAAATTTTCAGCGCTAACGTTCGTTATACCGGGATCACCCTGGGTTACCAGATTGGCGCGGCACTGGCTGGCGGCACTGCCCCGCTTATCGCGACGGGCCTGCTGGCGAAATATAACGGCGACTGGGTGCCGGTGGCGTGGTATTTGCTCGTCACTGTCGCTATCTCCCTCACCGCCATCTTCTTTGCAAGTCGGGTAAAACGGTCTTCTGCTATTCACGCTCAGCCGAACGAACTGTAATAGTCATAAGCCTCACCCGGTATTCGCCGGGTGAGGCGCTACGTTCACGTCACAGTGCAAACAATTACCCGTTTATCTGCTCCATCGCCTGTAAAATACGCTTATCTGAAATCGGATAAGGCGTACCGAGCTGCTGCGCGAAGTAACTGACGCGCAGCTCCTCTATCATCCAGCGGATCGCCTTCACATCTTCATCTTCACGTCGCGCAGGGGGCAATTTATTGAGCCACTGCTGCCACGCCTGCTGCACGCTCTCTACTTTCAGCATTTGGGCGCGGTCGCGGTGCGGATCGACCGCCAGCTTCTCAAGCCGTTTTTCGATCGCCTGTAAATAGCGCAGCGTGTCGCCGAGACGTTTGAAGCCGTTTCCGGTGACAAAGCCGCGATACACCAGCCCGCTCATTTGCGCTTTAATATCCGACAGCCCCAGCGCCATCGTCATGTCCACGCGCCCTTTCAACCGCTTGTTGATGGCAAACACGGCAGTCAGGATCTGCTCAACCTGCTTTGCTATCTCCACCACGGTGTCGTTCAGTTCGGCACGCACCTTTTCGTGTAACGCGGTAAAACCTTCCTCTGTCCAGACCGGGCCGCCGTTGGCGTCGATCAATTTGTCTACGCCACAGGAGATACAGTCGTCTATCAGTTCCAGCACCTTCCCATACGGGTTGAAGTACAGACCCAGCTTAGCTTTGTTCGGCAGCTTCTCGTGCAGGTACTTAATGGGCGACGGTATGTTCAGCAGCAGCAAACGCCGCAGGCCGGACCACATTGCCTGCCGCTGTTCCAGCGGGTTATCGAACAGTTTGATCGCCACACTGTCGCGCTCGTCCACCAACGCTGGCCAGGCTTTGACCTTATAATTGCCGCGTTTCTGCTCGTAGCTTTCCGGAAGCTGGCCAAAACTCCAGATATGCAGGCCGCTCTGTTCGATACCGTCGTCCGCCACGGCAGACAAGGTTTCCTGAACCTTGCCCTTCAGCGCCTCTTTCAGCGCCGTTAACGAACGTCCTTCCTGCAGTTTTTTGTTCTTCTCGTCGACAACGCGGAACGTGACTTTCAGATGATCGGGCACCTGTTCCCAGTGCCAGTCTTCGCGGTCAACCGTCACGCCGGTCATGCGGCGCAGCTCACGCTCAAGGGCCTCCAGTAGCGGCAGTTCGAGCGGGGTTACACGGCCTAAAAACGCCTCAGCATAATTTGGCGCAGGGACAAAGTTGCGCCGTACTGGCTTCGGCAGCGACTTGATCAGCGCAATCACCAGCTCACGGCGCAGGCCGGGGATCTGCCATTCAAAACCGCTCTCGTCCACCTGGTTCAGCAGCGGCAGAGGGATGTGTACCGTCACGCCGTCGGCATCCGCGCCCGGTTCAAACTGGTAGCTCAGGCGCAGCTTCAGATTGCCCTGATGCCAGAAGTTGGGATAGTCCAGCTTGCTGATCTTTTCCGCCCCCTCTTTGATCAGCATGCTCTTTTCAAAATTGAGCAGGTCTGGCGTTTCCCTGCTGACCTTTTTCCACCAACTGTCGAAATGACGCGCGGAAATTACATCGTGGCTGATGCGCTGGTCGTAAAACTCAAACAGCGTCTCGTCATCCACCAGAATATCGCGACGGCGTGACTTATGCTCCAGCTCTTCGACCTCAGCACGCAGCTTCAGGTTATCGCGGAAGAATGCGTGCCGCGTTTGCCAGTCGCCTTCGACCAGCGCGTGGCGGATAAACAGCTCGCGACATAACGCCGGATCGATCTGGCTGTAGTTCACCTTGCGGGCGGCGACAATCGGTAAACCGTACAGGGTGACCTTTTCAGTCGCCATCACTGCGCCCTGCGCCCGCTCCCAGTGCGGTTCACTGTAAGAACGTTTAATCAGGTGCTGGGCAACGGGCTCCACCCAGTCCGGATCAATTCGCGCCGCAATACGGCCCCACAGACGGCTGGTTTCCACCAGTTCTGCCACCATCGTCCATTTTGGCGGTTTCTTGAATAAACCAGAGCCGGGGAAGATGGAGAAACGCGCGTTGCGTGCGCCGGTATATTCCTGCTTGTCGGCATCCTTCATCCCGATATGCGACAGCAGCCCGGTAAGCAGCGCGATATGAATTTCACGGTATTCCGCCGGTTCGCTATTGACCGGAATGCCCAGCTCTTTCACCACCTGACGCAGTTGGGTGTAAATATCCTGCCACTCGCGCACCCGCAGGTAGTTGAGGAAATCCACGCGGCACTGGCGGCGGAACTGGTTCGATGACAGCGCCTTCTGCTGCTCGCCGAGATAATTCCACAGGTTTACGAATGCCAGAAAATCGGACTCTTTATCGTGGAAACGACGATGTTTTTCATCCGACGCCTGCTGCTTGTCCATTGGCCTTTCGCGCGGGTCCTGAATGGAGAGTGCGGAGGTGATGATCATCGCCTCGCGCACGCAGCCGTGTTTTTGCGCTTCCAGCACCATGCGCGCCAGGCGCGGATCCACCGGCAGTTGGCTGAGCTGGCGACCCAGCGGCGTTAGCTTATAGGCGTTCGCCTGTTCGTCAGTCGTAATCGCGCCCAGTTCTTCCAGCAGGCGCACGCCGTCCTGGATATTGCGCTTGTCCGGCGCTTCGACAAACGGGAACGCGGCGATATCGCCCAGTCCCAGCGCGGTCATTTGCAGAATAACCGACGCCAGGTTGGTACGCAGAATCTCCGGATCGGTAAACTCCGGGCGCGACAGGAAATCGTCCTCGGAATAAAGACGAATACAGATCCCTTCCGAGACGCGACCGCAACGCCCCTTACGCTGGTTAGCGGAAGCCTGAGAAACCGGCTCGATAGGCAGACGTTGTACCTTTGTACGGTAGCTGTAACGACTAATGCGCGCGGTGCCGGGGTCAATGACGTACTTAATACCCGGCACGGTGAGCGAGGTTTCCGCCACGTTGGTCGCCAGCACAATGCGCCGTCCGCTGTGGGACTGGAACACCCGGTTCTGTTCGCTATTGGAGAGCCGGGCGTACAGCGGCAGCACTTCCGTATGGCGTAAATTGAGCTTATTAAGCGCGTCGGCGGTGTCGCGGATTTCGCGTTCACCGCTCATAAAGATCAGAATATCGCCGGGGCTTTCACGTCCCAGTTCCTCTACCGCATCGAAAATAGCCTGTAGCTGGTCGCGTTCGGTATCGTCCGCCTCTTCTACAATCGGGCGATAGCGCACTTCCACCGGATAGGTCCGTCCTGACACCTCTATAATCGGCGCATTGTTGAAATGTTTTGAGAATCGCTCCGGATCGATAGTCGCGGAAGTAATGATAACTTTCAGGTCTGGGCGACGAGGCAACAGCTCTTTCAGATACCCCAGTAGAAAATCGATGTTCAGGCTGCGCTCGTGCGCTTCATCGATAATGATGGTGTCGTACTGCATCAGCAGGCGATCCTGCTGGATTTCCGCCAGCAGAATACCGTCGGTCATCAGCTTAACCATCGTGTTATCGCTGACGTGGTCGTTGAAACGCACCTTATAACCGATGCAACCGCCCGGCTCCGTTTGCAATTCTTCAGCAATACGGTTCGCCACGGTACGCGCAGCCAGACGGCGCGGTTGCGTATGACCAATCAGCCCTTTAACCCCGCGCCCCAACTCCATGCAAATTTTCGGTAGCTGGGTGGTTTTTCCCGACCCGGTTTCCCCGGCCACAATCACCACCTGGTGATCGCGAACCGCTTCAAGAATGGCCTGTTTTTTCTGGCTAACCGGCAGGTTTTCCGGATACATGATCGCCGGACGTGACGCTTCGCGTAGCACGACTTTACCGGCTGCCTGTTCGATCTCTTTCGCCATTTCCTGGTAAATGGCCTGTTGTGCATCAGGATTTTTAACCTTCTTCACGCCGTGGAGGCGGCGAGCAAAACGCTGGCGATCGCGCAGCATCAACGCATCTAACTGCTGTTGCAGGAGGTGGAAGGTTAATTTTTGTTGTTCTGTCATAAGGTTAGATGGCAGTGCTCTGCCTGGTTAAATCTCTTTAAATTGATAGGTATAGAGTACCACATCAGCGCATGTTGTGTGTCGTTCAATAAATTCGAACATAGGCTTCGATATATTGCGCTATCTCTGTGGCAGGATTGTGAATAAAGTGTCAACACGCAACGGGGCACAGCCCATTCAAACACCTATAAGGAAACACCCATGAGCAAGGTATTAGTTCTTAAATCCAGTATTCTGGCAGGGTACTCTCAGTCTGGTCAGTTGTCTGATTATTTTGTTGAACAATGGCGTGAAAAACATCCCGCTGATGCCGTAACCGTACGCGATCTGGCGGCAAACCCTGTTCCGGTTCTGGATGGCGAACTGGTCGGCGCCCTGCGCCCGAGCGATGCGCCGCTGACGCCGCGTCAACAGGAAGCGCTGGCGATGTCTGATGAGCTGATTGCTGAACTGAAAGCCCACGACGTAATCGTCATTGCCGCCCCGATGTACAACTTTAACATCCCGACACAGCTGAAAAACTACTTCGATCTTATCGCACGCGCTGGCGTCACGTTCCGCTATACCGAGAAAGGGCCGGAAGGTCTGGTCACCGGTAAACGCGCCGTGATCCTCTCCAGCCGCGGCGGTATTCACAAAGATACCCCGACCGATCTGATCGCGCCATACCTGAAAGTGTTCCTTGGATTCATTGGGATCACCGACGTGAACTTTGTGTTCGCCGAAGGGATCGCCTACGGACCGGAAGTGGCATCAAAAGCGCAGTCCGACGCGAAAGCCGCTATCGACAGCGTGGTAGCCGCGTAAGCGCTCACCTCCCGCTGCGGCGGGAGGTGTTCATTTTGGCTGATAACTCAGATACCCCACCACACCACGACTCGCACCATCACTGGGATGATTCACCCCGTCGGTTACCTCAACCGGTGAAAAGTCAAAAGGCGAGACGTCTTCAATACAGGCCACGTTCACGCCATACTGATCCGGACTGGAACGGCGCTGGTGAAAGGTGTAGATCCCGCAGACTGAACAAAAATAATGCTTCGCTTCGCCAGTATTAAACCGGTACTCCGTGAGCTTATCGCGCCCGGTGAGGACGTCGATACCGTCGAGCGGCGCAGAAACCACCACGGCGCCGCGCATCCGGCAAAACGAACAGTTACAGCGGCGTACGGTGTGAAACCCGTCGCTAAGCTGAACGGTAAAGGTGACCGCGCCGCAGTGGCACTGAGCAGAATATTTTTTTGTCATCATGTTGTCCCGCAATGAGTCGATAACGCCGTTGCAGTGGACAGTATAGAAACAAACGCTCAAGACAACGTGCCTGATAGCGCAAAACGGTGCGCTATCAGCCAATTTGCTTTATTGCGAAAGCGCCAACAGCTGCGCCCGGAGATTATCCATGAACGCGCGCTTGTCGGGATCCGCATACATCGCCCTGCCAATGGACACATCGATAAACAGCGGCAGCGGTATCCGGTTGCCCTTCGCCATTACCCGTTCGGTTCCGGTCAGCCAGACAGGAATAATCGGCACCTCCGGAAAACGCTGGCTCAGATGCCATAACCCGGACTTCAGCGGGGCCAGCTTTCCAGGCTCGCCGCGGGTACCTTCCGGAAACAGAATCAGCGTCTTGCCTTCTCGTAGCGCCTGTTCGCAACGGGCCAACGGGTTAGCGTCGCCGCCTTTACGCATCACCGGGATAATGTTGAGAATATTCAGCGCAAACCAGGCCATCCACTTATTACGCAGAAAATAATCCGCCGCGGCAACCGGATGCACCTGACCCTGACGACGTAATGAAAACAGCGAAAGCAGCGCAAACACGTCCATATGGCTGTTGTGATTCGCCACAATAATCGCCGGACCGTGTGTCGGCAGACGTTCCCGGTGCCGGACACGCAACCCCAGCCATAGCCAAATGACCGGCCAGACAACACAAAGAGTAAACAGAGTACGAAGTAGTCGCGTCATGGTAGTTAAAAGTAAAAATAGCGGATGAAATGAAAGAAGACCGGCGCAGTGAAGATAAGTGAGTCCAGCCTGTCGAGAATACCACCGTGTCCGGGCAAGAGAGTGCCGCTGTCTTTGACGCCACAATCCCGTTTGATCGCCGACATCACCACGTCACCACAAAACCCCGTCACGCCGATAATCACCCCGGAAAGCAGCGCCATCGCCCCGCTCATTGGTGTCAGTAACGGCCCTAACAACAGGGCAACCAATGCCGTTGTCGCCACGCCGCCCAGCAATCCTGCCAGCGTTTTATTCGGACTGACCGTCGGCGTGACCTTAATGCGCCCGAACGACTTACCCCAGATGTACTGCGCAACGTCGTTAAATTCCGTCAGACCGACCAGAAACAGCACCAGTAGCGCGCCGGTCTGTTTGCCATCAGCAGGAAGCACCAGCAGAAAAGCCACATGGCTGAACGCAAACACGGTGGTCATTAAACTCCAGTGCAGTTGGGAAGCGGTACGCAAAAAGCCCTGCGTGTCGCCGGCGATCACCATTCGCGCGGGAAGGAATAAAAAGACATATACCGGAATAAACACCACAAACATGCCGTACCAGCCACTGCCGATAAACCCGTAGTTAACCGGAATAGCGATAAACATCCACAACAGCGGCATACGGTCAGCCTGACGGGACGGCGCCAGTGTCAGAAACTCTTTCAACGCCATAAAGCTGACCAGCCCGAAAAAGGTCAGCGCCAGCCAGGCAGGACTCAGGATCGCCAGCGAAAACAGCACCACGATGACCCACCATGTGCGAATGCGTAGCGTTAATTCGCGCCAGTCTTTATCCGGACGCAGCGTAACCAGTAGCACATTGACCACGCTCGCCGCCAACAGCAGCGCGAATACCGCCGCCAGGGATTTCTCCAGCATCATCACTTCGCCACCTCGACCCGCAACGCGCTGCGACAGCGATTACCCGCCGTCCACAGCAGCAGAAGGATGGCGCCACACCAGACGGCGTTATTCCATGTCGCCAGCTGTGGCCACAGCGTCAAAAGCAGTCCCCAGCATCCAAACAGCAGCGCGCGATCGCTTTTGCCTAACGGACCCGCGTAGCTGCGCACGCCGTTAATGGTTTGCGCCAGCACGCCGCAAAATTCCGTCATTGCCGCACAGAACAGCATCATCACAACCAGCATTGGGTTACTGTCCGGGATCAGCATAAACGGCAGATAAAGCGCGAGGTCGGAGAGGACATCGCCGGTTTCGTTGAGAATCGCACCCAGCCTTGACTGCTGATTGCACTCTCGCGCCAGCATGCCATCCAGCGCATTAAGCGCCATGCGCACAAAGAGCACGACAGGCAGGAGGACCAGCAGTTCCAGACGGGGGAAACACACCAACACGCCGCCCGTCAGGAATGAGAGCGCCATCGCGGCAAGGGTAACGTGATTAGCCGTCACGCGGTGTCGGTGCAGCCAAAACATGAGGGGACGCAAAAGCGCCTGAAAAGCGGGCTTAATTTGATAGAGGGTCATTATCATTCCCTGATAATTAAAAAGTCGCGTAATAATGCCTGACTTTATCGATTGATGCGCCATCGCCCCCTGCTATCAGACAACATTTCAGAATTTATCAGTTATTTTCGCAGCCACTTACCGTTGATTCCCTGCACGTACTCGCCCGGACGGGCGCGCTCAACCAGCTTTTGCCCGGCCATTTTCGCGACCTCCTCTACCGGAATATTGTGACTTTCAGCAAGCCGCTGGTAGCTGACGCTTCGCGCCTGGTTGATCTCTTTCACCAGCGTCCGGGTTTCGGCATCCTCTTTCAGCGCCACGAGGTAGCCGTTCAGGGTCTCCCCAACCCGTCCTTGCGTTCTGGCCTCATTGAGGGTCAGCGCCAGCGCATTTCCGCTCAGCAGACTGAGAATCAGCGTCGTCAGAAGTAATGTTCGTTTCATCCTAACCTCAGAATAAGTCGCTACGTGATTTGAGCAGGCTTTCTACGTCTTTATCCACTTTGATGTGGATCTCATGCTCAATCCTGACATTCATGTTGATAGTGATTGGCTCTTTTGGCGCCGCGACTTCAATGCGCGGCGTACAGCCCGTCAATACCCCTGACAGGAGTAGCGCCAGCATGGCTATCATCATTTTCATTGGGAGTCCTCACATTCCTTGCCTTCCGGGCAGTGTTTCAGGGGCAGCGTTGCGTTCTGTTCAAGCCATGCCTGTAGGTTGTCGCCAAAGCGCAGACTGCGCCAGAGCGCAAATACGTTTTCTTCGTGGGTGTAGTTGAGATTGACCGTCCCCGTCTTACCTTCTACGCGACTGTTGCCGGTGATGGCCGCCTGCATGGTCAGTACGCCGAGATTGTCTAAATTGATTTTGGTCCAGGAATGGGCGATCTCCATGTAACGAAGCCAGTTGATCGCCGCGCCCGCCGCCATATTATCCTTCACCACCGCATCGGCGGTGTCTTTGTCGATGCGCAGGGTCATTGGACCCGGATTCGTTAACCAGCCGTCTTTAATGATCCATTTTTCATTATTCAGCCACAGTGGGAGCGCGCCGCTGACCGGGCCGGACAGGGCAAATTGCTTGGGATTCACCGCGCTTATCAGCTCGCTGGACGAAATATTTTCCACGCGAATCAACGCCGGGTCATGCTGCGGCATACGCAACTGCTGCATCCTCACCTTACCACCCAGCACGTCAACGCTGACGTCGGTGAGTAACAGCGGATCCTCTTCACGCCAGGGGTACGCGCCCTGCAGATCGGCGCTGAGGTTGGTAGCTGTCACCTGATTGACCACTTCGGCGATCCGCAGCGAAACCGGTCCGCGCGTGCCCAGTTGCCACGTACCGTTGCCAAAACGGAATGGCAACACGAAATCCACACCGTTAATCTGGTTGTCGGGCATCCATGCGCTGCCGCCTTTGAGCACACCGTGGCCGCCCGCTTCAAACCCTTGTTCCGGCGCGGCAGAGAACGCGACCTGGGCGTAGAGCTCGCCTTCGCGCAGAGTCATTTTCCAGTCTGGCGGCACCAAAGGTTGAAACACCGTTAGCGACTGCTGCGGCCACCAGGCCTGTCCGCGCAGACGAATGCCGTCCCAGCGTCCGTTAACCCGAACCGGCCCAATCGCCCCGGCATGTAAATCGCCTTTGAACTGGAACAACGTCGGATCGCTACCGTCAACGCTGAACTTGAGCGTCGACGGCGGCAACACGCTGCCGCCCGAAAAATGGGTTTCGCCAGCGTCGAGCGAGAGCGCGCCGCTAAACCGCGGCTGGGCTTCATCGCGCACCCACTGAACCGGCTTGTCGAGTATCAGCCGCGGGGAGTCGATCGTCATGGTGCCGTATTGAAGCTGATTAAAGCCAGTGGAGAGATCGGTCAGGGTGATGACCTTATCGCGCCATTCCCCTTTACCCGCCACGTCCCAGGCGGCATGCATAGGGGTAAAACGGCCCTTCCCCCAGTAGCGCCACTGCCAGCGCCCTGCATCCGGCAGGAAATCGTTCGCCAGACCGTCGAGATGCAGCACAAAGTCACCCATTTTATTTTCATGCGCGCGCAGTATGGCCTGCAGACGACCGTCCACGCCGCGCTGCGTCACCGTCACCCCTGCCAGCGGCCAGCGAATCTCATCAATGTCCAGCGAGTCGATGACCCGCCCGCGCGAACGCAGCAGCGCGCCAGGCTCAAAGGCCAGTTGCGGATCGCTCAGGCTTCCGCTCAGTTGGGCGGGTAGCCTGGCGTAAAAAATCAAATCGTCCTGCTTCGCTTCGCCGGTTAACTGAAGCGGCATCGCGCTATTATCCATGCTGAGTTTGCCCGGGCCAAAGGTCAGCACCGCGTTTCCTTTGCCCGCGTCGCCCTGGGTAAGGACATTAAGGCGACCGCTAATCAGCGCCCTTTCTGTCCCCTCCTGCCAGTTATCAACCTTAATGCCCAGACGCCCGCTTAAGGGAAAATCCTCATACGGCCACGTCCAGCGGCCGTCGCTGATGGAGAGTTGCTGAGACGTAAGGGTCCACGGCAGGTCGAGCAACGGCTCATGCTGCCCGCGCGCCATCACGATCAGTTGCCCCGTATTGTCACGCCATTCCAGTTCCGCATCCACCAGCGAAGGCGCCTGCGGCAGAGTCAACGTCGCAACGCTATGACCGCTTGTCGGCAGCCCATCCGGCACCAGCGGCATCGTGAATTCACCAACCAGTCTGACGGGCGGCTGCCCTTCAAACGCCGTCACGTCCAGTTCACTCACGGACAGCATCTGGCCGCGCAGTTGCGCCCGAAGGGTGACCTTTTCCCCCTGATAGCGCACTTGCTGAACCGACGGGGTAAGCGAAAGGTTCAGTTTTCCCTGCCATACTTGCCAGGGAGAAAGCGCCACATTGTTGATAGTGATCCAGGTATTCGGCAACATCGCCTGCCACTCGGCAAGGGTGCGCGGCGCGGCGGGCGACGACTCGCTTTGCGGGAGTTTAGCCAGGCAGGCGGAATCAAGCTGAAGGGTTTTAATCGTAAGCTGCCAACGGCTGGGATGGGAAATGTCCGCCTGGGTGACGCGCGCCAAAGGACATTCGCCGACTAAATATGTCATCTCAGGAATATGCAATCCCTGACGCGTCAGGCGTGGGCTTTGGTCAAAGGCTATGCGCGTGCCGAGCGGCAGCCAAATGCCCGCCAGCGTTGGGACCCACCACCCAAGCGTCATCACCAGCGTCAGCGGTATGAGGATAACCAGCAAAGCGATCGCCAGAACGGCTTTGTATTTACCCTTCATGGGCAGTTAATATCCTGATTTAGCATTAAATTAAGCCGAATAAGGCCACTATTGTGTCATGTTTGCCGAAACATGCCCAGTTTAAGGATAGATGCTCTAGAATTATTCATTATATGTATCACTTTCAATACTTTTTTATATTTTGTAAAATAATTTGAATTCAATACGTGTGATTCAACATCACTGGAGAAAGTCTTATGAAACTCGCCGTATACAGCACTAAACAGTACGACAAGAAGTACCTGCAACAGGTTAACGAGGCTTTTGGCTTTGATCTTGAATTTTTTGACTTTTTGCTGACGGAAAAGACAGCGAAAACCGCCCATGGCTGCGAGGCCGTCTGTATTTTCGTAAACGATGACGGAAGTCGACCGGTACTTGAAGAGCTGAAGAAACAAGGCGTTAAGTTCATCGCGCTGCGCTGCGCGGGTTTCAACAACGTCGATCTTGACGCGGCAAAGGAGCTGGGTTTACAGGTCGTGCGCGTGCCGGCCTATTCGCCGGAAGCCGTCGCTGAACACGCCGTCGGTATGATGATGACGCTGAACCGTCGCATTCACCGCGCTTATCAGCGCACCCGCGATGCTAACTTCTCGCTCGAGGGCTTAACCGGTTTCACTATGCACGGTAAAACAGCCGGGATCATTGGTACCGGTAAAATTGGCATTGCCGCTCTGCGCATCCTGAAAGGTTTTGGTATGCGACTGCTGGCGTTCGATCCCTACCCGAGCGCCGCCGCGCTTGAGCTGGGGGTGGAATATGTCGATCTCGCCACGTTGTTTGCCGAGTCGGATGTGATCTCCCTGCACTGCCCATTAACGCCAGAGAACTATCATCTGCTTAACCACGCGGCCTTTGACCAGATGAAGGATGGCGTGATGGTGATCAATACCAGTCGTGGAGCGCTGATCGACTCCCAGGCGGCTATTGAAGCGCTGAAAAATCAGAAAATTGGTTCGCTGGGTATGGATGTTTACGAGAACGAACGCGATTTGTTTTTTGAAGATAAGTCTAATGACGTCATTCAGGATGATGTGTTCCGTCGGCTTTCCGCCTGCCACAACGTCCTGTTTACCGGGCATCAGGCCTTCCTCACGGCGGAAGCGCTGACCAGCATTTCAGAAACTACGTTGCACAATTTGCAGCAGTTAATGAACGGTGAATCGTGCCCTAACGCCCTGTTTTAACGCTTATCCCTCCCGCGTTTGGGAGGGGTTTTCAGATTTTCCCCAAAGCCATATTCGGTAAGATCGTTATTCTGTTATTGATTGATAAGATTCAGAGAGTTGATATGAAGAAGGTAGTCGCGCTGGTTGCGCTGAGCCTGCTGATGGCAGGTTGTGTGAGTAATGGAAAAGTGTCTGTCAGCCGCGAGCAGCTACAGCATCATCGCTTCGTGCTGGAAAGCGTGGACGGAAAACCGATCGCGGCAAGCCAGCAGGCTCCCGAGCTGAGCTTCGGTGAAAAGATGACGATCTCAGGCAAGATGTGTAATCGCTTCACCGGTCAGGCCACGCTGTCAGATGGCGAGCTGAAAGCCAAAAATCTGGCAATGACGCGGATGATGTGCGCCGACCCGCAACTTAATCAACTGGACGCCACGCTGAGCGCCATGCTCAGCAAGGGTGCACAGGTAGACCTGACCGCTAACCAGCTTACGCTGGCGACGGCGGAACATACTCTGAGCTATAAACTGGCCGACTTAATGCAGTAAGTATCAATAACTACCACAGCTTCCCGCGGCGAGAGATTGTTCGCTACAGCGTTTGCCGTTGGGAAGCGCGCACATGCCAATGGCAGAACCGTCCAGTTGACGGGCGACAGAGAGCGATCCCCCTATCATGGCGCAATTGGCCTCGCCGGAGCTGGTCATCGCCGCTCTTAACCCCGGAGCGATATGCGCCGCCGTCGCCTGCTGAACAGGTTCATTGTCACTGCTGCACGCCGACAATAATAACGCGGCACATCCTACCCAAAACGCTGCGCGCATTTCTCTCCCCTTATCTTCTGAAAGCCAAACGAACCGCACTAATAATAGGCATGCGAAGCTGTCGCGTCGAGAGTCAACGCGCGCATTTATGCGCCGCAGCCGCATTTTATCGCGTTATCCGTGCGGTTTTTGATCTCACACGGCCCCATGAGCTTTAAACACTCACCCTACGAGCGGTCACATAGCGCGACTGCCAGTATCGGTTTGAAAGATGTGACAATGTCACACCTTCCGAACTGGATGCATGGATAAACGCATCATTTCCGATATAAACCCCAACATGATGGACGTTTGGTTTCGTTTCGAAAAACACCAAATCACCGACGTTAAGTTCATTCTGATGTATCCGACGACCGATATGACTTTGCTCACGGGCAGTCCGCGGCAAGTGTTTATGAATCGTCGAGGCAATAATACGACGCGTAAAGGCGGAGCAATCAATGCCACGGCGGCTGTCCCCGCCCCAGCGGTAATGTGTACCCTGCCACTGTGCGAATTCACGCATAATGCGTTGTTTAAGCTGTTTGTTGTTACGCTGAGCTGACGACCGGTTTACGGAATTATCAGCATAAGACAACGTAGAAAAGGTATTGAAGCCCCAGTCTTTGGCCTGAATTTTAACAAACGCAAAAGACGATGATGAGGTAGATATAAGTAAAGCAAGCAAAAATAAACGAATCATAATTTAATCAAAACAAGTAATTACATTATCACATCCTGACTTTTTCGCGCACAAAGAAGATTCACGTTATTACGTGTAAATAATATGTTTAAATTGCGTGTATCCGCAACTGGCTGGTTATTATCACTATGCTAACCGCAAAAATAACAAGGCTTTCCTGCCCAGTTCTGCACCCAGTGTAGAGACAGCAGACCTGAAGCCAAACTTAAATCATCTTATTAAGAACAGTCATATCCCAAGAGAACGGCAAGGATAATAATTTTCTTAAGAAATTTCTCAAAGAAAATTACGGTCCAGTTTTGGACCTCACTTAACAAATAAGATAAAGCTGTTAAATCCACGTTAATAAACAATCGACTTTTTGATGACAACGTAAAAATATATTGCACACCTTGCCCCCGGAAAAATAAAAACGTGGGCATCATCGGGGTTAAATAAATATTAAATTTCCGATCTTGTTTCGCGATCTGTGTGTCAATTTGTGCACTCGAAAGCCGCATAACTTCAAGGGAATACAGGAAAGTCCTATACTGAAAAGATAACTATCGGGACGCCATGCTGTAGAGAGCGTCTTTCAATTTGCGCAATGTAAGGGTGTCATATGATCACAATTGACGGTAATGGCGCGGTCGCCTCCGTAGCGTTCCGCACCAGTGAAGTTATCGCCATCTACCCCATAACGCCCAGTTCAACAATGGCTGAACAGGCGGACGCCTGGGCGGGGAACGGGCTTAAAAACGTCTGGGGAGATACCCCGCGCGTGGTCGAAATGCAGTCTGAAGGCGGCGCGATCGCTACCGTGCACGGTGCGTTGCAAACCGGGGCTCTGTCGACCTCCTTTACGTCCTCCCAGGGTCTGCTATTGATGATCCCGACGTTGTATAAACTGGCGGGACAGCTTACTCCGTTCGTACTGCACGTCGCCGCCCGTACCGTGGCGACACATGCGCTGTCTATTTTCGGCGATCATTCCGACGTAATGGCCGTCCGCCAGACCGGCTGCGCCATGCTGTGCGCGGCCAGCGTTCAGGAAGCGCAGGACTTCGCGCTGATCGCCCAAATCGCCACATTGAAAAGCCGGGTGCCCTTTATTCACTTTTTTGATGGTTTTCGTACTTCGCATGAAATCAACAAAATCGTGCCGCTGGCTGACGATACGCTGCTGAACCTGATGCCACAGGCTGAAATCGACGCCCATCGCGCCAGAGCGCTTAATCCGGAGCATCCGGTGATTCGCGGCACGTCGGCAAACCCGGATACGTACTTCCAGTCGCGGGAAGCGACAAACCCATGGTACAACGCGGTTTACGACCATGTTGAGCAAGCGATGAATGATTTTGCCGCGGCGACGGGTCGTCAATATCGCCCCTTTGAATACTACGGTCACCCACAGGCTGAACGCGTGATTATCCTGATGGGGTCGGGTATCGGTACCTGCGAAGAGGTGGTCGACGAACTGCTGACGCGCGGTGAAAACGTTGGCGTGCTGAAAGTACGTTTGTTCCGCCCGTTCTCCGCACAACACCTGCTGCGCGCTCTGCCAGCGTCGGTACGTTCGGTCGCCGTACTCGATCGTACCAAAGAGCCGGGATCCCAGGCAGAGCCGTTGTATCTGGACGTCATGACCGCGCTGGCGGAAGCCTTTAACCGCGGCGAGCGTGAGACACTGCCGCGCGTTATCGGCGGACGCTACGGTCTTTCTTCGAAAGAGTTCGGCCCCGACTGCGTGCTGGCGGTCTTCACTGAACTGAGCAGCACGCAACCAAAATCGCGTTTTACTGTGGGTATTTACGACGATGTGACCAATTTGTCATTGCCGTTACCGGAAAACACCCTCCCCTCCAGCGCCCGGCTGGAAGCGCTGTTTTACGGACTGGGCAGCGACGGCAGCGTCTCGGCGACCAAAAACAACATCAAGATTATCGGTAACTCGACCCCCTGGTACGCGCAGGGTTACTTCGTCTACGATTCGAAAAAGGCCGGAGGTTTGACGGTTTCGCATCTTCGCGTCAGCGAACAGCCGATCCGTTCCGCCTACCTTGTTTCGCAGGCCGACTTTGTTGGCTGTCATCAGTTGCAGTTTATTGACAAATACCCGATGGCAGAACGTCTCAAACCTGGCGGGATTTTCCTGCTCAATACCCCCTATAACGCCGATGAGGTCTGGGCGCGTTTGCCACAGGAAGTCCAGGCGGTGTTGAACCAGAAAAAGGCGCGTTTCTACGTCATTAACGCCGCGAAAATCGCTCGCGAATGCGGTCTGGCCGCACGCATCAACACCGTCATGCAGATGGCCTTTTTCCATCTGACGCGCATTTTGCCTGGCGACAGCGCGCTGGCTGAACTTCAGGGCGCGATCGCCAAAAGCTACAGCAGCAAAGGACAGGATCTGGTGGAGCGCAACTGGCAGGCGCTGGCGCTGGCCCGCGAATCGGTTGTTGAAGTGCCGCTACAGTCGGTGAATCCGCAAAGCGCCCACCGTCCACCGGTCGTTTCGGACGCAGCCCCTGATTTTGTCAAAACGGTCACCGCCGCGATGCTCGCCGGACTCGGTGACGCGCTTCCGGTATCCGCCTTACCGCCGGACGGTACCTGGCCGATGGGCACCACGCGCTGGGAAAAACGCAATATAGCCGAAGAAATTCCAATCTGGAAAGAGGAACTGTGCACTCAGTGTAACCATTGTGTCGCCGCCTGCCCGCATTCGGCGATTCGCGCCAAAGTCGTGTCGCCACAGGAGATGGAGAACGCCCCAGCCAGTCTGCATTCGCTGGACGTGAAATCTCGTGATATGCGTGGCCAGAAATATGTGCTGCAGGTCGCTCCGGAAGATTGCACCGGCTGCAACCTGTGCGTCGAGGTGTGCCCGGCGAAAGATCGCCAGAACCCGGAAATCAAGGCGATTAATATGATGTCCCGCCTTGAGCATGTGGAAGAAGAAAAAGTGAACTACGACTTTTTCCTCGCTCTGCCAGAAATTGATCGCAGCAAACTTGAACGCATTGATATTCGTACTTCGCAGTTGATCACCCCGCTGTTTGAATATTCCGGCGCCTGTTCCGGCTGCGGCGAAACGCCGTATATCAAGTTGCTGACCCAGCTGTACGGCGATCGCATGTTGATTGCCAACGCCACCGGGTGCTCGTCGATTTACGGCGGTAACCTGCCTTCAACGCCGTACACCACCGATGCGAACGGACGGGGCCCGGCATGGGCTAACTCGCTGTTTGAGGATAACGCCGAATTCGGTCTGGGATTCCGTCTGACGGTCGACCAGCATCGCGTGCGGGTGATGCGCCTGCTGTCGCAGTTTGCCGAACAAATCCCAACGGCGCTCTACGAGGCATTGCACGCCGAAGCGACACCGGACGTGCGCCGCGAACAGGTTGCCGCCCTGCGCCAGCATCTGCAAGATGTCGACGGTGCCCGCGAGCTGGTCGCCGATGCCGATGCGCTGGTTGAGAAATCAATCTGGCTTATCGGCGGAGACGGATGGGCTTACGATATTGGCTTCGGCGGTCTCGATCATGTGCTGAGCCTGACCGAAAACGTCAATATTCTGGTGCTGGACACGCAGTGTTATTCCAATACCGGCGGCCAGGCGTCAAAAGCCACGCCGCTTGGGGCTGTCACAAAATTTGGCGAACACGGCAAGCGCAAGGCGCGTAAAGATCTCGGCGTCAGCATGATGATGTATGGTCACGTTTACGTCGCGCAGATCTCGCTTGGCGCGCAGCTAAACCAGACGGTGAAAGCCATACAGGAAGCGGAGGCGTATCCAGGACCGTCGCTGATCATTGCCTACAGCCCATGTGAAGAGCACGGCTACGATCTGGCGCTGAGCCACGACCAGATGCGTCAACTGACGGCGACTGGCTTCTGGCCGCTCTATCGTTTCGATCCGCGTCGCGCGGAGGAAGGCAAAGTGCCGCTGGCGCTTGACTCTCGTCCACCGTCAGATGCGCTGGCGGAAACCCTGCTTAACGAGCAGCGCTTCCGCCGTCTTAATGCGCAGCAGCCCGAGGTCGCGGAGCAACTATGGAAAGATGCCGCCGTGGACCTGCAAAAACGCTATGACTTCCTGGCGCAACTGGCGGGGAAAGCAGAAAAAGCGAACAGTGAATAACGGCCTGGCGGGATTCATCTGGAAATAAAAAAAAGCCCGAACATCGTTTCGGGCTTGTCAGTATGTTTGCTGGTAAATCAGTACGTTTCGCAATGGACCAACAAAAAGCAGAGTTTGACAATAAAGGCATATAACCCGCGCAGAATATCGCATCAAATTCAACTTGTATAATTTTTATTTTATATATTTTTGGTTAATACATTCACGCTAATTATTACTGTTACCATAGAATTATTTAATTAAGGTTTTACTTAAAACGTAACAATTCATACTTATCTCTTTACGGAACTTCTCCTTTAGCATGCTTTTACTCCCCTTAAGAGGGAGTCACAGGTAAATAATAAACGAAAGGATTATTTCGATGAAAAGAAAAGTACTGGCTCTCGTAATCCCTGCCCTGTTAGCCGCTGGCGCAGCGCATGCCGCTGAAGTCTATAATAAAGACGGCAATAAATTAGATCTCTATGGCAAAGTAGATGGTCTGCATTATTTCTCTGACAACAATAAGTCTGACGGCGATCAAACGTATGTTCGTGTTGGCTTCAAAGGCGAAACCCAAATTAACGATCAACTGACCGGTTACGGCCAGTGGGAATATAACGTTCAGGCGAATACTACAGAAGGCGAAGGTTCAAATTCCTGGACCCGTCTGGCATTCGCGGGCGTAAAATTCGGCGACTACGGTTCATTCGACTACGGTCGTAACTATGGCGTACTGTACGATGTGGAAGGCTGGACCGATATGCTGCCGGAATTTGGCGGCGACTCATACACCCAGGCTGACAACTTTATGACCGGTCGTACAAACGGCGTCGCAACCTACCGTAACACGGACTTCTTCGGCCTGGTAAACGGACTGAACTTTGCGCTTCAGTATCAGGGCAACAACGAAAACCAGAACGGTCAGGAAGGCACCAATAACAACGGCCGCAATCTTCAACACTCCAACGGCGACGGTTTCGGTATTTCGACGACTTATGATATGGGCATGGGCTTCAGCGCTGGCGCTGCTTACACAACCTCTGACCGGACCAACGAGCAGGTTAACGCTGGCGGCAAAGTGGCTGGCGGCGAAAACGCGGATGCCTGGACTGCGGGTCTGAAATACGATGCCAACAACATCTACCTGGCGACGATGTATTCTGAAACCCGCAACATGACCCCGTACGGCGATGACGGCGTAGCGAACAAAACGCAAAACGTGGAAGTGACTGCGCAGTACCAGTTCGACTTTGGCCTGCGTCCGGCGGTGTCTTTCCTGATGTCTAAAGGTAAAGACCTGAGCGGCCAGGGTAACGACACCAGTAAAGATCTGGTTAAATACGCTGACGTCGGCGCGACCTACTACTTCAATAAAAATATGTCGACCTATGTTGATTATAAAATCAACCTGCTGGACGAAGACGACAACTTCTATGCTAACAACGGTATCAACACCGATGACGTTGTAGCGCTGGGTCTGGTTTACCAGTTCTAAACTCTTCAGCCCGCTGGCGACGGCGGGCTATTCTCTGCGCTGAATCCCCCTGTCCTTCTCTGTTGCGCACTTTGCTGTGCTGACACATGCATACCATATAATTAAAATCATAAATATGTGATGCCAAAATGTGACCGTCGTCGTTATACTTACCGAGCTAAAAGGCGTTACACTTTATATGGATACATTAACAGGAGGTTTTTATGAGCAGAACGATTCTGGTACCTATCGATATTTCAGACTCAGAATTAACTCAACGGGTGATTTCCCACGTTGAAGCCGAAGCAAGGATTGACGATGCGCAGGTGCATTTTCTGACCGTGATTCCGTCACTGCCTTATTACGCATCGCTGGGCCTGGCCTACTCCGCAGAGTTGCCCGCCATGGACGATCTGAAAGCTGAAGCCAAATCTCAGTTGGAAGAGATGATAAAGCAGTTCAATATCCCGGCGGACAGAGTCCAGGTACATATTGCTGAGGGTTCGCCAAAAGACAAGATTCTGGAAATGGCGAAGAAATTGCCGGCGGATATGGTCATTATTGCCTCGCACCGTCCGGATATCACCACCTACCTGTTAGGGTCGAACGCGGCGGCTGTCGTGCGTCACGCTGAATGTTCGGTACTGGTGGTTCGCTAATCCTTTCAGCCCGCACCCCGCTGCGGGCTTTTTCTTCTCTTACCTGCCCCCTGCGTTTTGCCTGTTAAATGTGCTGACATTTTTCTCGCTAATCCGTACCATACGCTCCACGGTTTTTATATCAGACAGCGTCCGCGGATCCTTCGGCGTGATGTCGCCCCCTCTGATGCCACACAATGAATTGAGCCTCTATTACATGTCGCAAAATCAAGAAATGAGTAAGAAAGAGCAGTACAACATCAATAAATTACAGAAGCGTCTGCGCCGAAACGTGGGCGAAGCCATTGCCGATTTCAACATGATTGAAGACGGCGATCGCATCATGGTTTGTCTTTCAGGCGGCAAAGACAGCTATACCATGCTGGAGATTTTGCGCAATTTACAACAAAGCGCACCGATCCAGTTCTCGCTGGTGGCGGTGAACCTCGATCAAAAACAGCCCGGTTTTCCTGAGCATATTCTGCCTGAATACCTCGAACAACTCGGCGTGGAGTACAAGATTGTTGAGGAAAACACCTACGGGATCGTAAAAGAGAAAATTCCGGAAGGCAAAACCACCTGCTCCCTGTGCTCACGTTTGCGCCGCGGTATTCTTTACCGTACCGCTACGGAGCTGGGCGCCACCAAGATTGCGCTTGGACACCATCGCGACGATATTCTGCAAACCCTGTTTCTTAACATGTTCTACGGCGGAAAGATGAAAGGCATGCCACCAAAGCTGATGAGCGACGACGGTAAACATATCGTGATCCGTCCGCTGGCCTACTGCCGGGAAAAAGATATTGAACGTTTTGCCGAGGCGAAAGCGTTCCCTATCATTCCTTGTAACCTGTGTGGTTCACAGCCGAACTTACAGCGCCAGGTGATTGCCGACATGCTGCGCGACTGGGATAAACGCTACCCGGGTCGCATTGAGACCATGTTCAGCGCCATGCAGAACGTGGTGCCGTCTCACCTGAGCGACATTAACCTGTTTGACTTCAAAGGGATCAGACACGGCGCAGAGGTGGTAGACGGTGGCGATCTGGCGTTCGATCGCGAAGATATCCCGCTACAGCCTGTAGGCTGGCAGCCAGAAGAAGATGAACATCAGCTTGCTGAGCTACGGTTGAATGTGGTTGAGGTGAAGTAAGCGTCGTTTGACGCTTTTACCCTGCCGGATAACGGCTTTGCCGTATCCGGCGTTAACGCCAAAGGGCTTACTTCAACAGGCGAACCCGACAGGACTTCCCTTTAATTTTCCCGTTCTGTAACTGCTTCCACGCCTTATGCGCCACCGCCTGACGCACCGCGACGTAGACATGCGCCGGGTGCACGGTAATTTTTCCAATGTCCGCGCCGTCCAGTCCCAACTCGCCAGTTAAAGCCCCCAGCACGTCGCCAGGACGCATTTTGGCTTTCTTCCCGCCGTCAATGCACAGCGTGATCATATCCGCCTCGAGCGGCATTAGCGTCACGTTCGTTGGCGCATCCTGCCAGTTCAGCGTTAACTGCAACATTTCCGAAAGGATATTGGCTCGCTGCGCCTCTGCCGGCGCACAAAAGCTGATCGCCAGACCGCTATTCCCGGCGCGGGCCGTTCGACCAATACGGTGCACATGGACCTCCGGGTCCCACGCCAGCTCGTAATTGACGACCAGTTCCAGAGACTTAATATCCAGCCCGCGCGCTGCCACATCCGTGGCGACCAGCACGCGTGCGCTGCCATTAGCAAAACGCACCAGCGTCTGATCGCGATCCCGCTGTTCCAGATCGCCATGCAGCGCCAGCGCGCTTTGCCCCGCTGCGTTCAGCGCATCGCATACCGCCTGACAATCTTTCCTGGTGTTACAGAACACCACGCAAGACTTTGGCTGATGCTGGCTGAGTATTATTTGCAACAGCGGAATTTTGTCCTGGGGAGCCGTTTCGAAGAACTGCTGTTCAATAGCCGGAAGCGCATCAACCGTATCGATCTCAATGGTTACCGGATTTCGCTGAACACGGCTGCTGATCGCGGCAATCGCCTCGGGCCAGGTCGCCGAAAACAGCAGCGTCTGGCGTGACGCAGGGGCAAAGCGAATCACCTCATCAATGGCGTCGCTAAACCCCATGTCCAGCATCCGATCCGCTTCATCCATCACCAGCGTCGAAAGCGCATCCAGCGAAACCGTGCCTTTTTGCAGATGGTCCAGTAGCCGTCCAGGCGTCGCCACAATGATGTGCGGCGCGTGCTGGAGAGAGTCGCGCTGCGCGCCAAAGGGTTGGCCGCCGCACAGGGTCAATATCTTGGTATTCGGCAGGAAGCGTGCCAGACGGCGCAATTCCCCCGCGACCTGGTCGGCCAGTTCACGTGTCGGGCATAACACCAGCGACTGGGTTTTAAACAGAGCGGCGTCGATATGCTGTAAAAGCCCAAGGCCAAACGCCGCCGTTTTACCGCTGCCGGTTTTGGCCTGAACCCGAACATCCTGCCCGGACAGAATCGCCGGTAGCGCGGCGGCCTGAACAGGCGTCATCGACAAATAGCCCAACTCGTTGAGGTTATCGAGCTGGGCGGCGGGCAGAACGTTCAGGGTTGAAAAAGCGGTCACAATTTAATCTCGCGGTAACGACTCACAGTCAGCAGGCGCGTATCCTCGCAGATCTGCGCCTGTGATGCGACAATTTAATCGGTTCTTCATCGGGCGGTGGATCGGGCATGGGCTGCGGACGCGGCACCGGGTCAGGAACAGGAACCGGATCGGTCGGTACAGGGTCGGAAAAACGAATTTCCAGTTTCAGGGACACCATCAGACGAGTCATTTTTGCCTCCGGTAGATCGTGGGCTCCCTTTTAGGGTAGTCGTTGATAACCTGCTGGCAAAAAAAAGCCGACTTATTTAAGTCGGCGTCGTACGAATCAATTGTGCTATGCAGTAATTCAAAAAAGGAAGTAAGACAATATGGAGCGCAACGCCCATCGCTTGACGTTGCATTCACCTGCGAGAATGATATTGCCGCGAACGGGCGCGATGTTTATTGACTTCGCTCAATTTTAAAGCCGTTTTAGCAGAAGAAATCTCTTAAAAGCCCCGTTTTTACAACCATTTACTACGATGCAACCATAAAGTAACACCACCAATCACAACCACTAACAGAATGCAAAAGATCGAAAAACCAAAACGCCATTCTCCCCCTGGAATACCCCCCAGATTGACGCCAAATAGCCCGGTCAGAAAGGTGCTGGGCAAGAATACCATTGCCATCAGCGACATCGTATAGGTCCGACGGGCCAGTGACTCTTGCATGACCTGCGCGATCTCATCCGCCATTACGCCGGTACGGGCGATACAGGCGTCGATCTCATCCAGTCCGCGACCCAGCCGGTCAGCAATATCCTGCATCCGGCGCCGCTGGTCATCGCTCATCCACGGCAAACGCTCGCTGGCGAGGCGCGCATAAACGTCACGCTGGGGGGCCATGTAGCGTCGCATGACAATCAGTTGCTTACGCAGCAGCGCAAGAAATCCCCGCGGCGGTATTTGCTGATCGAGCAGGTTGTCTTCGAGGTCGATGATCCTGTCGTGCAACTGTTCAATAAATTCGCTGGCATGGTCGGTTAACGCATCACAAACATCCACCAACCAACCGCCGCAGTCAACGGGACCGGTGCCTTCCTGCAGATCGCTCACCACGTCATCCAGCGCCAGCACTTTACGCTGGCGGGTGGAGACAATCAGCCGTTCATCCATGTACAGACGCATCGCCACCAGCTGGTCCGGACGTTCATCGGTGCTGCCGTTAATGCAGCGCAGGGTTATGAGCGTTCCTTCTCCCAGACGGCTGACGCGTGGGCGTAGGCTTTCCCCTGCCAGCGCGTCCCGAACATTGTTTGGCAGTAACGGCGTTGTGGCCAGCCACTGCGCGCTGTCGGGGTGCGTATAGTTAAGATGTAACCAGCAGGGATGCGCGCTGTCGATAAGATCGTTATCCTCCAGCGGCTTCACCCCGCCTTTGCCATCCAGCAACCAGGCAAACACCGCATCCGGCACACTCACTTCCGACCCTTTTATGGCTTCCATTTCGCCTCCCCTACGTCGCGCTTTTCTGGTTAGTCTAGCTATCGGCGTAGGTTAAGCAACTTCTCGTTATCCCATAATGCTGATATTTATCATGAAAACCTGGGCTGCCCGTGCTGTTGCGCCAACGTAGTGGTGGCAGATAAACGAAACTGCTGCGTCTTAGACTGCAACTCGACCACCTGCCGTTTCAATATTGCAGAAGAACCCGTTAATTCTTCTACCATCAGCGCATTGCTCTGGGTAACACTTTCCAGTTCGCTCATGGCCTGCGATATCTGGTTGATGCCTTTTTCCTGCTCCACGGTAGTGGCAGAAATTTCATGCATGAGCTGGCTTAATTGCCCTGCGCCCTGGACGATGATCTGCATATTTTTTTCTGTTTCGCTGACCACCTCCGCCCCCTGCCGAACATTTTTGTGGGTTTCTTCAATCAGCATTTTTATATTTTTCGCCGCTTCTGCGCTTCGGTGCGCCAGATTCCGGACCTCTGTCGCCACCACGGAAAATCCTTTTCCGTGTTCACCCGCGCGTGCCGCTTCTACGGCAGCATTTAACGCCAGGATATTGGTCTGAAAAGCAATATCGTCAATCAGCGTAATGATTTCCGTCATCTGCTGCGCGCAGTGCGCGATGGATTCCATATTATGTGAAACCTGCGCCATTAATTCGCTACCGTGATACGCGCACTGTTTTGACGTATCGGCCTGATGATTGGCCAGACGGGTGTTATCAGCATTATTACGGGTGCTCGCCGCCATTTCTTCCATACTGGCCGCGGTCTGAATCAGTGAGGACGACTGCTGCTCGGTTTTCACCGAAAGTTCCGCACTGCGGGCGGCGAGCTGTTCAGACAGCGACAGCGCGGTGTGAGAAGAATGGCGGATCTCACGCACCAGCGTCGCGATATTACCCGACAGGCTGTTAATTCCGGGAATGAGTCTTCCCGCACAGTTATTACCAAACGCAGGGATTATCACCCCCAGATTTCCGGCGGTGACTTCGGCAATACTTCGCTTAACCGTGTTGATCGGCGTGACAAGATATATTGTCATATACCACCATAAAAACAATAACGCTGTCAGCGAGATCACATTCGTTAAAACAACCAAGCGGATATTTGATGAGAAAAGTATATGAACAATATTGAATAACAGGAAAACGCCTACCAGGAAGCCAATAATAAACGTTCTGACACTCATGTTTTTTAACATTTCAGATCCGGGAGAAAATACATTGCAGGTGAATAGTTATATAGCATCAGGAAACACTATTTTCATCTGCTTTTCACATTGCGCCAACATTTACGATATACCATGGATAATTTCACTAAACGCCACTCCCCATCACCTTAATTTGCAGTAAGGACGCATAAAACACGGACAATCTGCTATTTACTCCTTTCCGTTGTTTTATACTTAAGCCACGCAATATCTCTGCGCAGATAATTTCATCAGCGCTTAACTGTTTAGTTTTTACTATTTTTAATTCCGCTTCTGTTTTTGCCTGCAGACAGCGATCCCCGTACGGCCATTTCAGCGCTGCTTTTTTTAGGCGTTGCCACGCCGTTTCCTCATGCGTAAGAGTGAAACCCTGCTAGATTAAAACTTGCGCACTTATCTGGCTCGCATATTGCCGCCGTCTCGCCACGCTTGCTTCTTGTTCTGTTTTTTTGCGCTTACGCAACATGTCATGATTAAAAAACAGGATCCATAAAAATGACCCACAACTTTAACGCTCTGGATTTATTGACCCTGCCTGTCTGGATCGTCTTTCCGCTCACGGGGGAAATGTTGTTTGCTAATCGCGCCGCCGCTGCGCTTATGCCGGAAAATGACTTCAATCAACTGCGTCAGGGCGCGTATTCTGTTCATGCGCGCCGCCAGCTCGCAGATTACATCACCGATTTACGCAGCCGCCGGGATATTATCGAAATCCTGACCGTAAGCCGTGACAATACGCCGGGCACCCTCTCGTGCCGTCTTTCGTTAAGACAACTGCCTGACGATCGCGAGGTGATTCTGTTTGAAGGGATAGATATCTCGACCGTTCAGGGGTTAAAAGCGAGCCGTTCGGTGGCCTACCAGCGCAAAAAACAGGGATTTTATGCCCGTTTTTTTCTGACCAACACCGCGCCTATTCTGCTGATTGATCCCTCGCGCGATGGACTGATTGTCGATGCCAATCTCGCGGCGCTCAATTTCTACGGTTACAGCCTTGAGGCGATGTGTCAAAAGCATACCTGGGAAATTAATATGCTGGGACGACAAATCTTACCCATCATGCATGAAATTGCCCGGTTGCCCGGCGGCCATAAGCCATTACATTTTGTGCACAAGATGGCGGACGGCTCTCCCCGTCATGTCCAGACCTATGCGGGGCCAATCGAAATCTACGGCGATCGCTTGATGCTATGCATTGTCCACGACATTACCGAACAAAAACGGCTGGAAGAGGCGCTGCACTATGCGGCATTACACGATGCGCTGACCGGTTTACTTAATCGCCGCCAGCTTTATCTCCTGACTGACCCCGAACAGAGAACCCCATTTTCCCTGGCGCAGGATTACAGTCTCCTGCTCATTGATACTGACAGGTTTAAGAGCATTAACGATATGTACGGGCATTTAAAGGGTGATGAAGTACTCTGCGCGCTGGCGAACTGCCTTCAGCAGAGCGCGCGCCAGGGCGATCGGGTTTTCCGTTGGGGCGGCGAGGAGTTTATTCTGCTGTTGCCGCGCACGCCGCTGGATGATGCGCTTTTACTGGCGGAAGCGATTCGCGCGTCGGTGGCAAAGCTCACGCTGTTGGGCCTGCCGCGTTTTACGGTGAGTATTGGCGTGGCGCAACATGAACCAAATGAAAGCCTTGATGACCTGTTTAAACGCGTTGATGCTGCCTTATACCGGGCCAAAAACGCAGGGCGCAATCGGGTACTCGCAGCCTGACAGAGACATTTCCGGCGACGCTTCAGGTCGCCGGCAGCGTGTCTTACAGACCGGCGGCATCACGCTCATCGAAAACCTGCTGCGCCAGATGCAGCGTAGCGTTGGCGGCAGGTAGACCACAATAGAGCGCGGAATGCATGATCAGTTCTTTCAGTTCTTCCCGCGTCGCCCCGTTATTAAAAGCAGCATGCAAATGCATCTTCAACTCCGCTTCCCGGTTGAGCGCTATCAGCATCGCGATGGTGATGAGGCTGCGCGTATGGCGTTCCAGCCCGGGACGGCTCCAGATGTCTCCCCAGGCATAGCGGGTAATAAAATCCTGAAAATCGGCGTTAAGCGAGGTCAGGTTTTTCACGGTGCGATCGACATGCGCATCGCCCAGTACGCTGCGACGCACCTTCATGCCTTGTTCAAAACGGTCTTCATCCTGCATTCTGTCCTCCCAGGAATGACAGCAGCGCCGCGTTCACCGCGTCTGGCGCCTCAATCGTGGATAAATGCGACGCCTTCACCACGACCATCGTTGAACCCGCAATGCGCTGGTGCATATACTGCGCATCGGCCACGGTGGTCACCGGATCGTCATCTCCGGCAATAAGCAAAACCGGGCGCTGAATGTCGGCTATCTCATCACGCATATCGGCGGTCGCCAGCGCATCACAACAGGCGGCATAGCCTTGCGCGGACGATTCTACGAGCTGCTGACACAGGTCGGCCACGGTCTCTGCTGACGCCAGACGAAACGGCAGACTAAACCAGCGCTCAGGCGCGCTGTCGGCAATCGCGGAGAGACCGCTGGCGCGGACCTGCTGCGCCCGGTCGCGCCAGCCGGCTTCATTACCTATCCGCGCCGCGCTGTTTATCACGGTCACACTGCGCATTCGTTGCGGCTGATGGCATGCGAGCCATAAACCGGTCAGCCCGCCCATTGAAATACCGCAAAAATGTGCTGTCGGGATGTCCAGATGGTCCAGAAGCGCAATCACATCCTGCCCGAGCCGCGCGAGGTCAGTTTCTCCCCGTTTACGCGTTTCGCCGTGTCCATGCGTGTCGTAACGCAGCACCCTGTAATGCGCGGTTAACGCCGCCATCTGTGGTTCCCACATGGTCAGCGTCGTACCCAGTGAATTCGATAACACCACCACCGGGGCGTTATCCGGCCCTTCAATCTGAAAGTTCAGTTCCATGCCGCCGCTCCTCATAGCGCGTAAGTACGCGCTGGACAAAGTGTTCTGCGCTGCCAGTAGCCTGCGCCGGGTCAAGCAGCGCTGTTAAACGAGATTTATCAACATGCGCGGTCACGCGTGGTTCATCGACCAACACCGACAGCAGAGAACACCGCTTTTCTATTGCACGATGGCAAAGATCTTCCATCAAATGATGCGCTTCTTGTTTACCGACAAACGCTGCGAGCGCCAGGGTCACCGACTCCGCCATCATCAGGCCATGCGTGATCTCCAGGTTCTCAAGCATCTTTTGCGGGCAGACCTGCATCCCTTCCACCAAGTGTTGCGTTTCCTGCATCGCGTGACCGACCAGCATGATGATTTCCGGCAAGACTTCCCATTCGGCCTGCCAGCCGCCGAGCGCCCGTTCATGTTGTTGAAGCTGACTGCTGTAGAGGGTTGCCATCAGCCCCGGCGTTCGTTGCATCGCGGTCAGAATGGCGGCGCAGCTGACCGGGTTACGCTTATGCGGCATAGTGGAGGAACCGCCACGTCCGGCGGTAACGGGTTCGCTCACCTCCGCCACTTCGGTCTGCATCAGCAGTGCGAAATCCTGAGCGAATTTGCCCAGCGTTCCGCCGATCCCGGCATACCACGCGGCCACTTCCAGCATACGATCGCGCTGCGTATGCCAGGGCGTATCCGGCAGCGTAAGGGCCAGCTCCTGCGCCAGACGCGACGCCACCGGCAGCGCGTCCTGCCTGAGCGACGCCAGCGTGCCCGCCGCGCCGCCGAACTGGACCACCAGCACACGCGGAAGCAATTGCTGTAAGCGCTCCTGCCAGCGTAATAACGCGTCGAGCGTTCCGGCAAGTTTCAGACCCCACGTCACCGGCAACGCCTGCTGCATCCAGGTCCGTCCCGGCATGACGGTTTGCTGATAACGCGATGCCTGGCTGGCAACGGTATCCACTAACCGTGCGAGATGCGCACGGGTTGCGTTCAGCGCCGCGCGCAGTTGCAGCACCATCCCGGTGTCAATAACGTCCTGACTGGTAGCGCCCCAATGTACGTAGCGCGCCGCGTCAGGATCATCGGCTTTTACCTGTGCGGTTAACTGTTTGACTAAGGGGATTGCCAGATTTCCCGCCGCACGCGCCGACTCTGCCAGCGTGTCCGCATCAATACGTTCTGCGCGACAGGCACGGACGATCGGCCCGGCGGCGGCGGCAGGGATCACGCCGCAAGCCGCCTGCGCCCTTGCCAGCGCGGCTTCAAAGTCGAGCATCCCCTGGATCACTTGCTGCTCTGAGAATTCTGCCGTCAGCGCCGTTCCGCGCATTAACGGGGTTAACAAATGCATTTCTGCTCCTTAAACCCTTTCGATTATCAGCGCGATGCCTTGTCCAACGCCGATACACATCGTGCAGAGACCATAACGCCCACCGGTTCGCTGTAGCTGATACGCTGCGGCCATCGCCAGCCTTCCCCCGGATGCTCCCAGCGGATGCCCCAGCGCAATCGCGCCGCCATTCGGATTCACCTGCGCGGCCTCATCAGGCAAACCCAGATCGCGCATGACCGCCAGCGCCTGAGCGGCAAACGCTTCGTTAAGCTCAATGACGTCCATTTGTGCAAGCGTTAATCCGGTCAGCGCCAGCACCTTACGTACCGCGGGCGCGGGACCAAAGCCCATAATACGCGGCGCGACGCCTGCCGTCGCTACGCCAACAATGCGCGCCAGCGGCTGCAATCCCTGCTGCGCCATTGCCTGTTCGCTGGCAATAAGCAGCGCGCAAGCGCCATCATTAACCCCGGAGGCATTGCCTGCCGTCACCGAGCCATCAGGCCGCACGACGCCCTTCAGTTTTGCCAGCGCATCAGCCGAGGTGGCGCGTGGGTGTTCGTCGGCGCTGAATATCCGCGGCTCGCCCTTTCGTTGTGACACCGTCACAGAAACCAGCTCACGGTCAAAAAGCCCCTGCTCCTGAGCCGCCGCTGTACGTTGCTGGCTGCGCAGGGCAAACGCATCCTGATCGGCTCGCGAAATGGCAAATTGTTGTGCGACGTTTTCTGCCGTTTCTGGCATCGAATCCACGCCATATCGCGCCTGCATTTGCGCATTGATAAAACGCCAGCCAATGGTGGTATCTTCCATTTTCATGCTGCGGCTAAAGGCGCTTTCCGCCTTCCCCATAACAAACGGCGCGCGCGACATGCTCTCGACGCCGCCAGCAATCATCAGCTGCGTCTCTCCGCTCTTGATCGCCCGCGCGGCAATGCCTATCGCATCAAGACTGGAGCCGCAAAGCCGGTTCACCGTGCTGCCCGGCACGCTTTCCGGCAACCCCGCCAGCAGCAACGCCATTCGTGCCACGTTACGGTTATCTTCCCCTGCCTGATTCGCACAGCCGTAGATCACATCATCAATCGCCGCCGGATCGAGATTCGGATGGCGCGCCAGCAGAGCTTTCAACGGAATGGCCGCCAGATCGTCCGCCCGTACGCTCGCCAGCGTCCCGCCGAAGCGACCAAACGGCGTACGCACCGCATCGCAGATAAATGCCTGATTCATCTTAGTTCCTTATGCGCTTTGCGCCAGCTGTTCAAACCCCAGCGTCACCGGCGTGATACGCTGCAGCTCTTCAAATGAGAGTCCGTTGAAAATTTCCCTCGCCACGGGGCCTTTTTCGGTAATGTCGATTACCGCCAGGTCGGTGTAAATACGACTGACACATCGCATTCCGGTTAACGGATAGGAACAGTGCTCTACCAGCTTACATTCTCCCTCGCGGGTTAAGTGATCCATCATCACGAACACCTGACGCGCGCCGATCGCCAGATCCATCGCCCCCCCTACCGCCGGGATCGCATCGGGTGCGCCGGTGCTCCAGTTCGCGAGATCCCCTGATGCAGAAACCTGATATGCCCCCAGTACGCAGATATCAAGGTGACCGCCGCGCATCATGGCGAACGAATCGCCATGATGGAAATAACAGCCGCCCTGCAGCAGGGTGACATACTCTTTTCCGGCATTGATCAGTTCGGGATCCTCCTCACCCTCCGCAGGCTTCGGTCCCATGCCGAGCAGACCGTTTTCGCTGTGCAGGAAGATTTCTTTGTCTGCGGGCAGGTAGTTGGCGATCCGCGTAGGCAAGCCAATACCAAGATTGACGTAAGCCCCTTCGGGAATATCCTGCGCCACGCGTTTCGCCATTTCATCCCGTGATAATCTTTTCATTTTTCCTCCTCAGGCACGCAGCGCTGTTTCTGCCAGGTTTTCCAGCGAAAATACGCGCTGGACAAAAATGCCCGGCGTAATGATATGTTCAGGATCGAGTTCGCCCAGCGGAACCAGTTGATTCACTTCGACGATAGTGGTGTGCGCGGCCGTCGCCATGATCGGTCCAAAATTCCGCGCCGCTTTGCGGTACACCAGGTTTCCCCAGCGGTCAGCCCGGTGCGCTTTAATCAGCGCGAAATCGGCTTTTATCGGATATTCAAGCACATAGTTTTTACCATCAATGCAGCGGGTTTCTTTACCCTCCGCCAGCGGGGTGCCATAGCCCGTTGGGGTATAAATTGCGCCAATTCCGGCACCGGCTGCCTGGATCCGCGCCGCCAGATTCCCCTGCGGCACCAGCTCCAGCGTCACCTCTCCGTTACGGTATAGCCCGTCAAAAATCTGCGAGTCCACCTGGCGCGGAAAAGAGCAGATCATTTTACGCACCCGTTTCGCTTTCAGCAGCGCCGCGAGCCCCACTTCGCCGTTACCCGCATTGTTGTTGATGATAGTGAGATCCCGGGCCCCCTGGTCTATCAGAGCGTCAATCAGCCGGGTGGGCTGCCCCGCCGTACCAAATCCACCAATCATGATGGTGGCGCCATCCGGGATCCCGGCAATGGCCTCCTCCAGCGAAGGCACACTCTTATCAATCATCTGGTCGCTCCTTGTTGTGCGTATTTCGCACGTTTTTGCGTTGTTCGCACAAAATGTGACCCACTTAACGAAGCCAGGCAAGGGCGATAATCGAAATATGGTGCGATAATCGAACGATGTGTATATTTGTGCGAAGAATGTGATCGATGGCGAACAATGAGGGAAAAACAGTGGAAAAACATCCGGACGATCGTCTGAGCAACGAAGCCGACCCGTTTAAGGGCGACCCGAATTTTATGGCCTCGCTGGCACGCGGGCTGGAGGTGATTCAGGCGTTTACGCCGCAGCGCCGGGTGATGTCGATATCGCAGATCAGTCAGAAGACCGGCATTCCACGCGCAGCGGTACGCCGCTGTCTGTATACGTTGGGTAAACTGGGGTTTGTCTATGCTGAAGACGGTAAAAATTTTGAACTGCGCCCCCGGATCCTGGCGCTGGGGCATGCTTACCTCGCCTCGACGCCGCTGGCGCGCGCCACGCAGCCGGTACTCAAGCATCTGAGCGATATGCTCAATGAATCCTGCTCCATCGCCACGCTGGACGGCGACGATATTCTCTATATTGCCCGCGCCTCCAGTTCGCGGATCATGACCATCGATCTGGACATTGGCAGCCGCCTGCCCGCGTGGTCTACCTCAATGGGCCGCGTACTGTTAAGCCACCTTTCGGAAGATAAACTGAATGATATGCTGGGAAGAATCACCATGATTCGCTACACCTCGCAAACCGTCGATTCTGTTTCGGCCCTGCGCGCGGAGCTAAAAAAAGTGCGGCAACAGGGCTACGCGCTTAACGATCAGGAACTGGAGATGGGACTACGGTCAATTGCCGTACCGTTAATTAACGCCCAGGGACAGGTACAGGCAGCGTTGAATGTGGGCGTCCATGCCGGACAGGTTTCCGCGGAGGAACTGCGGACCCGGGTACTGCCAGAACTGCAAAAAGCCGCGCAGGAGCTGTCGCTGTTGCTACATTAACGGCTGCGTTTGGCGTGGCGTTCCCAGTTCTCCTGTTTTGCCTGTGCGGTTTTACGCAGCGCCACGTAACAGGCGCCGCTGCCGCCGTGGTGCGGCAGCGCCGTACAGTACGCCTGCACATCATCAAATTCGGTCAGCCAGCGCGCCACATAGCTGCGCACGATATTCGCGTGCGAGTGATCGTCCCGCCCTTTACCGTGAATGATGAGCACATTACGTAAGCCATCCTGCAAAGACTGGAGAATAAAGCGGAACAATTGCTGGCGACAGACTTCCACCGGCTGGCGCAATAAGTTCAGGCTGGCCTGCTGACCGTATTTTCCGCCACGCAGTTTGTCGAGCACGCCCTGCTGTAGCCCCTCGCGGCGAAATTCCAGCGGCTGCGCCAGCGGGACAATGTCCAGAAAACCGGTGGTGAGGAAATTATCAAGCTGCAGCGTGTCGATACGCTGCGGCTTACGCGCGTTGCGCACCGGCTGCCAGTGAACGTCTGTACAACGTTTGAGAGGCTGGACATCCTCCATGGCGTCAAGAAACAGCGCTTTGTCGTCAAGGTTCATGCTTCATCCTCCCGTTTTTAAGACAACCGTTATCATAACCGTCCCCCTGAATAGCGACAATGGTTTACAGAAGTTTCCAGTAAGCGACGATGAATCCCTGTTTGTCCGTGCTATCAGCGCAGAATTTTAACGGGTGATACACTCCCAGTTTATCCGCAATTAAACTATCTGATTTAACTTATGATTTTTTAAAATCAATCACTAATACCGGCTGGACCCCCAACACCGCTCTTGCTATAAGTCATTACCCGCATTCAGGAAAACATCCGGGATTACTTAAGGAAATACTGCTGTGTGTACTGTAGAGTCTGGCGATGTCGACAGACTCTTTTTTTTATCCCAAATCAGGGGTATAGCGGCATGGAAGTTCGCCATGCTAGATTGATGACGGCTAATTAGCGGTACTGATACGAGGCGTCGAATGCTGACACTACTGGAAGATAAAATTGCGACCCCGCTGGGACCATTGTGGATCCTCTGCGACGAACAGTTCCACCTGCGCGCCGTGGAATGGGAACAGCATAGCGACCGAATGGAACAACTGCTGGATATTCATTATCGGGCCGGGGGGTATTCCCGCATCCCGGCGAAAAACCCCGGCGGGCTGGCCGATAAACTGGCTGACTATTTTGCCGGGAATATTGATGTGATTGACACTCTCCCCACCGCAACCGGCGGAACGCCCTTCCAGCGCGACGTCTGGCAGATGTTACGCACCATTCCAAAAGGACAGGTGATGCACTATGGTCAGATGGCGGAACAGCTTGGTCGCCCCGGCGCGGCGCGCGCGGTGGGCGCAGCCAATGGCTCGAATCCCATCAGTATTGTGGTGCCTTGCCATCGCGTCATTGGCCGAAATGGCGCCCTGACCGGCTACGCTGGCGGTGTACAGCGCAAAGAGTGGTTACTGCGTCACGAAGGCTATTTGTTACTCTGAGTCCAGGCAATTCGTGCCTTCTTGCTCACACTTTTGCGTAAAGATGCCTCACTCAAGGTGAGGTTTTTCAACAAGATAGAAATATTTTCCGCTCACTTTCCGGAATTATCCGCTATTGCGCTCTGCTCAGACTTACGTGCCCACCAAAAAGATGTTAAAATTGACAAATATCAATTACGGCTTGAGCAGACCTATGATCCCGGAAAAGCGAATTATACGGCGCATTCAGTCTGGCGGTTGTGCTATCCATTGCCAGGATTGCAGTATCAGCCAGCTTTGCATCCCGTTCACACTTAACGAGCATGAGCTTGATCAGCTTGATAATATTATCGAGCGTAAAAAGCCGATCCAGAAAGGGCAAACCCTGTTTAAAGCAGGTGATGAGCTGAAATCGCTCTACGCCATTCGTTCCGGTACGATCAAGAGCTACACCATTACCGAACAAGGTGACGAACAGATTACCGGCTTCCACCTCGCGGGCGATCTGGTTGGCTTCGACGCTATCGGCAGTGGCCATCACCCAAGCTTTGCACAGGCGCTGGAAACCTCAATGGTCTGTGAAATCCCGTTTGAAACGCTGGACGATCTGTCAGGCAAAATGCCCAATCTGCGTCAGCAGATGATGCGCCTGATGAGCGGCGAAATCAAAGGCGACCAGGATATGATCCTGCTGCTGTCAAAGAAAAACGCGGAAGAGCGCCTGGCGGCATTTATCTATAACCTTTCTCGTCGTTTTGCCCAGCGTGGCTTCTCACCGCGCGAGTTTCGTCTGACCATGACCCGCGGCGATATCGGTAACTACCTCGGCCTGACTGTCGAAACCATTAGCCGTCTGCTGGGGCGTTTCCAGAAAAGCGGCATGCTGGCAGTAAAAGGCAAATACATTACCATCGAGAACAGCGAGGCGCTGGCGGTGCTTGCCGGTCACACGCGTAACGTCGCTTAATCTTTCCGCAACTTCTCCAGAAACCCTTCTGTCGAATCGCTAAATTTTCCTGATTTATTGATCTGACAGAAGGTTCTTCCCTGTTTCATTTCTCGTTATTGGGTTACTCTTTTAGTTACAGACTGCGGTGACAGTTGTAAGGAGACCCTGTATGGCTATGTATCAAAACATGCTGGTGGTTATCGATCCGAATCAGGACGATCAACCTGCGTTACGGCGTGCGGTTTATTTGCATCAACGGATTGGTGGCACCATAAAAGCCTTCCTGCCGATCTATGACTTTTCATACGAAATGACGACCCTGCTGTCGCCAGACGAGCGTACGGCAATGCGCCAGGGCGTCATCAGCCAGCGGACCGCATGGATCCGCGAACAGGCGAAATACTATCTCGAAGCAGGCGTTCCGATTGACATTAAAGTGGTCTGGCACAACCGTCCCTTTGAAGCCATCATTCAGGAGGTCATCAGCGGCGGACACGATCTGGTGCTAAAAATGGCCCACCAGCACGATAAACTGGAAGCGGTGATCTTCACGCCGACCGACTGGCATTTATTGCGTAAATGTCCGAGCCCGGTATGGATGGTCAAAGACCAGCCGTGGCCAGAAGGCGGGAAAGCGCTGGTGGCGGTGAACCTTGCCAGCGAAGAACCTTATCACAATGCGCTGAACGAGAAACTGGTTAAAGAAACCCTGCAACTGGCCGAGCAGGTCAACCATACCGAAGTACATCTGGTTGGCGCCTATCCGGTCACTCCCATCAACATTGCTATTGAACTGCCCGAGTTCGACCCCAGCGTGTATAACGATGCGATTCGCGGTCAGCACCTGTTGGCGATGAAGTCTCTGCGCCAGAAATTCAGTATCGATGAAAAAGTCACCCACGTAGAGAAAGGATTACCGGAAGAGGTGATCCCGGATCTGGCTGAACATTTGCAGGCGGGGATTGTGGTGCTGGGCACCGTGGGGCGTACCGGTATCTCCGCCGCGTTTCTTGGCAATACCGCGGAACAGGTTATCGATCATCTGCGCTGTGACCTGCTGGTCATCAAACCCGATCAGTATCAGACTCCGGTAGAACTCGACGACGACGAAGACGATTAACCGTCAGATTTATAAGCGAAAGGCCCGAATGTCGGGCCTTTTCTTTTACGGTTTGTCATCCCCACCGAGGAAGTAAATCCCCAGCGGTATCGCCAGTAAAATCGTAAAGACCAGGCTGTAGACACAAATCATCGATGACTGGATGACGTACATTGATGTCGTCCAGTCCGCCAGCGGTATGTCGTACTGCTCAATCACCCCGCCAATGGTTGCACGCGTGACGACAGTCGCAGCGATGATGAATACGCCAAGCAGGCAAAGCAGGAATTTTTTTCCTCTCGCCGTCTTAAGCTTTCTCATGATCATGACGATCTCCTTCTGTAAGTGAAAGCTCCGTTACTTGTGCGTAACAATACCATGACATTGTGCTAAAGTCTGCTGTCATGTTCCGTCTCTTTACATTACATCCCTGTCAAATATTCAGTTTGGTTACAAACAGTCTGTCCATAATTGGATAATTAAAGCATTGCTATCCTATTTTCTACCCTCCAGAATAATCACTATCGGGGTGAACTTTTCATTAAAGTTGTCTCACATGTAATCTTATTTATGTCTATGGGTGATTGGGTATGGCGGAGATTTTTATTCAGGGCGACGATCATTACGCCCGAGTAGCCGTTGAGCATTTGGTAGCAAAAATAATAAATCATAATTCAAAAGCGTTAAATCCCGGTGCCAGTATAGCGGTTTTCATCTTTGACAAATCGTGGATTGACGTATCAGAACTAAAAGCGCTGACCGCGTGTAATGCGGAACGTATTTTAATTATTGGCAATCCTCAGCTGTTAAATTTTTTGTCACTGAAAGTGGACGATCGCAAGATGTTCTATTGTGAGATCAATATGCCCCTTGTAACCATTGAAGCCAGACTGTCTCTGCTGTTACGTAAAAGAAAAATTGCTATCCCTTTGTGCAAGGTGAGAAGCCCCAAAGAGCCACAAAAGATGCTCAACTGGAAGGAATTCATGATCATTTCACTGTATATCAGCGGCATTTCCGTCAGGGGAATCGCAGGCGTAATGCAACTGGACAGTAAAACGGTTTATACCTATAAAAGTCTGGCGATGCGCAAAATGGGACTGCGTAATAAAGTGAGTCTGGTCAGGCACTGGTGTCACTATCATTAATATACCGCCTCAGTGATTTTTCACTGAGGCGTGCTTGCATGTCATCCAAATATGAACGCCTCTTTTTTCCGCGCCTGAAAATAGATGAAGTCCATTATTAAACTGTTATTCTTTTGTGCTCTTACGACGCGTTTATTACGCTTAGCTGGCGAGTGATTAACGGAAACCGCTTCTGTTTGCGCTGACGGTATTATTTTTCTTGCATCGTTAACTCTGCAAACGGATTCATTTGATAATTAAGGAGTGCGGCGCGTTGCACGACTGTGTTACCTGTCTGTAGAAGCAGGAACGATCGCATTTGCGCCACTCTCTGTTGCGCGGCATGGGCAAACTGTGCCGCGACTGGCATGGCATCTCCCTGCCGGGGCGGGTACCTGAATAGCCCCTGTGTGACCAGTCAGAAACGCCATGCTTACATTCAGTGCTTCACGATATACATCGTCCGGCTGTAGGCCACATCTTCAGGGTTGGCGATCGGATACCCTTTCAACCAGGGTTTGATCAGCCGTCCGTTGGTGTACTGATAAATCGGGGCGATGGGCGCTTGTTCCATAAGAATTTTTTCAGCCGCATTGTAATCGGCGTTACGCGCCTGGGCCGTATTTTCCAGCGTGGCCTGGGTAAGCACTTTGTCATACGCCGGGTTATTGAAGCGCGAAATATTGCCGGAATGGGTCGACGTTAGCAGCGACAAAAATGTCGACGGTTCGTTGTAATCGCCAACCCAGGAGGCGCGAATAACGTCAAAATTGCCGGTGTTGCGGCTGTCGATATAGGTTTTCCATTCCTGATTTTGCAGTTTTACCTCTACGCCGAGATTTTTCTTCCACATCGAGGCCACTGCGATGGCAATCTTCTGATGATTTTCGGAGGTGTTATACAACAGCGTCAGCTTGAGCGGCTTCTGCGGTCCGTAACCCGCCGCGCGCAACAGCGTTTTCGCCTGCGCATTCAGCTCTTCCTGGCTCATTTGTTCGAATGGCGACGGCTCAGGTGTAAAGCCTGCGGTGACATCCGGCGTGAAACGCCAGGCCGGTTTTTCGCCCGTTCCTAACACTTTCCCGGCCATAATACGACGGTCAATGGTCATGCTCAGCGCCAGACGCACGCGGGAATCCGCCGTAGGGCCTTTTTGTGTATTGAACGCGTAATAGTAGGTCCCCAGCTGCGGTGGTGTATAAACCTGACCGGGAATGTCCTTAAGCAGCTTTTGATACATGTTTTTCGGAAAGGACTCGGTGATATCAATATCCCCTGCCAGATAGCGTTTTGTGGCGGCGGATTCCTGATTGATTGGCAGAAAAGTGACCTTTTGCAGAACCGTTTTCGCATTGTCCCAGTATTGCGTATTCGGCACGACCACCAGCTTTTCGTTCACCACCCTGTCCTTCAGCACGTAAGCGCCATTGCCGATAAGATGACCCGGTTTGGTCCAGTCCTTCCCACTTTCGACGTTGGCTTTTTGCACCGGATAAAACGCAAAGTTTGCCGTCAGATTGGCGAACCACGGCAGCGGTTTATCCAGCTGGACTTTCAGCGTACGGGCATCCACGGCGCTAACGCCGAGTTTGTCCGGCGTCGCTTTGCCATCAATAATCGCCTGCGCGTTGTTGATGCCTGCCAGCGCCGCGAACCATGCGAAAGGAGAAAGGGTCTTCGGGTCAACCAGCCGTTGCCAGCTGTAGACAAAATCCTGCGCGGTGACAGGTGTACCGTCAGCCCAGCGGGCGTTCTCACGCAGGGTAAATGTCCAGATGCGGTTATCGTTGCTTTTCCATTGAGTGGCGACGCCGGGGATGATTTCCCCCTTTTCGTTCTGATTCACCAGCCCTTCATAAAGATCGCGGATGACCTGGATCTCCGGCAGCCCTACTGCTTTCGCCGGATCGAGCGTTGCCGGTTCGTCTTTGATATGGCGAACCAGCTCCTGTTTCTCTGCCAGTACCGTACCGCCGGGAACCTCCGCAGCCCAGGAGTAAGAGATGCTGCTTACCATCAGCGCACAACAGGTGACTGCAACAGAGTGCTTCATACGATTCCCTCAAAACGGCTTATCATTAATGGCGTAATTATTTGTTTCGCCATAGGGAAATGCAAATACCTTCCGGCAAAAAATTGATATCACGACTAAATATCCGGACGCGTGAAATCAATTTGATTATCGGCAAAAATTGCACAACACTGCGAAGACTATCCTCAGCAATCCGAGACGCTTATGACCGTTACCCGCCCACGCGCCGAGCGCGGCGCATTTCCGCCCGGCACTGAACATTATGGTCGATCGCTGTTAGGGGCCCCGCTGATCTGGTTTCCGGCTCCGGCGGCAGATCGTGAAAGCGGTTTAATCATTGCGGGAACGCACGGTGACGAAAATTCGTCGGTGGTTACCCTTTCCTGCGCGCTGCGTACGCTGACGCCGTCACTGCGCCGCCATCATGTGATCCTTGCGGTGAATCCGGACGGCTGTCAGTTAGGGCTGCGCGCCAACGCCAACGGCGTCGACCTGAACCGCAATTTTCCCGCCGCGAACTGGAAAGCCGGGGAAACGGTTTATCGCTGGAACAGCGCCGCCTCTGAGCGCGATGTGGTGCTATTAACGGGAGACCATCCGGGTTCAGAGCCGGAAACGCAGGCGCTTTGCCAGCTCATTCATCATATTCATCCCGCGTGGGTGGTGTCGTTTCACGACCCGCTGGCCTGTATTGAAGATCCTGCCAGCAGCGAGCTGGGGGAATGGCTGGCGGAGGCATTTTCCCTGCCGCTGGTGACCAGCGTGGGCTATGAAACGCCCGGGTCTTTCGGCAGTTGGTGCGCGGACCTGAATTTGCATTGCATCACTGCGGAATTCCCGCCGATCTCAGCAGATGAGGCCAGCGAGACCTACCTCCAGGCGATGTCCAGTCTGCTGCGCTGGCACCCTAAAGATGCAATTGTCCTGTCGTAAAGTGCAGCGACGGCTCCACGTCAACGGCCAGCCAGGTGGGGCCATCGAGATCGGCATACGTGACCTGCGGCGTGAGCGGTAGCGCCGCGCCGATCGCCCGCGATGTACAGAGCATACAGCCCAGCATCAGCGAAAAACCCTGCGCGCGAGCCTCTGTCGCCAGCGCCAGCGCCTCGGTCAGCCCTCCGGTTTTATCCAGTTTTATGTTGATCATTTCATAGCGTCCGCGCAGCGCCTTGAGACTGCTGCGGGTATGGCAACTCTCGTCGGCACAGAGGGGTAAAGGATGGATAAAATTCTCCAGCGCAACGTCATCCTGGGCCGGGAGCGGCTGTTCAAGCATGGCCACACCGAGATCCGCTAACAGCTGGCAGCGCGCCGCCAGGCCTTCCGCACGCCAGGACTCATTGGCATCGACAATAAGCGTCGCCTCCGGCACAGCCGAACGAATCGCCACCATCCGCTCGCTAATCAACCTGTCATCCAGTTTCACCTTTAACAGTCGCGCGCCCGTTTCCCACAGTGCCGCCGCGCTGGCGGCCATCTGTTCTGGCGTACCGATCACCACCGTTTGCGCCGTGGTGATCTCCGCGTCCAGCGTGACGCCGGCAGCGTCGGCAAGCGTTTGCTGCTGCTGGCGAGCGCTAAGATCCCATAACGCGCAGTCAACGGCATTACGCGCCGCGCCAGCAGGAAGCACCTGCTGAACTGCTTGCCGGGTCAGTCCCTTTTCCAGTTGCGGAACGATACTCATGATTTGCGCAAGGACAGACGCGTCGCTTTCGCCGTAGCGCGGATACGGCGTGCATTCCCCGATCCCTCTCACGCCATTTTCTTCCAGTTCAACCACCACCACCCGCGCTTCACTTCGGCTGCCGCGGGCAATCACAAAGGGAGTGTGTAACGGCCAGGCTTCCTCGTATACCTTTACTGCTCTCATCTTTTCTCCTCATGCGAAAACGTGGTCGTTTGTGCGTTACGCAGAAATAGCGTTTGCCGTGTTATCGGCTGTTGGCATAAACTAGCTACGACGTTAACTATATGTAAACAGGAAGATAACCATGTCACAAACCGTACATTTCCAGGGCAACCCGGTTGCAGTCGCCAACGCCATTCCACAAGCGGGTAGCAAGGCGCAGCCTTTTACCCTCGTGGCAAAAGATCTGTCCGACGTCGCGCTGAGCCAGTATGCGGGCAAGCGTAAAGTGCTGAACATTTTCCCGAGCATCGATACCGGCGTTTGCGCGGCATCGGTACGTAAGTTTAACCAACTGGCCACCGAGATCGAGAATACCGTTGTGCTGTGCGTGTCTGCGGACCTGCCGTTCGCCCAGTCTCGCTTCTGCGGCGCGGAAGGCCTGAGCAACGTTGTTACGCTTTCTACCCTGCGCAACCCTGAGTTCCTGAAAAACTACGGTGTAGAAATCACCGATGGCCCGCTGAAAGGCCTGGCTGCGCGTGCCGTGGTGGTGATTGATGAGAACGACAACGTGATTTTCAGCCAACTGGTAAACGAAATCACTCACGAGCCTGATTATGCTGCGGCGCTGGACGTGCTGAAAGCATAATTGCCAACGGGTGCGCCGGATAGCGGTTGATGCTTAATCCGGCCTACCGGCGCCCCCACAGGCCTGATGCGGATAACGCAATCAGGCCTTCCAGAGCAATTCCCCTTTATTCTTCACCCTTCTTCTGACTCAGCCCATATTCCCGCAGCTTATTGGCGATAGCCGTATGCGACACGCCCAACCGTTTTGCCAGTTTGCGCGTGCTAGGATAGTTACGATAAAGCTGGGTTAACACCGAACGCTCAAAGCGGCTGGTGATTTCATCCAGCGAACCTTCCATTGCGTCTTCGCCTACCGCCACGGCGGAGGCGTCGTAATCCGGCAATAAAATATCCTGCGGCCGCAGTTCATAACCCTCAAGCTGGGTCAGCGCGCGATAAACGGCATTTTTAAGCTGTCGCACATTGCCCGGCCAACCGTAACGGGTCAGGACTGTGCTTAAGTCGGCAGAGAGTTTAGGACGCGGTACGCCCTGCTCGTCGGCAAAACGCGCCACGAACAGTTCGGTCAACGGCATGATGTCCTGCGGGCAATCGCGCAGCGGCGGCAGATTCAGGGTCAACACGTTAAGACGATAGTAAAGATCTTCCCGGAACACCCCTTTCTGCACCAGCTCAACAAGGTTTTTCTGGGTAGCGCAGATCACACGTACGTCAACGTGCACTTCGTGATCTTCTCCGACACGGCGGAACGTGCCGTCGTTCAGGAAGCGCAGCAGTTTAGTCTGCATCCGCGGCGACATCTCGCCAATCTCGTCAAGCAGGACAGAACCGCCGTTCGCCTGTTCGAAAAAGCCTTTTTTGCCTTCCGGCGCGTGACCAAACAGCTCACTTTCAACGGCGTCCTCGGGGATTGACGCGCAGTTGAGCGCCAGATAGGGTTTCCCCGCGCGCGGGCTGGCCTGATGGCAAGCATAGGCAAACAGATCTTTTCCCGTACCGGTATCGCCGGTAATCAGCAGCGGCGCGCTGAGGGTCGCCAGCTTACGCGCCTGCTCCACCACATGCTTCATTTTGGCGCTGACGGCGATGATCTGGCTGAACGCGCTGACGTCCTGCGTCGCCAGGTTTTGCAGCTGGCGGCCCATACGGATGGTCGAACGTAGCATCACTACCGCGCCGGTCAGCATCTGCTGCTCGGCTTCGCCCTGCAGATACACCGGGGTGATTTCCATCAGGAAATTCTGGCCGTTAATGACCACGTGCTCGTTATGCGAATTTTGCGGATTTCCCTCCAGCCAGCGCTGGAAGTTAAAACCGTTGATCAGTTGGGCAGCGGTATGATTGCGCATCCGCTCCAGGTTGAGCGCAAAAAGTTGACAGCTTGCCGGGTTCGCCATGTCGATTTTGCTTTTCAGATCGAGCGACAGAACCGGTTCCGGCAGGGCTTCAAGCAGCGCGCTCAGCGCCAGATGCTCTCGCTCAGAAGGCATCCACGGCACCGTTCGCACGTCCGTCACGCCGGATATACGGCGAATCTCCGCCATCAGGCTGCTGAAGTGATTGAACTCCAGTTCGGCAAAATTGAGGTAAATTCGCCCAATCGGATCTATCTCTATACCGCGTAAATCAATGCCGCGCAGCACCAGCAGGTCGAGTAATTCACGGGTCAGACCAAGACGGTCTTCACAAAAGACTTCCAGACGCATGGGGAGAACCTTCACCTGAATAAAGAACGTTAAATAAGATGATAAGCCAGGATTCGGATAGCAGGAAGGATTCTGTCAACAAATATTGACAGCATGATGGAAAAACAGGCGTTTCGGCGTAAAGATACGCGGTCAACGCCTGTCTGGTCAGGATTTTTCCCGGGCAGCGGCGTTTTTCTGCAAGGTCTCTTTCACCTGCCCAATAAGCTGACGACGAAAATCGCCCAGTCGCGGTTTATCATCCTCCATCCACGGCAGCGGGCGGCAAAGTTCCATCGCTTTGATGCCCAGACGCGCGGTCAGCAGTCCGGCGCCAATCCCCTGCGCGGCGCGCGTGGATAAGCGGGCGGCAAGATCCTGCGACATCCAGTCCATACCGACTTCTCGCACCAGTTCGCTGGCGCCGGCAAAGGCGATGTTCAGCAGGACCAGACGGAACAGACGCAAACGGCTGTAATAGCCCAACTCAATGCCGTACAGCGCGGCGATACGGTTAATCAACCGCAGGTTACGCCAGGCGATAAACGCCATATCCACCAGCGCCAGCGGACTGACGGCGATCATCAGCGTAGACTCCGCCGCCGAACGGCTGATTTCACGTCTTGCCTGCGCATCCAGTACCGGTTGCACCAGATGCGCATACAGGCTGACGATCTCACGATCGTTCTGGGTCTCGTGTATCGAGGCGTACCACCGCTGTAGCGCCGGATGTGATTGATCGATTCCCGCCTGCCGGGCCAGCTTTTCACAAAACGCGCGGGCTTTCCCGGTTCCGTGGCTGTGCAGCAGTTCCCGGGCGTCGTCGCGTTCATGGGCGCGCTGGCGTAAGCGCCACAGACGTCGCCATTCCGTCGCCACAGAACCCACGCCCGCGCCGATAATCAATGCGCCGGCAGCGCACCCACCCAGCGCCACCCAGTCCTGAGTTTGCCAGGCATTGAGCGTCCACTGGACACCCTGGCCCACGACGCTGGCGCCAAACAGCGCCAGCCCGCCCATAACCATTTTGCGCCACAGGCTGCGTTTTGGGCGCAATGCTGCGTCAATCACCGCTTCGGCTTGCCCTTCTTCTTCCAGCGGTTCGTCGATGTTAGCCGGAGCGAAGCTTTGCGCCTGCGCCTCGCTAAACGTCTGTTGCGCCCTGAACACCGGATCCTGCTCCGGCTCAAGCGGACCGGCGAAATCGATACGCGGTTTTAACGGCTCGCTCATCGCAATTTATCTCCTATTAAAAATTCCAGCGCGGCATCCAGGCGAATGTGCGGCAGCGGTTTGTCGACATCCATTTTTTGCGGACGAAACGCCTCAAACTGAAAGCCCTGACTGTCCCAGAAAGCCTGCCCGGGCAGACGTGCGGGCACCTCACCTGGGTAGACAGTCAGCGGCGCGCCATCGCTTAAGCGATTTCCCCGCAGGGCCGGGATTTTTTCGCCGTTCACGTCAATCAGCCCGCTGGTGGTTGCCTGAACGGAAGCCAGCCCCAGACAGTCCATACTGATCCCCTCAAAGGCCGCGTTCTGCCAGGCGTCCTGAATCAGCTGTTGCAGGAGCGAGACCATATTGGCGTGCTGGTCGAGTGTCACGTGGTCCGCTTTGGTCGCCGCAAACAGCAGCTTATCAATCACCGGCGAAAACAGCCGCCGGAACAGCGTGCGTTGACCGTAATGGAAGCTTTGCATCAGTTGCGTTAAGGCCAGACGCATATCATTGAATGCGTGTGGTCCGCTGTTCAGCGGTTGCAGACAATCAACCAGGACAATCTGGCGATCGAAACGCAGGAAATGATTTTTATAAAACCCCTTTACGACCTTTTCGCAGTAATAATTGAAGCGTTCGCGCAGCATGCCGGCGTTGGTGTGTTTATCCGCCTGCGCCAGTTTTGACTCTCCCCAGGCATCGACGTCCGGCCACGGGAAAAACTGCAGCGCCGGCGCGCCGGCCATATCACCGGGCAGCACGAAACGGCCGGGCTGGATAAAATGTAGCCCTTCCTGCTTGCACTGGTGAAGGTAATCAGTCCAGGCGGCGGCAATCTCCGCCAGCCGGTTTTCATCGGCCTGCGCCAGGGGATCCAGCCCTTCGCTGAGCTTGCGCCACGTCGCCGACCATTCTGCGCGCTGCCCCTGAAGCAGCCCGGTCATTTGCCGCGACCAACTGAGGTAATCCTGCGCCAGCATCGGCAAGTCGAGCAGCCACTCCCCCGGGTAATCGACAATTTCCAGATACAGCGTTGATGTGTCTTTGAAATGACGCAGTAACGAGTCATTGGATTTGTAGCGCAGCGCGAGGCGAATTTCACTGACGCCACGGGTTGGCGTCGGCCAGGTCGGCGGCTCGCCATAAAGCTGCGCCAGCCCTTCATCGTAGGTGAAACGCGGAATGCCGAAATCACGCTGCGGCACCCGTTTTACGCCAAGCAGGCGTTCTTCACGCACCGCACTGAGCAAGGGCAAACGCGCCCCGGCATGAATGTTGAGCAGCTGGTTAACCAGCGCGGTGATAAACGCGGTCTTTCCGCTCCGGCTCAGTCCGGTAACCGCCAGGCGTAAATGCCGGTCGACGCCGCGATTGACCAGCGCATTGAGTTCATTGGTGAGTCTCTTCATCGCCATCCCGTTATGCCTGAAGGCCAGAAAAAATTATAACGTATACCGGTTATGATGGGGGCAGGTTGTTGATTATCAAGCGGCTGTGGACGGGGCGTCGGCTTCGTATCAGTTCGTGTCTTATCTGTTCTTATTACGGCTCAAGTATTAAGAACAGAAAAAACACTCAGAAGAACATTATCAAATTATATTCACACCATATTTACTGTTGGCAAAACAAAAGTAACACTCCATACACACGGCATATTTTAATATTCATAGACGAATATTTACATATCATGATATAATACGGTAGAAAAAACGCAGATTATTAATCTGCAAGTAATGTAAATAAATTTTCGAGGAGCGAATTCCAGTGGGACGTAAATGGGCCAATATCGTTGCTAAAAAAACGGCTAAAGACGGTGCAACGTCTAAAGTATACGCAAAATTCGGTGTGGAAATCTATGCTGCAGCGAAACAAGGTGAACCCGACCCAGAATTAAACTCATCTCTAAAATTCGTTATTGAACGTGCGAAACAAGCGCAGGTTCCAAAACACGTTATCGATAAGGCCATTGATAAAGCCAAAGGTGGCGGAGATGAAACGTTCGTCCAGGGACGTTATGAAGGCTTTGGACCCAATGGTTCAATGATTATCGCTGAAACGTTGACGTCAAATGTTAATCGTACGATTGCGAATGTCCGCACAATTTTCAATAAAAATGGCGGGAATATCGGGGCGGCAGGTTCTGTCAGTTATATGTTTGACAATACCGGCGTGATTGTATTTAAAGGAACAGACCCTGACCGTATTTTTGAAATTTTGCTTGATGCTGAAGTGGATGTTCGTGATGTCACCGAAGAAGACGGAAACATCGTTATTTATACTGAATCCACAGACCTTCACAAAGGCATTGCAGCGTTAAAAGCGGCTGGAATCACTGAATTCACAACAACATCATTAGAAATGATCGCTCAATCAGAAATTGAACTTTCACCAGAAGATTTAGCAATTTTTGAAGGGCTTGTTGATGCCCTTGAAGATGACGATGATGTTCAAAAAGTTTATCATAACGTTGCAAATCTCTGATCCTAAATGAGTTAGGCAGCAGCATTTCCAACCGGGTGGTTGATTATAAAATAACCCTCAAAATCCAGCGCAGGCACCTTTTTCACTAAGCATCGGAGCGATGTAGAAGGTGGTGCCCGCAAGCGCTATAAACAGATCGTGGTATCCTTTTCATGGTGATCCTGGTGCAGTGGCAGGTTTTATTCTGCGTGGACTGTGGGTCATCTATACTTTCGATGATTTTTCCCTTAACCCGGAGAACACCATGCTCGAACTTCGCCCTGACTGCGAATGGTGCGATCGCGATCTGCCGCCGGAATCAACGGAAGCCTTTATCTGTTCGTTCGAATGTACCTTTTGCAGTGATTGCGTGACTCAGCGGCTTCACGGCAGTTGCCCGAACTGCGGGGGGGAATTGGTTCGACGTCCGGTACGTCCCGCAGCGGCCCTGTTGCAATATCCGGCCTCAACGCAGCGCCGTCATAAACACCGGGCGTAAAACCTTCCTGTTTCAGGTCAGGTTGTTGATTATCCAACACGTTATGTTGTCAACGACTGGCTAACTCCATAAGATGGGTGGCATTAACTCTCTGATGGAGTTCCTGAATTATGTCGCCCACTATTTATGATATTGCCCGCGTTGCGGGTGTGTCGAAGTCGACGGTTTCCCGAGTACTTAATAAGCAAACCAATATATCGCCCGAAGCGCGGGAAAAAGTCCTGCGCGCCATCGACGAATTACAGTATCAGCCCAACAAACTGGCCCGCGCCCTGACCTCCTCTGGCTTTGACGCCATTATGGTCATTTCCACCCGCTCCACCAAAACCACCGCCGGAAATCCGTTCTTCTCTGAAGTGCTGCATGCCATTACCGCCAAGGCCGAAGAAGAAGGTTTCGACGTAATTTTGCAGACGTCACGCAGCAGTGAAGACGACCTGCAAAAATGTGAGAGCAAAATTAAGCAGAAAATGATCAAGGGCATTATTATGCTCAGCTCGCCTGCGGATGAGTCCTTTTTCGCGCGGCTGGATAAATACGATATTCCGGTGGTGGTTATTGGCAAAGTGGAGGGTCAGTACGATCATGTCTATTCTGTCGATACCGATAATTACCGCGACAGCATTGCGCTAACCGATGCGTTGATCAACAGCGGCCACCGGCTTATCGCCTGCCTGCACGCGCCGCTGGATTATCACGTCTCCGTTGACCGGGTGAATGGCTATAAGTCCAGCCTTCAGGCACACCAGTTGACGATCCGCGATGAGTGGATTATCGACGGCGGTTACACCCATGAATCCGCGCTATGCGCCGCCAGAGCCTTGCTGAGCCAGAGCACATTACCGGATGCCGTCTTCGCCACGGACAGCCTGAAATTAATGAGCCTTTATCGTGCGGCAGCGGAATTGAATATTGCCATTCCGCAGCAGCTCGCCGTGGTGGGCTACAGTAATGAAATGCTGTCGTTTATTCTGACGCCGCCGCCGGGCGGAATTGATGTGCCAACGCAGGAACTTGGGGAAGAAAGTTGCGCCTTGCTGTTTAAATTAATTCGCGGCAAAAAGGGTCTGCAACATATCACCGTCGCGACCCAAATCGCTCTTGCGGGATCGCTGGCGTAAAAACGGGGCGTATTCTGCCCCGTGAGTGTGTGCGTTATCCATAACGCCTGTCAGCGCTGCGCCGCCATCCGGCCGTGCGTTGACAATTAGAAAGCGTAATTCACGCCGACACCGGCGTAGTGGAAATGATCCCGCTCGCCTTCATCGTGATCCTGCCATTCAAACGCATATTCCAACGTCATGGATAATCCATTCTGGAAATCATAGGCGTACAGCATACCGAGACGGTTGAAATCATGACCTTCGCGTTCGATATCGTCCTGCCAGTCCCAGTTGCTCCAGCGATCAAGACCAATACGGGTGTATGGCGTCAGCGTGGTGTTGCCTAATGCCACCGGTAGATAGGCGCGAATTTCCTGCGTCGAGAATTCACCGTTGTTCCGCGACTTGTCGATATTGAAACCGCGTTCAAGGTAATAATTGGTGACCAGGGAGAACGTTTCGTTAATATTCCATGTAAAACCCGTCTCCGTTTCGACGCGGCTGTCGGAATAACCGGTTGTCGATAAATCATTAACGAACTGATACAGGGACAACCAGCCGCCAAAGCGCACGTTATCGCTAATCTTAATATCCCAGTCCGGCGACACTTTCCAGCGCTGCATATTCGCGGTGTCTTTACCCGGTTCATTAACGTAGTGATAGCCGTAATTACGGAAACCGCCGGTCAGACCAAAATTGACGTCGTCGCTTTCCAGAAACTGATAACGCACTTCCAGTTCCGGGCGGTCAAACCAGGTGCCGCGCTTACCCGCGCTGTAATCAACCGGCCCTTCCTGATAATACGCCAGCGAGATTTTCCACGGCCCGTTGGCGGCGTTGAAATAGACGGAGGGCTCAGCCAGCCCGTCCATATCTTCACCCTGGCCTTCGACGTTTTCGATTTCATACATGGCGCCGACATTAAAATGCCAGTCATTATTTTCTGCAGCCTGCGCGCAGGCCATTCCTGCGCACATCAGCAGCGCAGTAGAGGACAGTAAGGTTTTCATTATTATTCCTTGTATAAATACAGATAAATAAAATGAGCTAAAGCCAGGAGAACAGGTTCTCCCGGCAAGTTTTCTCGTTAAATAGCGAATTCAGTTTCTGCGTCAAAGAAATGGCATTTCGCCATATCAAAATGAATGGTGATATTGTCTCCTGCGTGATAATCATTAACCGCTCCGGCACGGACCACCAACTCGTGCCCCCCAATGGTGGTGTACAGCATAAATTCCGCGCCGGTCAGTTCTGCGACGCTTATTTTTGCCGCCACGCTATTTTCCTGTTGCGACTCGGGATGAATATCCTCAGGACGAATACCCATCACCACCGCTTTATGTTCGTAGCCTTTTGCTCTCAGCCCCTGTAATTTGTCTTCCGGAATGGTTAATTTCAGGGTTTCGGTTACAAACTGATTGCCGTCGATCGCGCCGCGAATAAAATTCATTGCCGGTGAGCCAATAAATCCCGCGACAAACATATTTGCCGGGTGGTTATAGACCGTTTTCGGGGCGCCCACCTGTTGTACTATCCCGTCTTTCATAATGACGATACGCGTCGCCATGGTCATCGCTTCCGTCTGGTCGTGCGTCACGTAGATCATGGTGGTGTTCAGCTTCTGGTGCAGCTTGCTGATTTCCGCGCGCATCTGCACACGCAGTTTGGCATCGAGGTTCGATAAGGGCTCATCCATCAGGAACACCCCGGCTTCACGCACAATAGCGCGTCCTAACGCTACGCGCTGACGCTGACCGCCGGATAACGCGCCCGGTTTGCGCTTCAGATAGTCCCGCAAGCCAAGGATCTGCGCCGCCCAGTTGACGCGTTCATCAATAATAGTCGGGTCAATCTTCTGCATTTTCAGCCCAAACGCCATGTTGTCGTACACGGACATATGCGGATACAGCGCGTAGTTCTGAAAGACCATCGCGATATTGCGCGATTTTGCCGGAACATCGTTCATCCGTTTGCCGTCGATCAGCAGATCGCCAGCGCTGATCTCTTCCAGTCCGGCAATCATGCGCAGCGTGGTTGATTTACCACAGCCTGACGGACCGACAAAAACGATGAACTCTTTGTCTTCGATCTCCAGGTTAAAATCTTTCACTACGTGAACCTGGTTGTCGTAAATCTTCTGAATGTGTTGCAACGAGAGCTGTGCCATAATGATTCCTTTACTTGTCGTGTTGCCAGAAAGCCGATAAGCACGGCCACGTCAGAGAGTCTGTCGCCGGAAGCAGCAAACCTGCGCCCGTCAAGCCCGAGCCAATGCCTACCGAGCGCATGCCGCTGGCATTGATCGCATCGATTCCAGCCTGTGCGTCTTCGATTCCGATACAGGCCTGCGGCGGTATGCCCAGTCCCTGACACGCGGCGAGGAAAATCGCCGGATCCGGTTTGGAACGGGCTACTTTTCCGGCATCGGCGCAATAATCAAAAAAGTGTTCAATTTCCAGCGCCCTGAGAATGGTGGGGGCGTTCAGGGAGACTGATGCCAGGCCAATTGCTATCTGTCGCGCGCGCAGTTCGCCGAGCAGTTCACGGATCCCCGGCAGGATGGAATCGGCGGTTAAATCGCGCAGAGAGTGAACGTAAAGCGCATTCTTACGTGCCGCCAGCGCCTCGCGCGCCTGCTCGCTGAATTCCCCCTCTTTCCCGCCGTGACGTAAAATACGCAGCAATGACTCCCCCCGGCTTATCCCTTTCAGGGTGTCGTTAAATTCCTCGTCGATCGCGATCCCGACGTCTGCGGCGACCTGTTGCCAGGCAAGGAAATGCAGATGCGCGGTGTCGGTGATCACCCCATCGAGATCGAACACTATTGCCTGTAGTTTCATTCACCTTCCTTTTGTGTGGTAGCGGTCCCATTGGTGGGCAAAATAAAGTCAGCGAGGGAACAGGTCTGCTCACCGTTAACGGTCAGCACCGTCCCGTTCAGCCATAGGGTCACCGGACGAGTGCTACTGATACGCGCTTCCTGTCTCGACAGCGAAATGCGCAGTTCGCTTCCCTGCCACCGAAGTGGGAAGGTCAGTTGCCGCCAGGCGTCTGGTAACGCAGGGTTAAGGTGCAACTCGCCTTCGCGTACGCTTAATCCGGCGAAGCCCTGGATCGCACCAAGCCAGATCGCTCCCGTTGCCGCCGCATGAATGCCGTCATCGCAGCTGTGCGGATCGTCACCAAGATCGATTAGCGTCCCTTCTCGCCAGAAACGATAACCTTGTTCGGCATCGCCACAGCGCGCGGACACAATACCGTGAATCGATTTGCTCAATGAGGAATCGTGAATCGTTCGCGGTTCATAGAAGTTCAGGTTGCGCAGGCAGACATCGGTCGAAAACCGCTCAGGCAGCATGTAGGTCAACATCACGACATCAGCCTGCTTGAGGATCTGCATCTCGTTGACTTCCGCCCGCGAATAATCGAGCAGAATAGTCTGCTTGCCCGCTTTCGCCTTATATGTCGTGAGATCGATGACCGGCTTACTCAGGAAGGTGTCATCCTGCGGCAGTACGCCGTCCTCCCCTGCCTCCGGCAGCCAAAGGTGCGCGAGAAAATGCGCGGCGCGATGAAGAAACGCCTCATCCGTGCAGCCAAAGCGGCGGGAAAAACGCAGCGCCTGGGCAACGTTGTAATGCGCCATGTAGTTGGTGAACGCGTTGTTGTTGACGTGCTCGGTATATTCATCCGGGCCAATCACGTCATGAATTTCCAGCTGTCCGTTGACGTCCGTAGCACGACTCATCCAGAACCGCGCTGTTTCCTGGAGCAGCGTCAGCCCTTCGCGTGCCATAAACTGGTCATCGCCCGTTGCCTGCCAGTAAGCGACCACCGCCCATGCGATATCAGCGACCAGGTGATGTTCCGCCAGCGCGGAAGCCACCTTCTGACGCAGCCCGGTACGGATGTTAATGGCCGCGTATTCCGGTGTCTCTTCTTCGCCGCTGCGGGCGCTCTCCCAGGGAAACAGCGCGCCATGCCAGCCATTGCGCCGCGCTTTTTCACGGGCGCCCGGCAGGTTGTGCCAGCGGTAGCGCAGAAGATTGCGCGCCACTTCCGGCTCGGTAAACAGGTGGAACGGCAGTAAAAAGACTTCGGTATCCCAGAACACATGGCCTTTGTAGCCTTCGCCAGTCATGCCCTTCGCACCGATGCTGCTGCGCTCGTCATGGGCTGGCGTCATGCTTCGCAGATGATAGAGCGCAAAATCCAGCGCCCGCTGATCCGCATTGTCATGGCTGGCGACCTCGACCCGACAGCGCTGCCACCAGTCGCCCCAGTTGGCGGCGGACTCCGTCAGTAAGGCCTCATAACCCTGCAGCGCGCAATTCTCCAGCGCGCGTCGTCCCTGGCGGGCCCAGGTATCCAGTGACAGATTGCGACTGCTGGTCCACTCAATCCAGGTGAACTTTTCCAGCGTCAACCGTTCGCCCTGGGCGACCTGCGCGGTGTTATGCTGCAACAGGCGACGCTCTTTCGCCGTAAAACAGGACTGCACCTCGCCCTGCACGCGACACCAGGTCGAGACAGAAATATCGCTGCGGCCATCCTGGGTGGAATAAATGCCTTGCAGAAGATGCTGGCCAAACACCCGCACCTGCGTTTCATCCAGATGCTGGCGGCCATGGTTGGTCTGAGTGGCATCGATGCCGGTGGACAGAGATACCGTCGCCGCCGCGTCCAGCGGCGTGATGGACAGTCGCATCGCCACCAGCGGCAGTTGCGTCACGGAAGCGAAGCGGCGGCTCTCGATGGCGAAACGCGCGCCGCCGGGCGCGCGCCAGACCAGTGTGCGCGTCAGCTCGCCACAGCTAACATCCAGTTCGCGCCGCCAGCTTTCAATCGTGCCGCTAAGCAGGGAGAAAATGTCCCCGTTGAGCTGAATATCGACGCCAATCACATCCGGCAGGTTCACCAGTTCATTGATTTCCCCCTTGCCGGCCCGGTGATAAAGTCCGGCAAGATACATCCCGCGCGTCTGCTGCGTGTAGCCTTCTTCGTGGCTGGCGCGGATCCCCAGATAACCGTTGCCTGTCGCCATCAGCGAGGCGTATTTATTCAGGCTGTGCGGGCAAAAACCCGGATCGGATAACATCACTGGTTTACTCATAATTCAACGCACATCCCTGTTTCGGCAGATTCATACAGCGCCGCGACCAGCTGTTGGATCACAAAGCCCTGCTCGGCGTCGGCGATGGTGACCGGTTCACCCTGAACGTGGTTCACGAAAGCTTCCATACTGCGATAATGGCGTTGATCATCGGCGCGCTCCCGCTGCGTCAGAATAGCCAGTTCGCCGTTGTGATCGGTGTAGACCTGCGCCGGGAACAGCGTTGCGCCTGCTTTATCGCCGCAAAAATTCACATTCATTATTGATTGTTCAGGAATATTCAGTGCAAAAGAGGTTTCGAGGCGCAGAATACTGCCGTTATGAAATTCAATGGTGCCGAACAGCGAATCTTCCACGGTATAGGTCGTGGGATCCCATTCGCCGAACTGACCGTTATTTTTCCGGGTGCCGATCTTCTGAAAGCTGTGCGCGGTAACGCGTTTCACCAGCGGGAATCCCAGAACGTACATTGCCGCATCCAGCATATGTACGCCAAGGTCGATCAACGGGCCGCCGCCCTGGAGCGCTTTATTCGTAAAGACGCCCCAGCCGGGCACGCCGCAGCGGCGCAGCGCTCTGGCATTGGTAACATAAATTTCGCCGAGCACGCCTGCCGTCACCTGCTCGCGTAACAGTTGCGTGTCGAGAGCAAAACGGTGATGGAAATCATACGCCAGTACTTTGCCCATCCGGCGCGCGGTATTGCACATTTCCAGCGCCTGTTCCGGGGTCATGGCCGGGGGTTTTTCGCACATCACGTGGCAACCGGCTTCCAGCGCCATCATGGTATGTTCATAGTGAAAACGGTTTGGCGAACAGATACTCACGATATCCGGCTTTACGCTTTGCAGCATGCGCTGCGGATCGTCCCAGACCTGCGCATGACCGTATTTTTCTGCCAGCGATTGTGCCTGAGACAGGCGGCTGTCACAGACAGCCACCAGTTCCAGATCCTCGCGGGTGCAGTAGTACGAAGCATGAACCTTATCCGCTACCTGTCCTGCGCCAATAATGGCCACACGCAGCGGGGAGCTTGTCATTGCACTTTTCACGGAAACCTCTTAGCAGGTACGCAACCAGGCCAAAGACTGACGGTAGGCTTCCGGCAGGTTATCCGCCCGGACGCGCCCTTCATACACCACATAGCCCTGATAGTGATCCGCGCGCAGTTGGTCGAACAGCATTTTGAAATTCAGCGTGCCGGTCCCCGGTTGATAGCGGTGGTTGTCAGCAATATGCACGTGCCCCAGCAGGTCGCGGTTATCGTGCAGCGCCTTCGCCATATCGTCTTCTTCAATATTCATGTGGTAGAAATCACCGATGATCTGCACGTGCTTCAGGTCGTTCTCCACGATGTAACGACGTGCATCCGCCAGCGTGTTGATCATGTGATCCTGATAGCGGTTAAGCGGCTCCAGATAAACGACCGTCCCGGTGCGTTCTGCCACTTTGTCGAGATAACGCAGTGAATCGCTGACCATTTTGCGGTCGCCTTCCAGGCTGCGCGGCGAGGTCATCGGCGGCAGACGGAAGGTGAACATTCCCCAGGCTGCCGGGACGATGATCCCTTGCCCGCCGACTTCAGCCAGCGCTTCCAGAATGCGCTCAATCTGCTTAAGACCGTTCAGACGACGCTCTTCAATAAAGTCGCCAATCCAGCCGTCGTAGCCGCCGCAGGCCGTGGTCACCGGCAGGCCGGTTTCTTTGATTGCCGCTTTGACTTCGTCGAGGTGGTTAACCAGTAATTTGCCGTCGATTTCGAAGCCGTCGAAGCCCATCTCTTTGATATAACGAAACTTCTCCAGAATGTTTTCCGGAAAAAATGCCTGGTTCTGCGTTCCAATTTTCATTTTTGTCGTCCTGTCCCTTAAAACGTTACGCCCATTTTGATGCTCTTTTCCGGATGTCTGTCGACGTACTGCATATAGCTTTCCGGGCTGTCTGCGAACGTCACCACCGGGTCGATCAGGTCTTCGCAGTTCAGATACCCATTCATCAGCAGTTCCCAGCAGGTTTCTTCGATACGTTTACGGCTCCAGCGCGGATAGTCCGGATTCGGTTCGCTACAGGCGCGCGAGAAGACGATTTTGGCGTTGTTGAAGTGCGCTTCGCGACCGAGGTTGAACCCTTCGGCGAATGGTTTCGCGAAAGCGACGTAGGAGATAGTGCCACCGTAGGCCAGTCCGCGCAGCGCGGACTGCAACGCGTCAGCATAACCGCTGGTTTCGATGATCACATCAGCGCCCTGCTTACCGGTCAGCTTTTTGATCTCCATCCCCACGTCGGTGCCGATTGGGTTAAGGCAGAAATCTGCGCCATGACGACGGGCGATATCACAACGATGGGGGATCGGGTCAACGCCAATCACCACGGACGCGCCCGCTTTTTTCGCCAGCTGCACCGCGATCTGACCAATGGCGCCGAGCCCGACGATCACCACGAAGTCGCCCACGCGCACGTTCGCATCGCGCACGCCGCTCATCGCAAACTGCGCCGGGTCGTAACACACGGCGTTTTTCCACGAACGACCTGCCGGCATTTTGCGCAGCTTGTAATTATTCACTGCATTGATGATGACCGTTTCGGACAACGGACCGTAGCCGCAGACGCTGTCGCCCACCGCATAGTCGGTGACGCTGCTGCCGCATTCGATAATGTCGCCAACGATCATATTGCCAAGCTGGAACTTGCCAAATTCGATACCTCGCGGCGCGCCTTCCGGACGCGGCATAAACATCTGCCACTCACCGTTGAAATCTTCGTCAATAAACGGGCTGGCGGCGCGAAAGTCGACCACTTCCGTACCGTGCTTCGGCGCGCCAAAGCGCACGCGGATCCGCACCTCATGAGCCTCAATAGCCCGGTCTTCATATTCCACCAGGGCCGCCACGCGCGGCGCTGTTGCGACTAACTTTTTCATCTACAACTCCTTGATTAAAAACTGGCCGCCTTAGCCCTTCACGCCACCAGCGGTCAAACCACTCTTAATAAAACGTTCGGAAAGCGCATACATAATGACGACAGGCAGTGCCGTCACCAGCGACGCCGCCATCATGCGTCCCCAGATGTAATCTGGCGTGCTGAACAGGGTGTTCAGTCCCACCGGCAACGTGAAGTTGCTGGCGCTGGAGAGGAAAATGGAGGCAAACAGATAGTCGTTCCACGCCACCATGAAGCAGTAGACAAAGACCGACACCAGCCCCGACATCGCCAGCGGAACGGTAATACGGAAAATAATTTGCAGACGGTTCAACCCATCCATCATCGCCGCTTCTTCGATCTCATCCGGAATGGTGTCGAAGTAGCTTTTCAGCATGAACACGGCGGTCGGCAGGGTCTGGGTCACCATTGTGACGATCAACGCCATTTCGGTGTCGTAAATCCCGAGCGCGGTGATGATCTTGAACAGCGGCACCACCAGCAAAATGCCGGAGAACATGTACACCGTGTAAAAGCTGGCGTTGATGGTCATCCGTCCTTTAAAGCGCAGGCGGGAGAGCGCATACGCGCCCAGCGTCCCCAGAAACACGGCCACGACCGACGACACCACCGACACCACCAGGCTGTTGCGGAAGTAATCGACAAAAGGAAAAATCAGCGGGTTAAAAATGTCGACATAGTGTTCCAGCGTCCACTGCTGCGGCAACAGCGTCGGATGCAGCGAAATCGCCTCTTTCGCGCTTTTGAACGACGTCATCAGCATCACGAAAAAAGGAAACAGCGTGATAATAAGAAAGACGATCAGGCCGCAGTAAAAAACGACACGTCCGAATTTGCGTTTATTTGTTGCCATTGAGGTTCACCCGTTTTCTGGTCAGCAAAATGACGGCGAAGATAATGATGAAAAGCACCACCGAGATCGCTGCCGCTTTCCCTAAGTCATTAAAGGCAAAGGCCGTTTTGTAGAGATAGACCCCGAGAATATCGACCTTGGTGGTCAACAGATACACGTCGGCGAACATGTAGAACATCCAGATGGTGCGCAGCGTAATCACCGTCGCCAGTACGGGCATAATCGCTGGCAGCGTGACAATGCGAAAACGTTGCCAGGCATTAGCGCCGTCCATTTCCGCCGCTTCGTACAGTGACTTATCAATGGTCTGCAAAATCGCCAGAAACGAGATAAACGCATACGGGAAGTAGCGCCAGATGGCGAACAACACCACCAGCACGAAACTGCTGCCGGGATTGTCGAACCACAGCGGCGCCTGATCGTAGAGATGCAGCAGATCCACGCCGAGATAGTTCACAATGCCGTAGCCGTTGTTGAACATGTACTTCCAGGCGAACACCAGCGAAATCGACGGCGTCACGTAGGAGAGGATCACCAGTGAACGCGCCGTCTTGCGCAGGCGGAATTCACGGTTGAAGAACATCGCCACGCCCAGCCCGAGCACGGTACTGCCTGCCACCACCAGCGCGGTGTACCACACCGTCATCCACAGCGAGTGCCAGAATCCGGGATCGGAAAGGATGCGAATGTAGTTGCTCAACCCCACAAAGGTGGCGTCGATGCGCGGGTTTAGCGGCAAGCGCAAAAAGCTGATTTCGATGTTCGATATCATCGGCCAGGCCACCAGACCGCCCAGCAGCAACAGGCTGGGCGCCAGGAGCAGCAGCGCAAAAGGCATATCGGATCGACCTGAAAATAATCGGGTCATAACTGCGTTCCTCTTAGCCATTAACGCTGCTCAATCAGGGTATCCAGTTTTTTCTGGCTTTCCTGAAGCGTTGAGGACAGATCAGCTTTGCCGACTGTCACGTTATGCACCATCGAACTGACGACACCGGATCCCGTCACATCGCCCATACGGGTAAAGTTTTTGTCCCCTACCGCGCCAAACACCTGAATGTTCGGCAGTTCCGCAATCAGTTGCCCCGGCAGCTCGCCCAGCGCTTTGATGACGCCGTTGTCCTGCCAGGTTTTGGTGCCCACCACCGCTTTGTTCACCGGCAGCGCCGCGCCCGGCGACATCATCACCCAGTCGGCGATGTTGTCGGCTTGTTCCATGAACGCGACAAATTTCTCGGCCGCTTCGGTTTCTTCTTCTTTCTGGCCGCTGGTAATGGTCAGCGAAGTCAACATGCCGTAAACCGCCGACGTCTCTTCGGTTGGCACCACAAACCCGATGTTCTGCGGATCGCCCTCCTTCATGATGGCTGGCAGAATATACGTCGAATACATCGCCATTGGCGCGGTGCCGTTCATGAAAGCGTCTTTCACCTCCATGATATCGTTGGAGCCTGGCATGGTATTGGCTGCCAGATCGCGGTAATAGCTCAGCGCGCGGGTCATCTCCGGCGTGTTGAGCGTGATGTGTCCCTCAGCGTTAAACACATTCGCTTTATTTGAGAGCGCGAACTGGGAGAAAGACTGCTCGGTCAGCACGCTTTCCGCGGTGGGCAACGCGATGCCATATTTCTTATGCGCCGGATCGTTCAGGGTCTGGGCGACATTCAGCAGATCCTGCCAGTTTTTCGGTTCGTTGAGTCCGGCGTTAGCCAGCACGTCTTTGCGATACCAGATGCCGCCGATCCAGGCGCTCACCGGCACCCCGGTCCACGCGCTGCCGTCTTCGGTGCGGACAATCCGCAGCACCCCGTCATAAAAAGCATTTTCGCCCACGGTCTGGATGACATTCGTCACCGCTTCCCGGTCAATGAGCTGTTCTTTGTCCATCACTTTCGCGTAGTCATGGCTGGTTTCGATCACTTCCGGCAGTGACCCGCTTCTCGCAAGCGTAATGACCTTAGTGTTATAGGCGTCTTCTTCCACCGGAACCTGCTTCACGGTGATCTCAGGATTCGCTTTTTCAAACCGTTCAATAAGCGTAGTAATAACGGCCTGACGCTCCTGTTCGACAGACGAGTGCATAAATTCAATCGTCACATGGTCGGGTTTATCATCCTTACAGCCTGAAATCAGGGCGCAGGAAACCAGTGCTGATAACAGCACAATTTTTGTTTTAAGCATCAGATGTTCCTTTTATTTTTTAATCCACATAACCTGCCAGGGTTGCAGCGTTAATGTTTCGCCGGAAACCAGGGTTTCCGTCATTAAATCGATGCCGGAGTTTACCCCCGCGTCAACGGTCTGAATGCAATCACTGAAATTAAATAAAGCCGTGATTTTTTCGTCGGTATTCGCCGCGCGAACGATTTTCATTACCGCAGGCGTAATACTGGAAATGGTAAAATCACTTTCCGGATGGAAGGCGTGATTATTTCGGCGAATCTTCACCAGCCGCGATAAAGATTGATATACCTGATGACGCAGTGAATCCTCTGCCATTAATTCATTTTCAATCGCTTCGCGCTGATATTTCTTACGGTTAATTGCCCGGTTATAACCTAATTTTTCCACGCCCTCGTAATCATTACGTGAGCCGAGAATACTTTGAATATAGATGGCCGGCACACCCGGAAAGGTCAATAAGAGCGCATGGGCCAGCATAAATTTCGCCAGACGTTGTGAATCGTTGCTGTCGCGCGAACTTAACGCATCCATGTAGGTGACATTGATTTCATACGGGCTGCGCGTACCGTCCGGGTTATTCTTCCAGTTAACCAACGCCCCTTCTTTTTGCAGGTCGGCGACTAACGCTAAAATATCGTCTTCCGGCAGCAATCCGCGTAGCGGATTCAGACCAATGCCATCGTGAGAGGCAAGGAAGTTAAACCAGGTGGTCTGCTGTGACGGCAGCGTCAGCGACTGCGCCCACTGACTGAGCGCGCGGGTGTCCTGGCGGTGCACGGCGTGCAGAACCAGCGGCGGCAGCGAAAACTGATAGACCATGTGGGCTTCGTCCAGCCCGTTGCCCAGATAGGAAATGTTGTCTTTATGCGGAACGTTGGTTTCCGTGATAATTGCCGTGCCAGGCGCGACGTCATCGGCGATAGCGCGAAACAGCTTAATCAACCGGTGGGTCTTTTCCAGATGAATGCAGCTCGTGCCCGGCGTTTTCCACATAAAGCCTACTGCGTCGAGACGCACATAATCAGCCCCGTGTTCAAGGTAAGTCAGCAGCACGTCGACCATCGCCAGCAATACATCCGGATTGGCATAATTGAGGTCGATCTGATCTTCGCTGAAGGTGGTCCATAAATGACGTACGCTATTATCTTTCAGAGTAAATGGCGTCAGCAGCGGTAATGCGCGCGGGCGCGTGACCGCGCTCAGATCGGTCTGCGGATCCATTTCAATAAAGAATTGTTCAAATCCCGGCGTCTGCTGTAAATAATGTGCGAACCATTCGCTTTTCGCCGACATATGATTACAGACAAAATCAAACATCAATTGACAGGATTTATTTAACGCCGCGATATCCTGCCAGTCCCCTGTTTCTTCGGCGACTTTATAATAATCGATGACCGAGAAACCATCGTCAGAAGACCAGGGATAAAAGGGCAGCAGATGGACATGGGAGAATATTGACACCAACCACCGGGAATAGAACCGATTAAATGTAGGCAGTGGTTTTTCTTTTTCACTGTGAAATTGGTCGGCGTAAGTAATCAACACCACATCACTTTCATCCCAGTGTGGCTTACGCTTTTTCGTAATAACCTTTCGCGCGTTTTCTATTCGCGCGTTGAGCATTTCATCATGACGATGCGTCCATGAATCTTCATAGACAAAGCTGAGGCATTCCTGAATTTTGTGCTTCACTTGATTTTTCCGTGGTAGCGGTCCCATGAAGCAAGAGACTACTCCCGGTAAAATTAGCTGTCAATGCAGGGCACGGGGTTTTCGCGGCGAAAAAAAACCATTTTGGCAGCCCAAAAATCGTATTTGTGAGCTGCCGCAAATTAATTTTTAAATTGTGATTTATTTGTTACGGACCGGGCGGCCCGTAATCGACAGGATTAATTTTTGGAATAACGTTTTGATATTTTTGCAGCCATCCGGCTTAATAAGGGTTCAAGCGCGAGCGCCAGCAACATTTTCAGCGGACGACGGGCGACGGACTTCACTGCCCAGCCCGCCACACCTGCCGGACCGTAACGCAGCGCCGTCAGAAGTACCAGCTTACCTGCTATTTTCATACCGGGTTTCACCTTTTGCCCGGCGCGTTGCCAGCGATTATTCATCTTAGCCCTCACTGAATTCATTACAGCTGACGGAAACGGCTACGTAACGTAAACGTATCCGAGGTGACATAGCGCTCCATCTCACGCAGGCGCTTCTCCCCCGCCGCCAGCTCTTTATCAACCGCGTCCAGCAGTTCTCCGCTGGTAGGCTGGTTTTCGCCTGCGGCCAGGTTGTCCGGCATCGGATCAAGCACAAAAGACAGCACGATGTAGGCAACCAGGGTAAAGAATGCCAGACCAAAAAAGATCGACAGTACCACCAGAATGCGCACCAGTTTCACCGGCACGTCGAGGTATTGCGCGATGCCCGCGCACACGCCGCGTACCATCCCTTGTTGGGGGATGCGCCATAATTTTTTGTTCAGGTTAATGCCTCCCATTAACGTTCCCTCCAGTTCGGATGTTCCGCGTCAAGAATCGCTTCCAGCGCCTGAATACGTTCACGCATTCGCCTGGCGTCGTCGGTAAGTTGGACTAAACGCTGTTGCTCGCTCTGCGAGAGTTCGCCGCGACCGGAACGGTTGCTGTAATGCAGCCATAACCAAATCGGCAGCACAAACAGCACGAAAATGGTTAGCGGAATGGCCAGAAATAGCGCGCTCATGTGTACTCCTTACAGGTGATGAGCGGCGGCGCGTTCGGGCGCCGCCAGGTATTATTATTGCTTGTCTTGCTGCATTTTGGCTTTCAGTTGCGCCAGTTGCTCGCTGATCTCATCATCGGCTTTCAGGTCAGCGAACTGCTGGTCCAGCGTCGGTTTCTTCCCAAAGCTGTGGCTTTCCGCTTCAGCTTCCATTTGATCGATGCGACGTTCAAAAGATTCAAAGCGCGCCATTGCTTCATCGATCTTGCCGCTGTCGAGCTGGCGGCGCACATCGCGGGAAGAACTGGCCGCCTGATGGCGCAACATCAACGCCTGCTGGCGGGCGCGGGTTTCGCTGAGTTTATTTTCCAGCTCGCCAATCTCTTTCTTCATGCGCGTCAGCGTATCTTCCACCAGCGCCACTTCCTGCTCGAGCGTCACGATCAGATCGGTCAACTTCTGTTTTTCGATCAGCGCGGCACGCGCCAGGTCGTCTTTATCTTTACGCAGCGCCAGCTCTGCTTTTTCCTGCCACTCGGTCTGCTGCGCGGTGGCCTGCTCAATACGGCGGGATAGCTGTTTCTTTTCTGCCAGCGCGCGAGCGGAATTGGAACGAACTTCAACCAGTGTGTCTTCCATCTCCTGAATCATCAGGCGAACCAGCTTCTGCGGATCTTCCGCTTTTTCAAGCAGCGCGTTGATGTTGGCGTTCACGATATCGGCAAAACGAGAAAAAATACCCATAATTCAGTCCTCATATTTTTTGATGTCGGGCGATGCCCTGCTGAATGTGTAATACAATCCTCGTGCCAACTTTTTAACTCACTGAAATATCAAGTAACGTACAGTTTTACCTCGGCACAAAAACAGCGTAAAGTGGTGAAATACACCAACAAGTGGCGAAATTCATCATGGCAGAATACAAAGACAATCTTTTAGGCGAGGCCAACAGTTTTCTCGAGGTTCTCGAACAGGTTTCACGTCTGGCGCCACTGGATAAACCGGTCCTGATCATCGGTGAACGCGGCACCGGTAAAGAGCTTATCGCCAACCGCCTGCATTATCTCTCTTCCCGTTGGCAGGGGCCGTTTATTTCTCTCAATTGCGCCGCGCTCAATGAAAATTTGCTCGACAGTGAACTGTTCGGTCACGAAGCTGGCGCATTTACCGGGGCGCAAAAACGGCATCCCGGTCGCTTTGAACGCGCCGATGGCGGGACATTATTTCTCGATGAGCTCGCCACCGCGCCGATGCTGGTGCAGGAAAAGCTGCTCCGCGTCATTGAATACGGTGAACTGGAGCGGGTCGGCGGCAGCCAGCCATTACAGGTGAACGTGCGGCTGGTCTGTGCGACCAACGCCGACCTACCGGCGATGGTGAAAGAAGGCACATTCCGCGCAGACCTGCTGGATCGCCTGGCGTTTGATGTTGTGCAATTGCCGCCTCTGCGCGAACGGCAGGCCGATATCATGCTGATGGCGGAACATTTTGCCATTCAGATGTGCCGTGAAATACGCCTGCCGTTATTCCCTGGTTTCACCGAGCGCGCCAGAGAAACGCTGATGACCTACGCCTGGCCCGGCAACATCCGTGAATTAAAAAACGTCGTTGAACGTTCTGTATACCGTCATGGCACCAGCGACGCGCTGCTCGATGAGATCATTCTCGATCCGTTCAAACGTGAGGAAAGCCGCCTCCCGTCACAAACTGACGCTCCCGCGTCGGTCCCCTCCCTGCCCCTGGATTTGCGCGAATATCAGCAACAGCAGGAAAAAAACCTGCTGCAACTGAGCCTGCAGCAGGCGAAATTTAATCAGAAACGGGCGGCTGAACTGCTCGGTCTGACCTACCACCAGCTGCGCGCGTTGCTTAAAAAGCATCAGATTTAGCGTTTTCACGGCGAATTTGCGCAGTTTTGCGTCAGTTACCTACAGCCATTTTTACCTGACGGGCCGAAGTGCGATACACTTTGCAAATCGAATCTAAAAACCTTACAAATTATTTTTTTAACGCTCCTTAGAAATCAACATTTAATTATTAAAAATAGAGTTATAATAATTGACACGAAGACAATGCGAGTCATTTTAGTGCCCCTTTTCCTGCCCCAATCGCGTTTCCCCCCCACACAATCCACCCTTCGAAACTCTCAATTTTGCACAACAATCCGCCAGGGTTTATATATTTCAAGTTTTACATTTTTTATATGAATATCAAAAAGCTATACATCAAAGCTATAGCATTTAGTGTGCTGCACGTTCGAATAATAACGTGTTTATTACTATTTTTAACAGTAGAAATGGAGTTTTAAGAATGGCGATACCAGCCTATCTCTGGCTGAAAGACGATGGCGGTGAAGATATTAAGGGTTTGGTAGACGTAAGGGATCGTGACGGAAGTATCGAAATCTTCGGCTTTAATCATGGTGTTTTGCAGCCTACAGATAAACACACTGGTAAGGCGACCAGTTTGCGCGCTCATTCCCCGTTTTCTTTTGATAAAGAAATAGACTCTTCCAGCCCGTATCTTTACAAGGCCGTTACCACAGGTCAGCGGCTAAAATCCGCTGAGGTTAAATTATATAAAATTAACGATGCCGGACAGGAGGTCGAGTATTTTTCAGTCCTGATGGAGGGAGTAACGATTGTGAGCGTTTGTCCGATGATGCTCGATGTCAAAAGCCCTGATTATGAGAGACATAATCACATTGAACTCGTCGAATTGCTATACGAGAAAATCACCTGGCGCTTTGCTGACGGAAATATTATTCACTCGGATAGCTGGAATGACAGGAAAACCGCATAGGAGCAAAAATATGGGTTGGAAATATGAGCAAAGCACGGGGAAAATGTACAAGGACGGGAAGTTGATCGAGACTGGCTATTCCGGTGCGCTGACCAACAAAAACAATCCGGATCGTCAGCATGTTAAGGGGTTGGGTCCACTCCCTCGCGGGACATATAAAATCACGGGGCATTCTAATTCAAAAGGCCCGGTCACTCTTATTCTTGAACAAACGTCGGGTGAAAATTTCGGGCGTTCGGAATTCAGAATACATGGCGAACGCAAGCACGGTCCGGCAGGATTCGCCTCTGAGGGCTGCATTATTATGTCGCTCTCAACGCGACGAAATATTCTGCGTGACGGGGGAAGTATAGAGGTGGTGCGATGAGGCTGCGGCTTGCTCTGCTACTGTCGGCCTGTCTTTCATTTCCGGCGCTGTCGAAAGGGACCGATTGGGATAAAATCGTAAGTGGTGTTGCCAGAGGGGAACCGGCAAGTCTGGAGCAGATTGCATCACTCGCAGCGACGGCAAATGTAAAGCAGGCGCAGGAACTGGAGGATGCCCTTGCAAGCGCGCTCACATCAAACACACCTGGCGCGTTACGGGCATTGCAAAAAATCGATGCACGTGACTGGCCGCACATGATTGGCAGCGATCTTGTCTGCACCGTCCCAACTGAAAGAACCGTTGAAGAAATTGACGATTTTTATATGCGAACGCGTAGTGCGCTACTCAGGACTTTCGAAGGTGCACAGTGCCTCTGGATACTGGAGGCATCGTTCGAAGAATGGAAAGGTGAGCAGGCGCGACAGCGGAGATAATTATCGCCCGGCAGGCCGGGCTTTACTGTCAATTCCGCGTTTATGTTTACCCTTTGCCGACCCACAAGGCTATTTCAGACATGAGGGCCGAACGTTCCGCAATGTGGCTTTCGCAGGCAGTTTCTGCGTTAACCGCGCATTGCAAAGCAAAGGTTTCAATAGAAAGTTCCTGTATGGTGCGTTTGGGTGTCTCTCTCAACCCGAACGAAGCCGCCATTTTGACATAACCAGGCGTTCAGGTATTCGGCGGCATCCGTCATATCAATCTCGGCATACTTACGCGTGTTGGTTGCTGTCTGCAAAAGCCAACTTATCGTTTATTGCGAGTCATATGGGGCATGAGAATGCTAAGATGGTTTATGAGGTATAGTCAAAATGGATAGCCGGTATGAATGCTGATCAGGTCGCGATGCTGAACGCGCGATTGCCAACACGTCTGCCCCATGATGCCCCAAAATACAAACGGTAATAGCAAATGTTATTAAATATTAGTAAGATAGATACTTTATATATAATCCCTTAAAAATTATGCGCCTGGTTATATCGTCTCTGATCGTGATGGCTGGACTCCTGCGTGGTCAGGCTACTGCTGCGCCTGAAGCGCCTTCGCATGAAGATATCCGCGACAGCGGCTTCGTTTATTGTGTCAGTGGGCAGGTCAACACCTTCAACCCTCAAAAAGCGAGCAGTGGACTGATCGTCGACACGCTTGCCGCGCAGTTATATGACCGACTACTGGATGTCGATCCTTATACCTATCGCCTGGTGCCGGAGCTAGCGGAACGTTGGGAGGTGCTGGATAACGGCGCAACCTACCGTTTTCATCTGCGCCGCGACGTCCCGTTTCAGAAAACAGCCTGGTTTACGCCAACCCGTAAGCTGAACGCCGATGACGTGGTGTTTACCTTCCAGCGCATTTTTGATCGCCAGCATCCATGGCATAACGTCAACGGCGGCAACTTCCCTTATTTCGACAGTCTGCAGTTTGCGGATAACGTCCAGAGCGTCCGCAAAATCGACGGTAATACCGTGGAGTTTCGCCTGGCGCAGCCGGACGCCTCGTTTTTATGGCACCTCGCTACCCACTATGCGTCGGTAATGTCCGCGGAATATGCGGCGCAGTTAACGAAGCAGGATCGTCAGGAGTTGCTCGACAGGCAGCCGGTCGGCACCGGGCCGTTTCAGCTGTCGGAATACCGCGCCGGCCAGTTCATTCGTCTGCAACGGCACGACAGTTTCTGGCGCGGCAAACCGTTGATGCCACAGGTGGTCGTGGATTTAGGGTCCGGCGGTACTGGCCGCCTGTCGAAGCTGCTCACCGGCGAATGTGATGTGTTGGCCTGGCCCGCCGCCAGTCAACTGACAATTCTGCGCGATGACCCCCGTCTGCGCCTGACCCTGCGTCCGGGAATGAATATCGCCTATCTGGCGTTTAATACCGATAAACCGCCGCTGAATAACCCCGCGGTCCGCCATGCGCTGGCGTTGTCGATCAATAACCAACGTCTGATGCAGTCAATTTATTACGGCACAGCGGAAACGGCGGCTTCTATTTTGCCGCGCGCCTCGTGGGCCTATGACAACGAGGCTAAAATTACCGAATACAATCCAGCGAAATCTCGCGAGCAGTTGAAAGCGCTGGGGCTGGAAAACCTCACCCTGCATCTGTGGGTGCCGACCAGCTCTCAGGCATGGAACCCCAGCCCGCTGAAAACCGCCGAACTGATTCAGGCGGATATGGCGCAGGTCGGCGTGAAAGTGGTGATTGTGCCGGTTGAAGGGCGTTTCCAGGAGGCGCGGTTGATGGACATGAACCATGATCTGACATTGTCCGGCTGGGCGACCGACAGTAACGACCCGGACAGTTTTTTCCGTCCGCTGTTAAGCTGTGCGGCAATCCAGTCGCAAACCAATTTCGCCCACTGGTGTGATCCGGCGTTTGACCGGGTACTGCGTAAGGCCCTGTCATCGCAACAGCTTTCCGCCCGCATTGACGCCTATGATGAGGCGCAAACGATTCTCGCCAAAGAGCTGCCGATTCTGCCGCTGGCCTCTTCGTTGCGTCTGCAGGCCTACCGTTACGATATTAAAGGGCTGGTGCTGAGTCCGTTTGGCAACGCCTCGTTCGCGGGCGTTTCGCGCGAAAAAACCGTTGAGGTGAGTAAACCATGATTATTTTCACCTTACGCCGCATCCTGTTGCTGATGGTCACGCTTTTTTTCCTGACCTTTATCGGCTTCAGCCTGAGCTACTTTACTCCACACGCGCCGCTTCAGGGCGCGTCGTTGTGGAATGCGTGGGTCTTCTGGTTCAGCGGTCTTCTTCACTGGGATTTTGGCGTATCGAGCATTAACGGACAGCTGATCTCTGAACAGCTTAAAGAGGTGTTTCCCGCCACGATGGAGCTGTGTACGCTGGCGTTTGGCTTCGCGCTGATGGTGGGGATCCCGGTAGGGATGCTGGCGGGCATCACGCGCAATAAATGGCAGGATCGACTGATTAGCGCACTCGCCCTGCTCGGCTTTTCCATTCCCGTCTTCTGGCTGGCGCTGTTGCTGACGCTGTTCTTTTCGCTGACCCTCGGCTGGCTGCCGGTATCTGGTCGTTTTGATCTGCTATACGAAGTGAAGCCCGTCACCGGGCTGGCGATTGTCGACGCCTGGATTTCTGATTCGCCCTGGCGCGACGAGATGATCATGAGCGCGCTGCGCCATATGGTGCTGCCGGTGTTAACCCTGGCGGTCGCGCCAACCACGGAAGTGATCCGCTTAATGCGCATCAGCACCATCGAGGTATTCGACCAGAACTACGTCAAAGCCGCCGCCACGCGCGGTCTTTCCCGCTTCACGATCTTGCGCCGTCATGTATTGCACAACGCGCTGCCGCCGGTGATTCCTCGCCTTGGCCTCCAGTTTTCCACCATGCTGACGCTGGCAATGATTACCGAGATGGTCTTTAGCTGGCCGGGGCTCGGGCGCTGGCTGATTAATGCGATACGCCAACAGGACTACGCGGCGATCTCCGCAGGAGTAATGGTGATAGGATCGCTGGTCATTATCGTCAACGTGATTTCTGATATTTTGGGTGCTATGGCTAACCCTCTGAAACATAAGGAATGGTATGCCTTACGATAGCGTTTATAGCGAAAAGCGCCCGCCAGGTACGCTGCGCACCGCGTGGCGGAAATTTTATGGCGATACCACGGCGATGGTAGGCCTGTACGGTTGTGCGGGTCTGGCGCTGCTGTGCGTCTTTGGCGGTTGGTTTGCGCCGTATGGTATCGACCAGCAATTCCTCGGCTATCAGCTGTTGCCGCCGTCCTGGTCCCGCTACGGCGAGGTGTCGTTCTTCCTCGGCACCGACGACTTAGGGCGGGACGTGCTAAGTCGCCTGTTAAGCGGCGCGGCACCGACAGTGGGCGGCGCGTTTATCGTCACCGTGGCGGCGACGCTTTGCGGCCTGCTGCTGGGGGTGATTGCGGGGGCGACACACGGCCTGCGCTCCGCCGTGCTGAACCATATTCTTGATACGCTGTTGTCGATTCCGTCACTGCTGCTGGCCATTATCGTCGTGGCGTTTGCAGGACCGCATCTGGTTCACGCCATGTTTGCCGTCTGGCTGGCGTTGCTGCCCAGAATGGTACGTTCGGTTTACAGTATGGTGCACGACGAACTGGAAAAAGAGTACGTTATTGCCGCCCGCCTCGATGGCGCATCCACGCTGAACATTCTCTGGTTTGCCGTACTGCCTAATATCACCGCCGGGTTGGTGACGGAAATCACCCGCGCGTTGTCGATGGCAATTCTGGATATTGCCGCGCTCGGTTTTCTCGACCTTGGCGCGCAACTCCCCTCTCCTGAATGGGGCGCGATGCTTGGCGATGCGCTGGAGCTGATTTACGTTGCGCCGTGGACAGTCATGCTGCCCGGCGCGGCGATCATGATTAGCGTTCTGTTGGTCAACCTGCTTGGTGACGGCGTACGCCGGGCGATTATTGCGGGGGTCGAATAATGCCGTTACTGGATATCCGCAACCTGACCATTGAATTCAAAACCGGAGATGAATGGGTAAAAGCCGTCGACCGCGTGAGCATGACCTTAAGTGAAGGCGAGATCCGCGGTCTGGTGGGTGAATCTGGCTCCGGTAAGAGTCTGATCGCCAAAGCGATCTGCGGCGTCGCCAAAGATAACTGGCGCGTGACCGCTGATCGTATGCGCTTCGACGATATCGACCTGCTGCGCCTCTCTCCGCGCGAACGGCGCAAGCTGGTGGGACATAACGTCTCGATGATCTTTCAGGAGCCGCAGTCGTGTCTGGATCCGTCAGAACGCGTCGGTCGGCAGTTGATGCAAAATATTCCGGCCTGGACCTATAAAGGCCGCTGGTGGCAACGTGTCGGCTGGCGCAAGCGTCGTGCCATTGAACTGCTGCACCGCGTTGGGATCAAAGATCATAAAGACGCCATGCGCAGCTTCCCGTATGAGCTGACCGATGGCGAGTGTCAGAAGGTCATGATTGCCATCGCGCTGGCTAACCAGCCGCGCCTGCTGATTGCCGACGAACCGACAAACGCGATGGAGCCGACCACCCAGGCGCAAATTTTTCGTCTGCTGACGCGTCTGAACCAGAACAGCAATACCACCATTTTGCTGATCAGCCATGACCTGCAGATGCTCAGCCAGTGGGCAGACAGAATTAACGTGCTGTATTGTGGGCAGACGGTGGAAACGGCGCCAAGTAAAGAACTGGTGACTATTCCCCATCATCCTTACACCCAGGCGCTGATCCGCGCCATTCCTGACTTTGGCAGCGCGATGCCGCATAAAAGTCGTTTGAACACCATGCCCGGGGCGATTCCGTTGCTGGAACAATTACCGATAGGCTGCCGTCTGGGGCCGCGCTGCCCGTATGCGCAGCGAGAATGTATTGAAACACCGCGTCTGACCGGAGCGAAAAACCATCTCTACGCTTGTCATTTTCCGCTGAACATGGAGAGAGAGTGACATGGTTGAGACCCTGCTCGAAGTGCGCAACCTGAGTAAAACCTTTCGCTACCGCACCGGCTGGTTTCGTCGCCAGACGGTAGAAGCGGTAAAGCCACTCAGTTTTACCCTGCGTGAACGCCAGACGCTGGCGATTATCGGCGAGAACGGTTCCGGTAAGTCGACACTGGCGAAAATGCTGGCGGGGATGGTCGAGCCGAGCGGCGGCGAACTGCTGATCGACGATCACCCGCTTAAATTCGGCGATTATTCGTTTCGCAGCCAGCGCATCCGCATGATTTTCCAGGATCCGTCAACGTCGCTTAACCCGCGTCAGCGGATTTCGCAAATTCTCGATTTCCCACTGCGTCTAAATACGAATCTGGAGACAGAACAGCGGCGTAAACAGATCATTGAAACCATGCGCATGGTCGGTCTGCTGCCCGATCACGTCAGTTATTACCCGCACATGCTGGCGCCAGGGCAAAAGCAGCGTCTGGGACTGGCGCGCGCACTGATATTACGCCCGAAAGTGATCATTGCCGATGAGGCGTTGGCGTCGCTCGATATGTCGATGCGCTCGCAGTTAATAAACCTGATGCTGGAATTGCAGGAGAAACAGGGTATCTCTTATATTTACGTCACCCAGCATCTTGGCATGATGAAGCACATCAGCGACCAGGTTTTAGTGATGCATCAGGGAGAAGTGGTTGAGCGCGGCAGTACCGCTGATGTGCTGGCTTCACCGCTCCACGACCTGACAAAGCGACTGATTGCCGGTCATTTTGGCGAAGCGCTCACCGCGGATGCGTGGCGAAAAGACCGCTAAAACGGCTTCATGCAGTGGTCGGATTAACTCTCCCGGCGTCTCGTGTTAGAATCGCCGCGTTTTAACGACACCCCGTCCCTTTACGCGGCTGGGCGCCACAACAATAACATAAGGATTTAAGCTATGGGTTTTCTTTCCGGTAAGCGTATTCTGGTCACCGGTCTTGCCAGCAAATTGTCCATCGCCTACGGTATCGCTCAGGCGATGCATCGCGAAGGCGCTGAGCTGGCGTTCACCTACCAGAACGACAAACTGAAAGGCCGCGTGGAAGAATTTGCCGCACAACTGGGTTCGAACATCGTCCTGCAGTGCGATGTGGCGGAAGATGAAAGCATTAATGCCATGTTCGCTGAACTGGGTAAAGCATGGCCGAAATTTGACGGTTTTGTTCATTCCATCGGTTTCGCTCCGGGCGACCAGTTGGACGGCGACTATGTCAATGCGGTAACCCGTGAAGGCTTCAAAATCGCCCATGACATCAGCTCCTACAGCTTCGTGGCGATGGCGAAAGCGTGCCGCGCTATGCTGAATCCGGGTTCTGCCCTGCTGACCCTTTCCTACCTTGGCGCAGAGCGCGCGATCCCGAACTACAACGTGATGGGCCTGGCGAAAGCCTCTCTGGAAGCCAACGTGCGTTACATGGCGAATGCAATGGGTCCGGAAGGCGTGCGCGTAAACGCCATCTCTGCGGGTCCGATCCGTACACTGGCGGCTTCCGGCATTAAAGACTTCCGTAAAATGCTGGCGCATTGCGAAGCGGTTACCCCGATTCGTCGTACCGTCACCATTGAAGATGTCGGTAACTCCGCCGCATTCCTGTGCTCCGACCTGTCCGGTGGTATCTCCGGTGAAGTCGTTCACGTTGACGGCGGTTTCAGCATCGCCGCGATGAACGAACTGGAACTGAAATAAGCTTTCAGCCTTCCTGTGGGCGGCGTTCTGCCGCCCATGAAAACGTTCTGCCCGGCAATATACCTTTTTGATCTTTGTTATCACGTAACAATCTTTTCCCCTTCCCCCGCTTACGCCAGGATAAAGCAGCAAAAACGATCCGGCGTGAGGTAGCCACGACGTGTCCGGGTCGCCACATACAGACCAAGGAACGCCCATGGAACAACGCCAATTCAACGGCAAAAACCAGTGGTATCATGAGACCCAGTCCAGCACCTGGCCGCAGGACGTTTTGCCACTGGTGCCGGAAGCAGCTCACGTAGAAGATCGCTTTTTGCTGGATTTGACGATTCCCGACGAGATGCTGCATTCTTTTCACTCCTGGCTGCAACCCGCCCGCCAGTTGGCGAACGAACTGTTTCCCGATCACGTTCCACTTAACCGCCTGCATACCTTTAGCGCCTATGAACGCATGAGCACCGCCTTAACCGTGGCGCAGGCGTGTGGCGTACAGCGCCTATGTAATCATTACGCCGCGCGCCTGACGCCGCTGCCGGGTCCGGATTCGTCGCGTGAAAGCAATCATCGGCTGGCGCAGATCACGCAGTATGCGCGTCAACTCGCCTGCTCACCTTCGGTGATCGACCAGCGTGCCCGCCAGCATTTAGCCGACGTCGGCCTGTCCGCCTGGGATGTGGCCCTGTTTAATCAGATCATTGGCTTTGTTGGTTTCCAGGCGCGCATGGTGGCGATTTTTCAGGCCTGGTCCGGTCAGGCTGTGCGCTGGATACCCGGCCTCAATACTCAGGCCTTTGCCGCTGAAGGCCTGTTTCAGCGGGAAAAGAGCGTGTGGGTCGCAAACCCGGATCTGGTGAAACTGCGCTACGCCAGCGCGGATCAAGATGAATATCCGTCGCATGATCGACCACAGCCCGCGCTACAGATGCTCGCCCCTGCTCTGGCGCACCAGCCGGTACTGCTGACACTGCTCGGCAAATTGCTGCTCAGTTCGCTTCGTGCGGATACCGCAGAGCATAACTTCGCGGCGCTGCTGGCCGCGAGGATAAACGGTAGCGCAAGCTGCTTCAATGAGCAGGCGTTGCCGCCGCGCATCTCGCCAGAGACTCTCACCATGCTGCGCCAGAGCGAACATGAGATTGAACGCTGGGAGCGACAACATCCGATTGAGCGACCCTTGTCTCAGGCGCTACAATTACTGACGCGCGCGCCAGACCGCTTTAGCGCCGCACATTTCACCCCGCTCGTCGAGCGCGGCGCGTCCGTCATTGATGCTATCAACCTGTTGGGGTGGTGCGGTTTATGCGGATGGCTGAATCGCCTGAAAATCGCGTTGGGTGAGACACATTAACCTCGGCAAAGAGATAAAGAGCGCTTGCCGCACCAGGTAGTTTCGCGTAAAACTGTCAGCCGCTCTTTTGGCCACGAAAATAGACAAATATGTTTCAGGACAACCCGCTGCTAGCGCAGCTTAAACAGCAACTGCATTCCCAGACGCCGCGCGCCGAAGGGGTGGTAAAAGCCACGGAAAAAGGCTTTGGCTTCCTGGAAGTTGATGCGCAAAAAAGTTACTTCATCCCGCCGCCGCAGATGAAAAAAGTGATGCATGGCGACCGGATTGTCGCGGTGATCCACAGTGAAAAAGATCGCGAGTCCGCTGAGCCGGAAGAACTGGTTGAACCCTTCCTGACCCGCTTTGTCGGAAAAGTTCAGGGCAAAAACGATCGCCTGTCTATTGTTCCGGATCACCCGCTGCTGAAAGATGCTATCCCCTGTCGCGCCGCGCGTGGCGTAGAGCATGACTTTAAAGAAGGTGACTGGGCGGTCGCCGAGATGCGCCGCCATCCGCTAAAAGGCGATCGCACCTTCTATGCCGAGTTGACCCAGTACATTACCTACGCAGATGACCACTTTGTGCCGTGGTGGGTAACGCTGGCGCGCCACAATCTGGAAAAAGAAGCCCCGGACGGCGTAGCCACTGAAATGCTCGACGAAGGCTTAACGCGTCAGGATCTGACCGCCCTGAATTTCGTCACTATAGACAGCGCCAGCACCGAAGATATGGATGACGCGCTGTATGCCGAAGAACTGGCTGACGGTAAATTACAGCTGACCGTTGCGATTGCCGACCCGACCGCGTGGATCGCTGAAGGTAGCAAACTGGATAACGCTGCGAAAATACGCGCGTTCACCAACTATCTGCCAGGGTTCAACATCCCGATGTTGCCGCGTGAACTCTCTGACGATCTCTGCTCGTTGCGTCCGCGCGAAGTCCGTCCGGTGCTGGCCTGCCGTATGACCATTGCGGCGGATGGCGCCCTTGAAGACGATATGGTTTTCTTCGCGGCGACCATCGAGTCAAAAGCCAAACTGGCCTATGACAGCGTCTCTGACTGGCTGGAAAACGCCGGTAGCTGGCAGCCTGAAAGCGACGATATCGCGCATCAAATTCGTCTGCTGCAGCAAATTTGCCTGTGTCGCGGCGAGTGGCGCCATCACCACGCGCTGGTCTTCAAGGATCGTCCTGATTATCGCTTTATCCTGGGTGAAAAAGGTGAAGTGCTGGATATCGTGGCAGAGCCGCGCCGCATCGCCAACCGTATCGTTGAAGAAGCGATGATCGCCGCCAATATTTGCGCCGCCCGCGTTCTGCGTGACAAACTGGGCTTTGGCATTTACAACGTGCATACCGGTTTTGATCCGGCGAATACGGAAGCGCTGTCGGCGCTGCTGAAAAATCACGACGTCCATGTCGATCCGCAAGAAGTGTTGACCCTTGAAGGTTTCTGCAAACTGCGTCGCGAACTGGATGCACAGCCGTCCGGCTTCCTCGACAGCCGCATTCGTCGCTTCCAGTCCTTCGCCGAAATCAGCATTGAGCCGGGTCCGCACTTTGGTCTGGGTCTTGAAGCGTATGCGACCTGGACCTCGCCGATTCGTAAGTATGGCGATATGATCAACCATCGCCTGCTGAAAGCGGTCATTAAAGGTGAAACCATTGCCCGTCCGCACGACGACACCACCGTGCAGATGGCGGAACGCCGTCGCCTGAACCGTATGGCGGAACGCGACGTTGGCGACTGGCTGTACGCCCGTTTCCTGAACGACAAAGCCGGCACGGACATCCGTTTTGCGGCTGAAATCATTGATGTCAGCCGTGGCGGTATGCGCGTTCGTCTGGTGGATAACGGCGCGGTTGCCTTTATTCCGGCGCCGTTCCTCCATGCCGTCCGCGACGAAATGGTTTGCAGCCAGGAAAACGGCACCGTACAGATTAAAGGCGAGACCCTGTATAAAGTCACGGACGTGATCGATGTGACCATCGCCGAAGTGCGGATGGAAACGCGCAGCATCATCGCCCGTCCGGCCGCCTGACCCTGAGTTTTCACACGGCCTTTCTGAATAAGAAAGGCCGTTTGCTGGTTTTCGCCTTCCCCTCTTAACACCTTTCCTGTGCCACGCGATCAACGCTATCGGGATATATTTTCCGCCTCGCCTGTGCTTTTTCCCGGTTCTGAATTACAAATGAAGAGATAGATAAAACAAGATCTGCAGCGACGGTAAACCCTGTATTTATCGCGGTTAACCTTTCCATTGCGAAGTTCGGGCGGTCAAACGGGATGGTGCGCAACATGAAAGAGAGTCGGGAATCCGCGACGTTGTATCGTTTTCTGGGCACACACTGTCCTTACTGGCGCTTGTCAGATGATGCCGACGTTCTGCATTTATCACTTACCGAAGCCGCAGAACATGATGAGGCGCTTGCGCTCGACCCCGGGCAGGCCGCACGAATTCGCGAAATGACCGTTATCACGTCCAGCCTGTTGATTACGTTACCCCTCGAGAGCAGCGAGGTGCAGGTACATCTGGTGGGTCGGAAAATCAATAAGCACGAGTGGGCAGGCAGTGCCTCAGCCTGGCATGACACGCCCTCCGTCGCGCGCGATCTGGCTAAGGGGCTGTCCTTCGCCGAACAGGTGGTTTCAGAAGCGAATTCGGTCATCGTGATCCTTGACAGCCTCGGCAATATTCAGCGCTTCAACCGCCTGTGCGAAGAATATACCGGACTTAAAGAGCAGGATGTCATTGGTCAGAGCGTCTTCAGGCTGTTTATGAGCCGCCGTGAAGCCGCTGCTTCGCGACGCAATATCAGCGGTTTTTTTCGTAACGGTAATTCTTATGAGGTCGAACGGTGGGTAAAAACCCGCCAGGGTCAGCGTCTGTTTTTATTTCGCAATAAGTTCGTCCATAGCGGTAGCGGGAAGAATGAAATATTTCTCATTTGTTCAGGTACCGACATTACCGAAGAGCGGCGCGCCCAGGAGCGTCTGCGGGTACTGGCGAATACTGACACTATCACCGGACTGCCTAACCGCAACGCCATCCATGAGCTGATCAACGACGCTGTCGGGGATGCGCACGCAGGTCAGGTCGGGATCGTGTATTTTGATCTGGATAATTTTAAAAAGGTGAACGACGCTTATGGGCATATGTTCGGCGACCAGCTGTTACAGGCGGTCTCCCTGGCTCTGCTGAGCTGTATGGAAGAAAACCAGTTGCTGGCGCGGCTGGGCGGCGACGAATTCATTCTGCTTGCCACCCACACCTCTCAGGGGGCGCTTGAGGCCGTCGCGTCGCGTATTCTGACCCGCCTTCGCCAGCCCTTTCGCATCGGTCTGATCGAGGTCTATACCGGCTGCTCCGTGGGCATCGCGATGGCGCCCTTGCATGGCGAGGACAGTGACAGTCTGATCCGCAATGCCGACACCGCCATGTACACGGCCAAAGAAGGCGGCCGCGGTCAGTTCTGCGTCTTCTCACCGGAAATGAATGAGCGGGTCTTTGAATACCTCTGGCTCGATACGCATCTGCGCAAAGCGCTCGAAAACGATCAGCTACTGATCCATTATCAGCCAAAGATTACCTGGCGCGGTGAAGTACGCAGCCTTGAAGCGCTGGTGCGCTGGCAGTCGCCGGAGCGCGGTTTGATTTCGCCAGGAGAGTTTATCTCCTATGCCGAGGAGTCGGGACTGATTGTACCGCTTGGACGGTGGGTGCTGCTCGATGTGGTGCGCCAGGTGGCAAAATGGCGCGATAAAGGCATTCACCTGCGCGTGGCGGTTAATATTTCGGCGCGTCAGCTTGCTGACCAGACGATTTTCACCGACCTCAGACAGGTTTTACACGAGCTGAATTTCGAATACTGCCCGATCGACGTTGAGTTAACGGAAAGCTGCCTGATTGAAAACGAGACGCTGGCCCTGTCGGTCATTGAGCAGTTTAGCCAGCTGGGCGCTCAGGTACATCTTGATGATTTCGGTACCGGCTACTCGTCGCTTTCACAACTGACGCGTTTTCCGATTGACGCTATCAAGCTGGATCACATGTTCGTCAGAGATATTCATAAAAAAACCGCCTCCCAGTCCATGGTACGCGCCATCGTCGCCGTGGCGCAGGCGCTCAACCTTCAGGTCATCGCCGAAGGGGTGGAAAGCGCCAAAGAGGACGCGTACCTGACTAAAAACGGTATCAATGAAAGACAAGGATTTTTATTTGCAAAGCCGATGCCCGCCGCGGCATTTGAACGCTGGTACAAACGCTGGCGCAACAAAACACAGCGCTGACCGGCAGGAAATCACGCCGTATCTGCCTGTTATGGCAGAATATATCTTGATATCGGTTATCCTGCCGCGGCGTAATTTTCCCTTCTCTTTTGTCGCCATTTTTTGCATCATTGAATCCATACTCTTACTCACGAAGGATCCCCCATGTCAGATATCGACGCCAAACGGGTTGCCGAACGTATTGATACCGTGCTGGATATCCTGGTCGCCGGCGACTACCACTCCGCCATCCACAATCTTGAAATACTTAAAGCGGAATTACTTAGCCTGGCGCAGGATGAAAGCGGGTCATCGCCAGGCAAACCCAAAGCGCCATGGGAGATCTGACCTTTACGCGCGTTGTGAAAGCGGTGGCGACCTGAGCGAGCCATCGCCGCCTGTTTTTAAACCCCGGTATACATACCTCAATTAAAACGAATACTATGAATTCCCGACAACAATCGATTTTGCAGATGGTGATCGATAAAGGCCAGATGAGCGTTTCCGAACTGGCAAAAATCACCGGTGTTTCTGAAGTGACCATTCGCCAGGATCTCAATACCCTGGAAAAGCAAAGCTATTTGCGTCGTGCCCACGGCTTCGCGGTTTCACTGGACAGTGAAGACGTCGAAACAAGAATGATGACCAACTTCACCCTTAAGCGTCAGCTTGCCGAGTTTGCCGCTTCACTGGTAAATCCCGGCGAAACGGTGTTTATTGAAAACGGCAGCAGTAATGCCCTGTTAGCAAGAACGCTGGCCGAGCAAAAAAATGTCACCATCATTACGGTAAGCAGTTATATCGCTCACCTGTTAAAGGCGACGCCTTGCGAGGTCATTTTGCTTGGCGGCATTTACCAGAAAAAAAGCGAAAGCATGGTCGGCCCTCTCACCCGCCAGTTCATCCAGCAGGTCCATTTCAGTAAAGCGTTTATCGGCATCGATGGCTGGCTGGCAGATACCGGGTTTACCGGACGCGATATGATGCGTGCGGATGTAGTCAATGCAGTACTGGAAAAAGGCTCGGAAGCCATCGTTCTGACCGACAGTTCGAAATTCGGCGTGGTCCATCCCTATACTCTGGGACCCGTTGAGCGCTTTAGTCGGGTCATCACTGATTCCGGCATCAGCGGGGACGATCGCCTGCTGATGGAACAAAAAGGGCTGTGTGTAAATATTGTTGAGGCTTAGCGCATCGGTGGGCAAATGATTTGTCGCTGCAAATCATTTGCGCTTGAGACAATTCCGACACCTGAATTAAGACTATTTACCTGTTGCCTGCGGACAGACGAGGTAAAATTATTATTAGCGATATAACAGGAAGTGACTATCACCTGCGTGATATTACCCTGCGCAATAAAGTTTCACGAATGTTCTTCGAAGACTGGATATGTAAACTATAGTTAAAAAGAACTAACTTTCGTGAATCGTTAATTCAGGAGAAAGTATTATGTTAGTAACGAGCAAAAAAATGACCGCCGCTGTTCTGGCAATTACTCTGGCAATGTCTCTGAGCGCCTGCTCTAACTGGTCCAAACGCGACCGTAACACCGCTATCGGTGCGGGTGCCGGCGCATTAGGCGGCGCAGTGTTAACTGATGGCAGCACGCTGGGCACGCTGGGCGGCGCCGCTGTCGGTGGTGTAATCGGCCATCAGGTAGGTAAATAATCGTAAAATATCTACGGTTGACCGGCTCGATATAATAATACGATTATCTTTTCTGGTCTGAGCTACACATTAGTAAACGATTAATTATAAAGCCACGATATTTCTGTCGTGGCTTTTTCATTATCCGCCTGCCAGTTTGACCTTCATGCCTTTGGCTTCCAGCAGCGTTTTAATTAAATCACGTTTGTCGCCCTGAATTTCTATAACGCCCTCTTTAACCGCCCCGCCACAGCCACACTTTTTCTTTAGCTCAGCGGCCAGTTTGGTCAGAGCTGCATCATCCAGATCAATGCCGGTAATCAGACAAACCCCTTTGCCCTTCCGGCCACTGGTCTGGCGCTGAATACGAACAATGCCATCGCCTTTTGGCCGTACGGGTGCGGTTTTCGGCTCAGTAATCCGCCCACTGTCTGTTGAATAGACCAGCCGGCTGTTCGAATCGTTCATTTACTCCCCCGCCTTCAGTGATGCATTGATCGCCTTTAATGTCTGCGCCGGATCGGCGGACTGAGTAACAGGACGACCGATGACCATAAAATCCACCCCTGCGGCTAAAGCCTGTTCTGGCGTCATAATGCGGCGCTGATCGCCTGCGTCGCTACCCTGCGGCCGAATCCCCGGCGTGACCAGTTTAAACGCGCCGCCAAACGCCTGTTTGAAGCGCACCGCTTCCTGCGCGGAACACACCACGCCATCCAGACCGCATTTCTGGGTCAACGCCGCCAGACGCTCCGCGTGCTCGGCGGGCGACAGCGTCACGCCAATATCGGCCAGATCGCTGGCTTCCATACTGGTCAGCACAGTCACGGCGATGAGCAATGGCGCATCTTTGCCCAACGGCAACAGCGCCTCGCGAGCGGCGGTCATCATTCTCGCACCGCCCGACGCATGGACGTTTACCATCCACACGCCCAGATCTGCCGCAGCGGCAACCGCATGAGCGGTGGTGTTCGGGATATCATGAAATTTCAGGTCGAGGAAGATATCGAAGCCACGCTGCTGAAGGTCGCGAACCAACTGAGGGCCAAACAGCGTGAACATTTCTTTACCGACCTTCAGGCGACAGTCGCGCGGATCGATACGGTCAACAAATGCCAGGGCTTTGTCACGGTTATTATAATCGAGAGCGACAACCACGGGAGAATCAGTAACAGCGCGGGATGTAGATGATGCAGTAACCGTCATAACCAGACCTTTTGCGAGGGGGAAAATGGGTAAACGGCGTGCATTCTACCTGCCGAAAGGCGAAATTAACAGACGCCTTTTACTCCTCTGTAACGCCTCAGCGCAGCGATGCCGGAGGAGTGGCGAGTGAAAGCAGAAAAGTATGTTGTAACTAAAGTCGGTTTTTTTTAATAATTACAGACCGTCAAGGCCGCGTATCGGCTTGATCGTTGACCAGGCGCGACAGGACGGACAGTGCCAGTACAGCGTATACGCGGTAAACCCACACTTCGAACAGCGGTAGCGCGGCTTACTGCGCACCTGCTCGCCCACCATGTCGCGCAACACCATCAGGCTCTCTTTTGCGCGCCCCTCTTCCGCCTCATTAAGATGGTAGTCCATAAGCTTATGGAAAACGCGCATCGTCGGGTGGCGCTGCAGTTGACGGGTAATATAGACCTGCGCGGTATCGTGACCTTCCCGGGCTTCAAGAATATCGGCAAGCATCAGCTCGGCAGCAGCGCCGGTGTTTTCTTCGACTGCGCGCCGCAAAAATTCCGCCCATTCGTCATTTTTGCCCAGTTGCTGGTAGCATGTCTGCAGCATTTCCAGCGTTTCGCTGACCAGTTCTTTATCCTGCGCAATGACCCGCTGGAGTGACTCCACCGCCCTGGCGTAGTCGCCCTTCGCCATCCAGATGCGCCCCATCATGATAGACACCCTGGCGCTGTTTTTGTCCGCAGCGGCGCCCTTTTTCAACAGCGCCATCGCCCGATCCATGTCGTCGCTGCCCATTTGCTGCAACGCCAGTTCACAATAGAAATGGGCAATTTCGATCCGCTGTTTATCCTTGCCCAGCTTCACCAGACGCTCTGCAACGTCGATTGCCTTCTGCCAGTCGCTGGTGGCCTGATAAATCTGCAGGAGTTGTTGCAGCGCGCTGACACGAAAATCCGTTTCGTCGGTCAACTGATTGAACATATCCTCCGCCCGGTCGTACAACCCGGCGGCCATGTAGTCGCGGCCCAACTGCTGAACGGCCAGCAAGCGCTGTTCATAGGTCAGCGAGGCGCTTTCCATGAGCGTCTGGTGGATACGAATAGCGCGGTCGACTTCGCCACGGGAGCGGAACAGGTTTCCGAGGGTGAGATGCGCTTCAACGGTGCCGGTATCCTCTTTCAACATATCGAGGAACAGATCCACCGCTTTATCCTGTTGGTTGCTCAGAAGGAAGTTAACCCCCGCGACATAATCGCGAGACAGACGGTTAGCCTCCTCCTGTTTTGTTTGTTGCGCACTTCTGCGGCCCATGTACCAGCCATAGACGGCCGCGACAGGCAACAGCAGAAACAACAACTCCAGCATAAACGATTATTCCTTCACGACCGGTGTACCCGGCGCGACCACCACGTCAGTGGCAGGCGTAAGCTGGTTTTCCAGGCGTTTAATTTTACGTTCAGCGCGCGCTAAGGAAACACGAACCCGCAGCCAGAAAAGGCCGCAGACCAACCAACCGATAGCGAAACCAGCGGCGAACAGCACAGCCAGCAAGGTAGAGATACGGTACTCCCCCTGCGCCAGCAGGTAATTAAACGTCACCTGCTGATCATTCTGCGCGCCTAATGTTACCGAGATAACAAAAATCGCCAACACCAGTAAGAAAATGAGTAAATATTTCACATTACTTCCCGTTATGTGGTTTAAGCGAATAAATCGTGTTCAACGTTTCGCATTTAGCCTTTTAAATTACCATTTTCACGGCGTGTGCGAAATGGAAAAGCGTCAGGCCATACAGGGATTTGAGGGCTAATGTCGGAAATTCAACCGCGATCAGCTTTCCTGCTCACGTTGCGCAATCTCCTGCTCTTCTTCCGGCGGCGGCGTAAGCGGGCCGCAAATCCGCTGCGCAAGCCAGGTCGCGACGGTTACCAGCGCCCATGAAATCAGCGTTGCAACCACCAAATCACGCGGCCAGTGCATCCCCAACAGCAGGCGACTCCCCATTACCCCGGTTGCCCAGACCAGCAGTATCGCAATCGTGACGGTACGTCTGCGCGGCCACAACAGGCCCACAGCCAGTAGCGCCCAGCTTGCGGCAAACATGGTATGTCCGGAAGGAAATGCGAAGCCGGTCTCTTTTTGCCAGTGCTGACGCAAAAACAGCGGAATATTCTCCTGCGTCGCGAGCTGCTCCTTCACCAGATTCCCACGATCCTTACGTTTTAAAGTGTAGAACTCATCGACCGGTATATTGTGCGTTTTTTCCAGCCAGATAACGAAAGGACGCGGCTCCTGGGCTTTCTCTTTAACCCACGACTTAACACCCTGCCCCACCAGGATCGCCGCTGCGAGAATAGCAAAGAGCATCACCGCTGCCTTAAGACGAAAACGCAGGCACCACAGAAACCAGGCGCAGAGTATAACGTGCGTGATGATTCCCCAGGGTTGAGTTACCGTTTCGGTTATCCAGTACAGCATTTTCAACCACCCGCCACTGTGATCCGGCTGCCAGCGCCATCCAGAAACCCATACGGCGATGGGCATTACCAGCAATAATCCCGCACCCGTTGCAGTACGTTTTGCAATCGACAGCATGAACACCTCTTTTAACGATAAGTTTCATAATCATAACTGAAAAAAGCTCAGTACGGGAAAATTGACAGATTTGTGCCATTCCCCGCCCGATTACACGGCAGCGATTAGGTGAACGCCGTCGCCTTATGGCAAAATAAACGCATAAGCCAACAGGCAACGGCACGCCATTACGTGCCAGCATTATCTGGAGAAACACATGCAGCTTAAACGAGTGGCAGAAGCCAAACTGCCAACCCCATGGGGCGATTTCCTGATGGTGGGTTTTGAAGAACTGGCAACCGGACACGATCACGTAGCGTTAGTGTATGGTGATATTTCAGGCCAGACGCCGGTTCTGGCGCGTGTCCATTCAGAATGCCTGACAGGCGATGCTCTGTTCAGTCTGCGCTGCGACTGTGGTTTCCAGCTGGAAGCGGCGTTGGCGCATATTGCGGAAGAAGGCCGTGGGATCCTCCTTTATCACCGTCAGGAAGGACGTAATATTGGTTTGCTGAATAAAATTCGCGCCTATGCGCTGCAGGATCAGGGCTATGACACCGTAGAAGCCAACCACCAGCTGGGCTTTGCCGCCGACGAACGTGATTTCACCCTTTGTGCGGATATGTTCAAGCTGCTTGGCGTCGATGAGGTTCGTCTGCTCACCAATAACCCGAAGAAAGTGGAAATCCTCACCGAAGCGGGAATCAATATTGTGGAACGCGTACCGCTGATCGTGGGGCGTAACCCGAATAATGCCCATTATCTGGACACCAAAGCTGCCAAGATGGGGCATTTGCTGGATAAATAACCCGATGCGTTGTCACTGCCTTGCGGGTAGCCGCTGGTGATGCACATTGAAAAAGCCTGCACGTCACATGCAGGCTTTTTAGTTTTTACATCAGCATGTTACGAATAACATAATGCAAGATGCCGTCGTTCTGGTAGTAGGTTAACTCGGTGGCGGTATCGATACGGCAGCGACACGGTATGACTTCTTGTTTACCGTCCGGACGCGTGAGCGTCACTGGCACCGTGGCGCCCGGTTTCAGGTTCTGCAGATCTGCGATGTCGATCGCCTCTTCCCCAGTCAGTCCCAGGGTTTTACGCGTGACGCCCTGCGGGAATTCCAGCGGCAGAATCCCCATCCCGATCAGGTTAGAACGGTGAATTCGCTCGAAGGACTCAGCGATCACCACGCGGATCCCCAGCAAACGCGGCCCCTTCGCCGCCCAGTCACGGCTGGATCCGGAACCATACTCTTTACCCGCAATCACCGCCAACGGCGTGTTCTCTTTTTGATACAGCATCGCCGCATCATAGATAGAAATCACATCCGTTCCAGGCAGATGCCGCGTCATTCCGCCTTCCACCCCGGGCACCATTTCATTGCGGATACGAATATTGGCAAACGTGCCGCGCATCATCACTTCATGGTTTCCGCGTCGCGATCCGTAGGAGTTGAAGTCTTTCCGCTCAACCCCATGGCTTTGCAGATAACGGCCTGCCGGGCTGTCCGATTTAATGCTTCCCGCCGGGGAAATATGGTCAGTGGTCACGGAATCGCCGAGCATGGCCAGAATCCGTGCGCCGTGAATGTCGGTGACCGGCGCCGGTTCCGACAGCATCTCGTCAAAGAAGGGCGAGAGCCGGATATAGGTAGAGTCATCCTGCCAGCCGTAGGTGTCAGAGCGTTCGACAGGGATCCCCTTCCACTCTTCCGTTCCTTCAAACACTTCCGCATACTCTTTACGGAACATTTCCGAGGACACCAGTTCCACCGCACGAGCGATTTCCTGCGCCGACGGCCAGATATCTTTCAGATACACCGGATCGCCTTTGCGATCGTGGCCTAGCGGATCGGTAGCAAGATTGATATTCATATTGCCCGCCAATGCGTAAGCCACCACCAGCGGCGGCGAGGCCAGCCAGTTGGTCTTCACCAGCGGATGGATACGCCCCTCAAAGTTACGGTTGCCGGAAAGCACAGCGCCTACGGTTAAATCGCCTTGCTTGATGGCCGTTTCGATAGGCTCCGGCAGCGGCCCCGAGTTACCAATGCAGGTCGTACAGCCGTACCCCACCAGATTAAAACCCAGTTCGTCCAGATACGGCGTCAGTTTCGCCTTCGCCAGATAATCCGACACCACTTTCGACCCGGGCGCCAGCGACGCTTTTACCCACGGCTGGCGTTTCAACCCCAGCGTAACCGCTTTTTTCGCCAACAGGCCGGCGGCCATCAGCACGCTCGGGTTGGAGGTGTTAGTACAGGAAGTGATCGCTGAAATGACCACTGCGCCGTCCGGTAACTGATATTGCTGACCGTTCAGCACATATTCGACTGGCTTGCGGTCTTTTTGCGCGGTGTTCAGTTCCAGCTCGCTGCTGGCGGCAAACGCTTTTGGAACATCGCCGAGAGCGACACGATCCTGAGGCCGTTTCGGCCCGGCAAGGCTGGCTTCCACGTCGTTCATATCCAGCGCCAGCGTGCTAGTGAATACCGGCTCGTCGCCAGGATTACGCCACATGCCCTGCGCCCTGGCGTATTTCTCTACCAGCTCAACCTGATCTTCCGTCCGACCGCTCAGACGCATGTAGTCAAGCGTAACGGCATCAATCGGGAAGAAGCCGCAGGTGGCGCCATATTCTGGCGACATGTTGGCGATGGTGGCGCGATCCGCCAGCGGCAGGGAATCCAGACCGTCGCCATAGAATTCGACAAATTTACCGACCACGCCGTGTTTACGCAGCATCTGCGTGACGGTTAACACCAGGTCGGTCGCCGTGATCCCTTCACGCAGTTTGCCGGTGAGCTTAAAGCCCACGACATCCGGGATCAGCATCGACACAGGCTGTCCGAGCATCGCGGCTTCGGCTTCGATACCGCCGACGCCCCAACCGAGCACGCCGAGACCGTTGATCATGGTGGTGTGGGAATCCGTACCGACCAGCGTATCCGGGTAAGCGACCCATTCACCGTTTTGCAGCTCGCTCCAGACCGCTTTGCCGAGATACTCAAGGTTCACCTGATGGCAGATCCCCGTTCCCGGCGGCACAACGCTGAAGCGGCTAAACGCCTGTTGCCCCCACTTGAGGAACATATAGCGTTCATGGTTACGCTCCATTTCAAGGCGCACGTTTTCTTCAAATGCGTCATCGTCGCCGAAATGGTCAACGGTGACGGAGTGGTCAATCACCAGATCGACAGGTGACAACGGATTCACTTTCGCGGTATCGCCGCCAAGGCGTTTAACCGCTTCGCGCATTGCCGCGAGATCCACGACGGCGGGCACGCCGGTGAAATCCTGCATCAGCACGCGCGCCGGACGATAAGCAATTTCGCGGTCAGCATGGGCATTTTTCAGCCAACCTGCCAGCGCCTGGATATCTTCTTCGGTAACAGAATCACCATCCTGCCAGCGCAGCAGGTTTTCCAGCAAAACTTTGAGCGACTTGGGCAGACGGGTGATATCGCCCAGTGATTTTGCAGCCAGCGGCAGACTGTAATAATGGTAGGTTTTGTCTTTGGCCTGCAACGTGTCCTTACTGGCTTCTCGTAGGGTTGACGACATAGCTCCTCCTTTATGACGGGGTTGCGATGCCCTGAATCTCCTCAGGGTGAATATTAAAGATAACACAAACAAGCTGTAACGTTTTGATAACAACCCAAATGGATAAAAGAGGAGAAACCTTGCAGAGAGGCGACGTTGCAGAAAACAAAAACCTCGCCGCAGCGAGGTTTATGGCCATGATCGAACAGGGATGCCAGATAGCGTTTAGCGTCTCTGGCGTTATCGTTAACGGGCAACGATCCAGATCAGTTCAGCCCAGAAGAGCAGCGATACGGAAAATGCGCCCATCCAGGACCAGTATTTCATGTTTGAAGTAAGCATAGGCTACACCAACTTTTATCTGACACGTTATGTTGAGTCATTCTCAACGTCTTATTGCTGTGGTGTAAAAGAAAAGGCATTGCGCCTGTTAATAGCGTGCTTAAAATTGCGCGCTAATTAAGAATGGTGTCGATTATTGTTTTCGTTTATCGTCTTCAGCAAAGGAATCAATAAATGCCTGCTGCTGTTGCGTGAGTTTCCAGTTTTCAGGGCTTGTCTTAACACGCACGCTTTTGCTTTTCCGGGTATTGTCACAAGGCTGACATGTCGGTAGCGACGTGTGTTGCTGTCCGTGAACCCTCATCTTTACCCCCAGGCGTTCCAGATCAGCAGGCCGACGACCAGCCAGAACAGCGCTGAGCCCAGAAAAACCGCAAGCCACGCTTTGCGTTTCAGTTCAGGGTCCCGACGTGGTTCCTGGTTTTCAGACGGCATTGCTAACCTCATACAATCGACATCACTTATCATTCTGGCACCAAACAATCGGTACAATTAATCATCAGATGAGACAAATCCTAATCAAACTTTAGTCAAAAATCCAGTGAATTTACGAATCGTTTGTCGTGAATAAATCAATCTTTTGATCAAAAATAAATAATTGAAATACGAAGTTTGCGGGGCGGGTAATAAGACACTACTTTATGAGGCATTAACCCTGGCGATACCAGGGTTAATAATTCCCGAAATTAAGAATAAAAGAAAAATGTGATTTAATTAAAACTTTCGCTGTTTCTTGCTGATAAAAAATCCCGAAACCAATATCCCGTTTGATTACTTCTCCGGCAGCTTTATATCTTTAAACATGGCTTCAATCTCTTCATTCGAACGTAATGCCACCGCGGTATCAACGACGTCACGCGTCAGGTGCGGCGCAAAGCGTTGAATGAAATCATACATGTAGCTGCGCAGGAAGGTGCTGCGACGGAAACCGATCTTTGTCGTGCTGTGGCTAAAGACATCATGCGCGTCGACGCGCACGAGATCCGGGTCGGAAACCGGATCCACCGCCATGCTGGCAATCACCCCAACGCCCAGCCCCAGACGAACGTAGGTTTTAATGACGTCGGCATCGGTGGCAGTAAAGACGATCCGCGGCGTCAGCCCCGCCCGGTTAAATGCGGTATCCAGCTCGGAGCGTCCGGTAAAGCCGAAGGTATAGGTGACAAGCGGATACTGCGACAGCTCTTCAATCGAGACCGAGGCTTTATTCGCCAGCGGGTGTTCAGGCGTCACCACAATCGAACGGTTCCAGTGATAGCAAGGCAGCATCACCAGATCGTCATACAGATGGAGGGCTTCGGTAGCGATGGCGAAATCGGCGTTACCTTTAGAGACGGCTTCCGCAATCTGAGTCGGCGATCCCTGATGCATATGCAGCGATACGCGTGGATAACGCTCGATAAACCCTTTTATCACCCCGGGTAGCGCGTAGCGTGCCTGGGTATGGGTGGTGGCGATATAGAGCGAGCCTTTATCCGGCCAGGTATGTTCACCGGCAACCGACTTGATGGCGTCAACCTTCGAGAGCACTTCACGTGCGATGCGGATAATTTCCTGCCCCGCTGGCGTCACCTGGGTCAGATGCTTGCCGCTACGGGCAAAAATCTGGATGCCCAGCTCGTCTTCCAGCATCCGCACCTGCTTACTGATACCCGGTTGTGAAGTATAAAGTCCTTCCGCAGTTGAAGAGACGTTCAGGTTGTGATTAACCACCTCAACAATGTAGCGAAGCTGCTGTAATTTCATGTTAAACCATCCAGATTAGCGCCATCAGGTCATCGTCTTTACGCAGCGACACGCACTGCTAATACGATTTAATAATAAAAAAGCCGTTAACTATAACCACTATATCATTTATAGCATTGGTGTATAGACAGGAAGAAAAATTAATAAGAAAGGAATAAAAAAACAGGGCCGCAAACACGACCCTGTTAGAGATGGCTGTCCAGGCGGTTTATCCGTTGCGCAGCTGCGTAACAGACCTGTGGAACGTGACCCGCTTGCAGGCCCGGTAAACAGCAGCGCTACCGGGCAATTAACAGGGAATTACTTCTTCCCTTCAACCCATTTACCGTCAACGAAGAACGCAGACCAGCCGGTCGCCTTCCCGTCTTTTTCCGCCGCAACATACTGCTGCCTGGTTTTGCGGCTAAAGCGTACCAGCGTTTTGTTGCCTTCCGGATCCTGCTGCGGCGCGTCGGCCAGATAGCGCAGTTTTTCCGGCAGGCGATCGCGGAAACGATACAACTCTTCCACCAGCGGCGCGCGCGTTTCGCGGGATTTCGGGAACGTATTGGCAGCAAGGAAAACCCCGGCCGCGCCGTCACGCAACACAAAATACGCATCCGACTTTTCACACGGTAGTTCAGGCAGCGGAACCGGATCTTCTTTCGGCGGCGCCACTTCACCATTACGCAGAATTTTACGCGTATTCTTACACTCATCGTTGGTGCAGGCCATGTACTTACCAAAACGCCCCATCTTCAGGTGCATTTCGGAACCACATTTCTCACACTCGACGATCGGGCCGTCATAGCCTTTGATGCGGAACTCGCCCTCTTCAATCTCATAGCCGTCGCAGGTCGGGTTATTACCGCAGACGTGCAGCTTACGCTTCGGATCGATCAGGTAGCTGTCCATCGCCGTGCCGCACTTCTTACAGCGACGTTTGGCGCGTAACGCGTTAGTTTCCGCGTCATCGCCTTCCAGCACGTTCAGCACTTCGTTTTCCGGCACCAGGTTAATGGTCGTTTTGCAGCGCTCTTTCGGTGACAGCGCGTAACCGGAGCAGCCGAGGAAAACGCCAGTACTGGCCGTACGGATCCCCATTTTGCGGCCACAGGTCGGGCAGTCGATGCTGGTCAACACCATCTGGTTCGGACGCATACCCCCTTCTTCCGGATCTTTCTCCGCTTTGTCTAACTGCTGAGTAAAATCACTGAAGAAGTGGTCCAGCACCGCTTTCCATTCCGCTTCATGGTTAGCCACCTGATCCAGGCTGTCTTCCATTTGCGCGGTAAAGTCGTAGTTCATCAGTTCGCGGAAGTTTTCTTCCAGACGATCGGTAACGATTTCACCCATTTTTTCCGCGTAGAAACGGCGGTTTTCAACGCGCACATAGCCGCGATCCTGAATGGTTGAAATGATCGACGCATACGTAGAAGGACGACCAATACCGCGTTTTTCCAGCTCTTTAACCAACGAGGCTTCGCTAAAGCGGGCCGGTGGCTTAGTAAAATGCTGAGCCGGAACCAGTTCAACCAGAGACAATTCGTCACCTTTGTTCACCGCTGGCAGCGTACGGTCTTCATCACCTTTACGCAGCGCCGGCATCACTTTTGTCCAGCCGTCGAAGCGCAGGATACGTCCACGCGCTTTCAGGCGGAAGTCACCGGCGCCGACGGTCAGCGTGGTGGAATCATACTGGGCTGGCGTCATTTGACAGGCGACAAACTGACGCCAGATCAGCTGGTACAGCTTCTGCGCATCAGATTCCATATCCTTCAGCGTGTCGGCCAGAACCGACACATCGGAAGGACGAATCGCTTCATGCGCTTCCTGTGAGTTTTCTTTACTGGCGTACTGATTCGGTTTCTCAGGCAGATATTTCTTGCCAAAGTTGTCGCTGATATAACCGCGAACCATGTTCACCGCGTCCTGGCTCAGGTTGGTAGAATCAGTACGCATGTAGGTGATGTAACCGGCTTCATACAGGCGCTGGGCCATCATCATGGTTTTCTTCACCCCAAAGCCCAGACGGGTACTTGCCGCCTGTTGCAGGGTGGAGGTGATAAACGGCGCGCCGGGTTTACTGCTGGTCGGTTTGTCTTCACGTTCGAGAACGGTATAACGCGCTTTTTCCAGCAGGCTAACCGCGGCATGCGTCTGCTCACGGTTAACCGGGCGGAATGGTTTGTCGCTCTGGTGAGTCACCTGTAACGGTAGCGCATCGCCGGATGGCGTGTTGGTGTTGGCGTCGATCTCCCAGAACTCTTCCGGAACAAACGCTTTGATTTCGCGTTCACGCTCGACAACCAGACGCACTGCGACAGACTGTACGCGACCGGCAGAAAGACCGCGGGCGATCTTTTTCCACAACAGCGGGGACACCATATACCCCACCACGCGGTCCATAAAGCGACGCGCCTGCTGGGCGTTAACACGATCGATGTTCAGTTCGCCGGGCTTCTCAAACGCCTGACGAATCGCATTTTTGGTAATTTCGTTAAACACCACGCGACTGTAGCGCGCGTCGTCGCCACCGATAACTTCCCGCAGGTGCCAGGCAATGGCTTCCCCTTCGCGGTCAAGGTCGGTTGCGAGATAGATGTGGTCGGCTTTTTCAGCCAGTTGTTTTAATTCAGAGACGACCTTCTCTTTACCAGGCAGCACTTCGTAATGCGCGTCCCAGTTGTGCCACGGGTCAACGCCCATGCGATTGACGAGCGCGCCACGTTCATCCTTTTTAGGCTTCTTAGCCGTTTTGGTGGAGGTAGAGTCGGCGCTCTTTTTAGCTGCTGAGCCACTGGTCGGCAAATCACGGATATGACCCACGCTGGACTTAACCACGTAGTCACTACCCAGATACTTGTTGATCGTTTTGGCTTTTGCCGGGGACTCAACGATGACAAGAGCTTTACCCATATTCACCTTTACCTAATTTGATTCTTCCAGGAATGCGTCGCACGTTGATTCACCTTCCACTGGCGACGAGACACGGATATGGTCCCTGCGTCTGCGGATATCAACCCCTTGTACTGACTCTGTGCACTAAATAGTCAGGTGACTGAGTTAACAGGTTTTTTCGCACATAAGCGCTATAGCACGACGGAATTTCGGTCGAATGTCAAGCAAATCTGTTGCCAGATTGACGAAAGCGTCACACTGTACCTGATAAAATTCGTTACGCAACTTTATTAGCATGCAAAACCAAAACTCGCCAGTCAGCGAAGGTTGACAAGACCCTGGACTTTATCAGCGAATATTTGCCCATAAGCGGCGCCCGGCGTAGACTAATGTTCTTGTTTAAGGAGTAAAAAATGCATAAAGAGACGCAACCGATCGATCGCGAAACGCTGCTGAAAGAAGCCAATAAAATCATTCGTGAGCATGAGGACACGCTGGCGGGGATTGAAGCCACCGGCGTAACGCAGCGAAATGGCGTGTTAGTCTTCAGCGGGGAGTATTTTTTAGACGAACAAGGCTTACCGACGCCGAAAAGCACCGCCGTGTTTAATATGTTTAAACATCTGGCCCATGTGCTTTCTGAGAAATATCACCTGATTGATTAACCCTGGCGCAGTGCGGCCGGTTGGCGCTGCGCATATCGCCATTCAGGGCGAAACAGCGCCAGCCGGTACGGGATGTTTACATCAGAGGTTTTTGTCCGCGCTGCCACCAGCGCATCAGTAAGCGGTCAGCGCTTTCCGCCGCGCTGCCGGTGAAACGGTCCATTAGCTTTTTGCGTTGCAGATAGCGCACGTTCAGTACGTCGCATCCTTCCATCAGGTTCAGGATCACGTCATCGCTGGTATTGATTTCATCAATAAGCCCCTTCTCCAGCGCCTGCTCACCGTACCAGTGCTCACCGGTGGCCACCTGTTCAATGTCCAGAGTCGGACGCATACGATGGACAAACGCCTTAAACAACTGGTGTGTTTCGTTTAAGTCTTCCCGGAATTTCTGTCGCCCTTCTTCGGTGTTTTCTCCTAACAGCGTCAGGGTGCGCTTATATTGCCCCGCGGTGTGCAGTTCAATATCAATGTCTTTGCTTTTCAGAAAACGGTTAAAGTTAGGGATCTGCGCGACCACCCCAATAGATCCTATGATGGCAAACGGCGCAGAGACGATCCTGTCCGCCACGCAGGCCATCATATAGCCGCCGCTTGCTGCCACTTTGTCGACCGCAATCGTCAACGGGATGTTTTTATCGCGCAAGCGCTGTAATTGCGACGCGGCCAGGCCGTAGCCGTGCACCACGCCGCCAGGGCTTTCCAGGCGCAAAACCACCTGATCCTGCGGTTTTACCACTGCCAGCACCGCCGTCACCTCTTCACGCAAGGCGTTAACTTCGTGAGCATCCATACTGCCTTTGAAATCAAGCACCCAAACGCGCGGCTTGTCGGTGTCCCGCGTTTCGCCTTGTTTTGCTCTCGCCTTTGCCGCTTTCGCTTCCTGCTTGCGCTTTTTCTTTTGCGCTTTATGCCACAGCTTTTGCTGATGACCGTCGAGCAGCGCCATCGCCAGGTCATCCTTCATCTCCTGATACTGCTCGCTGAGATTGGTCACCCGCAATTCGCCACGCTGACGTTTGCGCTGGGCAACGTTCACAATAATGGCGGCAATAGCGGCGACAGCAACAACAATGGTGATGATTTTGGCAAGAAATAGCCCATATTCAGACAACAATTCCACACGACCCACCTTGGTTAAATAACTTTGCTTCGGCTCAGTGTACAACAGGCGTCATGCGTCGTCTCGTTGGATGTCGCGAGGGAAAAAAGTATGACAAAGTGTTCATTTTAAGGCGTTATCGCCCCAGGCTGATTGAATTATGGCGGAGATTCAGGCATAAACCCGAAAAGTCAACGAGAAGCAGAGCGGCCACGCATGTCGCCGAGGAGTAGCCATGCATTATCAACCCAAACACGATCTTCTTCAGGGCCGCATTATTCTGGTCACCGGGGCCAGCGATGGCATTGGCCGTGAAGCCGCCCTGACCTACGCCCGTTTCGGCGCAAGCGTTATCCTGCTTGGCCGCAATGAGGAGAAATTACGCCACGTCGCAGGCCTGATTGCCACTGAAACGGGCAGCCAGCCGCAGTGGTTCACGCTCGATCTGTTAACCTGTACCGCCGCAGACTGTCACCAGCTTGCACAGCGCATTGCCGGACAGTATCCGCGACTGGATGGTGTGCTGCATAACGCGGGATTGTTGGGAGACATCTGTCCCATGAGCGAACAGGACCCACAGGTCTGGCAGCAGGTTATGCAGGTCAATGTCAACGCGACGTTTATGCTCACCCAGGCGTTGCTTCCTTTATTACTCAAGTCGGATTCCGGATCGCTGGTTTTCACCTCTTCCAGCGTGGGCCGCCAGGGACGAGCGAACTGGGGGGCCTATGCCACGTCCAAATTCGCCACCGAAGGGATGATGCAGGTGCTGGCTGATGAATATCAAAACCGTTCCCTGCGCGTTAACTGCATCAATCCTGGCGGTACCCGCACAAGCATGCGCGCCAGCGCTTTTCCGACGGAAGATCCGCAAAAACTCAAAACTCCCGCCGACATTATGCCGCTGTATTTGTGGCTGATGGGCGACGACAGCCGTCGTAAAACCGGCATGACCTTCGACGCCCAACCGGGCCGTAAACCAGGAATCGCGCAATGAGTGAAGAACGCTATCAGCAGCGCCAGCAGCGGGTAAAAGACAACGTTGACGCACGCGTTGCCCAGGCGCAGGAAGAACGCGGCATTATTATCGTGTTTACCGGTAATGGTAAGGGGAAAACCACCGCCGCGTTCGGTACGGCAACCCGCGCCGTCGGGCATGGTAAAAAGGTGGGCGTCGTACAGTTTATCAAAGGCACCTGGCCGAACGGCGAACGTAACCTGCTTGAACCTCATGGCGTCGAGTTTCAGGTGATGGCGACCGGGTTTACCTGGGAAACGCAAAACCGCGAATCAGATACCGCCGCCTGTCTGGCGGTATGGGAACACGGTAAGCGAATGCTGGCGGACCCTACGCTGGATATGGTAGTTCTCGACGAGCTGACCTATATGGTGGCCTATGATTATCTACCACTGGATGAGGTGATTACGGCGCTGAATGACCGACCCCATCAGCAGACGGTGATCATTACCGGGCGCGGCTGTCATCGGGATATTCTCGAACTGGCCGATACCGTCAGCGAACTCCGTCCGGTGAAGCATGCCTTCGAAGCGGGCGTCAAAGCTCAGATGGGTATTGATTACTAGGTAAAGGAACCGGAAGGCGGCGTAGACGCCCTCCGGCATAGCGACAGGCAATCAGCCGTTATTGTTCCGTCCACCTGAACGACGACCGCCGCTCATTTGGCTATGACGCTTCACCGCACGACGAATCTGATTGGCCTTCATGCGACGACGGTCTTTTTCAACCGCCACTTTTGAAGTGGTTTCCGGCGGCAGTTCTACCAGCTCACGCAGATAGTTTGTTTGCGCCAGATCCAGCTCGGTCCAGCCGCCACGCGGCAGGCCTTTCGGCAGCGGAATATCGCCGTAGCGTACGCGGATAAGACGGCTTACCTGCACACCCACCGCTTCCCACAGGCGGCGCACTTCACGGTTGCGTCCTTCAGTCAGGGTGACGTTATACCACTGATTAATGCCTTCGCCCCCGCTGAACTTGATGGTTTTGAACGCTGCCGGACCGTCTTCCAACTGAACGCCGCGGCTGAGATCGCGAATTTTCGCGTCATCGATCTGGCCAAAGACGCGGACCGCATATTCACGCTCGACTTCACGGCTCGGGTGCATCAAACGGTTCGCCAGTTCACCGTCAGTCGTAAACAGCAGCAAACCGCAGGTGTTCACGTCCAGTCGTCCTACCGCAATCCAGCGCGCGCCGCGCAGCTTGGGTAAACGGTCGAACACGGTCGGACGCCCTTCCGGATCGTTGCGGGTACAGAGTTCGCCTTCCGGCTTGTAGTAAGCCAGCACACGGCAGATTTGTTCCGCGGACTCTTTTACCGAAATCAGGTGCCCATCGATACGGATCTTCAAACCCGGGGTGACGTCAACGCGATCGCCAAGCGTCGCGATCTTGCCGTCAACACTCACGCGGCCTGCTTCGATAATGGATTCGATTTCACGGCGAGAGCCGTGGCCGGCGCGCGCCAGCACTTTTTGTAACTTTTCGCTCATAGAGCTTCCTTCAGGTGTCGCCTTCACAGGCGTCGAACAGGAGAATTAACGGCGCCGTTAAGCGCCATTTAAAGGCCGCGTAGTATACAGAGTTGCGACCTTATAAGAAAGGTTTAACGTCTCCAACCCCTTCACGCAACACCACGGGCGCATCGTCGGTTAAATCAATCACCGTGGTCGGCTGCTGTCCCAGATAACCGCCGTGAATAATCAGGTCCACCTGTTTTTCGAGGCGGTCTTTGATCTCTTCCGGATCGGACTCGGTAAATTCGCTGCCAGGCAGCATCAACGAGGTAGAGAGCATCGGCTCGCCGAGCGCCTCCAGCAGTTCAAGTGCGATGGGGTTCGACGGCACGCGCAAACCGATGGTTTTGCGTTTTTCCTGTAGCAGGCGCCGCGGCACCTCTTTCGTTCCTTTCAGAATAAAGGTGTAATTCCCCGGTGTGTTGTTCTTGATCAGGCGAAACGCCACGTTATCGACAAACGAATAGGTCGACAATTCCGACAGGTCGCGACACATCAGGGTAAAGTTATGGCCGTCCGGCAGCTGGCGAATTCGGCAAATGCGCTCCATCGCCCCTTTGTCTTCAATTTTACAACCAAGCGCGTAGCCGGAATCGGTAGGATAAACAATCACCCCGCCTTTGCGGACAATTTCAACGGCCTGGTTAATCAGGCGCTGCTGCGGGTTATCAGGATGGATATAAAAAAACTGACTCATACTTCCCTCACTGTGGTGTTCTGTGGCTGTTCCCACAACTGCCAGACGCCTTCCACGCCAGCCGGCAGCCAGAGCTTACGCCCCAGCTCTATCCACGGGCACGGCTGATGAAAATCAGACCCTTGCGATGCCCATAGCTGATGCTGACGGGCAAGGGTGGCCAGTTGCGTTCGCTCGTTGGGAGACTGCTGACACTGCGCAACCTCCATCGCGTCGCCGCGATGGTCAGCAAAATGCGCCACCAGTCTTTTCAGCCACTTGGCGCTAAGGTTATACCGCCCCGGATGAGCCAGCACCGCCTTACCGCCGGAATGATGAATGACATCAATAGCTTGTTCTATTGTACACCACTGCGGCGGAACGTATCCGGTTTTCCCTCGCGCAAGATACTTTTTGAAGACATCGGCCATGGTCGTCGCTTTACCGCACTCCACGAGGAAGCGGGCAAAATGCCCCCGTGTCACCACGCCACCGTCAGCAAGGCGCAGCGCCCCTTCCCATGCGCCGGGAATGTGGGCTTTCTCCAGACGCTCGGCAATGCGCTTTGCCCGCTGCTGACGGCGTTCGGTTTGTTCCGCCAGAAACACGCACATCGCCGGGTGGGCGATGTCAATATTCAGGCCAACAATATGGATCTCATGATTCTCCCACAGCGTGGAGATCTCAACACCGGGGATCAGGGTCAGCGGCAGGGCTGATCGTGAAATTTCTTCGCTTGCCGCCGGGATCGCGGCTGTGGTGTCATGGTCGGTAATCGCCAGCGTGCCAACGCGCATCTCGACAGCCCGGTGGACTAATTCTTCCGGCGTCAATCGTCCGTCGGACGCCGTGGTATGGCTGTGCAGATCGTAAATCACTGCGTAATTCGTGTCGCTCAAGGCGAACTCCCGTCTTCATATAAATGGACTTGCCTGCGCATCATAACGGTTTCAGCAAATTAACTGAAATCAGGTATTGACAATATGCCACCGAACTAGTTAACTAGTACGAAAGTTCACTTAGAAAAGGGTATCACAATGCAAGCATGCTTCATTCTTCACGGTTGGTGGCGCACTTCCTGACTTCGGGCAGTGTACTTGTGCATACTAACCGCACCCAGATACCCGGCCCGCCTGCAAGCGGGCTTTTTTTTGAGCAAAATTAATGAGAACAACAATGCAGACATCAAAACCTACACTTGAGCTGATTACCTGCGACGCCGCGTACCGCGAGAACCCCACGGCGTTGTTTCATCAGGTTTGCGGCAACCGGCCAGCGACGCTGCTGCTGGAGTCCGCGGATATTGACAGCAAAAACGATTTAAAAAGCCTGCTACTGGTTGACAGCGCGCTACGCATCACCGCTATGGGTGACACTGTCACGTTACAGGCATTATCCGCGAACGGCGCCGCGTTGCTGAACCTGATGGATACCGCCCTGCCCGCAGGCGTGGAGAATGCCCCGCAGCCGGATGGCCGCCTGCTTCGCTTCCCTTCCGTCAGCCCCTTACTCGATGAAGACGCCAGGCTGTGCTCACTGTCGGTCTTTGACGCGTTTCGCATTCTGCAGACGCTGGTGACCGTTCCGGCAGAAGAACGCGAAGCCATGTTCTTCGGCGGCCTCTTTGCTTACGATCTGGTCGCGGGGTTTGAAGATTTACCGCAGCTTGAGGCAAATAACCGCTGCCCGGACTACTGCTTCTATCTGGCGGAAACACTGATGGTGATCGACCATCAGAAAAAGAGCACCCGCATTCAGGCCAGCCTGTTCACCAGCGATGACAACGAACGGCAGCGGCTTAACGCGCGTCTGGCGCATCTGAGCCAGCAGCTCAACGAACCCGCGCCGCCGTTACCTGTGGTCTCCGTGGCGCAAATGCGCTGCGAGTGTAATCAGAGCGATGAAGAATTTGGCGCCGTGGTGCGCACGATGCAAAAAGCCATTCGCGCTGGCGAAATTTTCCAGGTCGTGCCCTCCCGTCGTTTTTCGCTGCCCTGCCCGTCGCCGCTGGCAGCCTACTACGTACTGAAGAAAAGCAACCCCAGCCCGTATATGTTCTTTATGCAGGACAATGATTTCACCCTGTTTGGCGCCTCACCTGAAAGCTCACTGAAATATGACGCTACCAGTCGTCAGATTGAAATTTACCCGATTGCCGGTACACGTCCGCGTGGCCGTCGCGCCGACGGTTCGCTGGACCGCGACCTCGACAGCCGTATTGAGCTTGAAATGCGCACCGATCATAAAGAGCTTTCCGAACACCTGATGCTGGTGGATCTGGCGCGTAATGACCTCGCTCGCATTTGTACGCCGGGCAGCCGCTATGTTGCCGACCTGACTAAAGTCGATCGCTATTCATACGTGATGCACCTGGTTTCCCGCGTCGTCGGCGAGCTACGCCGCGATCTCGACGTGCTGCATGCGTATCGCGCCTGTATGAACATGGGTACCCTGAGCGGCGCGCCGAAGGTACGGGCCATGCAACTGATTGCCGACGCCGAGGGACAGCGACGCGGCAGCTACGGCGGCGCCGTAGGCTATTTTACCGCTCACGGCGATCTGGATACCTGCATCGTGATTCGTTCGGCCCTGGTTGAAGACGGGATCGCCACCGTGCAGGCGGGTGCCGGCATCGTGCTGGATTCGGTTCCGCAGTCTGAAGCCGATGAAACCCGTAATAAAGCGCGCGCGGTTCTGCGTGCCATCGCGACCGCGCATCACGCACAGGAGACGTTCTGATGGCTGATATTCTGCTGCTCGATAACATTGATTCATTCACCTATAACCTGGCAGATCAGCTGCGTACCAACGGCCATAACGTAGTGATTTACCGTAACCATATCCCGGCTCAGACCCTGATTGACCGCCTCGCCACCATGAAAAATCCGGTGCTGATGCTCTCTCCGGGGCCGGGCGCGCCGAGCGAAGCGGGCTGCATGCCAGAACTGCTGACGCGTCTGCGCGGTAAACTGCCGATCATTGGCATCTGCCTTGGGCATCAGGCGATTGTGGAAGCCTACGGCGGCTATGTCGGTCAGGCCGGTGAGATTCTTCACGGTAAAGCGTCGAGCATTGAGCACGACGGGCAGGCAATGTTTGCCGGTCTGAGCAACCCTCTGCCAGTGGCGCGCTACCATTCGCTGGTGGGCAGTAATGTCCCGGCGGGGCTGACCATTAACGCGCATTTTAACGGCATGGTGATGGCGGTCCGTCACGATGCTGACCGGGTCTGCGGTTTTCAGTTCCACCCGGAGTCGATCCTCACCACCCAGGGCGCGTTGCTGCTCGAACAAACGCTGGCCTGGGCGCAACAGAAGCTGGAGCCAACCAATACGCTGCAGCCTGTTCTGGAAAAACTGTATCAGGCGCAAACCCTGAGCCAGCAGGAAAGCCATCAGCTTTTCTCTGCGGTCGTCCGCGGTGAACTGAAACCAGAACAGCTGGCGGCGGCGCTGGTCAGTATGAAAATTCGCGGTGAACATCCGCTGGAGATTGCCGGCGCGGCCACAGCCCTGCTGGAAAACGCCGCCCCGTTCCCGCGCCCGAACTATCCGTTCGCGGATATCGTGGGGACCGGCGGCGACGGTAGCAACAGCATTAATATTTCTACGGCCAGCGCGTTTGTCGCGGCGGCATGTGGCCTGAAAGTCGCTAAACACGGCAACCGCAGCGTATCCAGTAAATCCGGGTCGTCGGATCTGCTGGCCGCTTTCGGCATCAACCTCGACATGAATGCCGACAAATCGCGTCAGGCGCTGGACGAGCTCGGCGTCTGCTTTCTGTTCGCGCCGAAATACCACACCGGTTTCCGCCATGCAATGCCGGTACGCCAGCAGTTGAAAACCCGTACGCTGTTTAACGTGCTCGGCCCGCTGATTAACCCGGCGCATCCGCCCCTGGCGCTGATCGGCGTCTACAGCGCGGAACTGGTGCTGCCGATCGCCGAAACGCTGCGCGTGTTGGGTTATCAGCGCGCGGCGGTGGTGCACAGCGGCGGCATGGACGAAGTGTCCCTGCATGCGCCGACGATTGTGGCGGAACTCCATGACGGCGAAATCAAAAGTTATCAGCTCACCGCGGAAGACTTCGGCCTGACGCCGTACCATCAGGAACAGCTGGCGGGGGGAACGCCGGAAGAAAACCGTGACATTCTGACACGCTTGCTACAAGGTAAAGGCGAAGCCGCGCACGAGGCTGCTGTCGCCGCAAATGTCGCGATGCTGATGCGACTGCATGGTGAAGAAGATCTGAAAGCTAATGCGCAAACTGTCCTGGACGTTCTGCGCAGTGGTTCCGCTTATGACCGAGTCACCGCACTGGCGGCAAGAGGGTAAATGATGCAAACCGTTTTAGCGAAAATCGTCGCAGACAAGGCGATTTGGGTAGAAGCCCGCAAACAACAACAGCCGCTGGATACATTCCAACAGGATGTCCAGCCGAGCACGCGTCATTTCTACGACGCGTTACAGGGGGCGCGCACAGCCTTTATTCTGGAATGTAAAAAGGCCTCTCCGTCGAAGGGCGTGATCCGCGACGATTTTGATCCGGCGCGCATTGCCGATGTGTATAAGCACTATGCGTCGGCGATTTCCGTCCTCACTGACGAGAAATATTTCCAGGGCAGCTTCGATTTCCTGCCGCTCGTCAGCCAGGTCGCGCCGCAGCCGATTCTGTGCAAAGACTTTATCATCGATCCGTACCAGATCTACCTTGCGCGCCACTATCAGGCCGACGCCTGCCTGCTGATGCTGTCGGTACTCGATGATGAACAGTATCGCCAGCTTGCCGCCGTCGCCCACAGCCTGAAAATGGGGGTGCTGACGGAAGTGAGCAACGAAGAAGAGCTGGAGCGCGCCATTGCGCTCGGGGCGAAAGTGGTCGGCATTAATAACCGCGATCTGCGCGATCTGTCGATTGATTTAAACCGTACCCGCCAGCTTGTGCCGAAACTGGGTCACGGCGTGACGGTCATCAGCGAGTCGGGTATCAACACCTACGGTCAGGTCCGCGAGCTCAGCCACTTTGCTAACGGTTTTCTGATTGGCTCTGCGTTAATGGCATATGACGATCTCAACGCCGCTGTGCGTCGCGTCCTGCTGGGGGAAAATAAAGTCTGCGGGCTGACGCGCCCGGAAGATGCGAAAACGGCTTATGAGTCGGGCGCGATCTACGGCGGGCTGATTTTCGTTCCTACCTCCCCCCGCTTCGTTACTGACGAACAGGCACAGCAGGTGAAAGCCGCCGCGCCGTTGCAGTATGTGGGCGTGTTCCGCAACGCTGAAATCGCCGACGTTTGCGACAAAGCGAGTCGACTGATGCTGGCTGCCGTCCAGTTGCATGGCGGCGAAGACCAGGCTTACGTTGATGCGCTACGCGCCGCGCTGCCTGCACAGGTGCAGATCTGGAAGGCGCTGAGCGTTGGCGAAACGCTCCCGGCGCGGGATTATCGGTCTGTCGACAAATACGTGCTGGATAACGGCCAGGGCGGCAGCGGCCAGCGTTTCGACTGGTCGCTATTGCAGGGACAGGCGCTGGATAACGTTCTGTTAGCAGGTGGGCTTGGCGCAGATAACTGCGTCGAGGCCGCGAAAGCCGGCTGCGCCGGTCTCGATTTCAATTCAGGTGTAGAGTCACAGCCGGGCGTCAAAGATGCACGCCTTCTGGCATCGGTATTTTCGACACTGCGCGCATATTAAGGAAAAGGACATGACAACATTACTTAATCCCTATTTTGGTGAATTTGGCGGCATGTACGTGCCGCAGATACTGATGCCCGCGCTGCGCCAACTGGAAGAGGCGTTCGTCAGCGCGCAGAAAGACCCGGCGTTTCAGGCCCAGTTTACCGACCTGCTGAAAAACTATGCGGGTCGTCCCACCGCGCTAACGAAGTGCCAGAACATTACGGCGGGCACCCGCACCACGCTGTATCTGAAGCGCGAGGATTTGCTGCACGGCGGCGCGCATAAAACCAACCAGGTATTAGGCCAGGCGCTACTGGCAAAGCGAATGGGCAAAACCGAGATCATCGCGGAAACCGGCGCCGGACAGCATGGCGTTGCGTCGGCGCTGGCCAGCGCGTTGCTCGGCCTGAAATGCCGTATCTACATGGGCGCGAAGGACGTTGAGCGCCAGTCGCCCAACGTGTTTCGTATGCGTCTGATGGGTGCTGAGGTCATTCCCGTTCACAGCGGTTCCGCGACGCTGAAAGATGCCTGTAATGAGGCGCTGCGCGACTGGTCTGGCAGCTACGAATCCGCCCACTATATGCTCGGCACTGCGGCAGGCCCGCATCCTTTCCCGACCATTGTACGCGAATTCCAGCGCATGATCGGCGAAGAAACCAAAGCGCAAATCCTTGAAAAAGAAGGACGTTTGCCGGACGCCGTTATTGCCTGCGTCGGTGGCGGTTCCAACGCTATCGGGATGTTTGCTGACTTTATTAATGAAACCAGCGTCGGGTTGATTGGCGTTGAACCAGGCGGTCACGGAATAGAAACAGGCGAACATGGCGCCCCGCTTAAGCATGGCCGCGTCGGGATTTACTTCGGTATGAAAGCGCCAATGATGCAGACTGAAGAGGGTCAAATCGAAGAGTCTTACTCAATTTCCGCGGGTCTGGATTTCCCGTCGGTGGGGCCGCAGCACGCTTATCTGAACAGCACCGGGCGTGCCGATTATGTGTCGATTACCGACGACGAAGCGCTGGATGCGTTCAAAACGCTGTGCCGTCATGAAGGGATTATCCCGGCGCTGGAATCCTCCCACGCATTGGCCCATGCGCTGAAAATGATGCGTGAGAACACGGAGAAAGAGCAACTGTTGGTGGTAAACCTCTCCGGACGCGGCGACAAAGACATCTTTACGGTACACGATATTCTGAAAGCGCGAGGGGAAATCTGATGGAACGCTACGAAACGCTGTTTGCACAACTGAACGATCGCAAGGAAGGCGCCTTTGTCCCCTTCGTGACTCTCGGCGACCCCGGCGTGGAACAGTCGCTCAGCATTATCGATACCCTGATAGAGGCTGGCGCTGACGCGCTGGAGCTGGGGATCCCTTTCTCCGATCCGTTAGCCGATGGCCCGACTATTCAGAGCGCAACCCTGCGCGCTTTTGCCGCAGGCGTTACGCCAGGCCAGTGTTTTGAGATGCTGGCGGCCATTCGCGCTAAGCATCCAACGATCCCGATTGGTCTGCTGATGTACGCGAATCTGGTATTCAGTAAGGGCATTGATGAATTTTATGCGCAGTGTGAAAAGGTCGGCGTGGATTCGGTACTGGTTGCCGATGTGCCGGTAGAAGAATCCGCCCCCTTCCGTCAGGCTGCGCTACGCCACAATGTCGCGCCAATTTTCATCTGCCCGCCCAATGCGGACGATGACCTGCTGCGCCAGATTGCCTCCTACGGTCGCGCCTACACTTACCTGGTGTCTCGCGCAGGGGTGACCGGGGCCGAGAACCGGGCGGCGCTGCCATTGCACCATCTGGTAGAAAAGCTGAAGGAATATCACGCTGCGCCTTCCCTGCAAGGTTTCGGTATCTCGGCGCCGGAACAAGTATCCGCCGCCATTGACGCCGGTGCGGCAGGTGCGATATCGGGTTCAGCGATTGTAAAAATCATCGAGAAAAATATCGACACTCCTGAGCAGATGCTCAGCGAACTAAAAACCTTCGTCAGCGATATGAAAGCGGCCACCCGCCGTTAACACATCCCAGGCCGCCAGATTCATGCTGGCGGCCTGCTCCGTTGCGTGACGTCAACGCACTCAAGCCATGAACAGGTTTCCATAACTTTTCCTTCAGTCTGCTGTAATAGCAGGTTTTTTTGGTTGGTTACGCCTCCCGTCTGCTGCCTGCAGCCGCGTTTATACGACCTGCACCCTCAAAAAATCTGCATCAATAGAAAATTTTCCTTCATGGATTTTGAACACCCACGGTTTGCCAGGATTAATCCTAAAGCCCTGAGCCCAGACAACGCTTAAACGTCAGTTAGCCGCAGTTAACGTAAGTTAATGTCAGCATTACGTTTATCATTAACATAACCACACATTATGGTAACGTAAGTTATTAGTTGAAAGGTTAACGATATGTCGCTAAGCCACTCATTTTTAACGGGCTACTATTAAATAATTAATATCGCAGCAAAATTATTTTCACCGCAACCAGAACAGCCGCTTAAATTTGACTATCTGCTGATAGCGACTAATTTTAGAAGGGTGACGACAACGGTCACAAATTAACATTTATATATATTAACGAAACAGGAGAAATAACATGGCCGAACATCGTGGTGGTTCAGGAAATTTCGCCGAAGATCGTGAAAAAGCATCAGAAGCAGGCCGCAAAGGCGGTCAGCATAGCGGCGGGAATTTTAAAAATGACCCGCAACGTGCTTCTGAAGCAGGTAAAAAGGGTGGCCAGAATAGCCACGGCGGAAATAAATCCGACAAATCATGATTTAATTGTTTCCACAACAACATGATTTCTCGAAGCATGCTGCGAGTCTTCGGGCTCGCAGTATTAATCTCAGGAGAATACCAATGAATATGAAGACTGTTGAAGACGTTTTTATCCATCTACTTTCAGACACCTACAGCGCAGAAAAACAATTGACTCGTGCTCTGTCGAAATTATCCAGAGCCGCCTCTAACGAAAAATTAATCCAGGCGTTTCAGGCTCACCTTGAAGAAACGCAGGGTCAGATTGAGCGTATCGATCAGGTCGTTGAATCTGAAGCCGGTATTAAAGTGAAGCGCATGAAGTGCGTGGCGATGGAAGGCCTGATTGAAGAAGCGAATGAGGTCATTGAAAGCACTGAGAAAAACGAAGTGCGTGACGCCGCCCTGATTGCTGCTGCGCAAAAAGTTGAACACTATGAAATTGCAAGCTACGGCACTCTGGTAACGCTTGCCGAACAGCTGGGCTATACCAAAGCCGTCAAACTGCTAAAAGAAACGCTGGAAGAAGAAAAAGCCACTGATTTAAAACTTACCGATTTAGCAATTGGTAATGTGAATAAAAAAGCCGGAAATAAATCCTGATAATTTTATTTCCTGTTTTTAACCCACGCTGCTTTTAATTATTTTCTGAGGACATAACCAATGAATGCGATTGAACATTATCATGACTGGCTTCGTGACGCCCATGCTATGGAAAAACAAGCCGAATCGATGCTCGAATCAATGGCGAGCCGCATCGATAATTACCCTGACTTGCGTGCAAGAATTGAACAACATATTAGCGAAACCAAGCATCAAATTACGGTTCTGGAAGGTATTCTCGACCGCAATAATATTTCCCGCTCGGTTATCAAAGATTCAATGAGTAAAATGGCCGCGCTTGGTCAGTCTATCGGCGGAATGTTCCCTTCCGACGAGATCGTGAAAGGGTCAATTAGCGGCTACGTTTTTGAGCAATTCGAAATTGCCTGCTATACCTCCCTGCTCGCAGCTGCGCAAAAAGCAGGCGATACCGCGTCTATTCCTGCCATTGAATCCATCCTTAATGAGGAAAAACAAATGGCTGACTGGCTGATTAAACATATTCCTGACACAACAGAACAATTCCTGCTGCGCTCTGAAGCAGACGGCGTAGAAGCGAAAAAATAAATTATTATCAGGAGGCAGAATGTTTCGACACGTTAAACAACTTCAATATACGGTGCGAGTCAGTGAGCCTAATCCTGGTTTAGCAAATCTTTTGCTGGAGCAATTTGGCGGCCCTCAGGGCGAACTGGCTGCTGCATGTCGTTACTTTACCCAGGGGCTGGGTGATGATGATGCAGGACGCAAAGAGATGCTGATGGACATAGCGACCGAGGAACTGAGCCATCTGGAAATCATCGGTTCGCTGGTAGGCATGCTGAATAAAGGCGCAAAGGGCGCGCTGGCTGAAGGTACGGAAAACGAAGCTGAGCTGTATCGTTCCCTTACCGCTAACGGCAACGATAGCCACATTACTTCCCTGCTCTATGGCGGCGGCCCTGCCCTGACCAACTCCGCAGGCGTGCCGTGGACAGCGGCTTATATCGACACAATCGGCGAAGTGACCGCCGATCTGCGATCCAACATCGCCGCTGAAGCACGGGCAAAAATTATTTACGAGCGGCTGATTAACGTCACAGACGATCCCGGCGTTAAAGACGCGCTGGCGTTTCTGATGACCCGTGAAGCTGCGCACCAGTTGTCGTTTGAAAAGGCGCTGTACTCAATTCGCAATAACTTCCCGCCGGGTAAATTGCCGCCTGTCGAGCAGTACACCAACGTGTACTACAACATGTCTCAGGGCGACGATCCGCGCGGTAGCTGGAACAGTGACGAGAACTTTGAATATGTTGCCGAACCGATGCCAGCCGTTGACGGCGGTGACGGTCTGGCTACCGTCAAACTGACGAAACAGCAGCAAACGCTGTTAAAAGCGATGGCGGAAAGAACCAAGTCCGATCCGTCGGCCGACCCGCTCACCGGTGCAGAACTCGGTCAAGGCGAGCCGCAGGAAAAGCAGTAATAGCGTGAAGAAATAATTCCGTGTGTGTCATGTCCTTATTGACCCCGTAAATACGGGGTCTTTTTTTATGGCATCAGAAACGATAACCGGCGGAGAACATAAATACCCACGGGTCGAGACGAATGTCATCATGCTGTTTGACACCGGCGAGCTTATAGTCTGCGGTAGTATCGATGTCCATATACCAGACGGACATGTTAATTAGCCAGTCACGGTTGATGAGATAATCCATCCCAACCTGCCCCGCCGCGCCCCAGGAGTCCTTCAGGCTAAGATCGGAAACCCCGGTATTTTTCCCATTTTCATTGACGTCATTATCAAAGAAGGTTGTGTAGTTTACGCCTACCCCGACATAAGGACGCAGCTTGCTGCTGGAATCGCCAAAATACCATTGCGCCATCAGTGTTGGCGGTAAATGGTGAACGGTTGCGATATCACCGGTCGCCTGCGTGCCGACCTTATGGCGGAACGGTGTCGCCGCCAGTAATTCAACGCCGATGTTATCGGTTGCCATGTAGGTAAAGGTCAGGCCGAGTTGGGTATTGTTACTGACGTTAAAACCGCCCAGATGGCCTAATGTGCCGTCTGCGCCTTCTGTCGGACGAACCGTCGCCGAGCCTGCCCGAATAAAAAACTCGCCAGCTTCATGCGCATAGACGCCGCCAGAGAGAAGTGTACTTACTGCCAACGCCGCCACTGTTAACTTTTTCATATCCGCTCCATCGTTATGGTTATAACTGCGTGACGAATATACCTACATTGGAGTAATAAGTGATCTAACCTGGATCACATTACGTCGTGTAATTTAACATTTATTGATCCAGATTAATTTAGAAGTAGCATTCAAAATCCTGGTTATTGTCATTCAGATCAAATTTGAAATATTTTCATAAAGTGAATATCTTTTGAGCAATCGTCAAAGCCAGCGCCTGTGTATTGCTTCCTGCTTTACAAAGATATGCTTTTCCATACAACCGTTGATGCTGCCACTGCGCCTTTATCCAGGGTACAATTGCCCGCTTAATAACACCTGCAAAACTCAAGGAGAGTGCATGTCTATCACGGCGAAGTCCGTATACCGTGACACCGGGAATTTTTTCCGTAATCAATTTTTAACCATCCTGCTGATCTCGCTGCTGTGCGCGTTTATCACGGTGGTATTAGGGCATGCCTTCTCACCCAGCGATGCGCAAATCGCGCAGTTGAGTGAAGGGGATCATCTGGCCGGGAGCGCTGGCTTGTTCGAGCTGGTGCAAAATATGACGCCAGAGCAGCAGCAGATCCTCCTGCGTGCGTCGGCGGCGTCCACGTTCTCCGGCCTTATCGGTAATGCCGTCCTCGCCGGTGGCGTGTTGTTAATGATCCAGCTCATTTCCGCAGGCCACCGCGTGAGCGCGCTGCGTGCTATTGGCGCCAGCGCGCCGGTGCTGCCAAAACTGTTCATTCTGATTTTGCTGACCACGCTGCTGGTGCAACTGGGGATTATGCTGATTGTGGTGCCCGGCATTCTGCTGGCCATCGTATTGGCTCTGGCCCCGGTGATGCTGGTGCAGGATAAGATGGGCATATTTGAGGCCATGCGTAACAGCATGCGTCTGGCGTGGGCGAACATGCGACTGGTGGCCCCGGCCGTCATCGGTTGGCTGTTGGCAAAAACGCTGCTGTTACTGTTCGCATCGAGCTTTGCCGCCTTTGACCCGAACGTTGGCGCGGTGATCGCAAATACGTTGAGCAATTTGATCTCTGCCGTATTGCTCATCTACCTGTTCCGTTTGTATATGTTGATTCGCCAATAACCCCTTACGCGTCGCAGGCCTTTTCGCCCGACGCTTTTGATTACGGAATTGAACAATGAAGCAGTTTCTCGATTTTTTACCGCTGGTGGTCTTCTTTGTTTTTTACAAAGTCTATGACATCTATGCCGCCACCTCCGCGCTGATTGTGGCAACGGCCATCGTGCTTATCTACAGTTGGGTTCGCTACCGCAAGGTAGAGAAAATGGCGCTGATTACTTTTGTTCTGGTCGCCGTGTTTGGTGGGCTGACGATCTTCTTCCATAACGATGAGTTTATTAAGTGGAAAGTCACGGTCATTTATGGCCTGTTTGCCAGCGCGTTGCTGATCAGCCAGTGGGTAATGAAAAAACCGCTGATTCAGCGCATGTTGGGTAAAGAACTGACGCTGCCGCAAGCAGTGTGGTCGAAGCTCAACCTCGCGTGGGCGGTGTTCTTTATTCTGTGCGGCCTCGCGAATATTTATATCGCGTTCTGGCTACCGCAAAATATCTGGGTGAACTTTAAAGTGTTTGGCCTGACCGCGCTGACGCTGATTTTTACCCTGCTCAGCGGCGTCTATATTTATCGACATATGCCGCAGGAAGACAAATCCTGAACCGCTTTCGATGCCAGGCCTGAAAGCCTGGCTTTTTTTTCTCCCCTCCCGGTATCACCTGTTCTGCACTTTTCCTTTGTTATCGATCCATAAATTGGGTGAATCATGAAGATATTGTGGAGATTGCCTTCCCGATATTGTAATGAGAATGCTTATCATTGATATTCCGTATCGCGTTTTTAACAATAGGGATGTCCGTTGATGATTTCGATAATAAAAAGCTCTCCGCGCCCTCTGGCGCTCTTGATTGCCGCAGCATTGAGTGGAAATGCGTTCGCTGCAGACGACGCGATGAATGACGGTGAAACCATGGTCGTGCAGGCCACCGCCGAAGAAGCCCTTAAGCAGCAGCCAGGGGTGTCTGTCATTACCGCCAAAGACATTGAAAAACACCCTCCCGTTAACGATCTCTCCGATATTATTCGCACTATGCCGGGGGTTAACCTGACGGGTAACAGCGCCAGCGGCAGCCGGGGCAATAACCGTCAGATAGACATTCGCGGTATGGGTCCGGAAAACACCCTTATTTTGATTGACGGCGTACCGGTAACGTCCAGAAACTCGGTACGCTATAGCTGGCGCGGCGAGCGGGACACCCGGGGTGATACCAACTGGGTGCCTGCGGAAATGGTTGAGCGCATTGAGGTTCTGCGCGGCCCGGCGGCGGCACGCTACGGCTCTGGCGCCGCTGGCGGCGTGGTGAATATCATCACCAAACAGCCAACAAACGACTGGCACGGCTCGCTTTCTCTCTATACCAACCAGCCCGAGAACAATAAAGAAGGCGCGACCAAGCGCGCAAACTTCAACCTGAGTGGGCCGCTCATTGACGATGTACTGACGATGCGCCTGTACGGAAACATTAACAAAACCGACGCCGACGCCGCGGACATCAATACCCAACAAAACGGCTCCTATGCCGCCGGACGTGAAGGGGTACGCAACAAAGATATTAATGCCCTGCTCTCCTGGAAACTGACGCCGCAGCAGATTGTCGATTTTGACTACAGCTACAGCCGTCAGGGGAATATTTACGCAGGCGACACTCAGTACAGTAACAGCAACGTCAGCCCTAATGGTCTGGTCAACACGCTATACGGTGAAGAAACTAACCGGATGTACCGTCAGTCATGGGGCTTAACCCATAACGGGATCTGGGACTGGGGACAGTCAAAATTCGGCGTCTATTACGAAAAAACCAATAATACGCGGATGCAGGAAGGCTCGACCGGGAAAGTGGAGGGAATGATCAATAATACCGATTACTCCACCAGCCGCCTGGAGTCGTATCGTTCTTCTGGCGAACTGAACATTCCGGTCTTCTGGCTGGTCGATCAAACCCTGACCCTTGGGGCCGAATGGAGCCGCGATGAACTAAACGATCCGGCATCGATGCAGGCGACCAGCGCATCCGGCGTGCAGATTGGCAATGTCTCCGGCGACGCTTCTGACCGTAGCACGAAAAACAGCGCCACCCTGACCGGTATTTATCTTGAAGATAACATCCAGGCGCGCCCAGGAACGGACATCATCCCGGGGATCCGCTTTGACTATCACAACGACTTCGGCAGTAACTGGAGCCCCAGCCTGAACATGTCCCAGGAGCTTGGCGACATGTTTAAGCTAAAAGCCGGGATTGCGCGGGTCTTCAAAGCGCCAAACCTGTATCAGTCCAGCGAAGGCTATCTGCTGTCCACACGCGGCAACGGCTGCCCGAATAATATCGCCACGGGCAGTTGCTACCTGCTGGGCAACCCGGACCTGGATCCGGAAATCAGCATCAATAAAGAGATCGGTCTTGAATTTAACTATGACGGCTGGGATGCGGGCATAACCTGGTTCCGTAACGACTACAAAAATAAGATTGTTTCGGGAACGGACATCATCGGCTACGCCTCTAACGGCAACAACATTCTGCAGTGGGAAAACGGCGGCAAAGCAATAGTCGAAGGTCTGGAAGGTAACGTGGTGATCCCGCTGCTGCCGGACACCCTGAGCTGGCGCACCAATGCGACCTACATGATCAAATCGGAAAATAAGGACACCGGTAACCCACTGTCGGTTATTCCTAAGTACACGATCAATACCATGCTGGACTGGCAGGTTAACGATAAATTCTCGACAAACCTCCAGTGGACGCAGTATGGCCGTCAGAAACCGCGTGAGTACGCCGAAACGCGTAACGAGACCGGCGCAATGTCGGATAAAGAAATCGGCGCCTACGCGATTGTCGGCATTGGCGCGAATTATCAGATGACAAAGAATCTGCGACTTAATGCGGGCATCAGTAACCTGTTCGATAAGCAGATTTATCGTGAAAACGACGGCGCGTCGACCTACAACGAACCAGGCCGGGCATATTACGCTGGCGTCACCATGTCATTTTAATCTCTCCAACGCCCGCCTCGCGGGCGTTTCCCCTCTGTTATCCATGCGAAAATCATAGTAGCATCGCGGCTGGAATTTTTTCTCTCTACTCGGTTTTACCATGACAACAACAACTAACGTCCCTCAGGGCGAACTGGTTTTACGCACACTGGCCATGCCCGCCGACACAAACGCCAATGGCGATATTTTTGGCGGCTGGCTGATGTCACAAATGGATATTGGCGGCGCGATTCAGGCGAAAGAGATTGCTCATGGCCGCGTGGTAACCGTCCGCGTGGAAGGAATGAGCTTTCTGCGCCCGGTAGCCGTGGGCGATGTCGTGTGCTGTTACGCGCGCTGCGTGAAGCGCGGAACCACCTCGGTGAGTATTAATATTGAAGTCTGGGTGAAGAAAGTGGCGTCAGAGCCCATTGGCCAGCGCTACAAAGCAACCGAAGCGCTGTTTATCTATGTTGCGGTTGATCCGGACGGAAAGCCGCGCCCGCTGCCGGTGCAGGACTGATATCGGAAACCTGCCTCAACAGTGCCGGAGGACGGTGTACTGTCCTCCGGCTGCGGATTTATACGATTCATTACTCGATCTGTGTGGTGCCGTTCAGACGGAAGACAATATTGACCACCAGCCCAGAACCGGGTTTACCCGCTTCGTAGCGCCATCTGCGCATCGCATTCTTCACTTCACGCTCGAACATATTGGCAGGTTGGGCAGAAAGAATTTGCACATTGTCCACCCGACCGTCTGCAGTCACATCAAATTTCACCTTCACCCGCCCTTCAATACGTAACGCCTGCGCGCGCGCCGGATACTGCGGCTGATTACGGCGCAGGGCGCGCGGTCCTGACGGCACGGCGACAGCAGGTTTGCTGGTTGCCGCCGCGCTACGGGTCGTCGGACGCGCAGACGCGTTAGTGTCAAACGGTGATGCCGGACGCGGCTCCGCGGGCTTAACGTCCCGTTTCGGCTGCTCCTCGACCTTTTTCACCGGCTTCGGTTTGGGTTTCGGCTTTGGCTTGGGTTTCGGTTTTTCGATCACCACCGGCGCTTCTTTTGGCGGTTCGGGGGTAATTTCAGGTTCCGGCTCGGGTTCAGGCTCAACGACCGGTTGCGGCGGCGGCTGAACCGCCTGAGGCGGTTCCAGGTCTGCCGGAGAGACCATCGTTACGGAGATAGGCTGCGCAGGCGCGGGCAGTTCAATAACCTGATGTACCGAGGTATATAAGAGTCCCGCAACCAGCGCGCCATGAATGGCAACAGAGAGCAGCGTCGGCCAGGGGAAGCGACGAGGTAAATCAAGGGTCATTGAAGTCATAATCGTTTCAGTTGAAAAACCAGACCTCAATTTTAAATGCAAATAGCAATCATATTCAATAAGGCATCACGGTCGGCGGCATTTAAAAACCAAATTCTGGCGAAAAAATCCTTGCTATCGCTGTGGCCTTAACAAAGCTGACATCTTTGCGTTGCAGTCAGGTGACCTTTCCAATAACGTATTTACACACTCGATTTGCCTGTTTGCGTCCCATGACGTTTCTGATTAAGGAGCCTTATACGTGCTTTATGTTATCTATGCTCAGGATCACGCCGATTCGCTGGAAAAACGCCTTTCCGTCCGCCCTGCTCATCTGGCGCGTCTGCAGTTGCTTCGCGATGAAGGTCGTTTGTTGACCGCAGGTCCAATGCCCGCGGTCGACAGCAACGATCCGGGTGCGGCGGGTTTTACCGGCTCAACGGTCATTGCAGAATTTGATTCACTGGAAGACGCGCAAAAGTGGGCGGAAGCCGATCCGTATGTGGCCGCCGGGGTGTATGCCCAGGTGTCGGTTAAGCCCTATAAGAAAACGTTTTAAACCGTGGTTCTTTGGGCACCGCAGGCGGTGCCCGTGTTGCTCAGACGCTGTGGATCGCAAACAGCAGCGCGTTACGCTGATGGTTGAGGATACACTTTCTGATTGAGTGGATCCGCATATTGCGACGTGACTGCCCTTCAAGCCAACGCGCTTTTCGGCGACTGGCCTGACGCAGCATACGCCAGCGTCCCACTTCCGTTCTACTCCGCTTCATGTGACTTACTCTTACAGTGCAAGAGTCTGCATTATACGCCTCGTCGCCAGGCAGGCTAGCGCTTTTCCCGCGTTTTTATTTGCCAGATTAATCCTGACGCGTAAACTCTTAACAATGCGCTTTCAAAAGGATTTTTAAACTATGACAACCTTCTACACGGTGGTGAGTTGGCTGGTCATTCTGGGCTACTGGGTGCTCATTGCCGGTGTAACATTACGTATATTAATGAAACGACGCGCGGTGCCTTCCGCCATGGCCTGGCTGCTGATCATTTATATACTGCCGCTGGTCGGGATCATCGCTTATCTTTCCGTTGGAGAACTTCACTTAGGCAAACGTCGCGCTGAACGCGCGCGGGCAATGTGGCCTTCCACGGCCAAATGGTTAAACGATCTCAAATCCTGCAAACACATTTTCGCCGAAGAAAACAGCAGCGTGGCGTCCTCGCTGTTTAAACTTTGCGAACGTCGCCAGGGCATTGCCGGCGTCAAGGGCAACCAGCTCCAGTTGCTGACCGACACCGACGATGTGATGCAGGCGCTGATCCGGGACATCCAGTTGGCGCGGCATAACATCGAGATGGTCTTTTATATCTGGCAGCCGGGCGGCATGGCCGATCAGGTTGCGGAGTCGCTGATGGCGGCCGCGCGTCGCGGCATTCACTGCCGTCTGATGCTCGACTCCGCTGGCAGCGTGGCGTTCTTCCGCAGCCCATGGGCGGCGATGATGCGTAACGCCGGGATAGAAGTGGTTGAAGCGCTCAAGGTGAACCTGCTTCGCGTCTTCCTGCGGCGCATGGACCTGCGTCAGCACCGTAAAATGGTGATGATTGACAACTACATTGCCTATACCGGCAGCATGAATATGGTGGATCCGCGCTACTTCAAACAAGACGCCGGCGTCGGCCAGTGGGTGGACTTAATGGCGCGCATGGAAGGTCCGGTTGCGACTGCGATGGGCATCGTCTACTCCTGCGACTGGGAGATCGAAACCGGCAAGCGCATTTTGCCCCCGCCGCCGGACGTCAATATTATGCCTTTCGAGCAGGCCAGCGGTCACACGATCCACACCATTGCATCCGGCCCCGGCTTCCCGGAGGATTTGATTCATCAGGCGCTGCTGACCGCCGCATATTCCGCACGTGAATATTTGATCATGACGACGCCCTACTTCGTGCCCAGCGACGATTTGCTGCACGCCATCTGTACCGCCGCCCAGCGCGGCGTGGACGTCAGCATAATTCTTCCCCGCAAGAACGATTCCCTGCTGGTTGGCTGGGCCAGCCGCGCGTTCTTTAGCGAACTGCTGGCGGCAGGCGTCAAAATCTATCAGTTCGAAGGCGGCCTGTTACATACCAAAAGCGTCCTGGTGGACGGTGAGCTGAGTCTTGTCGGTACGGTCAATCTGGATATGCGCAGCCTGTGGCTGAATTTCGAAATCACGCTGGTGATCGATGATGCCGGATTCGGCGGCGATCTCGCCGCGGTGCAGGACGACTATATCTCCCGCTCGCGGTTGCTGGATGCCCGTTTGTGGGTAAAACGCCCACTCTGGCAGCGGATTGCCGAGCGACTGTTTTACTTCTTCAGTCCATTGCTGTAAAACGTGCCCAATAGTAGGTAAACAGGTAGTCATTATGGATATGGATCTGAACAATCGCCTGACTGAAGATGAAACGCTTGAGCAGGCTTACGATATTTTTCTCGAACTGGCGGCCGATAACCTCGACCCGGCAGACATAATTCTGTTCAATTTACAGTTCGAAGAACGCGGTGGAGCGGAATTGTTTGATCCGTCTGAAGACTGGCAGGAACACGTCGATTACGACCTGAATCCTGATTTCTTTGCCGAGGTAGTGATTGGGCTTGCCGACAGTGAAGACGGCGAGATTAACGATATTTTTGCCCGCGTTCTCCTGTGTCGCGAAAAAGACCATAAGCTCTGCCATATTCTCTGGCGCGAATAACCCTCCGTCATGCCGGAAAGCCGCCCGCTTTCCGGCGTTCTTCCCTTACCCCGGTAATTTACTGCCACAGTGGTTGCAATACCGCGCGCTGTTTTCGTGCTTGCTTTGCTGGCAGTGCGGACACTTGCGCGGCTGATTATCCTTTTGAAACGCGGTACTCATATGGGTAGTAATTAAGCCGGTTGGGATAGCAATCACCGAATAGCCAATCAGGATCAACAGCGAGGCAACAATCCGCCCAAGCGGCGTATGTGGCGTGATATCGCCATATCCGACGGTGGTGACCGTCACTATCGCCCAGTAGACAGAAGCGTTCAGCGTAGTAAAACCGTATTTCGGCCCCTCGATGAGATACATCAGCGTGCCGAAAATAATCATGACGATGGCGATGAAAGAATAAAACAGAATCAACTGATGCCGCGCGCTGACAATTGCCTGCCAAAATACGCGCAAAGAAGGCATAAAGCGCAGCAGCTTTAAGATACGCAATACGCGGATCGCCCGCATGGCGCGCCAGGCAAAGACATAATTCAGGCTGATCTCCGGCCATAGCCACATAACGTAGAGCGGCAGTATGGTGGCTAAATCAATTATTCCCCAAAAACTGAACACATATTTTGCCGGGTTCGGCCAACTGAGCAGACGCAGCAAATATTCGACGGTGAAAATTAGCGTGACGAACAGTTCCAGCCAGACAAAAAGATGCCATTCGTCATAGGTCAGGTGATACTGGGTTCCCAGTCCCGATTCGACAAAAATAATGACCACGCTGATCAGCGCAAACAGCGCGCACAGACCTTCAAAGCGCCGCCCCGAGCGGGTATTCAGATCAAATAAGGTGTGGTAAAGACGACGCCGAATCGACGATAAAGAAAGTGACACGGTAACCTCACAATAAAAAACAGGGCTGACGTGATATCAGCCCTGGCAATTATAACGGGTCTACTTTCAGGCAGGAAACAGCATGTCGGAAACTGCCTTCCAGCACCGGGCGTGTTTTTGCGCACTCCGGCCCGGCGATCGGGCAACGGGTGCGAAATACACAGCCGGAAGGCGGGTTAATTGGCGAAGGCAATTCCCCTTCCAGCAGTTGGATGGTCTTGTTTTTTTCCCGATCGGGATCGGGGATCGGCACGGCAGACATCAACGCTTTAGTATAGGGGTGCAGCGGGTTGTGATACACCTCATCGTAGGTCCCCAGCTCTACCGCATGCCCCAGATACATCACCAGTACGCGGTCGGAGATATGCTTCACCACCGCCAGGTCATGGGCGATAAATATCAGCGACAACCCCATTTCACGCTGCAATTGTTGCAGCAGATTTACCACCTGCGCCTGGATGGAGACGTCGAGTGCCGAAACCGGCTCGTCGCAGATAATGAGCTTTGGCTCCAGGATCAGCGCACGCGCAATACCGATACGCTGGCACTGACCGCCGGAAAACTCGTGCGGGTAACGGTTGATGAGATTTGGCAGCAACCCCACTTTCATCATCATCGCCTTGACCCGTTCGCGTACGTCCTGCCGCGGTAGCGCCGGATGATAGGTGCGCAGCGGTTCAGCGATAATTTCTCCGATGGTCATGCGTGGGTTCAGCGACGCCAGTGGATCCTGAAAAATCATCTGGATATCGCTGCGCACGTTGCGCCATTCTTCCGCTTTCATACCCAGCAGATCTTTTCCCAGCCAGGCCACTTTGCCATCGGTCGCTTTCACGAGACCAATAATCGCCCTTGCGAAGGTCGATTTTCCACAGCCCGACTCCCCCACGACGCCCAGCGTTTCGCCTTCGTACAGCCGCAGCGTCACGCCATCCACCGCCTTCAGCGTTTTTGACGGCTGCCAGAACCACTGCTTGCCGTCTTTAATCGCGAAATGAACCTTCAGATCGGCAATTTCGAGGAGGACTTTACGTTTTTCATCTACAGCATTCATACCAGTTCCTCCACCGGTTTAAAGCAGGCGCGCAGGCGACCCGGGCTGAACTCGTCGAGCGGCGGCGCGCTGCTGCATATCTCCATCGCGTAGGGACAGCGCGGCTGAAACGGGCAGCCTTTCGGCAAACGCAACAGGTTTGGCGGGTTGCCGGGAATCGTTAACATCTCTTCGCCTTCGCCATCCAGACGCGGCACCGCGTTAAGCAAGCCGATGGAATAGGGGTGAACGGGACGGTAAAAGACGTCGCGCGCTGCGCCGTACTCCATAGTGCGCCCCGCATACATCACCAGCACTTTGTCGCAAATACCCGCCACAACGCCAAGATCGTGGGTAATCATAATGATTGCCGTATTGAATTCCCGCTTCAGATCATTGAGCAGGGTCATGATTTGCGCCTGCACGGTCACGTCCAGCGCGGTGGTCGGTTCATCGGCGATCAGCAGTTTTGGTCGACACAGCAACGCCATCGCGATCATGACGCGCTGACGCATGCCGCCGGAAAACTCATGGGGAAACATTCTCATGCGCTTGCGGGCTTCCGGCATTTTGACGGCATCCAGCATTCGCACCGACTCTTCAAATGCCTCAGCTTTGCGCATTCCTTTATGCAGCATCAGCACTTCCATTAGCTGCTCCCCAACGCGCATATAAGGGTTCAGCGAGGTCATTGGGTCCTGGAAGATCATCGAAATTTGCTCGGCGCGCAGTTTGTTCAATTCCCGTTCGGGTAGATTAAGGATCTCACTGCCATTGAACTTTGCCGATCCGCCAATCCGGCCATTGGGGGCCAGCAGCCCCATCAGCGCAAACGCGGTCTGCGATTTGCCTGAGCCGGACTCGCCGACAATTCCTAAGGTTTCCCCGGCACGCAGGGTAAAGTTCAGATCGTTTACGGCAGTGACGTCACCGTCCGGCGTACTGAAGGTCACGCGGAGATCCTGTACGTCCAGCAGTGCGTTAGCCCGTTGCTCCGCGAGCGGCGCGGTTGCTGTTTCAATTACGCTCATGGCTGCGCTCCTTAACGGTCTTTCGGGTCGAGGGCATCACGCAAGCCATCGCCAATAAAGTTAAAACAAAACAACGTCACCACCAGGAATCCTGCCGGAAACAGCAGCAACCACGGCGAAACTTCCATTGAGTTCGCGCCGTCGCTTAATAACGCGCCCCAACTGCTCAGCGGCTCCTGGGTTCCCAATCCCAGGAAACTAAGGAAAGATTCAAACAGGATCATGCTTGGCACCAGCAACGACGCGTAGACCACCACCACCCCAAGCACGTTGGGCACAATGTGGCGGATAACGATATTCGTCGTGGAAACGCCGCCCACCTGAGCGGCCTCGATAAACTCTTTACGCTTCAGGCTCAGCGTCTGACCGCGCACGATACGCGCCATGTCCAGCCAGGAGACCATGCCGATAGCCACAAAAATCAGCAGGATATTTTGTCCAAAGAAGGTGACCAGCAGGATCACGAAGAACATAAACGGGAAGGAGTTGAGGATTTCCAGCAGGCGCATCATCACCGAATCCACTTTGCCGCCGAGATAGCCGGAAAGCGAGCCGTATAGCGTCCCCACAATCACCGCCACCAGCGCAGCGGCGATCCCCACCATCAGAGAAATACGTCCGCCAATCGCCACGCGCACTAGCAGGTCGCGACCGGACGAGTCGGTGCCGAAATAGTGTCCGGACTCAACGTCCGGCGCGCTCGACATCATTCCCCAGTCGGTATCAAAATAGGTGAACGATGACAGCATTGGCGCCAGCGTGACGAACAAGGCAATAATGACCAGAACAACCAGACTGGCAACCGCCGCACGGTTATGCATAAAGCGTCGGCGGGCATCCTGCCACAGGCTGCGCCCTTCGACCTCCAGCTTTTCACTGAAATTCTCCAGCGCCTCGCTGTTTTTCTTACTTAACATCATCGCGAGCTCCAGTCTCAGTAACGGATTTTCGGGTCGATCACGGCATACAGCACATCGACAATCGCATTGAATACGATGGTTAACGTCCCTACCAGAATCGTCAGGCTTAGCACCAGCGAATAGTCACGGTTCAGCGCGCCATTCACAAAAAGCTGGCCGATGCCGGGCAGGCCATAGATAGTTTCAATGACCATTGAGCCGGTGATGATGCCGACAAAGGCCGGTCCCATGTATGAAAGCACCGGTAACAGCGCCGGTTTCAGCGCATGGCGAAAAATGATGCGTCGCATCGGCAGCCCTTTCGCCCGTGCGGTGCGAATGAAGTTGGAGTGCAGAACTTCAATCATCGAACCGCGGGTAATACGGGCGATGCTGGCGATATAGGCCAGCGATAAGGCGACCATTGGCAGGATCATAAATTTCAGCGCCCCGCCATTCCAGCCGCCGCCCGGCAGCCAGTGCAGCGTGAAGGCAAATATCATCACCAGAAGCGGCGCGACCACAAAGCTCGGGATGACGACGCCGGTCATTGCCACCCCCATCACCATGTAATCCCAGCGCGTATTTTGCTTAAGCGCCGCGATAACGCCCGCGCTAACGCCGAGGATCACCGCTAACAGGAAAGCCGCCGCGCCCAGTTTCGCCGAAACCGGGAAACTCGACGCCACCAGATCGTTAACGGTGTAATCTTTGTATTTAAATGAAGGACCAAAATCCCCATGCGCCAGTTGTTTCAGATAGCTGAAATATTGGGTCATGATGGGATCGTTGAGATGATATTTCGCTTCGATATTCGCCAGCACTTCTGCCGGCAATGCGCGCTCGCCGGTGAAAGGACTCCCCGGCGCCAGACGCATCATAAAGAACGAAATGGTAATAAGAATAAATAGCGTCGGAATCGCTTCCAGACAGCGGCGTAAGATAAATTTCAACATTGCCCGTACCTTCTGGCGTGTGCCTTTATACCTCGCCATGCTGAACGTGTGCAGCGAGGTAGTAATAGTCGACGATAAAAGACACAGTGGGGCACGCTATTCTGCCCCACCCTTTGCCATTAATGCTTGATAATATACAAGTCTTTAACGTGAATATTATCCATCGGGTCTTTACCGGTGTAACCCCCTACCCACGGTTTAACCAGGCGAGCGTTGACATAATAGAACACCGGCACTATTGCAGAGTCTTTATCCAACTGCTGCTCGGCTTGAGCATAGAGTTCAGAACGCTGCGCGTCATCTTGTGCATTCAGCGTATCGGCAATGATCTTGTCAAACGCCGGGCTCTTATAATGCGTGGTGTTGTTCGAACTGTCAGACAGCACCATATTCAGGAAAGAGGTCGGCTCGTTGTAATCCGCACACCAGGCGGCGCGGGAAACGTCATAATTCCCCTGATGACGCGTATCCAGGAAGGTTTTCCACTCCTGGTTTTCCAGTTTCACGTTGACGCCTAAATTTTTCTTCCAGATAGATGCGGCGGCAATGGCCAGTTTCTTATGGAGATCGGAGGTGTTGTACAGCAAGTTAAAGGTCAGCGGTTTATCGGCGGTATAACCGGCTTCAGCCAGCAGTTTTTTCGCTTCTTCGTTACGCTTTTCCTGCGTCCAGCCAAACCATTCCGGCTCCACCAGTTTTGCCCCGTCGGTATACGGCGGCGTAAAGCTGTAGGCTGGCAAGTCGCCCTGGTTTTTCACTTTGTTGACGATGATATCGCGATCCAGCGCCAGCTTGAGCGCGGTACGCACGCGCACATCCGTAAACGGGGCTTTCTGGTTATTGATTTCGTAATAGTAGGTGCACAAATACGGGTCAACGTGTACTTCGTTCGGGATCTCTTTCTTCAGCTTCTGAAACAGTTCAATCGGCATGTTGTTGTAGGTCATGTCGATTTCACCGCTACGGTAGCGGTTAACATCAGTGACTTCTGAGGAGATCGGCAGGTAGGTGACCTGATTAATAACGGTTTTGGCGTTATCCCAGTATTGGGGGTTACGCTCAAGGACGATACGCTCGTTAACCACCCAGTCCTTCAGTTTGTAAGCGCCGTTACTGACTATATTCGCTGGCTGCGTCCACTTATCACCGAATTTTTCAACCACCGCCTTCGGTACCGGAGAAACAGACGAATGCACCAGCAGCTTATAGAAATAAGGCACCGGCTCGCTCAGCGTCACTTCAAAAGTATGATCGTCGAGGGCTTTAACGCCCAGATCGGTCACCGGTTTTTTACCGGCGACGATATCGTCAATATTCACGATATGTCCGTACTGCAGATAACTGGCATAAGGCGAAGCGGTGTTGGGATCGGCCAGACGCTGCCAGCTATAAACGAAATCCTGAGCGGTCACTGGGGAGCCGTCGGACCATTTTGCATCTTTACGTAGATGGAACGTCCAGACTTTAAAGTCTTTATTGTCCCACTTTTCCGCCACGCCGGGAGAGGGTTTGCCCTCTACGTCGCTTATTATCAGCCCTTCGAACAGGTCGCGGCTGATGTTGGATTCCGGTACCCCTTCGATTTTATGCGGATCGAGAGACTGAACTTCCGAGCCATTATTGCGCACCAGCGTTTGCTTTTCCGCCAGCTGCACGCCTGGGGGAACGACCGCAGCCATTGCCGCATTTCCGGCGAGGAGCGCAGAGAGAACCCCTGCGGCCACTAAACTTTTTTTCGTGTTGGTCATTGTGTTTGTACTCCCTCATTATAATTACTGGTTTTATTACCAGCCTGTTAATCCCGCTAAGGATCCCTGATCAGCCCCGGAGACTTTCTGCTGTCAGGTGCTTTACTGCCTGCTATCACCGACTTTATTATTTATTCTGGCGATTCGAACGACCGCCTTACGTCGATTCTTTTTGCGCGCTTACCCTGTCAGAAACGCGCGCCGTATTCGGGCAAAAAGCGTGTTGATATTAATTCTCATCAACGCACATTCTGCTGAGAAATAGAGTGTCGGAAAGTAACAAATGCGTTTCTCGTCCGCCAATACAATTTACAGATTTGTTAAGCAATTCTCTTTTGTAGAAAAAAAACCGCCCCAACAGAACGCATCAAAACCGCGAATTAACGCATAACTCACTGTTAAATAACATGTAATCTATAATTAACTGATTTTGACATCCTGCGCTTTCACCCATGAACTCAAATGCACAAAAAATTAACAATTGTTTATTATTTAGCACATTCATCTGAGAGGTCATTGAAATAACTAATAACATTTCAATAATCCTTCATCAAGTCCCGGATTGTGATGTGAAAAAATTTACACCTTGTGCACCAGCCTTTTGTAGAGAATCTCTGCTAAATCAATGCAATAAATAAATGGTATCTATACCGCAGACGAACGACTGCAGTACAAGCGCAACGGAAAGTGAAAATAATGACGGGAGAAAAACGGAGCCATTAATGCTCCGCCTATTCTTTCATTTGAAAGGTATTAACTTAACAGACCGGGGAATATCGCCTTAATACCGGTAACGATAAATTCGATGCCCAACGCCATGAGCAGCAGACCCATAATACGCGTAATCACGTTAATTCCGGTTTGCCCGAGGACGCGCACCAGCCACGGCGCCATGCGAAACAATCCCCAGCAGCAAAGCGCGAAGAGCGCAATGGCAATAAAGAAGCCAAACAAATACATCAGGCTATGGTAGCGGGTTCCCCAGACGATAGTGGAACTGATTGCCCCCGGCCCCGCCATCAAGGGCAGCGCCAGCGGCACTACGCCCACGCTTTCCCGAATCGCCGTTTCTGATTTTTCCTGTTTGTTCTGTTTGTCTTCCCCCAGCTTACCGCTGATCATCGACATGGCGATGGTCACGACCAGAATGCCGCCAGCAATACGGAATGAGTCGATAGAAATGCCAAAGACCTGGAGAATGCCATCGCCAAGGAACAAAGAGGTCCACAAAATGATGGCAACGGACAGGTTCGCCGTCAGGTTGGTCTTATTACGTGCCGCCGCCGTCTGGTAGCTGGTCATGCTGATAAAGACGGGGATAATCCCGACTGGGTTCACTAACGCAAATAACCCTATGAAAAATTTAAAATAAACAGGAAAATCAAACAGCGTTTGAGTCACGGTTAGCTCCGCAGCGTTAGCCGTATAAAGTTAATCAAAGAGTAAAGGGTAAAAACCGTGCTGAAGATACGCCTTTTCACAGCACTTTTCACCTGCTTCACGCAAAATTGCTCCCTTTCCTGAGTGTTATTAATATGTATTAATTATGCTAACTTAAAGACCATTCACCTATACAATTAATCAACACTTAACGTTTAGCGCTAAAATGCCCTGCTGAAAGGTGTCAGCTTTGCGAAATTTTGATCTGGATCACGTAATCGCTACTCAGAAGTGAGTAACCTTGCTTACGCCACCTGGAAGTAACGCGTTAGAGTTAGATGACGCTGACGTATAAGCTCTTTTAGTAAATCAGAGCGAACTGGACGTTAAGTAACCATTTGATTTTTCGGTTGTTATACAAACTTATGCCCTCTGTCTATACTCACGTATCGCGCAGATGATTTACTAAAAAAGTTTAACATTATCAGGAGAGCATTATGGCTGTTACTAATGTCGCTGAACTTAACGCACTCGTCGAGCGCGTCAAAAAAGCCCAGCGTGAATATGCCAGTTTCACTCAAGAACAGGTCGACAAAATCTTCCGCGCCGCCGCTCTGGCAGCCGCAGATGCCCGTATCCCCCTCGCCAAAATGGCCGTAGCCGAATCCGGCATGGGTATCGTTGAAGATAAAGTGATCAAAAACCACTTTGCTTCCGAATACATCTACAATGCCTATAAAGATGAAAAGACCTGTGGTGTGCTGTCTGAAGACGACACTTTCGGGACGATTACCATCGCTGAACCGATCGGTATCATCTGCGGTATCGTACCGACCACTAACCCAACCTCCACAGCTATCTTCAAATCGCTGATCAGCCTGAAGACCCGTAACGCCATCATCTTCTCTCCGCACCCGCGTGCCAAAGACGCCACCAACAAAGCGGCGGATATCGTTCTGCAGGCGGCCATCGCTGCCGGTGCGCCAAAAGATCTGATCGGCTGGATCGACCAGCCTTCGGTTGAGCTGTCCAACGCCCTGATGCACCACCCGGACATCAACCTAATCCTCGCGACCGGCGGTCCGGGTATGGTGAAAGCGGCCTACAGCTCCGGTAAACCGGCCATCGGCGTGGGCGCGGGTAACACGCCTGTTGTTATCGACGAAACCGCCGACATCAAACGTGCCGTTGCGTCCGTGCTGATGTCCAAAACCTTTGATAACGGCGTTATCTGTGCGTCTGAGCAGTCTGTCGTTGTTGTTGATTCTGTTTATGATGCGGTTCGCGAACGCTTCGCCAGCCACGGCGGCTACATGCTGCAGGGCAAAGAGCTGAAAGCCGTTCAGGACGTTATCCTGAAAAATGGCGCGCTGAACGCCGCTATCGTGGGTCAGCCAGCATATAAAATCGCTGAACTGGCAGGCTTCTCCGTACCGGCAACCACCAAAATCCTGATTGGCGAAGTCAAAGTGGTTGACGAAAGCGAGCCGTTCGCACACGAAAAACTGTCCCCGACCCTGGCAATGTACCGCGCGAAAGATTTCGAAGATGCGGTGGACAAAGCCGAGAAGCTGGTGGCAATGGGCGGTATCGGTCATACCTCCTGCCTGTACACCGACCAGGACAACCAGCCGGAACGCGTCGCTTACTTCGGTCAGATGATGAAAACCGCCCGTATCCTGATCAACACCCCGGCTTCCCAGGGCGGTATCGGCGATCTGTACAACTTTAAACTCGCACCGTCCCTGACGCTGGGTTGTGGTTCATGGGGTGGTAACTCCATCTCTGAAAACGTTGGTCCAAAACACCTGATCAACAAGAAAACCGTTGCTAAGCGAGCTGAAAACATGTTGTGGCACAAACTTCCGAAATCTATCTACTTCCGCCGTGGCTCCCTGCCGATCGCGCTGGATGAAGTGATTACCGATGGCCACAAACGTGCGCTCATCGTGACCGACCGCTTCCTGTTCAACAACGGCTATGCAGACCAGATCACCTCTGTGCTGAAAGCGGCTGGCGTTGAAACCGAAGTGTTCTTTGAAGTGGAAGCTGACCCAACCCTGAGCGTTGTACGTAAAGGCGCTGAACTGGCCAACTCTTTCAAACCAGACGTGATCATCGCGCTGGGCGGCGGCTCCCCGATGGATGCGGCGAAAATCATGTGGGTAATGTACGAACATCCGGAAACTCACTTCGAAGAACTGGCGCTGCGCTTTATGGATATCCGTAAACGTATCTATAAGTTCCCGAAAATGGGTGTGAAAGCGAAAATGATCGCTGTCACCACCACGTCCGGTACCGGTTCAGAAGTGACGCCGTTTGCGGTGGTAACCGACGACGCGACCGGTCAGAAATATCCGCTGGCAGACTACGCGCTGACGCCGGATATGGCGATTGTCGACGCTAACCTGGTGATGGATATGCCGAAGTCACTGTGTGCGTTCGGTGGTCTGGATGCGGTGACTCACGCCCTGGAAGCCTACGTTTCCGTGCTGGCGTCTGAGTTCTCTGACGGTCAGGCGCTGCAGGCGCTGAAACTGCTGAAAGAAAACCTGCCGGCGTCTTACAACGAAGGTTCGAAAAACCCGGTTGCCCGTGAACGCGTACACAGCGCCGCGACCATTGCCGGTATCGCATTTGCTAACGCCTTCCTCGGCGTGTGCCACTCCATGGCGCACAAACTGGGCTCCCAGTTCCACATTCCACACGGTCTGGCGAACGCCCTGTTGATCAGCAACGTTATCCGTTATAACGCCAACGACAACCCGACCAAGCAGACGGCATTCAGCCAGTACGACCGTCCGCAGGCGCGTCGTCGTTATGCTGAAATCGCTGACCATCTGGGTCTGAGCGCACCGGGCGACCGTACAGCGGCGAAGATCGAGAAACTGTTGGCCTGGCTGGAAAGCCTGAAAGCTGAACTGGGTATTCCGAAGTCTATCCGCGAAGCCGGCGTTCAGGAAGCAGACTTCCTGGCTCACGTTGACAAGCTGTCTGAAGATGCCTTCGACGACCAGTGCACCGGCGCTAACCCGCGCTACCCGCTGATCTCCGAGCTGAAACAGATTCTGCTGGATACCTACTACGGTCGTGAGTTCAGCGAAGGCGTAACCGCAAAAGCTGAAGCCGTTGTGGCTCCAAAAGCTGACAAAAAAGCGAAGAAATCCGCCTAATTGCAGTTCTGCGAAAGCATACTAAAAGCGGCCTCTGATGAGGCCGCTTTTTTATGGCTGATCCACGACTGCACACGCATGCTCACAAGAATGCCGTCAGGGCTCCTCAGTCGCCCTCTGCGGGCAGCTTAACGGTGGCAGTGACGTTCCTGTATCGCCGTCAGAGAGCCTTCTTCCAGCGCCTCTTTATAATGCTTACGGCAAACGGAGACATAGCGCTCATTGCCGCCAATCACCACCTGCTCCCCTTCATTATACGGTCTGCCCGCCTGGTCAAGGCGTAATACCCTGCTCGCCTTACGACCACAGAAGCAGATCGTTTTTAATTCAACCAGCTTATCTGACCATGCAAGCAGATACTGACTGCCCGTAAACAGTTCACCGCGAAAATCGGTGCGCAAGCCGTAACACAGCACCGGAATGTCGAGTTGGTCAACAACTTCCGATAATTCATAAACCTGCTGGCGAGTTAAAAACTGACATTCATCAACCAGCACACAGTGTATCGGCTCGCGCGTATTATCAGCGGCAATCTCTGCATACAAAGATGATTGTTGATTAAACAATTTGGCAGGAGATGACAACCCTATACGCGAACTGACTTTTCCTGCGCCAAAACGGTCGTCTATTTCCGCGGTATATACGACGGTGCGCATCCCACGTTCCTGATAATTGTAGGAAGATTGCAGTAAGGCAGTCGACTTACCTGCATTCATTGCTGAATAGTAGAAATATAGCTGCGCCATCGGCCACAGACCCTCACCAGAGTGAATAAAGACGGGGCCGAGTGTACCATAATTTCCCGTTGTTCAGCGTCGGATAGCGCGTTAACGGGATGCGGAATGCGCGCTTCCGCCTTCCGCGCGTTCACGTTGCGACGGCGACCGTAAGGAAAATACGAATTAACAATTGAACAAACATCAGGCGACAAATCCCATTGTTGCGATATTGCAGACGCGATATACATCAATAGCGCTTATCAACGCCAGCTAAATGGAAACCCTGTACTTATTGTTACTGTTCTACATAACTCTTGCAAAGTAATAGCGTATAGCCCCGTGGGAAACTAATACAAAAGGTTGAAATCACTGAATTGCGTAACTATTTCGCCACATAAAATGTGAGCTGAATCCGTCCGCCGTCGGGTAAAAAAAGGAGTAACCGCTCTGCCAATAAGCTCTTTTTTGTGCGTTCCTTCAAGAAAATTTTAAGTTCGGATATTAATTGGGGGCAAAAAATAAAGCGCAATTTTGAATTCCTTACATTCCTGGCTATTGCACATCTGAATTTAACGCTCTATTATTAGCTCAACAAACCACCCCAATATAAGTTTGAGATTACTAAAATGAGCGAAGCACTTAAAATTCTGAACAACATCCGTACTCTTCGTGCGCAGGCAAGAGAATGCACCCTGGAAACGCTGGAAGAAATGCTGGAAAAATTAGAAGTTGTTGTTAACGAGCGTCGTGAAGAAGAAAGCGCGGCAGCGGCTGAAGTTGAAGAACGCACTCGTAAACTGCAGCAATACCGCGAAATGCTGATTGCTGATGGCATTGACCCGAATGAACTGCTGAATAGCATGGCTGCGGTTAAATCCGGCACTAAAGCTAAACGTGCAGCACGTCCGGCTAAATATAGCTACGTAGACGAAAACGGCGAAACCAAAACCTGGACCGGCCAGGGCCGTACTCCGGCAGTGATCAAAAAAGCAATGGAAGAGCAAGGTAAACAGCTGGAAGACTTCCTGATCAAGGAATAATCGGTATTTACTTGCCTGAAATCCCGCGTCTCGCGGGATTTTTTTTGCCTGTAATTTCCCAAAATCCCCAGACGCGGCGCATAAAAAACGGCGCTGGAGTGCCGCGCCGCTTAATCACGTTAATTATAACGTCCGGTTACCGCTTAATACCCACTTCGTCTTCAAGCCAGGCCTTAAATTCGCTACCCAGAGAATTATGGCGGATACCATATTCCACAAACGCCTGCATGTAGCCTAATTTATTGCCACAGTCATGGCTCTTGCCTTTCATATGGTAAGCTTCAACGGTTTCTTTTTCGATCAGCATGTCGATTGCATCGGTCAGCTGAATCTCGTCACCGGCTCCCGGAGGCGTTTTCGCCAGCAGTGGCCAGATATCTGCGCTCAGGACATAACGGCCCACAATCGCCAGATTAGACGGCGCGACGTCCGCTTTCGGCTTCTCTACCACGCCAACCATCGGAACGCTCTCGCCCGGGGTTAATTCAACGCCTTTGCAGTCTACGACACCATAAGCGGTTACGTCATCGACCGGCTCCACCATAATCTGGCTATTACCGGTTTCGTCAAAACGGCGAATCATTTCGGCCAGGTTATCCTGAGAGAGATCGGATTCGTACTCATCCAGAATAACGTCCGGCAGAATAACCGCGACAGGCTCGTTACCCACGACGGGATGCGCGCACAATACGGCATGACCTAACCCTTTTGCCAGCCCCTGACGTACCTGCATAATCGTTACGTGCGGTGGGCAAATAGACTGTACCTCTTCGAGCAGCTGACGCTTAACACGTTTTTCCAGCATCGCTTCCAGTTCAAAACTGGTATCAAAATGGTTTTCGATCGAATTTTTCGAAGAGTGAGTCACCAGCACAATTTCAGTGATGCCCGCAGCAATACATTCGTTAACGACATACTGAATTAATGGCTTATCAACCAGCGGCAACATCTCTTTCGGGATCGCTTTTGTCGCCGGTAACATCCTGGTTCCTAATCCCGCTACCGGGATAACGGCTTTTTTGACTTTCGAGTTAATGGCAGCCATTTAAATTCTCCTGGACTGTTCATGTATTGAACGTGTTCATCAATCTGTACCGCATCGAGTATATCAGCACTGACAGAAGCCTCAGGTCCGAAAAGGATGCGCATGCGTATAATTAAGACAAATACGTATAAAACTGGCGCCGATAGTAACACCGGCAGAGAAAGGCAGGGTAAAGCAATTTGCTTGCGCCTGCCCGATTGTTCATTCCGCAGACAACATAAGACGCAACCTGCCGCCTGCTCCCCAAATTTGACATTGCCACGACTCGCAGCGCTGGCTAATTTGGTTGAGATAAGTATTTCCTAACGTCCCAAGCGGAACGCCATTACTGATTTGTACATTATGTGAGCCGGTATTTAATGTTGCATTCAACCCGGCAGAAACCAGTATCAGATTTTTAATCCCGCTATGGTAATACCCCACCAGCAGCGGAAATTGACCGGGTAAATTGGCCTGGCGGAGCAGATGGTTGACCTGTTTTAGCACTGCGCCCAATTCAGGCAGGCGTTGATTCTGATGCCCGAGCTGCTCCTGCAACAGACCATTAAATAAGGCCCGCAGGAGTAATGCCGCCAGTACGCCATTATCCCCTGCGCGTGTTACGTCCAGACAATAAAAAGCCAAATCGTTGTCCGACAGCGGCGCGATATCCAGAACCAGCCCCGGTTTATCCGCTGAGACTAACTGCCGGTAATTCACGCGGCAGCGAGAAATAACCTGCTGCACCGGCGGCTGCAGCTCCTGCAGTAATTTTCTGGCGGCAGTCGGATCGCCAACCATCGCATCCCAGTCGCGGAACAGCCTTTCTTCTTCTTCCACCCGCGAATTGAACATATTGGGATAAAGACAGGCGAAGACGGTTTCGCGAAGACGATTGAGATCCTTTACCGGCTTTAGCAATACGTCATCGACCCCCAACCGTAGCGCCTTAGCAATATCGGCCATATTTTCCGTCGCGGAGATAACCAGTATCGGCGTCTGGTCCCCACGGTTACGTAATTGCTCGACAAGTTTGAGTCCGTTCATTCTCGGCATCGCAAGATCGCATATCATGAGATCGGGCGTGAATTCATCAAAACGCTCCAGTGCCTCAACCCCATCACTCGCCAGTGCCGTTGTCGCTCCCAATGAGGAAAACCACGAATCCAGAAGCGAGCGAAATACCGGCTCATCCTCAACGATAAGAATCTGTTTCCCGACCAATGGCTGCGTCATGTTCTCTCCCCTGACTGGCTTTGATCAATAGTGGCATGGTATTGCCACACCTGCCTGTCAGAATTTGCTTAAGTGTAGATAAAAAAGATGCGTCAAACTTCAGCACGCACCAGAGGTAATAGTTCGTCCATCTTTTTTTCCACCGCAAGCCGCCCTGCTTCAATGGCGGCATGGGCACGATGAAAATCCAGTGTGGATATTTGTGGACAGAACGGTTGTATTAATATGTCAGGCGGATCGCCCGCCATGCGGTTACGCTTAAGACGATTTTCCAGAATCTGGATAGACGTCGTCATGATTTCCATCGCGGTTGGCGCGGACACTACACGTCGTGCCGTCATACTGCCCAAACGTTCTTTTAAGCGCGCACGCCAGGACAGGCCTTCAACGTCAGTCTCAGCGCCGTCGCCGTTGACATTGGGTGAGAGGAGATCTTGTTGCATCAGATGCGCATCGTGCTGCAGATCAACGGCAATCACGATATCGGCGCCCATGGCGCGGGTCAGTGAAACAGGAACGGGATTTACCACACCGCCGTCCACCAGCCAGTATCCCTTATGTGCGACAGGAGACATCAGACCAGGAATACTGCAGGAGGCCCGTACCGCAAGATGCAGATCGCCTTCGGTAAACCACAGTTCGCGACCGGTACTGAGGTTAGTGGCGACCGTGGCGAAACGCCGCGAGCACTGTTCGATAGTCTCCACCGGCATGATATTACGATAGTGATTGAACACGCGCTCGCCGCGCAGCAGTCCTCCCCGTCGCCACGAGAGATCCATCAGGCGAAGGACATCCCAGTAGCTGAACGAGCAAACCCACTTTTCCAGCGCAGGTAATTTATCACTGGCATACGCCGCGCCGACTAACGAACCGATGGAACAGCCGGCGACGATGTCAATATCAATGCCCATGTGCCTGAGCGCTTTGATGACACCAATATGTGACCAGCCCCGCGCCGCACCAGACCCCAGCGCCAGACCTATTTTCATCTTTCTCATGTGACCTACAAACTTCCCCTGGCTTTCGAGCGTAGCAACATCTCCATCGCTCAGTTAACATAGCGCCACCTGGACTTTTTATCCGCTGTTTTTTTATCAGGGAGACTATTCGTGTCACAGCTTTGTCCCTGCGGTAGCGCTGTCGAGTATAGCCTATGTTGCCACCAATATGTGTCTGGCGAGCAAGTTGCGCCCGATCCGTCACATCTCATGCGTTCTCGCTACTGCGCTTTTGTGATGAAAGACGCAGATTATTTAATCAAAACCTGGCATCCGGACTGCAATGCCGCGGCGTTCCGCGATGAGATAAGCGCCGGGTTCGCCAGTACCGAATGGCTCGGCTTAACCGTGTTTGAACAGAGCGGCGCCGAAAGCGATGAACTCGGCTACGTCAGCTTTGTCGCCCGTTTTCGTGAAAACGGCAAAGCGGGCGTCATCCTTGAACGTTCTCGTTTTTTAAAAGAAAACGGTCGGTGGTACTATATAGACGGCACACGCCCACAAATTGGACGAAATGACGCCTGCCCCTGCGGATCAGGTAAAAAATTCAAAAAATGCTGCGGTCAGTAACGCCCGACAGCATTCCTTATGCAAACATTCTCAACAGGATTACCGCTGCAAATGCATTCATTACAACGCAAAGTGCTTCGTACTATTTGCCCGGATCAAAAGGGCCTTATCGCGCGTATTACTAATATTTGCTACAAGCACGAACTGAACATTGTGCAGAACAATGAGTTCGTAGACCACCGCACCGGACGTTTTTTTATGCGTACCGAACTGGAAGGAATTTTTAACGACGCCACGCTGTTGGCCGATCTCGACAGCGCATTGCCTGAAGGCTCCATTCGCGAGTTGAATCCGGCAGGACGTCGTCGTGTGGTGATTCTGGTCACGAAAGAAGCGCATTGTCTTGGCGATCTGCTAATGAAAGCCAATTATGGCGGACTGGATGTTGAAATTGCCGCTGTGATAGGCAACCACGAGACCCTGCGTTCTTTAGTGGAGCGTTTTGAGATTCCTTTCGAGCTGGTCAGCCATGAGGGTCTGACTCGTGAAGAGCATGATAAGCAGATGGCGGACGCCATTGACGCGCACCAGCCGGACTACGTCGTGCTGGCAAAATATATGCGGGTACTGACGCCAGCGTTCGTCGCGCGTTTCCCGAACAAGATCATCAATATTCATCACTCGTTCCTGCCTGCCTTTATCGGCGCGCGTCCGTACCATCAGGCCTACGAGCGCGGCGTAAAAATCATTGGCGCGACAGCGCACTATGTCAACGACAATCTGGATGAAGGCCCTATTATCATGCAGGACGTAATCCACGTGGATCATACCTATACCGCGGAGGATATGATGCGCGCGGGTCGTGACGTAGAGAAGAACGTGCTGAGCCGCGCGTTATATCAGGTGCTGGCCCAGCGCGTCTTTGTGTACGGTAACCGAACGATCATTCTTTAATCGGCAGCGAAATGAATTGGTTACCTTTGCGTCTTTACGGGCAAAAATCAGGCAACCAGTTCATTTTTGTCACCGGAATGCTTTACAGTGGCGCGTCATTTGATATGATGCGCCCCGCTTCCCAAAAGGAAGCAGGCCAGTAAACGCTTTACCCCGTGGTGGGGTTCCCGAGCGGCCAAAGGGAGCAGACTGTAAATCTGCCGTCATCGACTTCGAAGGTTCGAATCCTTCCCCCACCACCATTTCCGAGCTGTACCTCAAACGATGAATTACCCCTGGTGGGGTTCCCGAGCGGCCAAAGGGAGCAGACTGTAAATCTGCCGTCACAGACTTCGAAGGTTCGAATCCTTCCCCCACCACCATCACTTCCAAATATCCCAATACTACCCTAAAGCACAATGCCTTATGTTCTTCCATTGCGGGGAAGGATGAGAAGCGTCGACTAAGGTTCGATTCGAGCGTAGCGAGAAAGCGTTGCCGCAGGCAACGACCCGAAGGGCGAGGCGCAGCCGCCATCCTACGCTTTCACTGAAAACAAAAAACCCCGCCGAAGCAGGGTTTATCATCAGACAGCCATCGAATCAGCGACGTGCACGCACAATCTGGTATTTGCGCGTCAGGTACTCTACCGGCGCGCTCCAGATATGCACGAGACGGGAGAACGGGAACAGCAGGAATAGCGTCATCCCGAGTACCAGGTGCAGACGGAAAATAAACGCCACGCCGTCAAGATGCGCCGAGGCGCCACCGTGGAAAGTCACGACAGACTGCGCCCAGCCGACCAGCTTCATCATCTCGCTACCGTCCATATGCTGAGCGGAGAACGGTATCGTCAGCAGCCCCAGCGCGCACTGAATCACCAGCAGCGACAGGATCAGAATATCTGCGCCAGTGGTCGTTGCCCGTACGCGTGGACTGAACAGACGGCGTTTCAGCAGCAGTACGCCGCCGACCAGGGTCATCAGGCCCGCCGCCCCGCCACCGATCATCGCCATCTTTTGCTTTACGTCGACAGGCAGGAAGGATTCATACATCCAGTGAGGCGTTAACATACCGAGAAAGTGACCGGCAAAGATCCCCAAAATGCCGAAATGGAACAGGTTAGACGCCAGGTTCATCCCCTTGCGATCCAGCATCTGGCTGGATGCGGCACGCCAGGTGTACTGACCATAGTCATAGCGTAGCCAACTGCCAATCAGAAAGACCGACCCGGCGATGTACGGGTAGATATCAAAGAAGAACATATTCAGGAAGTGCATTATTGCTGTCCTCCGGTGGTGATATTCAGGTATTGCGGCGCGACGGCGCCAGCAAAACGACGTTGGTGAGCAGCGATTTCCGACTCGCCGCAGCCCTGATCGGCAAAGAATTTCACCTGCTCTTCTTCCCAGACCGCATCAAGCGCCTGCGGCGTATCGTCGCGCACTTCATCCGCAATTTTTTCGGCGACTTTGTCGCTGTCGATGGTGGTCTTCGCCAGCTTAAGCAGCAGGTCGAACAGCACCGCATAGCGGCTTTCACGCTGTTGCAAGCGCGCGCTCAGCAACGCCAGAATCGGCGCGATATCCTGCAAACCGCCCAGCGCCTCGTTTTTCGGCAACTGCGCCAGGTATTCGAGATACAGCGGCAGATGATCCGGCAATTCGCGGCTGTCGAGTTGCAACCCGTGCTGCTCATACTGCGCCATCAGGTCAACCATCGCCTGACCACGATCGCGTGACTCGCCGTGCACATGTTCAAACAGCAGCAGCGACGTAGCGCGCCCGCGGTCAAACAGTTCGCTGTACCTGGCCTGCACATCCAGCATGTCCTGTGCGGTTAAATCACGCAGGAAAACGCTGAGCTGATGCGCATCCTCTTTATCGAGGTTTTCCGATGACGCGAGTGCTTCGTAAAGCTCCTGCTGATGCTGCCACAGGGCAGCATCAGGGTACTCGAGCAGACGCGAAACAATGACGAGTTCAATCATTGGTGCGACTCCGTTTTGCTGGTCACATCGATGGCATCAATGCGGCGACTGTTGAACAGGTTGAACTTGCTGTCAGAACCGTGGCAGCCGTCGCCGAAGGTAAAGCCACAGCCGCTTTTCTCCGGGAACGCATCACGCGCCAGTTCACGGTGGCTGCTCGGCACCACAAAACGATCTTCGTAGTTAGCGATCGCCAGATAACGATACATCTCCTGAGCCTGCGCTTCACTTAAGCCCACTTCTTCCAGCGCGCGAGTATCCGCTTTGCCGTCTACGGTTTCCGCACGTTTGTAATGACGCATCGCCAACATACGTTTCAGCGCCAGCAGCACCGGCTGGGTATCCCCTGCCGTCAGCAGATTCGCCAGGTACTGAACCGGAATACGCAGACTCTCCACGTCCGGCAGAATACCGTTGCTGCCCAGTTCGCCCGCATCCGCGGCAGACTGAATCGGCGACAGCGGCGGCACATACCAGACCATCGGCAGCGTACGGTATTCCGGATGCAGCGGCAGCGCCAGCTTCCAGTCCATCGCCATTTTGTACACCGGCGACTGCTGCGCCGCGTCAATCACGCTCTGCGGCACGCCGTCTTTCAGCGCCTGTTCGATCACTGCCGGATCGTTCGGATCGAGGAACACATCAAGCTGACGCTGATACAGGTCCTTCTCGTTTTCGGTGCTGGCGGCATTCTCAATCGCATCGGCGTCGTACAACAGCACGCCGAGGTAGCGGATACGACCGACACAGGTTTCAGAGCACACGGTCGGCTGACCGGCTTCGATACGCGGGTAACAGAAGATGCACTTCTCTGACTTGCCGCTCTTCCAGTTGAAGTAGATTTTTTTGTACGGGCAGCCAGTGATGCACATACGCCAGCCGCGGCACTTGTCCTGGTCGATCAGCACGATGCCGTCTTCTTCACGCTTATAAATGGCGCCGCTCGGACAGGTCGCCACACATGCCGGGTTCAGGCAGTGTTCGCACAGACGCGGCAGGTACATCATGAAGGTGTTTTCGAACTGACCGTACATCGCCTTCTGCATGTTTTCGAAGTTCTGGTCTTTGGCGCGTTTTTCAAACTCGCCGCCCAGAATCTCCTCCCAGTTCGGGCCGCTGGTGATCTTGTCCATCCGCTTGCCAGTGATCAGCGAGCGCGGACGGGCGATCGGCTGATGCTTACTTTCCGGCGCGTTGTGCAGATTCTGATAGTCGTAGTCAAACGGCTCGTAGTAATCATCAATGCCCGGCAGATGCGGGTTGGCGAAAATTTTACCGAGCAGCATCGCACGGTTACCCATGCGCGGCTGCAGTTTGCCGTTGATTTTACGGATCCAGCCGCCCTTCCATTTCTCCTGGTTTTCCCAGTCGTTCGGGAAGCCGACGCCCGGTTTGCTTTCCACATTGTTGAACCAGGCGTATTCCATGCCTTCACGACTGGTCCAGACGTTTTTACAGGTCACTGAACAGGTGTGGCAGCCGATGCACTTATCGAGATTCAGCACCATGCCGACTTGTGAACGAATTTTCATTTTACGCTCTCCTGTACCTGGTCATTGCCTTCGCCATCCAACCAGTTAATGTTCTTCATCTTACGTACCACCACAAATTCATCGCGGTTAGAGCCGACGGTGCCGTAGTAGTTAAAACCGTAGGCCAGTTGCGCATAACCCCCGATCATATGGGTTGGTTTCGGCGTAATACGGGTAACCGAGTTGTGGATCCCGCCGCGCTGCTGCGTGATTTCTGAGCCCGGCAGGTTCACGATACGTTCCTGCGCGTGGTACATCATGGTCATCCCCGCAGGCACGCGCTGGCTGACGACTGCGCGCGCGGTCAGCGCACCGTTGCTGTTAAATACTTCGATCCAGTCGTTATCTTCAATCCCCAGATCTTTCGCATCGATTTCGCTCATCCAGACAATCGGACCGCCGCGAGAGAGCGTCAGCATCAGCAGGTTGTCGCTGTAGGTAGAGTGGATACCCCACTTCTGGTGCGGCGTCAGGAAGTTGAGCGCTTTTTCCGGGTTACCGTTGGATTTCTCGCCCATGACCGCTTTCACCGAACGGGTGTCGATTGGCGGACGGTAAACCAGCAGGCTTTCGCCAAAATCACGCATCCACTGGTGATCCTGATACAGCGACTGGCGACCAGACAGGGTTCGCCACGGAATCAGCTCGTGAACGTTGGTGTAACCGGCGTTATAGGACACATGCTCATCTTCCAGGCCAGACCAGGTCGGGCTGGAGATGATCTTACGCGGCTGCGCCTGAATATCGCGGAAGCGAATTTTCTCTTCCTCTTTATTTGTCGCCAGATGCGTATGGTCACGACCGGTAAACTCGCTGAGCGCCGCCCAGGCTTTAACCGCCACCTGACCGTTGGTTTCCGGCGCCAGCGTCAGTATCATCTCTGCCGCATCAATCGCCGTGTTGAGCATCGGCTGGCCTTTCGCCGGCCCCTCTGCCTTGGTGTAATTGAGTTTGCGCAGCAGATCCATTTCGCTTTGGGTATTCCACGCGATACCTTTACCGCCGTTACCGATTTTCTCCATCAGCGGGCCGATAGAGGTGAAACGCTCATAGGTTGCCGGATAGTCGCGCTCCACGGTCATGATGTGCGGCGCGGTGACGCCCGGAATCAGGTCGCATTCGCCTTTTTTCCAGTCCTTCACGTCCAGCGGCTGCGCCAGCTCGGCGGCTGAGTCATGCTGGATTGGCAGCGTGACGACGTCTGTTTCCTGGCCGAGATGGCCGACGCACACCTCAGAGAATTTTTTCGCGATGCCTTTATAGATTTCCCAGTCGCTTTTCGATTCCCAGGCCGGGTCGACGGCGGCGGAAAGCGGATGAATAAACGGATGCATATCCGAGGTATTCATGTCGTCTTTTTCGTACCAGGTCGCGGTCGGCAACACGATGTCGGAGTACAGACAGGTGCTCGACAGACGGAAATCCAGCGTCACCACCAGATCCAGCTTGCCGTCGAGGCCATTGTCCCGCCATTCGACTTCTTCCGGCTTCACGCCGCCCTGCTGTCCCAGATCTTTCCCCTGAATCCCGTTTTCGGTACCGAGCAGATACTTGAGCATGTACTCATGGCCCTTACCGGAAGACCCCAGCAGGTTGGAGCGCCAGATAAACAGGTTACGCGGATGGTTTTTACCGTTTTCCGGCTGTTCGGCCGCAAAGCGAATTGAGCCGTCTTTAAGCGATTTAACGGTGTAATCGACCGGTGTCATGCCTGCTTTTTTAGCTTCTTCTGCGATGGTCAGCGGGTTGGTGCCCAACTGCGGCGCCGACGGCAACCACCCCATACGCTCAGCGCGCACGTTGAAGTCGATCAGATGCCCGCTATAGCGGGATTTGTCCGCCAACGGCGACAGCAATTCCTGCGCGGTGACCGTTTCGTAGCGCCACTGGCTGGAGTGATTGTAGAAATAAGAGGTGCTGTTCATATGGCGCGCAGGACGCTGCCAGTCGAGCGCAAAGGCCAGCGGCTGCCAGCCGGTCTGCGGACGCAGTTTTTCCTGGCCGACATAGTGCGCCCAACCGCCGCCGCTCTGGCCGATACAACCGCAGAACACCAGCATGTTGATCAAACCGCGATAGTTCATATCGAGGTGATACCAGTGGTTCAGCCCGGCGCCAACAATGATCATTGAACGACCGTGGGTTTTATCGGCGTTATCGGCAAATTCACGGGCGATGCGCACGATGTGCGCGCGTGGGACACCGGTGATTTGCTCAGCCCACGCCGGAGTGTACGCTTTAATGTCGTCGTAGCTGGTCGCGCAGTTGGCGTCGTTCAGGCCACGCTCCAGACCATAGTTGGCCATCGTCAGGTCGTACACGGTGGTGACCAGCGCAGAGGTGCCGTCCGCCAGTTGCAGACGTTTGGCCGGCAGTTTGTGCAACAGAACGTTTTCCAGTTCAACTTTGTTGAAATGTTCTGTGCCTTCCCCGCCAAAGTACGGGAAGCCAACTTCGGCGATCTCGTCCTGGCTGCCCAGCAGGCTCAGTTGCAATTCTGTCTCAGCGCCGGTCGTCCCATCGCGCTGCTCGAGGTTCCATTTGCCTTTTTCGCCCCAGCGGAAACCAATTGAGCCGTTCGGCGCCACCATGTCGCCGTTGCTGTTCATGGCGACAGTTTTCCACTGCGGATTGTTTTCCTGGCCCAGCGCATCGACGAGGTCGGCGGCGCGCAGCATACGGCCTGCGGCGTAATAACCGTCGCGCTCTTCCAGCATCACCAGCATCGGCATGTCGGTGTAGCGACGCACATAGTCAGTAAAATACTGGCTCGGGTTGTCGAGATGGAATTCGCGCAGCATAACGTGGCCCATCGCCAGCGCCATCGCCGCATCGGTGCCCTGCTTCGGCGCCAGCCACAGGTCGCACAGCTTGGCGATCTCGGCATAGTCCGGCGTGACCGCAACGGTCTTGGTGCCTTTGTAGCGCACTTCTGTAAAGAAGTGGGCATCCGGAGTACGGGTCTGCGGAACGTTGGATCCCCAGGCAATGATGTAGCTGGAGTTATACCAGTCGGCGGATTCCGGCACGTCGGTCTGCTCGCCCCAGGTCTGCGGAGACGCCGGAGGCAGGTCGCAATACCAGTCGTAGAAGCTCAGGCAGGTGCCGCCTATCAAAGAGAGATAACGCGCGCCAGAGGCATAAGAGACCATCGACATCGCCGGGATCGGCGAGAAGCCCGCAACGCGGTCCGGGCCGTAGGTTTTAACGGTATAGACGTTCGAGGCAGCAATCAGTTCATTCACTTCCTGCCAGGAAGAACGCACGAAGCCGCCGCGACCGCGCGCCTGCTTGAAGCTTTTTGCTTTGTCGGCGTCTTCAATGATGGATGCCCATGCATCAACCGGATCGCTGTGCAGTTTTTTCGCCTCACGCCACATCTTCATCAGACGTTTGCGCATCAGCGGATATTTCAGTCGGTTAGCACTGTAGAGATACCAGGAGTAGCTCGCCCCACGCGGGCAGCCTCGCGGCTCGTGGTTCGGCATGTCGGGACGGGTACGCGGGTAATCGGTTTGCTGGGTTTCCCAGGTCACCAGACCGTTCTTGACGTAGATTTTCCAGCTGCATGAGCCGGTGCAGTTTACCCCGTGTGTCGAACGCACGATTTTATCGTGCTGCCAGCGGCTTCTGTATCCATCTTCCCAGTCCCGGTTAGTTTCGAGAAGCTGGCCGTGCCCATCGGCAAAGGTTTCGCCCTTCTGCTTGAAGTAGCGAAACCGATCCAGGAATTTACTCATCGGTTCTCTCCTGTGGGAGCCTGACGGCTCTCTGATAAATCGACATTGCTTAATTGCTGCTGACGGTAACGCGCTGAAAGGACGTGGGAATTGATAACGATCAAGGCAGACCGGGAACAAAACGACGGGTAAATTTGGTTATACCCCTTTGGGGGGATTTAACAAAGATAAATAAGTCACTGTTTTTAATGAAAATATTTTCAGGCATTGATACGCTAAATGTTAAATTTTACCGGGATGGGTATTAAGGGGTATGCCCCCTGCATGACCCCTTTACGCCGATGTAACCGACGGGCTAAGCGTCTAAAAACTCATCAGTATGTTGTAACTAATTGCAGGATAAAAAAAGCGCGGTCTAACACCGCGCAAAGGATAATCAATAACGACTTTTTTATTTATTGGAATGACGCCCATATACCAGCCAGGTGATAACCACGCAGGCGATATAGAAGAACAGGAACACTTTCATTGCACCAACCGGCGAACCGGTTAACGCCAGCGATGTGCCGAACGCTTTCGGGATAAAGAAACCGCCAATCGCGCCAATGGCCGAGATAAAGCCCAGCGCTGCCGCCGTGTCGGTAGCCGCTTCTCGCATCGCTTTCTCTTCCGAACCGCCTTCCGCTTTTACGCGGTCCATCGTCAGCTTACGGAAAATCACCGAGATCATCTGAAACGTTGAACCGCTCCCCAGCCCGGCGGTCATGAACAAGGCGAGGAACACCACAAAGAAGGCGATAAAGCTGCCGCCGGTACCGTTTGTGGGCAGCGTCAGGAACAACAGACCGCTGAATATCGCCATCAGCACGAAGTTCACCAGCGTGACGCGGGTACCGCCGAGACGGTCGGAAATAGCCCCGCCCGCCGAGCGCGCCAGCGCGCCAATAAACGGTCCAAAGAAGGCGTAATGCAGAATCTGTACATCAGGGAACTGAGTTTTCGACAGCATCGCAAACCCGGCAGAAAAGCCGATGAACGAGCCAAACGTCGCCAGATACAGCAGGCTCATGATCCACAAGTGGCCGCGTTTCAGGACCGGTAGCTGCTCTTTCAGAGACGCTTTGGAAGTCGCCAGTTCATTCATACCAAACCATGCGGCCAGGGTGAAAATGGCCAGGAACGGCACCCAAATCCACGCGGCGTTCGCCAGGTACAGCTGCGAACCGTCGGGTTGTTCAACACCGTGACTGCCGAAGAGGGCGAAAATGGACAGCGAAACCACCAGCGGCGCAACCAGTTGCATGACGCTCACGCCCATGTTGCCGAGACCACCGTTCAGACCCAGCGCGCCACCTTGCTTCTGTTTTGGAAAGAAAAAGCTGATGTTCGCCATACTGGAGGCAAAGTTAGCCCCGGCAAAACCGCACAGCAGAGAGATCAGAATAAAAGTGCTGAACGGCGTGGAGGTATCCTGTACCGCAAATCCTAACCATACGCATGGCACAATCAAAATCCCGGTGCTGAAGGCGGTCCAGCGGCGACCGCCAAATACTGGCACCATGAAAGAGTACGGCACACGCAGCAGCGCGCCGGAAACTGACGGCAACGCAGTCAGCATAAACAGTTGATCGGTGGTGAAGTTAAATCCTACCTTCGGCAAATTGACCGCCACAGCACTGAACAACATCCATACGCAAAACGCCAGCAGCAGACAAGGGACGGAAATCCACAGGTTGCGGCTGGCGATGCGATGACCCCGTTGCGCCCAGAATGCCGGATCTTCCGGACGCCATTCTGTAATTACTGCTCCAGATGCCCTTTCAGGGACGGATGAATGACTCATAGACACCTCTGATACTCGATTTAATGTCTGCCACCTTAGGGTTTACGGGATTTGGTAAGTTGATATAAATCAAAGGAAAAGCCGTCATTCTGCGGCCCAAAAAATGATGATCACCCTAAGTGAGTAGCGCGTATCGGTAAAAAATATGTGGTTTTTCACCATACTGAGTCACCCTACTCCCTCCTTCGCAAAACCCCTGCCACTCGCGGCAATTAAGAGGTAACTCGTTTTAGGTATGGGTATACTCCAGGTGATAGCCGAGAATAACGCCACTGCCCGCCCTCGCCCGCAGTATCGTCATTCATTGGGGTCACGACTCCCCGCAGCCAGTGACCTGAAGGAAGAAGGTTTTATGCTTAAACGTTGTCTCTCTCCGCTCACGCTGGTCAACCAGGTAGCGCTTATCGTCATGCTCTCCACGGCTCTTGGGATGGCGGGAATGGCTGTTTCCGGCTGGCTGGTACAGGGCGTTCAGGGCAGCGCCCACGCCATCAACAAAGCCGGTTCGCTGCGCATGCAGAGCTATCGCCTGCTCGCCGCGGTGCCGCTACAGGGTAACGATCAGAAATTGCTGGACGAGATGGAACAGACGGCATTTAGCCCGGAGCTCACCCGCGCCGCGCAGCGCGACGGCCAGCAGGCTCAGCTTAAGGCCTTACAGGCATACTGGCGCAGCGAGCTGTTGCCCGGTCTGCAACAGGCCAACAGCCGCGAGGCGGTCGCCGCTGACGTCGGACGCTTCGTTACCGGTCTGGATAATCTGGTTTCGGCGTTTGACCATACCACGGAAATGCGTATCGAACGCGTGGTGATGGTACATCGGATGATGGCGATTTTTATGGCGCTGCTGCTGGTCTTTACCATCATCTGGTTACGCGCGCGCTTGCTTCAACCCTGGAAACAGTTGCTGTCGATGGCCCGCGCCGTCAGCCATCGCGACTTTACCCAGCGCGCACGCATCAGCGGACGTAACGAGATGGCAATGCTCGGCGATGCGCTGAACAACATGTCTGACGAACTGGCGGAAAGCTATTCAGTTCTCGAGCAGCGGGTAAAAGAGAAAACCGCCGGGCTGGAGCAAAAGAATCAAATCCTTTCGTTCCTCTGGCAGGCAAACCGCCGTCTGCACTCGCAGGCGCCGCTGTGCGAGCGTCTCTCGCCAGTGCTGAACGTACTGCAAAACTTAACGCTGCTGCACGACATTGAGCTGCGAGTTTATGACCAGGAAGATGAAGATAATCATCAGGAATTTACCTGTCAGTCTGACAGTAGCTGCGACGACAAGGGCTGCCATTTGTGTCCGCGCGGAACATTGCCGGAGAGTGACGGCGGCATGACCCTGAAATGGCGTCTGACCGACACCCACACCCAGTACGGCATTCTGCTGGCAACCCTGCCGCCGGGCGGACACCTGAGCCACGATCAGCAGCAACTGGTCGACACGTTAGTCGAACAGCTTACCGCTACGCTGGCGTTGGATCGTCATCAGGAACGCCAGCAGCAGTTGATTGTCATGGAAGAGCGTGCAACCATTGCGCGCGAACTGCATGATTCCATTGCCCAATCGCTGTCCTGTATGAAGATGCAGGTCAGTTGTTTGCAAATGCAGGGTGACACGTTACCGGAAAGCAGCCGCGAGTTGCTGAGCCAGATCCGCAATGAACTGAACGCCTCGTGGGCGCAATTGCGCGAACTGTTAACCACTTTCCGGCTACAGCTGACCGAGCCTGGACTGCGTCCTGCGCTGGAAGCCAGTTGCCAGGAATACAGTGCCCGCTTTGGCTTTACGGTAAAACTGGATTACCAGTTGCCGCCCCGCCTGGTGCCGTCGCATCAGGCTATTCACCTGCTGCAAATTGCCCGCGAAGCGTTAAGCAACGCACTCAAACATTCGCAGGCCGATGAAGTGGTCGTCACTGCGGCGCTAAAAGGTAAGCAGGTGAAATTAACCGTCCAGGACAACGGCTGCGGCGTGCCTGAAAACGCCGAACGCAGCAATCACTATGGCATGATCATTATGCGTGACCGGGCCCAGAGCCTGCGCGGTGATTGCCGGGTGCGCCGTCGCGAGACGGGAGGCACTGAAGTCGCTGTCACCTTTATTCCCGAAAAATACTTCACTGAAGTGCAAGGAGATACCCATGAATAATCCGGAACAGGCAACCATCCTGCTCATCGACGATCATCCGATGCTGCGGACCGGCGTCAAACAGCTTGTCAGCATGGCCGCGGACATTACCGTGGTCGGCGAGGCCAGCAATGGCGAACAGGGTATTGAACTGGCGGAATCGCTTGACCCGGATCTGATCCTGCTGGACCTGAATATGCCTGGCATGAACGGTCTGGAAACCCTCGACAAGCTACGGGAAAAGGCGTTGTCCGGCCGTATCGTTGTGTTCAGCGTCTCAAACCATGAAGAAGACGTGGTCACCGCGCTCAAACGCGGCGCGGATGGCTACCTGCTAAAAGATATGGAGCCGGAAGATCTGTTGAAGTCCTTACAGCAGGCCGCCGCCGGCGAAATGGTGCTGAGCGAAGCGTTAACGCCAGTGCTGGCCGCCAGCCTGCGCGCCAACCGCGCCACTTCTGACCGCGACGTGACCCAGCTTACCCCGCGCGAGCGCGATATCCTGAAGCTCATCGCCCAGGGTCTGCCAAATAAAATGATCGCCCGCCGTCTGGACATCACCGAAAGCACGGTAAAAGTTCACGTCAAACATATGCTGAAAAAAATGAAACTGAAATCGCGTGTAGAAGCCGCGGTATGGGTGCATCAGGAACGTATCTTCTGATTACTCCTCCGGGAGCAGTCGCCAGCGCGGATCGTCATCCGGCATCGCCATAAACGGCTCCGTTAGCGCAAGCGTGATCTCATTGGAGGAGACACGCTGACCTTTTTCGTCTTCCACCACCACCGACAGCCGCCAGCGGTTGGTCGCTCCTTCACTGCTGTCCCATGCTGGCATAATGATCGTCCAGCCATCAATGCTGTCAGGATCAGGCCCGGAGGTCAGGCTCAGCGCCTGGGTATCGCCCTGCCAGGTCAGGTGGCGCACTCCGTGCAGACTGCGCACCTGGAGTTTCAGCGCTACCGTTTCTCCGGCATGCAGATCCCACGGCGGCGTCGCCAGAAACACGCTCAACGTTTTGCGCTGACGATATTCCATGGTAGGCAGGTTGTTACGCTGTGGATTGTCATAGCGACTGCCGCGCAGTGATTGACTGGCCGCCACTTCGCTGGCTGACAATTGCTTTTTCAGCGGTACGCCGAAGCGATAGTTGAGGTTCAGGCCAAGATTGTTCTGGCTGACGCCGCTCTCGCCCTGCTTGTGCTGGGCGGTCACCGTGACCAGCGGCACCGGAGTGTAATTGAGCCCCAGACTCACCGCCACCGGATTATGGTAGCCCGTCCCGGAGTCAAACAGATCGACGCTGTCGCCAAAATATTGTTCCACACTGACCCGGGTATTGAGGTGCTGGTAGAACGGCATACGCATTTCCGCGCTGAGGTCATATCCGCGCGCCATCCGCTGTTCCAGCGTATCCGTGTGCGTCTGCCAGGAGGCGAACGGCTGGTAATAATTCGCGGACAGGCGTAAATATTCTCCCCACGCTTCCGCTCCCAGCCCTGCGCGCTGCAGGTTTTCATCGAGAAGATTGTCGTAAAAGGTGTTATAGCCCAGCAACCAGCCGTCGCGCGCCCAACGCTGTCCGATACCGACATTGCTCACCAGCCCATCGTCCTGTTGCGTCAGGCCCAGTTGACTCCAGGTGAGGTAGCGGGTGTTATCCTGCCAGGGGATAAACCAGCTTCCGCGGCTACCGTTGAAATTGCCTTCGTTGTCGACCTGGACATTGACGCTGGCGTTGCCCCACGGCGACAGCCAGGTTTCCAGTTGCTGGTTCACCTGCTCGCTGAGGGCGTCGCGCACCTGTTCGAAGGCGAACTGTTTCGCCTGCTCGCCCGCATCCAGGCCGTTATCGGTCATACTTGCTTCGCCAAAGGCCTTCATCATTTCCGCGAAATGCTTTTCCCCCTCGTTTGACGTTGGGGTCATTCCCAGGTCGGGCAAACCATCCTGATTATTATCGAACGGATTCTCGGCCTGATGGATAAACGTAGATTGCGCGCAGGCGTGACCGCCCGCCAGCAGCAGGAACAGGGAGAACAGCGTGGGATGAGAAACAAAACGGCTCAAATCAGCGGCGGCTTCTTACGTCTATCGATCAATAAAACACGGTAAAAGCCTATCCGATTTTTCGCCGTTTTGCAGGCTTTCTCACACTTTCAGGATAATCCTTACGCTTTGCAGGGAAGCATCCGCGCCAGAATCGCTTTTAGCTCCGGTACGCAGGAGCCGCAGTGCGTACCGCAACGCAGGCTTAACCCCAACGCCGCCACCGAGTCGCACCCCTGACCTATGGCCTGAGCAATGGTTTTCTCCCCGACGCTAAAGCAACTGCAGACGATCGCCCCCGGATCGGCTTGCTCGCCGTCAGCGTTTCCGCTCAGCAGCGCATGGCGCGCCCTGGCGGTTTCCGGCGGCTGGCGAAAAGCGGAGACGATCAGCGCCTCATCAAGCGCAGGCAGTAACGTTCCTGACCAGAACCCGGACATCAGCCTTCCCTGATGCCAGGCGAGCAGATGCTGCCCGTACGGCGTCGTGGCCCGCTGTATCTGCCAGCCCTGCTCAGTGTAGTGATTTTCCAGCCAGTCGGTAACGGGACGATCGGCAGCCAGCGTATAGCGCAGCCCGCATCGCGTGGCTTTTCGCCAGCGGTGAACATAAGGCGGTAGCGTCAGCGGATCGCGGCAGAACAGCTCCCCCTGCCAGCGCGGCTGCCACGGGGTGATACGCACCGCCGTCTGTTTGCTTTCCGGCTGACCGGAATGCGGGTCACACACCGGCGCGACCAGCGCGTTCACCCTCCCCTGACGGGCAAACTGATTGTTCCAGTGCATAGGTGCAAAAGCGCTCCCCTCGCGCTGACCGGGGTGTATCATCACCCTTGCGACCATCACGCCGCGCGGCGAATGGATCCGGCACAGAGCGCCGTCAACAAGCTGAAGTCGCGCGCCATCCTGCGGCGACAGCTCGACGGTCGGTTCGCTGATATGCTGCATCAGGCGTGGGACATTTCCGGTGCGGGTCAGCGTATGCCATTGGTCGCGAATGCGCCCGGTATTGAGCACCAGCGGATACAGCGGATCGCCGCAGGTATTCATGCCCTGCGGCGCAACCGGCACCATCCGCAGACGCCGCCATGCCGGCGGCGCGTCTTGCGTGCGGCTTACCGGCCAGCGTACAGGCGTCAGATCCTGCCACTGTTCACGGCAGAGTGCCGCCAGCGCGCCGATATCAAATGCCCGCTCACCGTTATTTTCAAACCCGGAAAGCGCCGCATGTTCGCGAAAGACCTGCCACGCGTCCTGCCAGGCAAATGCGCTGGCGAATCCCAGTCGTTTCGCCATTTGCGCCACAATCCACCAGTCGGCGCGCGCTTCGCCGGGCGCGGGTAAAAACGCCCGCTGGCGCGAGATCCGCCGTTCGGAGTTGGTTACTGTGCCATCTTTTTCCCCCACGCCAGCGCCGGAAAACGGATATGCGCATAACGGCTGGTATCCGTCTTTTCCATTACCTCGGAGACAATCACCAGTGGGCACGCCGCCAGCGCCTGACATACCGCATGGCTGTCCGGTAGCGACACCGCAGGATTGGTGCCCATGATCCACACCGCTTTGACCTCGCCGCTGGCGATAGCCGCAAACAAATCGACCGCCATCAGCCCCGGCGTTTGCGCCAGGCGTTCCGTCCCCCAGAAACGGGCGACGCGCGACACGTCAGCGGGTTCAAAATCCATGTGAGCGGCAAGCTGGGTCGCCAGTCCGCCGACCTCGCGACCGCCCATCGCGTTTGGCTGTCCGGTCAGCGAAAAGGGGCCGCAGCCTGCGCGGTTGACCTTTCCGCTGGCGAGGTGAACGTTGATAATAGCATTACACTTGTTGCTGCCGCTGGCCGACTGGTTAATGCCCATGGAATAAAGCGTGATGGCGGTCCGGGCGCTGAGAAACCAGTCATAGAAGGTGGCGACGGTCTGCCGTTCCAGCTCGCAAAATTCCGACACCCGCGCCAGCGGCCATTCGTCAGCCAGCGCCAGCGCCGCCTGACCATCGACAAAGTCGCTGTTCGCCAGCCCACTCTGCTGAAGCGCGTGGAGCAGACCGACAAACAGCCCGCCGTCGCTGCCCGGCGCGAGAGGAAGATGAAGGTCGGCGATGTCACAGGTGGGCGTACGGCGCGGATCGATCACCACCACCCGCATCGACGGGTTGTCGGCCTTTGCCTGCGCCAGGCGCTGGTAGAGCACCGGATGCGTCCAGGCGGCGTTTGAGCCGACCAGGATCACCAGTTCGCTCTGCTCGACGTCCTCGTAACTGCACGGCACCACGTCTGCGCCAAAGGCGCGTTTGTAGGCGGTTACCGCCGACGACATGCAAAGTCGGGAGTTGGTGTCGATATTGGCGGCGCCGATAAAACCTTTCATCAGCTTGTTCGCCGCGTAATAGTCTTCGGTGAGCAACTGACCTGAGGCATAGAACGCGACCGCCTTCGGACCGTAACGGTCAATAATCGCCTGCAGCCGATGGCCTGCGGTATCCAGCGCCTGCTGCCAGTCGGTGACTTCACCGTCCACGGTCGGGTGCAGTAAACGTTCCGCCAGCCCGGTGGTTTCGCCGAGTGCTGCGCCTTTCACGCACAGCCGCCCATAGTTTGCCGGATGCGACGGATCGCCTCTTACGGTGACGCCCTTTTCGCTTACCTCGGCAATTACCCCGCAGCCGACGCCGCAGTAGGGACAAGTGGTTCGGGTTTCGCTCATGATGCCTCCGCGCGCAGCAGCAGCGCCTGATTGCCGACCCACACCGTCCCGCCTTCCACTTTCACCGGCCACGCGCGTACCATCGGTTCGCCGCTGTCGCACTGACGGCCATCGCGCAGGCGAATACGCTGTTTATACAGTGGTGAAATGACGATCGGTTCGCCGCCGGCGTCGCCCAGAATGCCGCGGGAAAGCACGTTGGCGTCGCTGCCCGGCTCGCGATCGTCCAGCGCGAACACCGTTTCGCCAAAGCGGAACAGCGCAATCTGCCGCTCACCCAGTCGCGCGCCGACGCCCAGGCGTTCCGGGATCGCCTCAACGTCGCACACCGCCTGCCAGGGTCGCTGGTTTTCCTCCTGCGGCTGGCTGATGAGGGTTGACCGGAACAACGCCAACTGCTGCGGGTCGTTCAACGTGGTTTGCCACTCACACTGGTAGCTTTCCACCACGCGCGCCATCTCCTGCTCCAGCTCGTCGGCAATGCCGAGGCTATCGTTGAGGATCACCTCGCGGAGGTAAGCAATGCCGCCTTCGAGATTATCCATCCAGGTACTGGTACGCTGTAAGCGGTCGGCCGTGCGAATGTAGAACATCAGAAAGCGATCGATGGTGCGTATCAGCGTGTCGCTGTCCATATCGCTGGCAAACAGATCGGCGTGACGCGGCTTCATGCCGCCATTGCCGCACAGGTACAGGTTCCAGCCCTTATCGGTAGCAATAACCCCGACATCTTTGCCCTGTGCTTCGGCGCATTCTCGGGTACAGCCGGACACCGCCATTTTGATTTTATGCGGCGCGCGCAGCCCTTTATAGCGATGCTCCAGCCTCACCGCCAGTCCGGTGGAGTCCTGTACGCCGTAGCGACACCAGGTCGAGCCAACACAGGATTTCACCGTCCGCAGCGACTTGCCGTAGGCGTGCCCGGTTTCAAATCCGGCGGCAATCAGGTCGCGCCAGATATCCGGCAGTTGCTCCAGTCGCGCGCCAAAGAGATCGATGCGCTGACCGCCCGTAATTTTGCTGTACAGCCGATAGCGTTTGGCGATCTCGCCCATCGCGATCAACCCCTCAGCCGTCACTTCTCCCGCCGCCATTCTTGGCACAACCGAATAGGTACCGTCTTTCTGAATATTGGCGAAAAAACGATCGTTGGTATCCTGTAGCGGCCTGTGCGCAGGCTTCAGCAGATAGTCGTTCCAGCACGAGGCCAGCACCGAACCGACCAGCGGCTTACAAATTTCGCAGCCGTGGCCCTGTCCGTAGCGACTAATCAATTGCTCAAAGGTATGGATCCGGTTAACCCGCACCAGGTGATAGATCTCCTGACGCGAATACGAGAAGTGTTCGCAGATATCCTTTTTGACCTCCACGCCCTGAGCGGCAAGCTGATGTTCCATCACCTGTTTAACCAGCGCGCTACAGCCGCCGCAGCCGGTCGCCGCCTTGGTGCACTGCCTGATCGCGGGGATATCGGTTGCGCCCGCGCTGACCGCCTGGCAGATATCCGCTTTGCTGACGTTATGACAGGAGCAAACCTGCGCGCTGTCCGGAAGCGCCGCCACGCCGAGGGCAGCAGGCGCGCCAGCGGAAAGCGCAGGTAAAATCAGCGACTCCGGCCGGGCGGGAAGCGCAATCCCGTTCAGCATCATCGGCAACAGCGTGGCGTAGTCGCTCACGTCCCCCACCAGCACACCGCCGAGCAACGTTTTGCCGTCGGCGCTAACGACGATTTTTTTATAGATTTGCTCAGGACCGTCGGTCCACTGGTAGCTTTTTGCGCCTGGCGTGCGGGCCTGCGCGTCGCCAAACGAGGCGACATCCACGCCCAGAAGTTTCAGTTTGGTGCTCATGTCCGCGCCGCTAAAACACGCCGACTCCTGCGCCAGTCCGGCGGCAACCACTCGCGCCATCTGATACCCCGGCGCAACAAGTCCATAAATCCGCCCTTCCCAGAGCGCGCATTCGCCAATGGCGTAAATGGCGTCATCAGAGGTCAAACACCGGCTGTCTATGCGGATCCCCCCGCGTTCACCGACGGCTAATCCGGCGTCGCGCGCCAGCGCATCCTGCGGGCGGATCCCGGCAGAAAAGACCACCATATCGGTTTCCAGACGCTCGCCATCGGCAAAATGCAGGATCAGACCGTCCGCCGTGGTCACAATCCCGGTGGTCGCTTTCGCGGTGTGCACGCCTACGCCCAGCGCGTCGATTTTCTCGCGCAACATCGCCGCGCCAGCGTCATCCAGCTGCACTGCCATCAGGTTTGGCGCAAATTCAACAACGTGCGTTTCCAGCCCAAGCTGGCGCAGCGCGTTTGCCGCTTCCAGCCCCAACAACCCGCCGCCGATCACAACCCCACGACGCGCCGCTTTGGCCTTCGCCGCAATGGCGTCCAGATCGTCCAGCGTGCGGTAAACAAAGCAGCCAGGCGAATCATTGCCCTTGACCGGCGGCACGAACGGATACGATCCGGTAGCCAGCACCAGCTTATCCCAGTGGGTTTCATGACCGCTGGCGGTACGAATTATCCGCCTCTCCCTGTCGATAGCGACGACGCGCTGCGACAGTCGTAACTCAATGCCGTAGCGGATAAAAAAGCCCTCCTCCACCAGCGACAGCGACTGCGCGCTACGTCCGGCAAAGTATTCCGACAAATGTACCCGGTCATAGGCGGCGTGGCGCTCTTCACCGAATACCACAATCTGATACTGCTCATGCAGGTTGCGGCTTACGCACTGCTCAAGGAAATGGTGGCCTACCATTCCATGTCCCACAACGGCCAGCGTCGGTTTTGTCATCGTCTTCAGTCCTGCAACCGTCGGTTGCGTGTCAAAGTGGTCGAATAACCAGTCAGGATGTGCCGTCGCGCGCTGCGCCAGCAGTTCGGTAAACGGCGCGGCGCTGCGGCAATCGCCCATCAGTAACGCGCCGGCAAGTTTGCCGCCACGAATAAGCAGACGCCGATAATGTCCGCTGAGTGGATCAAGGCTGGAATACACCTCGTCGCCGGGAAGGGTTTCCACCGCGCCTGCGCTGAACAGGTCAATGCCGGTCACTTTCAGGCGGGTTCCCGACTCCTGCCAGCGAAAACCGTCCTGCGGCGCGCCACAAAGACGGGCCGCCAGCACCGCCGCCTGCGCCAGACATGGCGCGACCAGCCCCCATGTCTGACCGTTGATTTCACAGCACTCGCCCATGGCGCTGACATTCGCTATGTTGGTACGTAACTGCGCATCAACAACAATGCCGCGCTGGCACGCAATGCCGCTTTCCTGCGCCAGACGAATATTGGGCTTCACGCCGGTGGCGATAATCACCCGATTTGCCGCCAATACCCGCCCGTCCTGTAGCGTCACGGTCTGTTCTGCAATACGCGCGATGCCGGATGAAAGGAAACAGTGGATCCCGCGGGTGGTGAGTTGCGCTTCCAGTAGCGCACTGGCCTGATGGTCAAGCTGTTGTTCCATAAGACGATCTGCCCGGTGCACCAACGTGACGTTGTCACACAAATAGCGTAACGCCGCGGCGGCTTCTACCCCGAGCACCCCGCCGCCCAGTACTATCGCGGGGCCACCTGTCTGCCGGATCTTTTCTACATCCTGGACGGTGCGGAACGCCGTGACATGCGCCTGGTCAGCCCCCTCAACCGGCGGGATAAAAGGGTCGGAACCGGTGGCAAAAACCAGCTCATCCCAGCCCAGGCTGCGCCGGGTGGTGGTAAGCGTTCTGGCGTGGACATCGACGGCGATCACCGCCTCCCCGTTCAGTACCGTAATACCGTGGTCGCGATACCATTGCGGCGCGTGCAGCACCGTTTCAGCAAAGGGTTTTTCGCCACCGAGCACCGGCGTCAGCAGGATGCGGTTGTAAGCAGGCTGCGGCTCATCGCCAATCAGAGTAATGCGATACCGACGCCGTTCGTCGGCAACGAGTATTTCCACCAGTCGGGTGGCCGCCATACCGTTGCCGATAATCACCAGTCGCGTCATCTGCTCCTCCTTACGCCGCCTTCGGCTGTTTTTCGTAGAGGAAATGGAGCACCCGCTGACGCAGGTTGTGATAACGACTGTCGTCTGCCAACTGCACGCGATGGCGCGGGCGCGGCAGATTCACCGCTAAAATCTCGCCTACCGTCGCCGCCGGACCGTTGGTCATCATCAGCACACGGTCAGACAGCAGTACCGCCTCGTCGACGTCATGGGTAATCAGCACGATAGTGGTGTTGAGCGACTGCTGGATGTGCATCACCGTGTCCTGCAGATGCGCGCGGGTCAGTGCGTCAAGCGCGCCGAACGGCTCATCCATAAGCAGCACTTTCGGCTTCATCGCCAGCGCCCTTGCGATCCCCACGCGCTGCTTCATGCCGCCGGAAATTTCGCCGGGGTGTTTGCGCATGGCGTGGCCCATCTGCACGCGCGCCAGATTGTGTTCGATCCAGTCGCGCCGCTCGGCTTTGCTCATGGTGCGACGAAAGACCTGATCCACCGCCAGCGCCACGTTGTCGAAACAGGTCAGCCATGGCAGCAGTGAATGATTCTGAAACACCACCGCCCGCTCCGGCCCCGGTCCGGCAATTTCGCGGTTATCGCAAATCAACCCGCCTTCACTGGGCAATGTGATGCCGGCAATAAGGTTCAGCAGCGTGGATTTACCGCAGCCCGAGTGGCCGATCAAACTGACGGTTTCCCCTTCGTGAATGTCAAAGGAGACATTTTGCAGCGCCAGAAACTCGCCGCTGGCGGTTGAAAAGCGTTGGCTGACCGCCTGTATCTGTATTAACGGTTTCATGTTTGCCTCCTATTTATCCTGCCAGCTAAAACGCCGCGCCATCAGCATCAGACCCTGCTCCAGCAGCAGGCCAACCACGCCGATGATCACGATAGCGATGAGAATGTTTTCCACATTGAGGTTGTTCCACTCGTTCCAGATCCAGAAGCCGATACCCAGCCCCCCGGTCAGCATTTCGGCGGCGACAATCACCAGCCAGGCGATGCCGATAGACAGTCGAACGCCGGTCAGAACGGCAGGCACAACGGCGGGGAACAGAATGCGGCGCATGATCGTCCACTCGGACAGCTGTAGCACCCGGGCGACATTGAGATAGTCAGCGGGAATGCGCCGCACGCCTTCTGCGGTGTTGATGACCATCGGCCAGATCGAGCAGATAAAAATGGTCCAGCTTGAGGCGGGTTCCGCTTTCTGAAACAACAACAAGCCGATAGGCAGCCAGGCCAGCGGGCTGACCGGGCGCAGCAGCGCGATAAGCGGCGAAAACATGTTTGAGAAGAAGGTGAAGCGGCCAATCAGAAAGCCCAGCGGGATCCCGACCAGCGCGGCAAGGCCAAAGCCCGTCGCCACCCGCTGTAACGACGCCAGCACGTTCCAGCCAATCCCCATGTCGTTGGGTCCGCCATTGTAAAAGGGGTCGGCGAATAGCGTCAGCGCCGAGTCAAGGGTGCTGAGCGGCGTGGGAAAGCCTTTACTGTTGATGGCCGCCAGCTGCCAGCAGAACAGCAGAAGGCCGATTCCCAGCCCCGCCGGCACCGTTCGCTGCACCCCATGACGCAACCAGCCGGAAAGCGGAGACGCGCGCCTGCGGACCTGTACCGGCGGCAGGACGACCACGTCGGCCACGACGGGTTCAGCCACTTTCTTTTGTGTGTTGTTCTGCATATCAGACTCCCATACGGTTAAGCGAGAAACGGGTGGCGTAGGTTTCCGGCTCGCGCCCGTCCCAGACGGAACCGTCCAGCAGCGTGCTGCTGCGCAACAGGCCAGAAGGCGCGGTTATGCCGCCGCCAATGGCGGTGGCGGCGTCACGCCAGATGTCGGTACGGTTGACCCGCGCGGCAATGGCGGCGTAGTCGGGCGCATCCTTCAGCAATCCCCAGCGACGGAATTGGGTCAGAAACCACATGCCGTCGGAGTGCCAGGGAAAGCTCACTTCACCCTCCCGGAAGAAACGCATCGGATGCGGATCCTGCCAACGACGCCCTGCGCCGTTGTCGTATTCCCCCAGCATGCGCCCGGTCAGATACTGTTCTTTGGTATTCAGCCACGCCCGACGAGAGAGGATCTGCGCCGTTTCGCGTTTATTCCCTTCCGACGCGTCAATCCAGCGCGAAGCCTCCAGCACCGCGCAGACCAGCGCCCGCGCGGTATGTGGGTTCTGTTGCACCCATGCGCGGCGCGCGCCAAGCACTTTTTCCGGATGATCGGGCCAGATCGCCTGCGAGGTGGCGGCGGTAAACCCGATCCGATCGTTAATCGCCCGTGCGTTCCACGGTTCGCCGACGCAAAAACCGCTCATGTTTCCAATGCGCATGTTCATCACCATTTGCGGCGGTGGAACAACCACAGTCCGGACATCGGTAAACGGATTAATCTCCGCGCTGGCAAGCCAGTAGTACAGCCACATGGCGTGGGTGCCTGTCGGGAAGGTATGCGCAAAGGTAAACGTACCGGGCGCCTGCGCGGCGATCCTCTTTTTCAGCGCCGCCGCATCGGTGACGCCCTGCGCCTGTAATTCCGCAGAAAGCGTGATCGCCTGACCGTTCTGATTCAGCGTCATCAGGTTCGCCATCGGCTGCGCTTTGCCGGCTATTCCCAGTTCAAGCCCATACAGCAGGCCATACAGCACGTGGGCGGCGTCCAGTTCGCCGGAAACCAACTTGTCGCGCACAGCTGCCCAGCTGGCTTCTTTGGTGGGTACGAGGGTAATACCGTACTTTTTATCAAAGCCCTTCAGGGCGGCGATAATCACCGGCGCGCAGTCAGTCAGCGGAATAAATCCCACTCTCACTGTCGCCTGCTCGGGCTTGTCCGACCCTGCCGCCCAGACCGCTGACATCGCCCCCGGCAGCAGGCAGGTTGCGCCCAGCACAGCGCTGGCCTGAAGCAGTCGCCTGCGCGTTAACGAAACCGTGTTGTTCTCCATATCCGCTCCCCATGGCAAAAAAAAAGCGCCCGGCAATGCCAACGCATTGCAGGACGCCTTTATCCTCAAAACGAACAGACCGCCGTTGGTCCGTCGCTAAAATGTCTGTAATACGATTTGCAATTCAGATGCCAACTTTGCAGAGGCCTGTCTGGCGGACAAACGGTGTAGTGTGTCGCCGCGCTGCACCGCAAACAGGCAACGTTTGCCCATTCACCGTGCAGCGTGTCTTAGCGCGCGCTTTGCATCAGCGATTTCACGGTAAGCACTGCGCGGGCGATATCCACCATTCGCTGGTTTTTATCCATCGCCATTTTGCGCAGCGTTTGCCAGGCCTGTTCTTCGCTGAGCTGCTGGTGATTCATTAACACGCTTTTCGCTTTATCAATCACCTTGCGCTCTTCCAGCGAGTCCTGTAGCGAAGCCAACTGCCCACTGAGCTGCTCCAGCTGTCGCGCCTGCTGGCGCACCACCAGCAGTAACTGTTTATCGCGCCGCAGCGAGAAGGTATCCGCGGCGGCGTCGTTGAGCCAGCTTTCCAGCGGCAGTGCGCACTCTTGCTGGTTCAGTCGACGCTCTACCGCGTTCATCAACTCAGCAATCAGCATTTCTTCGATAGCGCGCAACTGCTCGAGGCGCTGAGTCTGAAGGGTAAACCAGCGTAACGCGCTTGTGCCGTTGTCGGCGTCAGGCTGGCGGGTACAGGCATGGCGTCGCAGTTGTTCGACCGCCCCTTCCGCCTCGCCATACTGGCGGAATTGATGCACCACCGCCGGGGACGCCAGTGAAAGAAAGGTATCAAAGCAGAGCTGCTGACCATCGATGCGATCAACCAGCTCCTGACGCATCTGCGGGCTAAATTCACCGTGGGTGAAGCCTATCGCCCCCAGCGCCCGCTCCTGGCCAACCAGCTCTTTTCCCTGCATAAAGCTGTACAGGGCGACTAAACCTCCGGCGACGTGCGGATGATCGATACTGTCGTTAAGCTCCGGCACGATACTCAGTAAATGGCGTAACAGTCGGCTGTACTGTTCCATCGCCTGTAGCGCGGGCTGATTGCGTCCGCTGACGCTATCGCGCAGCGCCGGTAATTGCTCAAGACACCATACCGCGCTGGCAATGCGATGACACAGCGCGCTGTTGGCTGTCGGCAAATAGTCCTGTAGCAGGTGCTGCAACCGCCGGTGCTCCTCATCCACCAGCGCCCGGCTGGCACGGATTTCTGCCACATACAGCGTGCCTTGAGAGCATAACCAAATGTTGGAAGCCCCGCGTTCGCACTGTAGCATATGCACCAGATGGCTGATGCGCGAGACCAGTTTTCCGGACTGCGCCAGTTGCCGAAGCTGCGTGTTTTCAAGCTGGCGCGCGTAGCGGAACCATTGCGTCGCCCCTGGCGTTTCCACGTTTGTCATCATGTCAGCTCTCCCGGATAACAGATTTATTCAGGAGTAAGCAATATCCATGCCCCTTCAGACAACAGGAGTTAAAATGCAAAAGATAGCGATCGTCGCCAACGGTGCGGCCTACGGAAGTGAGTCCCTGTTTAACAGCCTGCGTCTCGCCATTGCGTTACGTGAACAGTCGCCCGAACTCGACCTCCGACTGTTTTTGATGTCAGATGCCGTCACGGCAGGACTGCGCGGCCAGAAACCGGCGGAAGGGTATAATATTCAGCAGATGATTGAGATCCTCACCGCCCAGAACGTACCGGTGAAGCTGTGCAAAACCTGCGCCGACGGGCGCGGGATCACCGCTCTGCCGCTGATCGACGGCGTGGAAGTCGGCACGCTGGTGGAGCTGGCGCAGTGGACGCTGGCTGCCGATAAAGTACTCACCTTCTGACGGTTGCGCAGCCCGGCTTGCTGTAACGACCGGGAATTGCCGAATTTAATCTTCCCGTGGCGCATTTCCCGCAAAAGTAAGTGCGCCCGATCACGCTTTTTCGCCCGATTTTGTCATTTTTGTTTAATCGTTATGCCATTTTTTGATCAAAATCAGCATTCCCCGACTCACTCTTTGGTGTTATGCACTGAGTGAAATGTGAACAACATCACGCAATACTTCCGCGAGGAAGTGGGTTGTTTTCAATAACGGGGTGAAAAATGGCATTAGTGAAAGCAAGTCTGAAGTTATTTGGTGGAGATACCGTAGTGGTGCGCTGCTCGGAGCGTTGTCACATCCACCTGATGAGCGAGAAAAAACACGTAAAAGACACGCAGACCGACATTTTAAGCGTGCAGGATCGTGATAACGCGTGGTTGACCGTCCCTTACACCGGCGTCTGGAATGTACTCATCGACAGTCACAGCCAGTCGCTGGAACATTCCATCAGCTATATCGCAGCCTGATAATTATAAGCCCGGCCGCGCTGACGCTGACCGGGCAAAATAACCTGGCGCTACGCGAAGCCGGGACGCATTACCCCTTCGGGCAGCGTTTCCTCTAACAGCCCCCGCACGTTCGCCACCAGATCGTTCAGACAATCATCCTGCATGCCCAGCTTCTTCAGCTCTAGTTCCAGCGAAAACAGATACTGCGCATTGGTGCCAAGCGGACCGCTGGCTTTGGCGATCAACGGCGCAACCACCTGCGCGCGAGTGTCCGACTCATACAACGGATGACGCGGATCCATAATAAACACCAGCGCGTTCACCGTGCGACCATCGTCCAGCGCCAGCTGACACCAGGTTGGCAGGTAACAGCCGGTGATCATTTCGCGCTTCCATAGCAGAGTCAATTCTTGTTCAAGCGAGATATCCGACAGGCGATAGGCCACGCCAGTGGTGCGTCCGCCCTCTTTCAGTGCAAGCATCCGTCCAGGCTGGCAGGCAGTCCCGCGTCCGGCGGTCAGCTTCAGGCAAAAGGCCCGGTGCCAGCCCACCAGCGTACCGGTACACGACTCATCGAACTCCAACGCCGGGTTCCACATCAATGATCCATACCCGAAGATCCACACCGGTCCGTCGTCCGGTCGGCAGGCCAGCGTCGCCGCAAGGGACGCCGCACGTTGCTCTGCCGACCATAAGAGTGATTCTTCAATAGCGCCAAATGCCGTTTTGCAATCGGCATTCATCAAGAAATCACGCGTTAACACCTTACACCTCCGCCACTGCCTACTTCCCTGCGACAACTTTTGACGCCTTCCGGGCCTTTTAACTGCTCATTTTGAAACCAACAGCAGGACAATATGCAATTCGCGGGCCGCTTGCAAGGCGGCGACAGGGTCAGGCAGCACGATTCGCGAAGCGACTGAACACGGTCATTTTGTTAAACCTTACATTTGAAGCGCTTATGATTTTTTATGCCATTTATCATCATCGCCCTTTTCATAATCATTTTTGACCGCCGCCCACGCGACCTTGTGCGCTGTCTCTTCGCGGCTGGCGTCATCCCGCCGATCCGCCTTGTCTTTGTACTGATCCCAGGCGCTGTTAAAAGCCTCTTTATAAATATCCTGAGCATGAGCGGGTAACACATTCTGTACGCTTTCCGGCAAATCTTTTTTCGATTTATACGGCATGGTTGCCTCCTCTTTCGGCTAAACCTTAAGTGTGGTCAACGCCCCTTTATTTCGCCACCCAGGTGGATGTTTTGCTAAAACACTTTATCTAACTCACTGTTATTGAATTATTCTATAAACAAAAGCGCTTCTTTTTATCGTTTCACAATTAAAACGGAGAGTTGGGGTAAAATTTCGTAAAAATGCCCCTACAACCTTACGTTTTCTGTTATTTTTTATCATCTTTATTACATTTATAACGACAGTTTGCCTGCATCACTTTAATGGAGAGTATGAATGACACATGCACAGGAGGCGGTGAAAACCCGCCACAAGGAGACATCGCTTATTTTCCCGGTTCTGGCGCTGGTAGTGCTGTTCCTGTGGGGGAGCAGCCAGTCACTACCAGCGGTGATCGGTATTAATATTCTTGCCCTGATTGGGATTTTGAGTAGCGCGTTTAGCGTGGTTCGTCACGCCGATGTATTAGCCCACCGCCTCGGTGAGCCTTACGGCTCGCTTATCTTAAGCCTGTCGGTAGTTATTCTTGAAGTCAGCCTGATATCGGCATTAATGGCCACCGGCGACGCTGCGCCAACGCTGATGCGCGATACGCTTTATTCCATCATTATGATCGTCACCGGCGGCCTGGTCGGTTTTTCTCTGCTGCTCGGCGGACGTAAATTCGCCACGCAGTATATGAATCTCTATGGCATCAAGCAGTATCTGATTGCTCTGTTTCCGCTGGCCATTATTGTGCTGGTCTTTCCCATGACGTTGTCCGGCGCCAACTTCTCCACCAGTCAGGCGCTGCTCGTGGCCCTGATTTCCGCGGCGATGTACGGCGTATTCCTGCTGATTCAGACCAAGACGCACCAGAGCTTGTTTGTCTATGAGCATGAAGACGAAGGCGATGACGACGATCCGCACCATGGTAAACCCTCCGCACACAGCAACATATGGCATGCGGCGTGGCTGATTGTACATCTGGTTGCCGTGATCGCCGTGACTAAAATGAACGCGAATCCGCTGGAAACCTTGCTGACGGAAATGAATGCCCCGGTGGCGTTTACCGGCTTCCTCGTGGCGCTTCTGATCCTCTCCCCGGAAGGGCTTGGCGCGCTGAAAGCGGTGCTGAATAATCAGGTACAGCGGGCGATGAACCTGTTCTTCGGCTCGGTGCTGGCGACCATTTCACTGACGGTACCCGTCGTGACGCTGATTGCGTGGGCAACAGGTAACGAGCTGCTGTTCGGCTTAGGCGCTCCGCAAATGGTGGTGATGGTGGCCTCTTTGCTGCTGTGCCAAATTTCGTTCTCAACGGGAAGGACGAATGTGCTGAACGGCGCGGCGCACCTGGCGCTGTTTGCCGCCTATCTGATGACGATTTTCGCCTGACGGCCCAGCGACGGCCGGGCCGATGTTTCGCGACATCGCCTGGCCTGAGGGTTAACGACTGCTGTATCACCCATTAACCGACTGTAATCATTAATCTATTTTCGCAGTTAAATTGCCGAACCGTCACAAATTGTTCACGCATGCTCCCTATACTCCGCGCCTGTTAACGTTAACAGACAAGGAGTTTGGTCATGAAAGCATCCCTGAGCCCGCTTACAGCACTTGTTCTTTTCACCTGCGTCAACGCGCAGGCTGCAGATCTTTTACTCAATACCCCACGTCTAAGCGGTATCGACAACTTCCGCGATATCGCCGGGCTAACCACCGCCTATACCACCGCCCATAACGGCGTGATGCGCGCGGGTGTATTCTATCGCTCAAACGCCCTGACGCCGACAGGAAACGATTTGGCGGCACTGGAAGATCTGCAGGTCACCACGGTCGTTGATTTGCGCTCCCCGGCAGAAATCACCGCTCAGGCCGACACACTGCCGGCGGGCAGCCGTTATGTCGCCGTCGATTTAATCGGTAATAACGGCGCCTTCGTCATCGATCTCAACAATATGAACGTCAGCGACATCGACAAAATGATGCAGGACGGCGAGCGCAGCTTCGTTACCAGCGACTACGCCCGTCAGGGACTGGGCAAGGTTTTCCGCGAGCTTGCCGCCGCAGATGACGCCGCCCTGTTCCACTGCACCGCGGGCAAAGATCGTACCGGCTGGGTCAGCGCCGTGCTGCAAACCATCGCGGGCGTCAGCGACAGGGATATCATGGCAAACTATCTGGCGACCAACGACTACACCGCCGATCGTATCAGTGCGACGCTTGCCACGATGCCGACATCCATGCGCGATACTTACGGCGCGCTGATGGGCGTTCGCGCCAGCTGGCTGCAGGCCGGGCTGGATAGCGTTATCGCCAGCTACGGGTCGATGGACAACTATCTGAAAACGGGCCTCGGCCTCGATCAGGCGACGATCTATGTACTGCGCGGCAAAATGGTGCGCTATCAGACGCTGCCCGGCGAATCCGGCTTCAGCGGCAACGCCGCGCAGGGGGCGTCGCTGCTGAACGCCCTGCAGGACTCCCCGCTGTCGGGACGTGACACGGCATATAACTACTATCTGCAAAGCGCTATCGATCAAGGCTCCCTCGGCGGGGTTGAAAAACAGATTGGCGGACAGGTTTTCGCCGACGCCAGCAGCTATCTGCTGCGCCAGCCGTCACGCCTGTACGATGCGCTCGCCCCGGTGATTTCCGCCCGCGGCCTTCAGGACGAAGAGTCTCAGGTCTGGTTGCAGGGGCTGGCGACCTATCTGGGAACGGATGCGAGCAGTGAAGCCAGCTCCAGCAGCGAACACAGCTGGGGAACGCTGGTCGGCGTCACTCATCGCTTCAACGCGCGCAGCGCGGCAAACGCCTCGATTGGCTATGGCGACGGCAGTATCTCTTCGGCAGGCGGCAAGGTGAAAACCCATACCCCGACGCTGGGACTCGGCGCACGCTACGCGCTCTCCTCGCTGGACAGCGGCCCCTGGGTCGGTCTGCAGGGCAGCGCCGGGTATATCGACTACCAGAGCGACCGCCGTCTCGGCGGCGGGCTGGGCGCCGCATCGGGCGATACCCACGGCCAGTTCTACAGCGGACGAGCCTCTCTCGGCTGGTTCAGTACCGTTTCAACGCTGACTCTCGACCCGGCCATCGGCGTGCAGGTGACGCATTTAACCCTCGACGGCTTTCGTGAACGCGGCAGTGAAGCGGCGCTCGACGTGGATGGGGTGAACCAGACGCAAACCAGCCTGACGGCTGACTTAGGGATCGGGATATTGCCGCAGCAGGTGGGAAACTGGACGCTGAAACCGGGCATTGCGCTGGGCTATGAGCGGATGCTGAATGATAAATCGACGAGCAGTCATGCCACGCTCTATGGGCTGGGCGTCGATCAAACCTCGGCCTTCGGCAGCAAAGCGCTTTATAAAGCGGGCCTGCAACTGAGCGCGACCTTTAACACTATCACCGTCGGCACTCGGGTGGATTATCTCACCGCCGATACGCACAGCGATGATGGCGTCGCGGGCCAGCTCAACGTGGCGATAGCCTTCTGACGGCGCCCGTACTGAATACCGCAATGCCGTTCACGTCAGCGGAACGGCATTGCGCTTGCGGTTTTCTCTCAGCGAAACTCAGCTCTCGGTATCCAGTTCGTCGAAACTTTTCACCAGGGAGTCAATCGCCTTCATCTGCACCAGGAACTGTTCCAGCTTCGCCAGCGGCAGCGCGGACGGACCGTCACATTTAGCGTTGTCCGGATCCGGATGCGCTTCAATAAACAGACCGGCCAGACCCACTGCCATACCGGCACGCGCCAGTTCGGTCACCTGACCGCGACGACCGCCGCTTGCCGCGCCAAACGGGTCGCGGCACTGCAGCGCGTGCGTCACGTCAAAAATCACCGGGCTGTTACCGGACACTTTTTTCATCACGCTGAAGCCCAGCATATCCACGACCAGGTTGTCATAGCCGAAGTTAGCGCCGCGATCGCAAAGAATAACGTTATCGTTACCGCCTTCGTGGAACTTATCCACGATATTTCCCATCTGGCCCGGGCTAACAAACTGCGGTTTTTTCACGTTAATCACCGCGCCGGTTTTCGCCATCGCTTCCACCAGATCGGTCTGACGGGCGAGGAACGCCGGCAGCTGAATGACATCCACCACATCAGCAACAGGCTGCGCCTGGCTCGCTTCGTGAACGTCGGTGATCACTTTTACGCCAAAGGTCTGCTTCAGTTCCTGGAAAATTTTCATCCCTTCTTCCAGGCCTGGACCACGGTAAGAGTGGATAGAGGAACGGTTGGCTTTATCAAAAGAGGCTTTGAACACGTAAGGGATACCCAGCTTCTGGGTCACGGTTACGTAGTGCTCACAAATGCGCATCGCCAGATCGCGGGATTCCAGCACGTTCATGCCGCCAAACAGCACGAACGGCAGATCGTTCGCTACCTTGATGTCGCCAATGTTAACCACTTTTTGTTTCATAGGATCGCCTTAATGGTGAGTAAGAGTGTCGATAAATTAATGCAGAACAATTTGCTTGTGCGAGATGTTATTAATCTGCGCACGAATCATTTCGCTGATCGGGTCTTCCGGACACTGTTCAACGAAATAGCTTAAATCGGTCAACGCCACGTGTTCACATTCCAGTTGCGCATAGATTAATCCCCGGTCGCGTATTTCATACGGATCTTCCGGATTAAATTGCAGCAACGCTTCACTGGTCCGCAGCGCCAGTTCCATCTGCTGTTCTTCCATCAGAGAGGATTTCAGCGTGTCGAGCAGCTTGCGAATGACTTCCGCGTTATCGGCTTCGTCCAGATCTTCGTTAAACAGTTCCGCGACCGGACTGATATTGCCTTTCAGCCAGACTTCCAGCGTATGCTCATTCAGCGTTTCGCCGTTGAAGGGATTAATCAGCCACATTTCCCCTTCCAGCGACTCAATGCGCAAAATAAGCTGCGTCGGGAAAATGACCGGCACCAGCGGTAATGACAGGCGGTTGGCGACCCACAGTAAGATCGCGCCCAGCGACACCGCGCTGCCCTGACGGTTTTTCAGGACCTGGTCAAGCCATAATGCATCGGACAAACGGTAGACGCCGCGGCTGTCAGTAAAGCCCCATTCGCCGTAAAAAAGTGCCAGCAATTTTTCCAGTTGCTCATCCTGAGACAGGAGCTGGCTAATTTCTTCTTGCGCCAGGCTGACCAGACGTTCCAGCTCGTCGTAGACAGTTTGTGAGGGAAAATCCAGGCGGATAGCTTCCGACGCCAGAATCATTCCGTCGCACAGTGGCGCTTTATTAAATTCGAAATCAGCTAACGATCTCATGACTTACCCCAGTAACGATATTTTTGTGGTGGCGAGTTTAACGATGATGTACAGCGCCACCAACGCCAGCGGAAACGCGATCCACCGCGTCTGCCGACTGCGCGCCCGACGGTAATCAAGCGCGATAAAACCCAAAACGATGTAAATGATAACGCCAAACAGCTTCTCAGTCAGCCATGAGCACTGTTCGGTGAATGGCAGGATGTGCGTTTTAGCGATTAAGCCGATACCGCTGAGTAACAGGAACGTATCAACAACGGGCGGTACAACTCGCGTCCAGCGGGCATCAGCCTGCGGAGAATGGCTTTCCCGCCACCAGAAACGCAGCACAAACAGGCTGACTGAGAGGGCGATGCTCAGCAAGTGGAGGGTAAGCAAAAGCGTAAAGCTACTCACGGCCGCCAGCGTCCCAGCGTCACCCGCTCGTTATCGCCGTAGTCCCGGCAGGTCTCCACGTCGTGATAGCCCGCGCGGACAAAAGCGTCGCGCACCGCGGTCCCCTGCTGCCAGCCGTGTTCCAGTAGCAACATGCCCTCCGGCATCAGAACGGCGCGCGCACGTTCGATGATGTGCTTGATGTCCGCCATCCCGTGATCGCCCGCGACCAGCGCCGTCAGCGGCTCAAAGCGAACGTCGCCCTGCGAAAGATGCGGATCCTGCTCATCGATGTACGGCGGGTTGCTGACAATCATCTCAAACTGGTTCCCGGCTAAGGCGCTGAACCAGTCGCTTTGCAGGATTCTGACGTTTGTGATGGCGTGTCGGGTGGCATTTCGCTGCGCCAGTGCAACGGCCTCCGGCATCCGGTCCACCGCCGTGACGTCGCAGTCAGGGCGCTCGGAAGCCAGCGCCAGCGCAATCGCCCCGGTACCGGTGCCCAGATCCAGGATCCGGCATGACGCAGCAGGCAGACGCGCCAGAGCCTGTTCAACCAGACATTCGGTATCCGGGCGCGGGATCAGAGTAGCTGGCGAGACAAACAGCGGCAGCGACCAGAATTCCCGTTCGCCGATCAGATGGGCGATCGGTTCGCCACGGCGACGGCGCGCCAGCAGCGCAGCCAGTTGCTGGCGCTGGGCGTCGGTTAATTCCGTTTCGCCAAACGCCAGAATCCAGGTGCGCCCCTTGCCGGTGACATATTCAAGCAGGATCTCGGCGTCACGACGTGGCGAATCGCTTTCCTGTAGCTGGCTTATGGCTTCACGCAACCAGTGTTGAAAATTCATTATTCCTGCTCGGACAGCGCCGCCAGTTGGTCAGCCTGGTATTCCTGCACGATGGGCTCGATCAGCATATCCAGCTTGCCTTCCATCGCTTCGTCCAGGCGATACAGCGTCAGGTTGATACGGTGGTCGGTGACCCGCCCCTGTGGAAAATTGTAGGTACGGTTACGGTCGCTGCGATCGCCGCTGCCTAACAGGTTTCGGCGGGTGGAGGCCTCTTCCTGCTGGCGCTTCGCCACTTCCGCCGCGCGAATACGCGCGCCGAGCACAGAGAGCGCTTTCGCTTTGTTTTTGTGCTGCGAACGTTCGTCCTGGCACTCCACCACAATGCCGGTCGGCAGGTGAGTAATACGGATCGCCGAGTCGGTGGTGTTAACGTGCTGACCGCCCGCGCCCGAGGAGCGGAAGGTATCAATGCGCAGATCGGCCGGGTTAATATCCGGTAGTTCTGCTTCCGGCAGTTCCGGCATCACCGCGACGGTGCAGGCGGAGGTATGGATACGTCCTTGTGACTCCGTTGCCGGTACGCGCTGGACGCGATGACCGCCGGACTCAAACTTCAGTCGCCCATAGACCCCGTCGCCGCTGATTTTGGCGATGATCTCTTTATAACCGCCGTGTTCGCCTTCGCTCATGCTCATGATCTCTACCCGCCAGCGACGGGTTTCGGCGTAGCGGCTGTACATGCGGAACAGATCGCCGGCAAACAGCGCCGCTTCGTCGCCGCCGGTGCCGGCGCGCACTTCGAGGAACGCGTTGCGCTCGTCGTCCGGATCTTTGGGCAGCAGCAAAAGCTGGAGCTGCTGTTCCAGTTGTTCACTTTTGTCTTTTGCTTCGCGCAGTTCTTCCTGCGCCATTTCACGCATTTCAGGATCGTCGAGCATCATCTGTGCCGTTTCGATATCTTCCTGAACCTGTTGCCAGTCCGTAAAACAGCGAGAAACATCGCTTAATTGTGCATACTCACGCGACAGCGCGCGAAAACGTTCCTGGTCTGCGATGGTTCCCGCATCACCCAGCAACGCCTGAACTTCCTCATGGCGTTCATGCAGGGCTTCCAGTTTGGCAACGATAGAAGGCTTCATAGGCGTAAATGCACCTTGTAAAAAAAGAGGGGTGTGCTGCTACTCCAGCCCGAGGCTGTCGCGCAGAATATTCAGGCGTTCGTCGTCCCCGTCACGGGCAGCCTGCTGTAGAGATTTGGTTGGGGCGTGGATCAAGCGGTTGGTCAGCTTCCAGGCCAGATCCTGCATAATCGCCTGGGCATCGCCGCCCTGCTCCAGCGCAGCCAGCGCTTTGGCGGTCAGCTCGTCGCGCACCTGTTCAGACTGGCTGCGGTATTCGCGGATGGTCTCGCTGGCGCCTTGCGCGCGCAGCCAGGCCATAAATTCGCTGGTTTCCTGCGCCACGATGGTTTCGGCTTCCACGGCCGCGGCTTTACGCTGCGCCAGGTTATGCGAAATGATGCTTTGCAGATCGTCAACGCTGTAGAGATAGGCATTCGCCAGCTTGCCGACTTCCGGCTCGACATCGCGCGGGACAGCGATATCCACCAGCAGCATCGGCTGGTTGCGGCGGCTTTTCAGCGCGCGCTCCACCATCCCTTTGCCAATGATCGGCAGCGGGCTGGCGGTGGAACTGATAATAATGTCCGCCTCCTGCAAACGCGCGTCGATGTCGCTCAGCGCGATGACCTCGGCGCCGACTTCATCGGCCAGCACCTGCGCCCGTTCGCGAGTACGGTTAGCGATGATCATCTTCTGCACCTTGTGTTCGCGCAGATGACGCGCCACCAGCTCGATGGTTTCTCCTGCGCCGACCAGCAGCACGGTGACAGTAGACAGTGATTCGAAGATCTGGCGCGCCAACGTACAGGCGGCGAAGGCGACGGATACCGCGCTGGCGCCGATGTCGGTTTCAGTGCGCACGCGTTTCGCGACGGAGAAGGATTTCTGGAACATGCGTTCCAGCGCGCTGGCGTTGAGGTGGCCTTTCTGCGAATCGGCAAAGGCTTTTTTCACCTGGCCGAGGATTTGCGGTTCGCCGAGTACCAGCGAGTCGAGCCCGCTGGCGACGCGCATCAGGTGGCTAACGGCGGCGTTATCCTGATGCCAGTAGAGGCTGCTGCGCAGATCGTCTTCGTTAAGGCTATGGTAGTCGCATAACCAGCGAATCAGCGCCTCCTGCAAATTGTCCTGCTCTTCAACGCTGAGATACAGCTCTGTACGGTTACAGGTCGACAGCACCACCCCACCCTGCACCATAGGCTGCGCGAGCAGGCTGTCCAGCGCCTGATCGAGCGTGTCCGGCGAAAACGTTACACGTTCTCGCAGCGATACAGGTGCCGTTTTATGGTTAATGCCGAGCGCTAAAAGGGTCATGTCTGCGGGAGTAGTACCAGCGTTGATATGGTTAGTCTGCTCGCATCATACAGGATGCGCGTAATCAATAAAAGAGAGCGCCCCCTTTTGGAGTAATCGCTTAACGCTTAAATTAAGATAACGTGAACGTAGACGATATACCCGCGCGGCGCTAGCATTAAGGGTTATTATTGCAACGTATCACAAGGATTCGTCATCACTATGACCCTGCCTGACTTTCGCCTGATCCGCCTGCTTCCGCTGGCAAGCCTGGTACTCACCGCCTGTACGATCAACGCGCCAAAAGGACCGGGCAAAAGTCCCGATTCCCCGCAGTGGCGACAGCACCAGCAGGCTGTGCTTCAGTTAAATCAGTATCAGACCCGCGGGGCGTTTGCCTTTATTTCTGACGATCAGAAGGTCTATGCCCGCTTCTTCTGGCAGCAAACCGGCCAGGACCGCTATCGCCTGCTGCTGACGAACCCGCTGGGCAGCACTGAGCTGGAGCTGAACGCGCAGCCAGGTCACGTTCAACTGGTGGATAACAAGGGCCAACGCTATACCGCCGAAGACGGCGAAGCGATGATCGGCAAGCTGACCGGGATGCCGATTCCGCTGAACAGCCTGCGCCAGTGGATTCTGGGCCTGCCGGGTGACGCTACCGACTATAAACTTGACGATCAGTATCGCCTGCGCGAAGTGAATTACCGTCAGGATGGCAAAAACTGGAAGGTCGTTTACAGCGCCTATGACAGTAAAACGCAACCGGCCATGCCTGCCAATATGGAACTTTCGGATGGCGACCTGCGCATCAAGTTGAAAATGGATAACTGGATTGTGAAATGATGACCCACTGGCCATCCCCGGCAAAACTGAATCTGTTTTTATACATTACCGGCCAGCGCGCGGACGGTTATCACACGCTGCAAACCCTGTTTCAGTTCCTCGATTACGGCGACACGATCGACATTACGCCGCGCAGCGACGGCGAGATTCGTCTGCTGACGCCGGTAGACGGCGTGGCGCATGAGGATAACCTGATCGTTCGCGCCGCGCGTTTGCTGATGAAAACAGCCGCGCAACACGGTCGTCTGCCGGCCGGCAGCGGCGCGGATATTCGCATCGACAAGCGTCTGCCGATGGGCGGCGGACTCGGCGGCGGTTCCTCTAACGCTGCGACGATCCTTGTGGCGCTTAACCACCTCTGGCAATGCGGCCTGTCGGTGGATGAACTGGCGGAACTGGGGATCCAGCTTGGCGCGGACGTCCCGGTATTTGTTCGTGGCCATGCCGCCTTCGCCGAAGGCGTGGGAGAAATCCTCACGCCGGTTAATCCGCCCGAAAAATGGTATCTGGTGGCGCATCCGGGCGTCAGTATTCCGACTCCGGCGATCTTCAACGATCCGGATTTGCCCCGTAACACGCCAAAAAGGTCAATAGAAACGTTATTAAATTGTGAATTCAGCAATGATTGCGAGGTTATCGCAAGAAAACGTTTTCGCGAGGTTGATGCCGCGCTTTCCTGGCTGTTAGAATACGCGCCGTCGCGCCTGACTGGTACAGGGGCCTGTGTCTTTGCTGAATTCGATACAGAGTCTCGTGCTCGCCAGGTGCTTGAGCAAGCCCCGGAATGGCTCGAAGGCTTTGTGGCGAAAGGCGTCAACCTCTCCCCTTTGCATCGGGCGTTACTCTAAATCATCCACGTTTCAGGAAGATGGCGAGATGACGAATCACCAGCCGCGTACTTCAGTATGTGACGGGTGTGAAGCATTAGAGCCAACATACATGAGAGAGGAATGATGGCGAGTAAGCCGGGCAAGCTGAGTTTCGGTGACAACGTCACCCTGTTCCAGACGTTGCATCGCGCTCTTTAATACACCGCATGGAGAGAATCCTGCCTGGCCCGCACAGTTTTTGGCAGATTCTTTCCACCAATGGACGCATGCCTGAGGTTCTTCTCGTGCCTGATATGAAGCTTTTTGCTGGTAACGCCACCCCGGAACTAGCACAACGTATTGCCAACCGCCTGTACACTTCTCTCGGCGACGCCGCTGTAGGTCGCTTTAGCGACGGCGAAGTCAGCGTACAAATCAACGAAAATGTACGCGGTGGTGATATTTTCATCATCCAGTCCACTTGTGCCCCCACTAACGACAACCTGATGGAATTGGTCGTTATGGTTGATGCCCTGCGCCGTGCTTCCGCAGGCCGCATCACCGCCGTTATCCCTTACTTTGGCTATGCGCGCCAGGACCGTCGCGTCCGTTCCGCACGTGTGCCAATCACGGCTAAAGTTGTCGCGGACTTCCTGTCCAGCGTCGGCGTGGACCGCGTCCTGACCGTTGACCTGCATGCTGAACAGATCCAGGGCTTCTTCGACGTACCGGTTGATAACGTATTCGGTAGCCCAATTCTGTTAGAAGATATGCTGCAGCTGAATCTGGATAACCCGATTGTGGTTTCTCCGGATATCGGTGGCGTCGTGCGTGCCCGCGCTATCGCTAAGCTGCTGAATGACACCGACATGGCGATCATCGACAAACGTCGTCCGCGTGCAAACGTTTCTCAGGTGATGCATATCATCGGTGACGTTGCGGGCCGTGACTGCGTGCTGGTTGATGATATGATCGACACCGGCGGTACGCTGTGCAAAGCCGCAGAAGCCCTGAAAGAGCGTGGCGCAAAACGCGTATTCGCTTACGCAACGCATCCGATCTTCTCTGGCAATGCAGCTAACAACCTGCGTAATTCCGTGATTGATGAAGTCGTCGTCTGCGATACCATTCCGCTGACCGATGAAATCAAAGCGCTGCCGAACGTACGTACGTTGACCCTGTCGGGTATGCTGGCCGAAGCGATTCGTCGTATCAGCAATGAAGAATCCATCTCTGCCATGTTCGAACATTAATCGAACCCGGCGCAAAAACCCGCTGCGGCGGGTTTTTTTGATGATGAATCAGCCCGGTAAGCGGCAACGTTTTTGGACGATGCACACGGCCTGTCATTTCAGAACTTCCGCTACGGCGGTTTTTTTATCTTTAACCACTATTTGTATGACTTATGCCTCCTTCATCTGCCATTTAGTTGACAGATGATGCGCTCATGGATGAAACATTATTGTGAACAGAATCTTTTCCTCACATGTGATGCCTTTCCGCGCCCTCATCGACGCTTGTTGGAAAGAAAAATATACCGCTTCACGGTTTACCCGTGATCTCATCGCCGGGATAACGGTCGGGATTATTGCGATTCCGCTCGCAATGGCGCTGGCTATAGGCAGCGGCGTCGCTCCCCAATACGGTCTCTACACCGCGGCGGTTGCAGGTATTGTCATTGCCTTAACCGGCGGCTCGCGCTTTAGCGTCTCTGGCCCTACCGCCGCCTTTGTGGTGATCCTCTACCCGGTGTCGCAACAGTTTGGGCTGGCAGGCCTGCTGGTCGCGACCCTGATGTCCGGCATATTTCTGATCCTCTTTGGACTGGCCCGCTTTGGCCGCCTGATCGAATACATTCCGGTTTCCGTGACGTTAGGCTTTACGTCAGGGATTGGTATCACCATTGGTACCATGCAAATCAAGGACTTTCTGGGTCTGCAGATGGCGCACGTTCCCGAGCATTATCTGCAGAAAGTGGGCGCGCTGTTTATGGCGCTGCCAACGATCAACCTCGGCGACGCCGCCATTGGCATCGTGACGCTGGGCACTCTGATTTTCTGGCCACGGCTGGGTATTCGTCTGCCCGGTCACCTTCCGGCTCTGCTGCTGGGCTGCGCGGTGATGGGGATAGTTAACCTGTTCGGCGGTCATGTCGCAACCATCGGTTCGCAGTTTCATTACATCCTCGCCGACGGTTCTCAGGGCAACGGGATCCCACAGTTGTTACCTCAGCTGGTGCTGCCATGGAACCTGCCGGATTCCGATTTTACGTTAAGCTGGGACTCGCTGCGCGCCCTGCTGCCTGCGGCTTTTTCAATGGCGATGCTCGGGGCTATCGAGTCGCTGCTGTGCGCCGTGGTGCTTGACGGAATGACCGGCACCAAGCACAAAGCCAATAGCGAACTGATAGGACAAGGGCTCGGCAACATTGTCGCGCCGTTCTTTGGCGGGATCACCGCCACCGCCGCGATTGCCCGTTCCGCCGCAAACGTACGCGCTGGCGCGACGTCGCCGATCTCCGCCGTCATTCACGCGATTCTGGTGATCCTCGCGCTGCTGGTGCTGGCGCCGCTGCTCTCCTGGTTGCCGCTGTCGGCGATGGCCGCGCTGCTACTGATGGTGGCGTGGAATATGAGCGAAGCGCATAAAGTGGTGGACCTGCTGCGCCATGCGCCGAAAGACGACATTATCGTGATGCTGATGTGTATGTCGCTGACGGTACTGTTTGATATGGTGATCGCCATCAGCGTGGGCATTGTGCTGGCATCCCTGCTGTTTATGCGGCGTATCGCGCGTATGACGCGCCTGGCGGCGGTTAACGTGGACGTGCCGGAGGATGTATTGGTGCTGCGCGTAATTGGCCCGCTGTTTTTTGCCGCCGCTGAAGGGCTGTTTACCGATCTGGAATCACGTATTGAAGGCAAGCGCGTTGTCGTACTGAAGTGGGACGCAGTGCCTGTGCTGGATGCGGGCGGACTGGATGCGTTCCAGCGCTTTGTTAAAAGGCTGCCGGAGGGATGCGAACTGCGGGTGAGCAATCTTGAATTTCAGCCGCTGCGCACCATGGCGCGCGCCGGCATCCAGCCGATTCCGGGACGCCTGGCGTTTTTCCCGAATCGCGACGCCGCCCTGGCGGATTTGACATAAATAAGCAAAAGCCCGGTGGCGTTCACGCTTACCGGGCCTCCCTTTCTTGCCAACTGTCAGACCGGAGACGACATTTGGCTCGCTATCCGGCAATCAGCGTTAACTATGACGGCGATTGTCGTTACGGCGGCAACGTTTATCGTAGTGGCGTACCCACCAGTAGCGGTCACAAACTTGTTCATGCCCGCCAACACGCGCCCCTGCAAGCCAGAGAATGGCGCCGACGAAAATACTCAGCACTGCACCATGTGCGAAAAATTGTGGCAGGTTAAATTGCGGCAGTTGGTTTAAAATTGAATAACCAACGCCAACAACCATCACCACTAACCCCAACCCCATTAGCACATTACCGAGTAACGAAGCGTTTTTGCGTTTCATATGTCACCTCCGGAACTTTTGGGTTGTTTCAGGGAATACCCCTAATCCTTATGTGTAAAGTATAGACAACACGCACCATTCTGAGTGCGGGTGCGATCACAAATACAACGTCGCATTCAACAAAACTTTACAAATAAGCCCCTGAAGCCCTTGACTTTCTAATAGTCGACAGCAGCAACTATTCATTTCTCTCTCCTCTGACGCTGTTTTTTGTCAAGCGGGGCTGCAGACAGTACACTACGCGCCAGTGATTGACCTATGCAGGATAGAAAACGTGACGATTAAACTGATTGTCGGCCTGGCAAACCCCGGCGCGGAGTATGCAGCAACACGACACAATGCGGGCGCATGGTACGTCGATTTACTGGCTGAGCGGCTGCGAGCGCCGTTACGCGAAGAGCCGAAGTTCTTTGGCTATACGTCCCGGGTAACCGTTGAGGGTGAAGATGTTCGCCTGCTGGTCCCTACCACGTTTATGAACCTGAGCGGGAAAGCGGTCAGCGCGATGGCCAGTTTCTATCGCATTAATCCTGATGAGATTTTAGTGGCGCATGATGAGCTGGATCTGCCGCCAGGGGTTGCCAAATTTAAGCTGGGCGGTGGGCATGGCGGTCATAACGGCCTGAAGGACATTATCAGCAAACTTGGCAATAACCCAAACTTTCATCGCTTACGCATCGGAATTGGCCATCCGGGCGATAAAAATAAAGTTGTAGGCTTTGTGTTAGGAAAGCCACCGGTCTCTGAACAGAAGCTGATTGACGACGCGATTGACGAAGCGGCTCGCTGTACGGAGATTTGGTTTAAAGACGGTCTGACCAAAGCGACAAGCCGCTTGCATACCTTTAAGGCACAATAAACCGGGATGTGCGGCATTTTTGCCGTACGCTGTGTATAATAGGCAAAGTTGTTTTCATTTCTACAATCTGTTTTCTGTAACAGGTTGATTATCAAGTTATTAAGGTGATTTAAATCATGGGATTCAAATGCGGTATCGTTGGTTTACCCAACGTCGGGAAATCCACCCTGTTCAACGCGCTGACCAAAGCCGGTATTGAAGCGGCCAACTTCCCGTTCTGTACGATCGAACCGAATACCGGCGTCGTACCGATGCCTGACCCGCGTCTGGATCAACTGGCTGAGATCGTTAAACCGCAACGAATTCTGCCGACGACCATGGAGTTCGTGGATATCGCGGGTCTGGTAAAAGGCGCGTCCAAAGGTGAAGGTCTGGGTAACCAGTTCCTGACCAACATTCGTGAGACCGAAGCGATCGGCCACGTCGTGCGCTGCTTCGAGAACGACAACATCATTCACGTTGCAGGTAAAGTTAACCCGGCGGAAGATATCGACGTTATCAATACCGAGCTGGCGCTGGCGGACCTCGATACCTGTGAACGAGCGATTCACCGTGTGCAGAAAAAAGCGAAAGGCGGTGATAAAGACGCTAAAGCCGAACTGGCGGCGCTGGAAAAATGTCTGCCGCACCTGGCCGAAGCGGGAATGCTGCGCTCTCTGGATCTGACCGACGAAGATAAAGCGGCAATCCGCTACCTGAGCTTCCTGACCCTGAAACCTACCATGTACATCGCCAACGTCAACGAGGACGGTTTCGAGAACAACCCATACCTGGATCAGGTTCGTGAAATCGCGGCGAAAGAAGGCTCCGTGGTTGTTCCAGTTTGTGCCGCTGTTGAAGCCGATATCGCTGAGCTGGACGATGAAGAACGCGACGAGTTCATGCAGGAACTGGGGCTGGAAGAACCGGGTCTGAACCGCGTGATTCGCGCGGGCTATCGCCTGCTTAACCTGCAGACCTATTTCACCGCTGGCGTGAAAGAAGTCCGTGCCTGGACTATCCCTGTCGGCGCAACAGCCCCGCAGGCGGCAGGAAAAATCCATACTGACTTCGAAAAAGGGTTTATTCGCGCGCAGACTATTGCGTTTGACGATTTCATTACCTATAAGGGCGAACAGGGAGCGAAAGAAGCCGGTAAGATGCGCGCCGAAGGTAAAGATTACATCGTTAAAGACGGTGATGTGATGAACTTCTTGTTCAACGTCTAACGGCATTGATGCATCAGGAAGCGCTAATTCCTGTTCATTCACACTCTGCAAAATCCACGCCTTAGCGTGGATTTTTTTGGATGATTGCCCTGACAAAACACAACGTGAGGGATGGCAGTTTCATTCAATTCGGTAATTATATCAGTAAGTTATATTTTGTCCTTTGAACCAAAAGCACGTTTTATGGCAACCAGGTTTGCTGGCACGTTAATCAACAATAAACAGCGTTGCGCCTGTCGTTGTGCTGGATTGATGCCGCTCAGCGTTATCGCCAACCTGATAACTCATTCCGGCCTTCAGGACAAATTCTCGTCCATCTTCCAGCACGGTTTTTAACTCGCCTTCAACACAGAAAAGGATATGCCCTTTTTGACACCAATGGTCCGCAAGGTAGCCAGGCGTATACTCAACCATACGTACACGGATTTGATTGGGTTTGTTACCAAAGTATTGTGTACGCCAGTAAGCGATGCCCGTTTCTCCAGGGTACTCTGTTCTTTCAACTTCGTTCCAGTTCGTTGTGCCAAAAGCAAACGCATCCATCTTCATTGTGTTGGTCCCCGTGGGAATACAAATTATCTGTCAACGGAATAAAGCGACATACACACATTACACGCCATGCTGACGCTTCGCTTCATTTTTCACATGTATGATCATTTCGCTGGCCCCGTGTTCCATCCAGTCAACACCCTTGCCTTCCTGCGCCCCGGCAATGGCGATATGCGACATGGCCATCTCAGGAGCAGCGCCATGCCAGTGTTTCACGCACCAGCCCCCACACCTGGCAGGCAGAATGTTACCGGCATACGTGAAAGAGCAAATCATCTGAAACCATACCTACCTTAAATTGCAGGCCGCGCTTCGGTCTTGGGAAAGAGAATCAAACTACGCATTGCCGTGTCATGATAAGGTGTAAGTTTTCCGGATATGCCGTGAGGTTGACGCTATGCAACAAATTGATTTCTACATGATAGATGCCTTTGCCAACACCACCTTTGGCGGTAATGCCGCGGCGGTCTGCCCGCTTACCGAATGGCTGCCCGATGAGACACTTTTAAAAATGGCGAAGCAGCATAATCAATCGGAAACCGCTTTCTTTGTGGTCAACGACAAGGGTTTTACGCTGCGCTGGTTTACCACTCAGGGGGAAATTAATCTGTGTGGACATGCCACCCTTGCGGCGGCGCACGTCATCTTCGAACATCTGAATTATCCCTATTCGACCATTCACTTCGATACCCGATTTGTCGGGCCGCTGACCGTCACCCGCAGCGGCGAGTGGTTGACGCTGGATTTTCCGGCCTGGCAGACGGATCCCGTCACGCCACCGCCTTTATTGCTTGAGGCATTAGGCATTACGCAGTACACAGAAGTGCGCGCCGCACGAGATTATCTGGTGGTCCTGGAACATCAGCGCGAGGTGGAAGCGCTGTGCCCGGATATCAGCGCCATGCTGCCTCTTGAGAAAATGGTGTGCGTCACCGCGCCCGGTGCCGGGGAATACGACTTTGTGAGCCGTTTCTTCTGCCCCGGTGAAGCGGTTGCAGAAGATCCGGTCACCGGTTCAGCGCACACCATGCTCATCCCTTACTGGGCTGAAAAATTGCATAAAACGCAGATGCTCGCGTATCAGGGGAGTGAACGCGGCGGCGAACTACGCTGCCAGCTAAAGGGGGATCGGGTTTACATCGGTGGGCAGGCAACGACCTATCTGACGGGCAAGGTGCTGTTGCGCTAAAACGGAGAAATGCTGCCCGGCATTCTTTCCGGGCAGTAACGCGTCACAGTCCTTTCAGTAACTTCTCGACGAACTCAGGCACCACCTGGCTTGCGGGGCCATAATACTTCTCATCGAATTCGCTGCCGACCTGACTGGGCTCAAGGTTCAGCTCAACCGTGTGCGCGCCGTGCAGTTTCGCTTCGTGGACAAAACCGGCCGCCGGATAAACGTGCCCGGAAGTGCCAATGGCGATAAAGACATCCGCCATGGCCAGCGCCATATAGATCTCATCCATGCCAATCGGCATTTCACCAAACCAGACGACATGCGGGCGCAGCGGCGCCGGGAACTGGCAGCAATGGCATTTATCGTCCGGCGTAACGTCACCGGTCCACGCCAGAATCTGCCCGCTCTGCGAACAATGCACCTTCAACAGCTCGCCGTGCATATGAATAATATTATGATTACCCGCCCGTTCATGCAGGTTATCGATATTTTGCGTTACCAGCATAAAACGATCGCCCAGCGCCTCTTCCAGCTTCGCCAGTGCGAGATGCGCCGGATTCGGCTGAATTTCAGGCTGTTGCAGCTGTCGACGACGCGCATTATAGAATGACTGCACCAGCTCCGGGTCACGGGCGAAGCCTTCCGGCGTCGCTACGTCTTCGACGCGATGTTCTTCCCATAAACCGTCCGCCGCGCGGAAGGTGCGAATTCCGGACTCCGCAGAAATGCCAGCCCCTGTAAGCACTAATACTCTCGGTTTTTCCATCACTTCCGGCACCACTCTGTCTCTGAAAAAGATCCGCTGACGCAGACGTTCGCGTAGATGGCGTTTGTTTTTACGAAATCGACTTAACCGATGACCCCGACGCGACAGCATAGCAACCTCTATTGATTAATCGGTAAGATGTAAGAAGGCCGCACCGCGCATTCCGCCCGCGTCGCCGTGACGCGCACGTTCAATACGCGGTACGCGTGCGACAGGCAATAAGTGGCGCGGCAGTCTGTCTGCCAGCTGCGTGGTGACGGCGGTAAAATTCGACAAGCCGCCGCCAATAACCACCAGATCCGGATCGACAATCGTCAGGATATTTCCCAGACAAACGGCCAGTAAGTCCAGATAACGTTCAACATGCGTCCGCGCCTGTTCGTCGCCCTGCTCCCACAGCGCAATGATTTCAGGCGCCTCCAGCGGTTGATGATAATAATGCTGATACAGCCAGGCAAATCCCCGCCCGGAAAGATAATTTTCAATGCAGCCCAGTTGACCGCAGCCGCAGCGACGCAACGGAAAGTCGAACCCCATCAGCGTGAGGGCATCAACCGGCAGACGCATATGCCCAAATTCGCCGGTAATATAACTGCGGCCAGTGATCGGTTTTCCGTTAAGGATCAAACCACCGCCTACGCCGGTGCCGAGGATCAACCCCATCACCAACGGATATTGGGTGAATTCATCGTCCCAGGCTTCAGAAAGCGCAAAGCAGTTCGCATCGTTATCGAGGCGAACATCACGGTCAAGACGCGCGCTAAGGTCTGCACGCAAGGGTTTGCCACTGGCGGCGGGAACGTTCGCGGCATACAGGGTGCCATCTTCAGTTTCCGGCATGCCCGGAATACCAATACCGACCGATCCTTTGACGCCAAAGCGCTGGTCAGCTTCCGCCACCAGCTGACATACGGCGTCTAAAAAGGCCGCGTAACCGTCGCGTGGCGTAGGTATACGTTTTTCCCACTGGAGTTTGCGCTGGTTGTCAAACACGCCTAACGCAATTTTTGTACCGCCAATATCAAACCCGTAATACATTGCCGCTCCTTGTCTTTTTTCTTTTGGCGTTACTGGCCGCTGAGCACTCTTGCCGGGTCAATATTGCTGGCGCGCCGCGCCGGATACCAGCTTGCTAACAGGCTCAGCAACAATGCCGTGACCAGCACGTAAATCACATCCAGCCAGTGCAACTCCGATGGCAGGAAGTCAATAAAATAGATATCGCCGGAGAGGAACTGATGGCCGATCAGTTTCTCAATGCCGTTGATAATTGGGGTCAACTGAAGCGAAACCACCACGCCAATCACCACGCCAATCAGGCTACCAAACAGTCCCGCCAGCAGGCCGTACCAGACAAAAATGGCGCGAATAAGACCATCTTTCGCCCCCAGCGTTCTTAATACCGCAATATCGCCGCTCTTGTCTTTAACCGCCATCACTAATGTTGAAACAATGTTAAAACAAGCCACGCCGATCACCAGCACCATCGCCAGATACATAATCGCGCGGATCATCTGGATATCGCGGTACATATAGCCGTAAGTGCCAATCCAGCTCTTGATGTAAACGTAGCTGTTGGTGACTTCGCCCGCGGCGCGAACCAATTTGTTCGCGTTAAAGACGTCGTTAACCTTCAGCGCAATACCGGAAACCGTGTCAGGCATGTCGAGATACTGCTGGGCATCCGCCATCGGGATCATTGCAAAGCTGTGATCCAACTGACCGCTCAGTTGCAGGATGCCGGCAACGTGCAGGCGGACGCGTTTTGGCTGCATCAGTTTATGATCGGCACTGGCGTTGGGGATCATGATCGACACCCAATCCCCCTGCTTCACTTTCAGCGCATCGGCGACGCCTTTGCCAATGATGATCTGTTGCTCTCCGGCCTTAAAGCCGGACCAGGCGTTATTCAGCACAAAGGACGGTAGCGCGCTCAGCCGCTGCTCCTGCTGCGGATCGACGCCTTTGACCTGGATGGCGCGCAGATTGGCTCCGCTTTCCACCAGACCGGTAAAGTTGATATAAGGGGCCGCCGCCGTGATGCCCGGCACCTTCTGCACTTTTTCCAGCGCGTCGCGCCAGTTGTTCCATGGCTGATTGACGGCCTCGATTTCACCGTGCGGCACCACCGCCAGAATGCGGTTATTCAGCTCACGCTCGAAGCCGTTCATCGCGCTTAAGCCAACGATAAGCACTGCCACGCCCAGCGCAATGCCGATGGTGGAGATCACCGAAATCAATGACACCATACCGCCACGCCGACGTCCCCGGCTAAAGCGCAAACCAATCAATAACGATAAAGGCGACGCCATTACTCCGCCCCCATCAGGCTCAGTTCCGCGGTCAGGCGTCCGTCACGCATTTCCAGCTGGCGACTCATGCGCTTCGCCAGGTGCAGATCGTGCGTCACCACCAGAAACGCGGTGCCCTGCGAACGATTCAGTTCCCCGAGCAACTGGAAAATGCTGTCCGCATTGCGCGCATCGAGGTTACCGGTCGGTTCATCCGCCAGCACCAGACGCGGGTTATTCACCAACGCGCGCGCGATAGCCACGCGCTGACGCTCACCGCCGGAAAGTTCAGACGGACGATGGTTCGCACGATGATCCAGCCCTACCGCTTTCAGCATCTCACGCGCCCGCTGGTCGATCTCCGACGGCTTTTTCTTGCCGATCAGCAGCGGCATCGCTACGTTTTCCAGCGCGGTGAAGTCCGGCAGCAGGTGGTGAAACTGATAAATGAAGCCAAGTTTTTGGTTTCGCAGTTCCGCTTTCGCCGCCGGGGAAAGTGTGCTCATCGGCTGACCGCTGAAAATCACATCGCCAGAGGTCGGCGTATCCAGTCCGCCCAGCAGATGCAGCAGCGTACTTTTGCCGGAGCCGGAGCTACCGACAATCGCCATCATCTCTCCTTCGCCCACGCTGAAGCTGACATCGTGCAGCACGTCGGTCTGCACGGCGCCTTCCTGATAGCGTTTGCACAATTTGTCGCATTGCAACAGGATCTTATTCATAACGTAAAGCCTCAGCGGGTTGAGTGGCGGCAGCGCGCCAGGAAGGATAAAGCGTAGAAAGCAGCGCGATGGCCATGGCCACCAGCGCAATCACAATCACCTGTAGCGGCTCGATCGCCACCGGCAGCGAAGCGCCATCGAGCAGCACACCGATAACCGGCATCAGGTTGTTTAACTGACTGGCAAGCAACGCGCCAAGCGCCGCCCCCAACACTGCGCCGATAATCCCGGCGCTGGCTCCCTGCACCATAAAGACCATCATGATCTGGCGCGGCGTCAGCCCTTGCGTTTGCAGAATCGCTACTTCGCCCTGCTTCTCCATCACCATCAAACCCAGCGAGGTAATAATATTGAACGCCGCCACCGCCACGATCAGGCTAAGCAGCAGTCCCATCATGTTCTTTTCCATCCTTACGGCCTGGAACAGTTCGCCCTTGCGCTCGCGCCAGTCCTGCCATTTCGTGCCTTCCGGCAGCGTCTGCTGACTGAGAGAGTCCACGTTCAGCGGCTCGTTAAGCCATAAACGCCAGCCGGTAATGTTTCCCGCCGGATAGCGCATCAGACGCGACGCATCCTGAATGTTGGTCAGCATCTGATAGCCGTCGACTTCACTGTTCGCCGCAAACGTGCCAATGACGGTAAACAGACGCTGGCTCGGCAAACGCCCCATCGGCGTGAACTGGCTGGCTGAGGGCACCATCACGCGGATTTGGTCGCCGCGATTAACGCCAAGCTGCCCCGCAAGCTGTTCGCCGAGGATGACATTATACTTACCCGGCTGGAGATCGGTTTGTCTGACATTGACCAGATACGGCGTCAGCGGATCGTTTTGCGCCGGATCGATACCCAGCATTACGCCCACCGCCACGCTGCGCGCGCTTTGCAGAACCACATCGCCGGTGGTCAGCGGCGCGACACGGCTCACGCCGTTGAGCTTGACGGCGTTTTCCGGTAACTGGCCGGGATTCAGCGAGCCTTGCTCAGCGGAAAGAATGGCCTGCGGCATCAGGCCCAGGATGTTATTTTGCAGTTCACGTTCAAAGCCGTTCATCACTGACAAAACCGTGACCAACGCCATCACCCCAAGGGTAATGCCGATGGTGGAAAGCCAGGAGACGAAGCGACCGAAGCGGTCTGCTGCACGCCCACGCATGTAGCGCAGGCCGATGAATAGAGCGACAGGTTGGTACATGAAATCCGTCTGGTTGCGATTAGCAAAGTCACGAGTATATAAGCGAAAGCGGAATGGGTAAACGTCTGAACCGTAAGTGTTCGTCAGCGTACCCGTGAGAGGGGATGAGAAATCGATATGCTAAATATATTCTTTCCCCGGCGCGCTTACCGTTCTGATCTTTCTCCTGAATCATCCAAATGAAGAATATTACGCATGACGATACCGAGGGCGATTCAATTTGCTAAAGAGAAACGATCGCGGATAATAAAGAGCATTGCTTATCAGACGTATACCTAAAAGAGATTCTGACAACCGAATGCCTGAACAACAACGTTACACGCTGCCCGTCAAAGCGGGCGATCAGCGCCTGCTGGGCGAACTGACCGGGGCTGCCTGCGCCACGCTGGTGGCGGACATTGCTGAACGCCATCCCGGCCCCGTCGTACTCATCGCCCCGGATATGCAAAACGCCCTGCGCCTGCATGATGAAATCCGCCAGTTTACCGACCAGATGGTGATGAACCTCGCGGACTGGGAAACGCTTCCTTACGACAGCTTCTCGCCGCATCAGGAAATCATCTCATCACGCCTTTCCACCCTGTATCAGTTGCCTTCTATGCAACGCGGCGTGTTGATTGTGCCGGTGAATACGCTGATGCAGCGCGTCTGCCCGCACAGTTATTTGCACGGCCATGCGCTGGTAATGAAAAAAGGTCAGCGATTATCGCGCGACGCCCTGCGCGCGCAGCTCGACAGCGCAGGCTATCGGCACGTTGATCAGGTAATGGAACACGGCGAATACGCGACGCGCGGCGCGCTGCTGGATCTCTTCCCGATGGGTAGCGAACAACCCTACCGTCTGGATTTCTTTGACGACGAAATTGACAGCCTTCGCCTGTTTGATGCGGATACCCAGCGCACGCTGGAAGAAGTGGATGCCATCAACCTGCTGCCAGCGCATGAGTTTCCGACTGATAAAACCGCCATCGAGCTGTTCCGCAGCCAGTGGCGCGATACATTTGAAGTGAAACGCGACGCTGAACATATTTATCAGCAGGTCAGTAAAGGCACGCTGCCTGCGGGGATTGAATACTGGCAACCGCTGTTTTTCAGCGAACCGCTGCCCCCACTGTTCAGTTACTTCCCGGCCAACACCTTACTTGTCAATACCGGCGATCTGGAAGCCAGCGCCGAACGCTTCCAGGCCGACACGCTGGCGCGTTTCGAGAACCGGGGCGTTGACCCGATGCGCCCGCTCCTGCCGCCAGAATCGCTCTGGCTGCGCGTTGACGCGCTGTTCTCGGAACTGAAGCGCTGGCCGCGCATTCAGCTTAAAACGGAGCACCTGCCGGACAAAGCGGCCAATACCAATCTGGGTTTCCAGCAATTGCCCGATCTGGCGGTACAGGCGCAGCAAAAAGCGCCGCTTGACGCTTTGCGCAAATTCCTCGAGTCGTTCACGGGTCCGGTTGTCTTTTCCGTGGAGAGCGAAGGCCGCCGCGAGGCGCTCGGCGAACTGCTCGCGCGAATTAAGCTCGCGCCGAAGCGCATTCTGCGTCTTGATGAAGCAAGTGGTAACGGGCGCTATCTGATGATCGGCGCCGCGGAACGCGGGTTTGTCGATACCCAGCGCAACCTGGCGATGATTTGCGAAAGCGACCTGCTCGGCGAGCGCGTGGCGCGTCGCCGCCAGGATTCACGCCGCACCATTAATCCGGACACGTTGATCCGTAACCTGGCCGAACTGCATACGGGTCAGCCGGTGGTTCATCTGGAACACGGCGTTGGTCGTTATGCTGGAATGACGACCCTGGAAGCGGGCGGCATCAAGGGTGAATATCTGATGCTCACCTACGCCAACGACGCCAAACTGTATGTGCCGGTCTCCTCGTTGCATCTCATCAGCCGCTATGCAGGCGGAGCCGAGGAAAACGCGCCGCTGCATAAGCTTGGCGGCGACGCCTGGTCCCGCGCGCGGCAAAAAGCAGCGGAAAAAGTCCGCGACGTGGCGGCGGAACTGTTGGATATTTATGCCCAACGTGCGGCGAAAGAAGGCTTTGCCTTTAAGCACGACCGCGAGCAGTACCAGCTATTTTGCGACAGCTTCCCGTTCGAGACCACGCCCGACCAGGCCCAGGCCATTAACGCTGTACTCAGCGACATGTGTCAGCCGCTGGCGATGGACCGTCTGGTCTGCGGCGACGTGGGCTTCGGCAAAACCGAAGTGGCAATGCGCGCGGCGTTTCTCGCCGTTGAAAACCATAAGCAGGTGGCCGTTCTGGTGCCGACCACCCTGCTCGCCCAGCAGCACTTCGACAACTTCCGCGACCGCTTTGCCAACTGGCCGGTGCGTATCGAAATGCTGTCCCGCTTCCGTAGCGCCAAAGAACAGGCGCAGATCCTCGAACAGGCGGCTGAAGGGAAAATCGATATCCTGATCGGCACGCACAAGCTGTTACAAAGCGATGTCAAACTGAAAGATCTGGGCTTATTGATTGTCGACGAAGAGCACCGTTTCGGCGTGCGTCATAAAGAGCGTATCAAAGCGATGCGCGCCGACGTCGATATTCTGACCCTGACCGCCACGCCCATCCCGCGCACGCTCAATATGGCGATGAGCGGGATGCGCGATCTGTCGATCATTGCCACCCCACCGGCGCGACGGCTGGCGGTGAAAACCTTCGTCCGTGAATACGATAACCTGGTCGTGCGCGAGGCGATCCTGCGTGAAATCCTGCGCGGCGGCCAGGTCTATTACCTGTATAACGACGTCGAAAACATCCAGAAAGCCGCCGACCGTCTGGCGGAACTGGTGCCGGAAGCGCGCATCGCGATTGGTCATGGGCAGATGCGCGAGCGCGAACTGGAACGGGTAATGAACGACTTCCACCATCAGCGCTTTAACGTGCTGGTGTGTACCACGATTATCGAGACCGGGATCGACATCCCGACCGCCAACACCATTATCATCGAACGCGCGGATCACTTTGGACTGGCGCAGTTGCATCAGTTGCGCGGACGCGTGGGCCGATCGCATCATCAGGCGTACGCCTGGCTGTTGACGCCGCATCCGAAAGCGATGACCACCGACGCGCAAAAGCGTCTGGAGGCGATTGCGTCACTGGAAGATTTGGGCGCGGGCTTTGCGCTGGCGACACACGATCTGGAAATTCGCGGCGCGGGCGAACTGCTTGGCGAAGACCAGAGCGGGCAGATGGAAACCATTGGCTTCTCGCTGTATATGGAACTGCTGGAAAACGCCGTCGATGCGCTAAAAGCCGGACGGGAACCGTCGCTGGAAGATCTCACCAGCCAGCAGACAGAAGTCGAACTGCGAATGCCGTCGCTGCTACCGGATGATTATATCCCCGACGTCAATACGCGCCTGTCGTTCTACAAGCGAATCGCCAGCGCCAAAAGCGAAAACGAGCTGGAAGAGATCAAAGTGGAGCTTATCGACCGCTTTGGTCTTCTGCCGGATCCCGCGCGTAATCTGCTGGATATCGCCCGTTTGCGTCAGCAGGCGCAAAAGTTGGGGATCCGTAAACTCGAAGGTAACGAGAAAGGCGGCACCATTGAATTCGCCGAGAAAAATCACGTGAACCCGGGCTGGCTTATCGGTCTGCTGCAAAAGCAGCCTCAGCACTTCCGCCTCGACGGTCCGACCCGCCTGAAGTTTATGCAGGATCTGACGGAGCGGAAAACGCGTATGGACTGGGTGCGTCAGTTTATGGCGCAACTGGAAGAAAACGCGGTCGCGTAATAACCCGATGCCGGATAAGGCGAAACCGCCGTCCGGCATGATCTCCCCCGCCTCGCAGATCTTTACAACTCTTTGCACTTCCCTTGCATTTCAGGACATGCCAACCCGCCATAATGATCGTTGGCGTCTTTTATTCCAATAACCCTTTGATTTATGATGATAATGAAAACTCTGCGACTTTCCCGCTGGCTGGCGTTTGTCACCTTTGCCGCCGGCATGGCGCTTGCGCTACCTGCGCAGGCGAATACCTGGCCACTTCCGCCGCCCGGCAGCAAACTGGTGGGCGAAAATAAATATCACGTTGTCGAAAACAACGGCGGTTCCCTGGAGGCCATTGCGAAGAAATACAACGTTGGATTCCTGGCGCTGTTACAGGCAAATCCCGGCGTTGATCCCTACGTGCCGCGCGCTGGCAGCGTCTTGACCATTCCGCTGCAAACCCTCCTGCCGGATGCGCCGCGCGAAGGTATCGTCATTAACCTTGCTGAACTGCGCCTTTATTATTATCCACCGGGTAAAAACGTGGTCACGGTTTACCCTATCGGCATTGGTCAACTGGGGGGCGATACGCTTACACCCACCATGGTAACCACCGTTTCCGACAAGCGTGCGAATCCGACCTGGACGCCGACGGCCAATATTCGCGCCCGCTATAAAGCACAGGGGATCGATTTGCCTGCGGTTGTCCCTGCCGGGCCGGATAACCCGATGGGTCACCACGCGATTCGTTTAGCCGCCTACGGCGGCGTGTATCTGCTGCACGGCACCAACGCCGATTTCGGCATCGGAATGCGGGTCAGTTCCGGCTGCATTCGCCTGCGTGATGGCGATATTGAAACGCTGTTTAAGCAGGTTACCCCGGGAACCAAAGTCAACATTATTAATACGCCGATCAAAGCCTCAGTCGAGCCAGGCGGCGTACGTCTGGTTGAGGTACATCAGCCGCTGTCAAAAAATATTGATGATGACCCGCAGGTTTTGCCTATCGTCCTGAACAGCACATTGCAGGCATTTAAAGATGCCGCGCAAACCGATGCGCCACTGATGCAGCATGTAATGGATGTCCGCTCCGGCATGCCGGTCGACGTCACTCGACATCACGACGTTAAACAGCAATCCCTGTAAGCCTGAACGAAAAAGCCCCGCTGAACTGTGGTTCAGCGGGGCTTTTTTGTGCAGTGGCAAATCTTAGTCAGGCATTAATGAGGGGTTAATGCTTATTTATAAATTACCGCGGTACCGTGCAGCGTGTTCGGGCCAGTAACCGAGGTAATGCGGAAAGATTTCGCCCCCATTTCATCTGCTTTTTGCGCCAGTTGTTCTTCCAGAGAACCCAGGTTAGTACCTGCGCTGGCAGAGATGGTCCCAACTTTTTGCTGGCCGTCAGGCGTAGATTGCACTTCAACGGCAGCGAAGCTGGCGAATGAAAGAGAGCTGAGTACAGCAGCAGCGATGAGGGCTTTGACGTTTTTCATAATAGTAACCTTTTGCAGATGAACGGGGTCGTAAGTATTTACTTAACGATCGATAGATAAATGATAGATGTGATCCAGGTCACACGTCAACTCTTTTTTATAACGGTCGTTATATAAATTAAAAAGCACTTATCTTTCATGACAATGCAACGTAATTATTTTTCACAGGAATGCGCTGGAGACTGGACGGTTTTATTTTTATAATGGTTATTCATTAAACCCAGACAGGTACACCGGCATCATGACAACTGACTCGACAGGTTGTGTAAAAAAAAGCCGTGGCCGACCAAAAGTGTTCGACAGGGAAGCCGCGCTTGATAAGGCCATGACACTCTTCTGGCAGCACGGTTATGAGGCGACGTCGCTCTCTGATCTTGTTGAAGCGACAGGGGCGAAAGCCCCCACGCTTTACGCAGAATTCACCAATAAAGAAGGTCTATTTCGCGCGGTGCTCGACAGGTACATCGCCCGTTTCGCCGCAAAGCATGAAGCGCAGCTATTTTGCGAAGAAAAAAGCGTGGAGGCCGCGCTGGAAGATTACTTCACCGCCGTGGCTACCTGTTTTACCAGTAAAGACACCCCGGCGGGTTGTTTTATGATCAACACTTCGCCGACGCTCGCTGCCGCGTCACGGGATATTGCGCATACGGTGAAATCACGCCACGCCATGCAGGAGCAAACGTTGACCCGTTTCCTGCAACAGCGCCAGATGCGCGCAGAGATCCCGGCGCAGTGCAACGTACAGCACCTTGCCGAATACCTGAACTGCATCTTACAGGGGATGTCGATCAGCGCCCGCGAAGGCGCGTCGTTTGACACACTGATGCAGATCACCCGTACCACTCTTCGCCTGTGGCCCGAGCTGTTAAAAGCCTGATTGATCCTGCTGACCGGGGAATCCGTTTCCCGGTCCTTCTCTCACCTTTCCCCTACAAACAGTAATGTTTTCACTGGGTTAGACTCAAATTTCTTAAAATATTATTTGATAATAGAAACCATTATCAGCAATATTCGCATTTGATTTTCTATCTGTTTCACAATGTAACAGCCGGAGCCTGCCCGGCAAGAAGAACACCACTTTTACAGATATTTTCAGAAGGGAATGCGAATGAATAAGCGTCTTTGGGTGCTCAACCCAGTCCTGCTTGCGTTAACCCTGCCTGCAACGGCAGCGACGCAAACAGAAGAAGAAAACCTCATCGTCAGCGCTAACCGGAGTCAAAAAACGGTGGCGGAAATGGCACAGACCACCTGGGTGATCGAGGGTCAGGAAATTGAACAACAGGTTCAGGGCGGCAAAGAGTTTAAAGATGTGCTGGCGCAGTTGATCCCCGGTATTGATGTCAGCAGCCAGGGACGAACCAACTATGGTATGAATATGCGCGGGCGCGCGCTGGTCGTGCTGATTGATGGCGTACGCCTTAACTCTTCGCGTACCGACAGCCGACAGCTGGACGCCATCGATCCGTTCAACATTGCCCACATTGAAGTGATTTCCGGCGCGACGTCGCTCTATGGCGGCGGCAGTACTGGCGGCCTGATCAACATCGTGACCAAAAAAGGCCAGCCGGAACGCGAAGTGGAACTAGAACTGGGTGCTAAATCGGGCTTCAATAACAGTAACGATCGTGACGAGCGCGTTGCCGCCGCGGTCAGCGGGGGGACGGATCGCGCCTCTGGCCGTCTCTCTGTCGCCTGGCAGCGCTTCGGCGGCTGGTACGATGGCAACGGCGATGCGCTAATGCTCGACAATACGCAAACCGGCTTGCAGCACTCCGATCGTCTGGATGTGATGGGTACGGGCACTATTGAGATTGACGACAACCGTCAGCTACAGCTGGTGACCCAATATTATAAAAGCCAGGGCGATGACGACTACGGCCTGTATCTGGGCGAAAATATGTCTGCCGTCACTGGTGACGGTAAAGCCAGCACCCGTAGCGGACTCAGCGCCGATCGCATCCCCGGAACAGAGCGTCATCTGATTAGCCTGCAATATTCAGACGCCGACTTCTTCGGTCAAAATCTGGTCAGCCAAATTTATTACCGTGATGAATCGCTGAAATTTTATCCCTTCCCGTCGCTGACCAGGGGTCAGGTCACCAGCTTTTCTGCCTCGCAGCAGGACACCGATCAGTACGGCGCCAAAATTACCCTCAACAGTCAGTTGATGGATAACTGGGAACTGACCTGGGGTATCGATGCGGATCACGAGACCTTCGACGCTAATCAGAAATTTTTCGACCTCGCATGGTCGCTTCCCTCCGGCGGCATGGACAACCGTACGGCCTATACCACCGGACGTTACCCCGGCTACAGCATCACTAATTTCGCGCCGTTCCTGCAAAGCAGTTATGACATCAACGATATTTTCACCCTGAGCGGCGGCATCCGCTATCAATGGACTGAAAACCGGGTTGATGATTTCATCGGCTACGCGCAGCAGCAGGGGATCGCCAATGGGCTGGCGAGTTCTGCCGATGCGATACCGGGCGGCAAAACCGATTACGATAACGTCCTGTTCAACGCCGGGCTGCTTGCGCATCTGACCGAACGCCAGCAGGCGTGGTTCAACTTTTCCCAGGGCGTCGAATTGCCGGATCCGGGGAAATACTATGGTAACGGCACCTATCAGTTGATAGGCGATCATTACCAGCTTCAGCGCAGCGTAAACGTCGCTGACTCGCGTCTGAAAGGGATCAAAGTCAACTCCTATGAACTGGGATGGCGCTATACCGGCGAGAGTCTGCGCACGCAACTGGCGGCCTATTACTCTACCTCCGACAAATCCATTGTGATTAACCGCAGCGATATGACCATTCGCGTGGAACCTGACGACCGCCGGATTTACGGCGTGGAAGGCGCTGTGGACTATTTCATTCCTGACAGCGACTGGAGCCTCGGCGCAAACTTCAACGTACTGAAGTCTGAAGTGAAGCAAAACGGGAAATGGGAAAAATGGGATGTGACGCTGGCCTCGCCGTCAAAAGCCACCGCCTGGGTGGGTTGGGCGCCAGAGCCGTGGTCATTGCGGGTGCAAACCCAACAGTCTTTCGATCTGACGGATGCCAGCGGTAATAAACTGGATGGATACAATACCGTTGACGTTATCAGCAGTTATCAGCTCCCGCTGGGTAAACTGACCTTCAGCATCGAAAACCTGCTGGACGAAGACTACACCACCCTCTGGGGACAGCGCGCGCCGCTGCTGTACAGCCCAACCTACGGCAGCCCATCGCAGTATGAATACAAGGGCCGCGGGCGGACCTTTGGCCTGAACTACGCGTTAACTTTCTGATAAAAAAAGCCCCTCAGCCTGAGCGAATGAGGGGCTAATCAGCAGAGTACAGCTTTTTTATGCTTTGTTATTCAGAATCAACTGGCCGTTGTTATCCAGCGGAATTTGTGTACCCGGATCTTTATCCATCCGGATTTTGCCCTGCTGATCGCCGATCTTGTAGGTCACGTCGTAGCCGAGCATTTTTTCCGATTTGTCATAGACGGTTTTGCAACGCTGCTGCGTAGAGGTGTAGGTGTCGTTTTCCTGCATTGATCCCTGGATCTGGTTACCCGCGTAACCACCGCCCAGCGCCCCGACAACAGTGGCGACATCTTTACCACGGCCCCCGCCAAACTGATGACCAATCACTCCGCCAGCCACTGCGCCAAGAACAGAACCGGCGATGCGGTTTTCATCCTGGACAGGTCTGCGGTGGGTCACCGTGACGTTACGGCACTCCTGACGTGGGGTCTTAATGGTTTCTTTGATAGGTGTTGCAGAAACCACTTGCGCATACTGCGGGCCGCGATCAAAGACGTTCAGACTGGCCACCGCCGCCACGCCCAGCGCAGCAGCTACGCCAATCCCTATACCCGCCAACATTGATTTATTCACGGGAAATCCTCCTTCTTTGCTATTGGTAACAATATTGCAACTAAAGCAAGCAGAAGCACATCAGATTGCGGATGAAAATATCGTGGGTTGACCTTAAAACAGCATGATTCAGAGAACTCTGAGGAGAGCGACAGGAATATTCAGTGTGCAGAACGGCGCAGACGCCCAGCGCCGCCATTGGCGACGCTGGGAGGAAGGTAATTAATGCAGCTTCAGACGCGGACGGATAACGCGGTTAATACTGCCCACCAGCATCATCAACCCGGTTTTGAAGTAACCGTGCAATGCAATCTGGTGCATCCGGTACAAAGAGATGTACACGAAGCGGGCAATGCGCCCCTCGATCATCATCGAACCTTTGGTCAGGTTCCCCATCAGACTGCCAACGGTAGAAAAGTTAGACAACGAAACCAGCGAGCCATGGTCTTTATACTGGTAAGCCTTCAGCGGTTTACCGTTCATTTGCGCCAGAATGTTATTCATCGCGCAGGTCGCCATCTGATGCGCAGCCTGGGCGCGCGGTGGAACAAATCCGCCTTCCGGACGCGCGCAGGAAGCACAGTCGCCAATCGCATACACGTCAGGATCGCGGGTGGTTTGCAGCGTGGGCTCCACCACCAGTTGATTAATACGGTTGGTTTCGAGCCCGCCGATCTCCTTCATGAAGTCCGGCGCTTTAATCCCTGCCGCCCAGACCATCAGGTCGGCTTCAATGTATTCGCCGTCTTTCGTGTGTAAACCGCCCGCGTCGGCGCTGGTCACCATTGTCTGGGTCAGTACGCGGACGCCCAGTTTGCTCAGTTCATTATGCGCCGCGCCAGAAATGCGTGGCGGCAGCGCAGGCAGGATGCGCTCGCCCGCTTCCACCAGCGTGACGTTCAGCGCTTCGTTGGTCAGCCCTTTGTAGCCATAGCTGTGCAATTGTTTCACTGCGTTATGCAGTTCAGCCGAAAGCTCAACGCCGGTTGCCCCACCGCCGACAATGGCGATATTCACCTTGCCGTTCGCGCCCAGGTTCGCGGAGTATTTCAGGAACAGGTTGAGCATTTCCTGATGGAAACGGCGCGCCTGATGCGGGTTATCGAGGAAGATGCAATGCTCTTTCACCCCCGGCGTGTTGAAATCGTTAGAAGTACTGCCCAGCGCCATCACCAGCGTGTCGTATGCGATTTTGCGCTCCGGCACCAACAGTTCGCCTTTCTCGTCGCGCAGTTCGGCAATGGTAATTGTTTTGGCCTCGCGATCGATATCCATTACCGACCCCAACTGGAACTGGAAGCCGTGATTCCGCGCGTGCGCCAGGTAGCTCAGCGCATCCACGCCTTCATCAAGAGACCCCGTCGCCACTTCGTGCAGCAGGGGTTTCCACAGATGGCTATGATTTCTGTCAACCAGCGTAATCTTCGCTTTTTTCTTGCGGCCCAGTTTGTGCCCCAGTTGCGTAGCCATTTCCAGCCCGCCAGCACCCCCGCCGACAATCACGATCTTTTTCAATGGTGTAGTCAACGCGACCCCCTTAAATGATTAACCAATTGTTAATTAAAAGTTATTAACATAGCCTTTAATTAACAACAGGTTACGACAATGAAAATGTTCTTCGAGAGTGAGAATAACACATGCGGTGCATTGGTCATACCAAAATTGATGTGCATCAAGTTTTGATGCTGAAAAGATAGACACCTTCTGCCATTTCGCCAAAAAAAAACCAGCCCGAAGGCTGGCGGTCAGGACGCGCATACGCAGTGGTTGACGGTCAACCCAGCGTTTTGAACGCTTTGATTCGCTGCAGATGGGGTGAAATATTCTTGAACTTATGCGTCTGTTCTTCATCCCATACAATTTCGTAAAAATGGTGCAGTTCTTCAGAAGAGCGCTGACTGTCAAGCGCTTCGTCATGACGGGAAAGAATCACCAGGCAGCGGTCGCGGTTCTTTTCACGGAAGTTCGTCACGCATTTGGTGGCGATATCGGCGTATTCTTCCGGGCGGTCGATTTTGCCTTCCATGTTCTCATACGGGAACAGGTTCGGATTAAACACCACCTGACGGATGTCGCACAGAAAGCCGATGCGCTCGGCCCAGTAGCCTCCCAGACCCACACCGCAAATCAGCGGACGATCGTCAACGTTAAGCTGCAACATTTTGTCCACTTCCTTCAGCAGATGTTGCATGTCATGTTTCGGATGCCGCGTGCTGTAGCTGATCAGCCTGACGTCCGGGTCGATAAACTGCAACTGCAACACTTTTTCGTGGTTACCCGGGCTGTTAGAGTCAAAACCGTGTAAATAGATAATCATCGCACCCTCACCAAACTTGCGTTAATGACCTGCTTTTTCTTCCTGCCAGCGTTCGTGTAACTGGTTGAGCTGCGCGCTGACCTGTTTCCAGCGTGCCGAGTCCATCAGTTCCTGACGAGAAAATGAACCTTTATGATACAAACGTGTAACACGTTCTGCTTTGATCGGCGACAGATTATCCAGCACGCTGACCGCACCTTTACGATTATTGCAGACCAGGATCATATCGCAACCTGCATCCAGCGACGCCTGGCCGCGCTCGGCATAGCTGCCCATGATCGCCGCCCCTTCCATCGAGAGATCGTCGGAGAAAATCACCCCGTCAAAACCCAGCTCCTGACGCAGGACCGTTTTCAGCCAGTGCGACGAGCCGCTTGCCGGACGCGGATCAACCTCGCTGTAAATCACATGCGCAGGCATAATCGCATCAAGTTTGTTGTCGGTAATCAGCGAACGGAACACGGACATATCTTTAGCGCGAATTTCCGCTTCCGGGCGCGGATCGGTCGGCGTCTCTTTATGCGAATCGGCGGTCACCGCGCCGTGACCCGGAAAATGTTTACCGGTGGTTTTCATGCCCGCGGCATGCATCCCGTCGATAAAGCGCGTCGCCATCGCCAGCGCTTTTGCCGGATCGGCATGATAGGATCGCTCGCCAATCGCGGCGCTGATATGCCCGACATCAAGTACCGGCGCAAAACTGATGTCGATATCCATTGCTATCATTTCGCTGGCCATCAGCCAGCCTGCGTCTTCCGCCAGTTTGCCGCCCTCTTCCATCCCGTGTAGCGCGGCAAAAGACTGAGCGGCAGGCAGTCGGGTAAAGCCTTCGCGAAAGCGCTGTACGCGGCCGCCTTCCTGGTCCACCGCCACCACCAGATGATTGCGCGACGCCGCGCGGATCTGGCGCACCAGTTCGCGCAGCTGCGCCGGATCGTGATAATTACGCGTGAAGAGGATCAAACCACCGACCAGCGGATGGGCCAAAATTTCCCGTTCTTCCGCATCCAGTTCAAACCCTTCGACATCCAACATAACTGGACCCACACTGCTCTCCTTAATCCTTCGTTAAAAGCTGCCGCCAGGTTGCGTCGGCCAGCCCGATAAAGTGTTGTTCGCCGGTCTGTCGCCAGCGGTATTCATACCATCCAGCCTTCAGCATCTGTACCCACGGATCCCAGCGTCGGACCTGCTGCCACAGGCTTTCCGGCGACATATTGCCGCGCACCGCATAGTCGTTCACCAGTTGCCGGCGCCGGGCCACATCGTCCACCCACACCGCCGCCAGCTCAAGCGCGATATCGCCGTCCCCGGCGTACTCCCAGTCGATTAACTTCAGCCCCGACTCAGTGTGTACGATGTTTCCGGCGTGGACATCCATGTGCAGTGGCGCCAGACGCAGCGGTTGTGGCTCCCCTTGCTGACGCAAACGTTTTAACCGCCTCAGCCAGCGCGGCGTTCTGCGTGACGGATCGCTGCCTCGCCAGTACTGTTCAAGCAGCGGCAGAAGGTGAATACGCCAACCGAAGCGCGGCTGCTGATGCAGATAATACAGCAAGCCCGCGAGATCGTCGGTATCCGGCAATTGCGATCTTACCTCGCCGCGCAGATAGTCCACCGCCATCCAGCCGGGAATATACAGACGCGGCTTCGGCGCAAGACGTTCAGGTAGGCGATTAAGCGCACGGTACTGGCGCAAAAATGGGTATCCGCGCGCATCGGGATCGTGATGGCGGCGAAGCACCAGACGCGTTTCGGCGCTGGCCAGGATAACGCTCCCGCCGCTGAGACCGGTCTGACCGTCAGCAACGGGGCGATAATGCGGAAAGAAGCGCGACAAGACCTCGTCGCGCGACAGCGCGTTATTGTTGCTGAACGGCACCTTTACCTGACCAGATTATCTCGCCAGTTTGTACCAGCATTAATTGCATTTGCAGCGATGGCGCATTGACGTTGCCGGCGGCGCTGGAATACAGCACATAGTGCGCGCCAACGTTGCGGGCAATACCAATGGCTTTACTACGCGTTCCCAGGCTGTCCTGCGGAGAAAGGCCTAACTGCTGTTTCGCCATCGACAACTGCTGGGCGGAGACCAGCGTAAATTTGCCGTTGTTAGCCAGCGCGTTGCGCAGGGTTTCCGTGGCGTCGCTCGCGTTCAACGACCCGTTTGTCCGGTTGTTGACGCTGTCCACCAGCAGCACGCTGCCCGAGGTTACGCCATCGGCCTGCAGCATTTTAGCCACCATCGGCTGCATGGCGCCATTCCAGTCGTAGTGACGAACGCGGGGCGCAGGCGCCGCCGTCTGATCTTTATGCTCAATTGGACCAGGCTGACCCGGTATTTCCGGCACAGAAGGTACGACAGGCGCAGGCTGCTGAGGCTGCGCGGGCTGCTCCGGCACCGGTTTGACTTCTTCCACTGGCGCAGGCTCACGCTGCGCCACACAGCCGGAAAGCACTATCGCCAGCCCGACTAACAGTGCATAGCGACTCAATTTACTCTTCAAGATTCACCCCTTACAAAAAAAGATAAAGTCTGACTTTGTGCGCCCCCAGATAATTGGCGCTGCCATAGAGCGTGACCGACGAACGCGCCGGAACTGTCACGCTGCGTGGCGCTTCCAGAGGATGCATTTCTAATCCTCTGGCGTCATACCAGTAAAAACGATAATGAACGGTAACGGGCTCTTGCCTTTCGTTGTACAGCACTGAGGACGCGGAAGGCTGAAGATCAGAGGTCCTCAACGACGGCGGCTGCGCCGTGATCCCCGCAGCCAGCAGCGTTGATTCCATCACCAGAGACTGCTCGTCGCTGACCGGTATTTCAGGATGCGAACGACACCCCGCCAGCAGCAGCAGTCCCAGCGAAAGCGCAAGGCATCCTTTTTTCATCATTACAGCCCTTTATGCGCAAGCATAGGCCCCAGCGCGCGGCCCCCCAGCAGGTGCATGTGGATGTGATACACCTCCTGGCCGCCGTGACGGTTAGTATTCATAATCAAGCGATAGCCATCTTCTGCGATGCCTTCCTGCGCAGCAATTTTCGCCGCTACGGTGATCATCCGTCCCAGCGCCTGTTCATGCTCGGCAGTGACATCATTGACCGTCGGGATCAGAATATTGGGGATAATCAGGATGTGGGTGGGCGCCTGCGGTGAGATATCCCGGAATGCGGTAACCAGTTCATCCTGGTAAACAATGTCTGACGGGATTTCACGACGAATAATTTTGCTGAATATAGTTTCTTCTGCCACGACGTTTTCCTTTTCTTAAAATTGCCATGCGTGATGCCATGCTACGCTGAGCCACACTGCCAGTATAGAGTATGATCGACTTAAAGCCGCTCTTTCAACCTTAAGCCACGATTTCTTAAGCAAAAAACGCGCATCGCCGTACAGGTTCTCTGCTTTCCCCTCCCCGCGACGTCTAAAAGTTCTGAAACAAGATTTCAGAAAGCCTGTAACCTCTGTTTACACAGTGAATATGAATGCGTATATTTCTCATTTGCATTTTCATGCGCAATGATAAGCCAGACAATAAAAAAGGGTTCATCGCCGCCCCGCGCAGCCTGAATCACTATCTTCACTATTAAGGGTTTTCTCATGTCTTTCATCACACACCGCAGGGACGAACAGCGCCAACCTGCCGCAACCCCATCGTTGCTGGCAGCCTGTATCGCAGTGGCAATGATGCCCTCCGCAAGTTTCGCAGCTTCCGTTACCGAAGATACCGTCATTGTGGACGGTTCCGTCCCGGACATTTCTGATGCCAGCGATGAACACGATTACAGCGTAAAAACCACCAACGCCGCCACGAAAATGGCAATGACGCAGCGCGATATTCCGCAATCGGTAAGCATCGTCAGCCAGCAGCGTATGGAAGACCAACAACTGCACACTCTCGGTGACGTGATGGATAACACGCTGGGAATTAGCCGAAGCCAGGCGGATTCAGACCGCAGCAGCTATTATTCGCGCGGGTTTGAGATCGACAATTATATGGTCGACGGTATTCCTACGTACTTTGAATCGCGCTGGAATCTCGGTGACGCGTTGTCCGACACCGCGCTTTTTGAACGCGTGGAAGTGGTACGCGGCGCCAACGGTCTGATGACAGGAACCGGCAACCCGTCGGCCTCCATCAATATGATCCGCAAGCATGCCACCCGTCGGGAGTTTACGGGAGATGTTTCTGCGGAATACGGCAGCTGGAATAAACAGCGTTACGTGATGGATCTGCAAAGTCCGCTTACGGATGACGGAAATGTTCGCGCGCGCGTCGTGGCCGGTTATCAAAATAATGACTCATGGCTGGATCGCTACAATAGCGAAAAAACCTTCTTCTCCGGTATTCTCGACGCGGATTTGGGCGAGAGCACCAGCCTGGCGGCAGGTTATGAATATCAAAAAATCGATGTGAACAGCCCGACATGGGGCGGCCTGCCGCGCTGGAACACCGACGGCAGCAAAAACAGCTATGATCGCGCCCGTAGCACAGCGCCGGACTGGGCTTACAACGATAAAGAGATCAACAAGGTTTTCGTCACACTCAAGCAGCGCTTTGCCGATACCTGGCAGGCAACAATGAATGCCACTCACTCTGAAGTGAAATTCGACAGTAAGACAATGTATATCGATGCGTTAGTCAATAAAGCCGACGGTACGCTGGTTGGCCCTTACGCCAGCTATGGCCCCGGTTTTGACTACGTAGGCGGTACCGGCTGGAACAGCGGTAAGCGTAAGGTCGACGCGGTGGATCTGTTTGCCGACGGCGGCTACGACCTGTTTGGTCGTCAGCATAACCTGATGTTCGGTGGTAGCTACAGTAAGCAAAATAACCGCTATTTCAGCTCGTGGGCGAATGTTTTCCCGGACGAAATTGGCAATTTCGCTGACTTCGACGGCCATTTCCCACAAACTCAATGGACGCCGCAGTCGCTGGCCCAGGATGACACCACGCATATGAAGTCGTTGTATGCCGCGACCCGTGTTTCTCTGGCTGACCCGCTGCATTTGATCCTCGGCGCGCGCTACACTAACTGGCGTATCGACACCCTGACCTACAGCATGGAGAAAAACCATACCACGCCGTATGCCGGTCTGGTTTATGACATCAACGATAACTGGTCCACCTATGCCAGCTATACATCGATCTTCCAGCCGCAGAACAAGCGCGACAGCTCGGGTAAATACCTTTCCCCCATCACCGGAAATAACTATGAGGTGGGCCTGAAATCTGACTGGATGAATAGCCGTCTGACCACCACCCTGTCTCTGTTCCGCATCGAGCAGGACAACCTTGCTCAGTCCACCGGTTCACCTATCGCCGGGAGCAACGGAGAGACCGCGTATAAAGCCGCGAACGGCACCGTCAGCAAAGGGGTCGAATTTGAGATCAACGGCGCGATCACCGATAACTGGCAGATGACCTTTGGCGCAACGCGCTACCTCGCTGACGATAACGAAGGCAATGCGGTGAATCCATATCTGCCGCGCACGTCGGTCAAACTGTTCACCCGTTATCGCCTGCCGGCGATGCCAGAACTGACCGTTGGCGGCGGCGTTAACTGGCAGAACCGCGTCTACAGCGATACCGTCACGCCATACGGCACTTTCCGCGCGGAACAGGGCAGCTACGCGCTGGTGGATCTTTTCACCCGCTACCAGGTGACCAAAAACTTTTCGTTGCAGGGTAACGTGAACAATCTGTTTGATAAAACCTACGACACCAACATCGAAGGGTCTATCGTGTACGGCGAACCGCGTAACGTGAGCATCACCGCCACGTATCAGTTCTGATATAGCTGCCGGACCCTGTTCGGCTTTTCATACGCACCGATCAGGATGTAAAAAAGGCAGCCATGCGGCTGCCTTAGTTCTCCCCAACGTCTTACTGCTTAGCTGTTACGGATATATTCATCCATTTCCGTTTTCAGGTTATCGGATTTTGTACCGAAAATCGCCTGAACGCCAGAACCCGCAACAACCACGCCTGCCGCACCCAGTTTCTTCAGGCCAGCCTGATCCACTTTCGCGACGTCAGCCACGCTGACACGCAGACGGGTAATACACGCGTCCAGGTTGGTGATGTTTTCTTTACCACCAAATGCCGCCACCAGTGCCGGAGCCATTTCGCTGGTCGCGCCCGCTTTCGCGTCGTCAGTGCTGTCTTCACGACCCGGAGTTTTCAGGTCCAGCGCCTTGATCAGAACGCGGAAGACGGTGTAGTAAACGATCGCATAACCTGCGCCGACAATCGGGAACAGCCACAGTTTGCTGCTGTTACCGGACAGGACGATAAAGTCGATCAGACCGTGCGAGAAGGAAGTACCGTCACGCATACCCAGCAGGATACAGATTGGGAACGCCAGACCGGCCAGGATCGCATGGATAATGTACAGGATCGGCGCAACGAACATGAAGGAGAACTCGATCGGCTCGGTGATACCGGTCAGAAACGAGGTCAGCGCTGCGGAGATCATGATACCGCCCACTTTCGCGCGGTTTTCCGGTTTTGCCGAGTGCCAGATGGCGATAGCCGCCGCCGGCAGACCATACATTTTGAACAGGAAGCCGCCGGACAGTTTGCCCGCCGTCGGGTCGCCCGCCATATAGCGAGGAATGTCGCCGTGGAAGACCTGACCTGCCGCGTTGGTGTATTCGCCGATCTGCATCTGGAAAGGAACGTTCCAGATATGGTGCAGACCAAACGGCACCAGGCAACGCTCAATGAAGCCGTAGATACCGAACGCCACAACCGGGTTCTGGTAAGCCGCCCACTGCGAGAACGTCTGGATAGCCGTACCGATAGGCGGCCAGATAAAGGAGAGGATCACGCCGGTAAAGATTGCCGCCAGGCCGGAGATGATCGGCACAAAGCGCTTACCAGCAAAGAAGCCAAGATACTCAGGCAGCTTGATGCGGTAGAAACGGTTGAACATGTACGCCGCAATCGCACCGGAGATAATCCCCCCGAGAACACCGGTATCCGCAAGGTGTTTTGCTGCGATCTCTTCAGCCGGTAAATGCAGAACCAGCGGCGCAACCACGGCCATGGTTTTCACCATGATGCCATAGGCAACCACCGCCGCCAGAGCGGACACGCCGTCGTTGTTGGTAAAACCAAGCGCGACACCGATAGCGAAAATAAGCGGCATGTTTGCAAAAACAGAACCGCCTGCTTCTGCCATGACATGCGAGACAACGGCTGGCAGCCAGCTGAAGTTTGCGGAACCGACGCCCAGCAGGATACCTGCGATAGGCAATACGGATACCGGCAGCATCAGCGATTTACCGACCTTTTGCAGGTTAGCAAATGCATTCTTAAACATAATTAGGAGTGCTCCTGAGTATTGGTGTTTTTCTACGTTTTCACGCATTAGCAAGGGGGGAGAGCCTCGCCGTGGACAGGGCATCTAAGCGCCCTTTATTTATTACACAGAGTAAAATAAATCAGCTTATTTTTGTTTGACGACCATCACGTTTCAACTCCGCCCGATGCCATAAGTTGCACATTTTGACAAAAATCGTTTCATAATGTGTCAAGCTGTTCATTCACCGCCCAGTTTGTGGCGGTGAACTTTACTCGCTTTGCTGATTAATTACGAGCTTTAAAAAAACTCGCTTAAGAGGCGGATTGCAGGCGGGACGCGTCGATATGGAACAGGCGGGCAAAGTTATCGGTGGTGATTTGCGCCAGTTCTTCAACGGCAACACCCTTCAATACGGCCATGTATTCCGCAACATCACGTACCATTGCCGGCTGGTTCTCTTTGCCACGGTGCGGAACCGGAGCGAGATAAGGAGAATCCGTCTCCACCAACAGGCGATCCAACGGCACGTAGCGTGCGGCATCGCGTAACTGCTCGGCGTTACGGAAGGTCACAATACCGGAAAAGGAGATATAAAAGCCTAAATCCAGTAATTTACCCGCCGTTTCTCTGTCTTCAGTAAAACAGTGTAGTACGCCACCGCAATCCGTCACCTTTTCATTACGCAGAATCGCCAGCGTGTCGGCGCGGGCGTCACGAGTGTGCACAATCACCGGTTTGTTCAGCTCACGGCCAATCTGAATATGATGAATAAATGACGCCTGCTGACGAACCTTCGTTTCGGGGGTGTAATAATAGTCCAGCCCGGTTTCCCCCATCGCCACAACGCCCTCTTCTGCCGCCAGTCGCCGCAGTTCTTCCACTTCGAACGGCTCATCCTGGTTAAGCGGATGTACGCCGCAGGAGAACACCACGTTATCGCGCTCACCCACCAGCTCGCGCATCGCGCGGTAGCCTGGCAGCGTGGTCGCCACCGCCAGACAGAACTTCACATCGCGTGCGGCGGCTTTCGTCAGCACATCGTCCACGTCCTTATGCAGAGATTGATAATCCAGGCCATCAAGATGGCAGTGCGAGTCGACTAAAAACATAATGTCTCTCTTAAAGATGGGAAACTGGCAACACGGCGCCAGGTTGCAGGTAATGCTCAATTTGTAAAAGGAGATCGGTTAAGACCAGTTCACGGTTTATTGCCGTCACACTGAGCAACTGTTCACGGCAATGGCAGACGGCGCTCAGGATCGCCTGGATCCGGTTTGTAGACAATTGCCCGGCAAGCATTGCCACCAGCTCTCCGGCATCCGCATTGGTTAACCATGTCGCCCCATGCTGGCGCTTCAGCGCATCCATCAGCAGGGTCGCCAGCCAGTGTAGTCTCGCGGGCGCATGCTCATGATTCAACACCGGCAGCAAGCTGTACCAGTCACCGCCGGGCACGCTGCCTGAAAGCGACTGGCACAGCGCTTCGCGTTGCGCCCAACCGTCGGATTGCAGTAACGCCATCGCCGCGCCCGGCGAGCCTGCGCTCAGGCGCAGCGCGGTCAACAGCGACGTTTGTGACACCGTCACTTCGCGCGCGAGCCACGTGATCGCATAGTTTTCCGCAGGTGGCGCAAGGTGATGCAAACGACAGCGGCTGCGCAACGTCGCCAGAAGACGCGCAGGCTCCCGCGTAGCGAGAAAGAACCACGTTTGCTCAGGCGGTTCCTCCAGGGTTTTAAGCAAGGCGTTCGCCGCGGCATCGGTCAACAGCGCCGCGTCGGGGATCCACACCACTTTCGCCCCGCCAAGACGCGCCCGCTCGTAGAGTTTCTCCCCCACTTCGCGAACCGCGTCGATGCCCAGCACGTTTTTCCCTTTTTCCGGAAACAGGGAATAATAGTCCGGATGCGTGCCCGCCTGCATCAGCTGGCAGCCGCGGCAGTGGCCGCAGCTTTTATGACCGTCCGGCTGCTGACAGAGCAGAAATCGGCTGAGCGCGTAGATCAGGGCATCATCGCCCATTCCCGGCAGTGCCTGGATCAGTAGCGCATGGTGACCCCGTCCTTCCTGATAGCTTGCTACCAGTTTTTCAAAGTCCGGTCGTAACCATGGATACCATTTCATGCGCCCTGCTCCTTCACCCACCCGGTCACAGTGGTACGAATAGCATTCATTACAACGTCCAGCGGCTGCGTCGCATCAATCGTGCGAATGCTTGCATCCTGGGCCGCCAACTCCAGATAGCGGGCGCGGGTGCGATTAAAAAAGTCAAAAGACTCCTGCTCAATACGGTCCAGCTCGCCGCGCGCGCGCGCGCGTTTCAGCCCAACTTCAGGCGTAACATCCAGATAAAGCGTCAAATCCGGCCGGAAATCGCCGAGTACTGCGTCACGCAGTGTGGCAAGCATCTGCTGATCGATACCGCGTCCGCCGCCCTGGTACGCCTGGGTGGAAAGATCGTGACGGTCGCCAATCACCCACGTCCCCTTTGCCAGCGCGGGTTTGATGACCGTTTCCACAAGCTGGACGCGCGCTGCATAAAACATCAGCACTTCGGCTTTATCGGTGATGATCTCATCGCCGACAGATTTGATGTCCAGCACCAGACTGCGCAGTTTTTCCGCCAGTTGCGTGCCGCCCGGCTCGCGGGTAAAAACCATGTCGCGGATGCCGAGCTGTTCGAGCGTCTCAACCACGATATTTCTCGCGGTCGTTTTACCGGCGCCTTCCAGCCCCTCGATGACGATATACTTACTGCGCATTTTTTTCCTTAAGCACTTTCAGGTAGTCCTGCACAGACCGGTTATGGCTGGCAAGATTGGTATTAAACGTATGGCCCCCTTTGCCGTCGGCGACAAAATAGAGATACGGCGTTTTGGCCGGATGCGCCGCCGCCTTCAGCGAGGCTTCGCCCGGCATGGCGATCGGTCCCGGCGGCAGCCCGGTGATGGTATAGGTGTTATAGGCCGTCGGGGTTTCCAGATCTGCACGTGAGATCTTGCCATTATAGCGCTCACCCATCCCGTAAATCACCGTAGGATCGGTCTGCAGTCGCATTCCGACGCGCAGTCGGTTGATAAATACCGACGCAACCTGATCGCGTTCGCTGGCAACCGCCGTCTCTTTTTCGATGATCGAGGCCATGGTGACCAGTTGATTCTGATCTTTATACGGTAACCCCTCCGCGCGGCCTTCCCAAACCTCATTAACCACTTTCACCATTTTTTGACGCGCGCGCTTAAGCAAGGCCACATCGGTTGTGTTGGCGGTGTACATCCAGGTATCAGGCCAGAACCAGCCTTCGAGACCGTCGGTTTCTTTCAGTTCGAGCGCCTTTGCCACGCTCGCGTAGCTATCGTCGGTCAGGGTATGCTTGACGTAAGGCGCATCGCGCAGCTGTTTGAGATAGTCGCTAAGCCGCATCCCTTCCACAAAGCGCAGCGGAAATTGTGCCTCTTTTCCGCTTTCCAGCAGTTGCAGCATCTCCCGCACGGTCATTCCTGGCGTTAAGCGATACGTGCCCGCTTTGAAGTGCGAAAGCGCCGGTTCAACGCGCAGCAGCCACTGAAATACCCGGGGACGGTTCACAACCCGGTCGGCATACAGTTGCTCACCGAGCGCCAGACGACCCGTTCCCGGTTTGAGGGTAAAAATGGTTTCTTCTTTAATCAGGATCTTGCTGTCCGCCAGTTGGCGAACCTTCCACATTCCCACTCCCCCAGCAATGCCTAATACCACACCCAATAAGAGGACAGCGTATAACAATTTTTTCATGACTAATTCGGATACTCACACAGTGGGGCCAGGAATTCATAGAGCGCGCGTGAAGAGAGCGGCACAGCGTCAAAAGCGCAGACAGGAATAACCGGCATCAGCGCGTTACAAACCACGATTTCGTCAGCGCGGCGGACATCTTCTTCACGGGCACTGGTTTCGACAACCCGAAAAGACGATTGTGCCAGCTGCTGCAAACAGAATTGTCGCATTATGCCGTTGACACCTGCCAGATCGAGACGCGGTGTATAGACCACATTGTCTTTTCGCCAGAACACATTAGCCGCACAGCATTCCGTAACCCAACCTTCGCTGTCAAGAACCAGCGCCTCATCCGCCTCCGTCTGCTCAAGATGAGAACGAATCAGGACCTGTTCAAGACGGTTAAGATGTTTGATCCCGGCAAGCAGCGGGTTGCGACCAAGACGAACCGGGCTGAGGGTTAGCGTGATTCCTCGATTTCGCCAGTCATCGAAATGCGTCGGATACGGCGAAACGGACAGAATTCGGGTAGGCTGCGAGCAGTTTGCCGCGCTGTAGCCTCGACCGCCGCTGCCGCGGCTGATGATCACCTTCAGCACGCCACGTGAATGCCCCATGGCAAGCGTGTTCATTTCACGCTCAAGCTCATCCCAGAACTCAAAGGCGATCAGCAGTTTATTACAGGCATCCTGCAAACGCCGGAGATGCGCAGCCAGATGGCAAAGCTGACCGTCTAAAATACGTACGGTAGTAAAGCAGCCATCGCCAAACTGTATTGCGCGATCGCTTGCAGTAAGCGATTCCTGTTCACGACCATTTATCAAGAACATAGTGGCTCCTCATCGGTGGCCCGTTAGTGTGGCAGGATGACGAGTGCAGGACAAGGGAAGAAAACGCAATAAAAAAGGCCCGACGAGCGGACCTTTAAGCAACAACGGACAGGCGGTTAGATCTTTTTGAAGATCAAAGAACCGTTCGTGCCGCCAAAACCGAAGGAGTTACACAGCGCATACTCCATTCCACTGACCTGACGCGCTTCGTGCGGAACGAAGTCCAGATCGCAACCCTCATCCGGATTATCCAGGTTAATGGTTGGCGGAACAGCCTGATCGCGCAGCGCCAGGATGGAGTAGATGGATTCTACCGCGCCTGCCGCACCCAACAAGTGACCGGTCATGGATTTGGTAGAGCTGACCATCACGCGGCTTGCCGCTTCGCCAAAGACAGACTTAACCGCCTGCGCTTCAGCTTTATCGCCTGCCGGGGTAGAGGTCCCGTGCGCGTTGACATAGCCAATCTGGCCCGGTTCAATCGCCGCATCACGCAGTGCGTTGACCATCGCCAACGCCGCGCCTGCGCCATTTTCCGGCGGCGACGTCATATGGTATGCATCGCTGCTCATCCCGAAGCCAACGACTTCAGCATAAATTTTCGCGCCGCGTTTTTTCGCATGTTCATACTCTTCGAGTACAACCATCCCGGCACCGTCGCCGAGCACAAAACCGTCACGCTCTTTATCCCACGGGCGGCTTGCCGCTTGCGGGTTGTCGTTACGTGTGGACAACGCACGCGCTGCGCCAAAGCCCCCCACGCCCAACGGCGTACTGGCTTTTTCAGCACCGCCCGCAACCATCGCGTCCGCGTCGCCGTAAGCAATGATACGTGCGGCATGACCGATGTTGTGTACGCCTGAGGTACAGGCGGTTGCGATAGAAATGCTTGGCCCACGCAGGCCATACATGATGGTCAGGTGGCCTGCCACCATGTTAACAATCGTCGACGGAACGAAGAATGGGCTGATCTTACGCGGTCCACCGTTCACCAGAGAACTGTGGTTTTCCTCAATCAGACCGAGACCACCGATACCGGAACCAATAGCGGCGCCAATACGGGTTGCGTTCTCTTCCGTTACTTCAAGGCCAGAATCCTGCATGGCCTGGACGCCAGCGACAATTCCATATTGAATGAAGGCATCCATCTTGCGCTGTTCTTTACGCGAGATGATGTCATCACAGTTAAAATCCTTTACTAAGCCAGCAAATTTCGTTGCATAGGCGCTAGTATCGAAATGGTCGATCAGGCTGATGCCACTCTGACCGGCAAGGAGAGCTTTCCAGGTAGACTCTACGGTATTGCCGACAGGAGACAACATGCCCAGTCCGGTCACAACTACACGACGCTTAGACACGGTTGTCCTCCAGGGAGGGAAAAAAATTCTAGTGGGACAAAAAGATAAAACTCAGGCGGTCGAATGACCGCCTGGAGATGTTCACTTACGCCTGGTGGCCGTTGATGTAATCAATGGCAGCCTGAACGGTGGTGATTTTCTCAGCTTCTTCGTCCGGAATCTCAGTATCAAACTCTTCTTCCAGAGCCATTACCAGCTCAACGGTGTCAAGAGAATCTGCGCCCAGGTCTTCAACGAAAGAAGCATTGTTGGTAACTTCTTCCTGCTTAACGCCCAGCTGTTCGCCGATAATTTTCTTAACGCGTTCTTCGATAGTGCTCATACTCTTAAATTTCCTATCAAAACTCGCTTTCGCGATGGTTTTCGTAGTGTATAAAATGTTGAAAAATTTGCAACTAAATCCCGGCAGGTCTTACCACGATTTTACGCTATTTTGCGGCTTTTCACCCAAATAACGCAAATATTTTTCTACGCATTTTCCTTCAGACTGCTCCAGCCTGGCCGAATTTGCGTAGCTCGTGGTCAAACCATATACATTCCGCCATTGACGTGCAGGGTTTCACCAGTGATGTAACCCGCCTCGTCAGAAGCTAAAAATGCAACCGCGCTGGCAATTTCTTTTGGATCGCCTAAACGACCCGCAGGTACTGCCGCCAGCGTACCCGCACGCTGCTCATCGGTCAGCGCACGCGTCATGTCCGTTTCAATAAAGCCCGGAGCAACAACGTTTACAGTAATGCCGCGTGACGCAACTTCGCGCGCCAGCGATTTACTGAAGCCAATCAGACCTGCTTTCGCCGCAGCGTAATTGGTCTGACCCGCATTTCCCATGGTACCAACCACAGAACCGACAGTGATAATACGTCCATGACGCTTTTTCATCATAGCGCGCATTACCGCTTTTGACAGGCGGAAAACAGATGAAAGATTGGTTTCGAGAATATCGTTCCACTCATCATCTTTCATTCGCATCAGCAGATTGTCGCGAGTGATACCGGCATTATTGACCAGGATATCGACTTCACCAAATTCTGCGCGAATTTTTTCCAGAACGGATTCGATAGATGCAGGATCGGTCACGTTCAACATCAGACCTTTGCCTTTCGCACCTAAGTAATCGCTAATGGCCTGAGCGCCATTTTCGCTGGTCGCTGTACCGATAACGGTCGCGCCACGGGCAACGAGCGTCTCTGCAATAGCGCGGCCAATACCGCGACTTGCACCGGTAACCAGCGCGATTTTTCCTTCAAAACTCATGGTTTTCCTCTTTTATTGCTCAAGCGCCGCAGATACCGCCGCCGGTTCATTCAGCGCCGAGGCGGTCAGGGTATCGACAATGCGTTTCGTCAGACCGGTGAGGACTTTACCCGGACCGACTTCGTAAAGGTGTTCCACGCCCTGCGCGGCCATAAACTCAACGCTACGGGTCCACTGAACCGGGCTGTACAGCTGGCGAACCAGCGCATCACGAATCGCGTCAGCCTCGGTTTCACATTTCACATCCACGTTGTTCACTACCGGCACTGTCGGCGCGCTGAAGGTGATTTTCGCTAATTCAACGGCCAGTTTTTCCGCAGCGGGTTTCATCAACGCACAGTGCGACGGTACGCTTACCGGCAGCGGCAACGCACGTTTCGCGCCGGCAGCTTTACACGCGGCGCCCGCGCGCTCTACCGCCTCTTTGTGCCCGGCGATAACCACCTGTCCCGGCGAGTTAAAATTCACTGGCGAAACCACCTGGCCTTCCGCCGCGTCTTCGCAGGCTTTAGCGATGGAAGCATCATCCAGACCGATAATAGCAGACATGCCGCCTGTGCCTTCCGGTACCGCTTCCTGCATAAATTTACCACGCAGTTCCACGAGACGCACCGCATCAGCAAAATTGATGACGCCCGCGCACACCAGCGCAGAGTATTCACCCAGGCTATGACCCGCCATCAGCGCAGGCGCTTTACCGCCCTGCTGCTGCCAGACGCGGTATAGTGCGACAGACGCCGCTAACAGCGCAGGCTGGGTCTGCCAGGTTTTGTTCAATTCTTCCGCTGGCCCCTGTTGAGTCAGCGCCCACAGGTCGTAGCCCAGCGCCGCTGAAGCTTCAGCAAACGTTTCTTCTATAACCGGATAGCTTGCCGCCATATCGGCCAGCATCCCAACGGTCTGCGAACCCTGTCCAGGGAACACAAATGCGAATTGCGTCATGTTTAAATCCTTATACTAGAAACGAACCAGCGCGGAGCCCCAGGTGAAACCACCGCCGAAGGCTTCAAGCAGAACCAGTTGCCCGGCTTTGATACGCCCGTCGCGCACGGCTTCATCCAGCGCGCACGGTACGGAAGCCGCAGACGTGTTGCCGTGACGGTCCAGCGTGACCACAACGTTGTCCATCGACATACCCAGTTTCTTCGCCGTCGCGCTGATAATACGCAGGTTAGCCTGGTGAGGAACCAGCCAGTCGAGCTGCGAACGGTCCAGATTATTGGCCGCCAGCGTCTCGTCAACGATATGCGCCAGCTCGGTTACCGCCACTTTGAACACTTCGTTACCCGCCATCGTCAGGTGAATCGGGTTGTCCGGATTCACACGATCGGCATTGGGCAGCGTCAGTAATTCACCGTAGCTGCCATCCGCATGTAGATGGGTGGAGATAATGCCCGGCTCTTCGGATGCGCCGAGCACAACCGCGCCTGCGCCATCGCCAAAAATAATAATAGTGCCGCGATCGGTCGGATCGCAGGTACGAGCCAGCACGTCGGACCCGACGACGAGCGCATAGTCAACGGCGCCGGATTTCACGTACATATCGGCCACGCTGAGCGCGTAGGTGAAGCCCGCACAGGCCGCCGCGACGTCAAACGCCGGGCATCCTTTAATGCCCAGCATGCTCTGGATCTGGCATGCCGCGCTGGGGAAAGCATGAGTTGCTGAGGTGGTCGCCACCACTATCAAGCCAATCTGATCTTTATCAATGCCCGCCATTTCCAGCGCCCGCTGCGCTGCGGTGTATCCCATCGTTGAGACGGTTTCATCCGGGGCGGCAATATGGCGCTCACGGATACCTGTGCGAGTGACAATCCACTCGTCAGAGGTATCGACCATTTTTTCCAGATCGGCGTTAGTCCGCACGTGTTCAGGCAGATAGCTGCCAGTACCAATAATCTTCGTATACATGTACGCTCAGTCACTTTTTGGTTATATACCGCGGATCAACAACGACGAAGAGGCCGGGCGCGTTAGCCACATCGCTGTCAGTGTGGCTGCGATGTGTCGCCATGACCCACGTCCCGCCGTTCGAATCCAGTCGGGTATACAGATTCCAGGCGAGCGGCAATTCGCTGAGGAACTTGTCGCTGCACCGCCTGCACTGCCTGTTCAATCGCGACTGTGAAGGCTCGCTGATTGGCCGCACCATGACTCTTAATCACCGTGCCGCGCAATCCTAACAGACAGGCGCCATTATACTGGTCGGGGTTGAGGTGACTGAATCGCCTCGTCAGGCTTTTTTGTAACCAACGTTTTACTATCAGCAGCCACCACGACCGTTTTTTACCCTCACCCTGAGATTTCAGCAGTGAAAGGAACATTCTGACAACCCCTTCCATCGTCTTTAATGTGACATTGCCTGTAAAACCGTCACATACCAACACATCCGTTTTTCCCGTCAATAATTCATTGGCCTCGAGATAGCCGATGTAATTGATGGAGGAGATCGTTTTTAGCACAGCCGAAGCGTCCCGAATACTGTCGAGACCCTTAGTTTCTTCTTCGCCGATGTTGAGCAAGGCCACGCGAGGGTTATCAATGCCAACCACTTCTTCCGCGAGCACCGAGCCCATAATCGCAAACTGCACCAGCATCGTGCTGTCGCAATCGACGTTAGCCCCTAAATCCAGGACCACCGTCTTCCCTTTTTGCTGATGCGGCAACACCGTGACCAGCGCGGGACGCTCAATGCCGTCCAGCGGCTTGAGCAATAATTTTGCCAGACCCATCAGCGCCCCAGTATTACCGGCGCTCACACAGGCCTGCGCTCGCCCTTCTTTCACGAGTTCCAGCGCCACCCGCATGGAACTACCGCGACTGGCGCGGATAGCCTGCGAAGGCCGGGCATCACTGGCGATAACTGACTGCGCAGGGATAATCTGCAGACGCGAACGTTGTTCAAAGTCAGCTTTAGCAAGTAATGGCGTGATTGTATCGGGATCCCCGACTAAAAGAAGTGTGAGTTGTGAATTAGAATTCAGTGCCTGCAATGCTGCAGGCACTGTCACGGAAGGGCCGAAATCTCCCCCCATGACATCTAACGCCAGGGTTAGACGTGTCAAGGTATCTTCGCCGCCTGGTTTGGTCATTCCCCGCCTGAACGGGGAAATTCCTCACTAAGCTTCATCACGCGAATAACGCGTGATTACTTAGCGATGACCTTGCGACCGCGGTAGTAACCGTCGGCGGTGATGTGGTGACGCAGGTGTTTTTCACCAGAGGTTTTGTCTACAGACAGGCTGGTGACTGCGGTCAGCGCGTCATGGGAACGACGCATGCCACGTTTGGAACGGGTTGGTTTATTCTGTTGTACGGCCATGGACCTTACTCCTCAATTACTTACGCTTTAAGCTGGCTAATACGGCAAATGGGTTTGGTTTTTGCGCTTCATCAGGCAGTTCCCCAAAGACCATGTCCGCCTCGGACACTTCACAGTGTTCAGAATCATGCACCGGAACTACCGGCAAGGAGAGGATGATTTCATCTTCAACCATTGCAAGCAGATCGATTTCACCGAATTCGTTAACCTCAATCGGCTCATACGCTTCCGGGAGTGCTTCAGCCTGTTCGTCAGAACGAACCGGACTAAAACAATACGTTGTGTGAACCTGATGGGTAAACGGCTTACCGCAACGCTGACATTCGAGCGTGACCGAAACCGCAGCGTCGCCGGTAATTACGGCGAGACGTTGGTTGTCGATAGCGAACGACATCGAGCATTCCACATCACTGTCCACACTGACCACAGAATCGGCGACGCGCTCTACCAGATCGGAAGTATAGATACCTTCATAATCGAGGCGTTTTTGAGCCGTACGAACCGGATCCAGAGTCAGGGGTAATTTTACCTTTTGCATAGGGCGCGCATATTAACTTTGTAACGTCATATAGTCAAAGAAAAAGGCAGCCTGCGGTTGCCTTTTGCCAATAATTCGCACACATTGCGGTTAACAGACTTATTTTCGCTCAGCAGACGCCCTGCTTGCGCGTCTGAATGACGAAAGACATAGTTTAAAATGGGTCTCATCAATACGCTATATCTGGTAGAAAAAATATGCCTAATCTTATTCTCGCTTCTACTTCGCCCTGGCGTCGCGCCCTGCTGGAAAAACTGGCGATCCTCTTTGAATGCGCCGCGCCGGACGTTGACGAAACGCCGATGCCTGGCGAGAGTCCCCGTCACCTGGTCAGTCGTCTGGCGAAAGAAAAGGCGCAGTCGCTGGCCCACCGCTTCCCTGCTCACCTGATTATTGGCTCCGATCAGGTATGTGTGCTGGATGGCGAAATCGCCGGCAAGCCGTTAACAGAAGAAAAAGCCTGCCAGCAGTTGGCGAAAGCCAGCGGCAACATCATCACCTTCTATACGGGGCTGGCGCTGTATAATTCCGCGACCGGCCATTTACAGACGGAAGTGGAACCGTTTGACGTCCATTTTCGTCATCTGAGCGAAGCAGAGATAGAAGACTACGTGCGCAAAGAGCGTCCGCTGCATTGTGCCGGGAGTTTTAAAAGCGAAGGACTGGGCATTGCGCTGTTTGAGCGCTTAGAGGGTCGGGACCCCAATACGCTGATTGGCTTACCGCTGATCGCCCTGTGCCAGATGTTGCGTCGGGAAGAGATGAACCCGCTGAAAGCCTAACGCAGTGAAGCGCCTGATGGCGCTTCACTTTCAGACCCGCGGAAAGGCGCGGGAGGCAAACGTCGTCTGATAAAACACGTCAGCGACGCGATCAGACTCATTTACGCAATGTCTGGAGACATCTTTTTAACTGCTCATCCATCGGCGCCTCAATGCGCAGTATCTCCCCCGTTCCCGGATGGGTAAACTTCAGCGCGGCAGCATGCAGGAAGAGGCGCGAAAGCCCGGTTCCCGCCAGTTGCTTGTCAAATTCGCGGTCGCCGTAGCGATCGTCAAACGCAATCGGATGCCCGGCATACTGGGTATGCACGCGGATCTGGTGCGTACGGCCGGTAACCGGGCTACAGCGCACCAGCGTGGCAAAGGCATAACGCTCTTCAACTTTAAAGCGGGTTTCTGAAGGCTTACCTTCCTGACTCACACGGACGATACGCTCGCCGCTTTGCAGGATGTTCTTTAATAGCGGCGCCTGCACGTTTTTCACGTGCGATTGCCACTGGCCGCGAACCAGCGCCAGATAGTCTTTCTGCATCCCTTTCTCACGCAGTTGCTCATGCAGCGAACGTAGCGCCGAGCGCTTTTTCGCCACCAGCAGCACACCAGAGGTGTCGCGGTCGAGGCGGTGCACCAGTTCGAGGAACCGCGCCTCCGGACGCAGAGCGCGCAATCCTTCAATCACGCCGAAGCTCAGGCCGCTGCCGCCATGCACCGCCGTGCCCGAGGGCTTATTGAGCACCAGGATATGGTCATCTTCGTACAGGATGACATCGGCCAGCGCCGCCACCTTTTGCAGGTGTGGCGACACGGCGTCGTCTTCCCGCTCGGCCACGCGAACAGGCGGAATACGCACTTCATCGCCCGCTTCGAGTTTATATTCGGGCTTGATGCGTTTTTTATTCACCCGCACTTCGCCTTTGCGCAAAATGCGATAAATCATACTTTTCGGCACGCCTTTTAACTGCGTACGCAAAAAGTTATCGATGCGTTGCCCTGCTTCGTCAGCGGAAATAGCAACAATTTTTACGGATGGAGTCTCTGTTTTCATGGGGGCCGATTCTAAATAGCGGCAAGGATTCGCGCCACTCATTTTTCTATGCTTATATTTATCTTTATCTGCCGCCGCACAGCGTATTCGCCATAGATTTGGTGGTTATTAAACCAATCACCGCGGATAAGTGAAAAAACTGTGAGTAAGTGGGAGATAAATGGTAAAAGTCATCTTGCTATAACAAGGTTAGCAGTGGAATAATGTCACCGTTTCCGTGTCAAAACTTGTTAGAACAAGCAATTTTACGGAATGACCCATTTTGCCCGAACGATCATCCACGCAGCAATGGCGTAAGACGTATTGATCTTTCAGGCAGTTAGCGGGCTGCGGGTTGCAGTCCTTACCGGTAGATCGGATCTTCTCTGGAGAGTAACACCCAGGCAGTTCCCCTGATAATTGCGCTGTGTTTCCGTATGAAATACAGGCAACCGACACTCTGCGCCTCTTTGAGCTGACGATAACCGTGAGGTTGGCGACGCGAATAGACACGAGGCCATCGGTTCACACCCGGAAAGGCGATACTCTGCCCGCAGCTTAGTCGTCAATGTAAGAATAATGAGTAAGTTACGATGAAAAGAATGTTAATCAACGCAACTCAGCAGGAAGAGTTGCGTGTTGCCCTTGTAGATGGGCAGCGTCTGTACGATCTGGATATTGAAAGTCCTGGACACGAGCAGAAAAAAGCGAACATCTATAAAGGCAAAATTACCCGTATTGAACCGAGTCTGGAAGCGGCTTTTGTTGATTACGGCGCTGAACGTCACGGTTTCCTCCCGTTAAAAGAAATTGCCCGCGAATATTTCCCCGCCAGTTACAACGCGCATGGTCGTCCCAACATTAAAGATGTGTTGCGCGAAGGTCAGGAAGTCATTGTTCAGATTGATAAAGAAGAACGCGGCAACAAAGGCGCTGCGCTGACCACCTTTATCAGCCTGGCGGGTAGTTATCTGGTGCTGATGCCAAACAACCCGCGCGCGGGCGGCATCTCTCGCCGTATCGAAGGCGACGATCGCACTGAACTGAAAGAAGCGCTGGCAAGCCTTGAGCTGCCCGACGGCATGGGGCTTATTGTGCGCACCGCAGGCGTCGGCAAGTCTGCCGACGCGTTGCAGTGGGACTTAAGCTTCCGTCTGAAGCACTGGGAAGCCATCCAGAAAGCAGCGGAAAGCCGCCCGGCGCCATTCCTGATCCATCAGGAAAGCAACGTGATTGTTCGCGCGTTTCGCGACTACCTGCGTCAGGATATCGGTGAAATTCTCATCGATAACCCGAAAGTGCTTGAACTGGCGCGCCAGCATATCGCCGCGTTGGGTCGTCCGGACTTCAGCAGCAAAATTAAACTGTACACCGGTGAAATACCGCTGTTCAGCCATTACCAGATCGAGTCGCAAATTGAGTCCGCGTTCCAGCGTGAAGTACGCTTGCCGTCCGGCGGTTCCATTGTAATCGACAGCACCGAAGCGTTAACCGCTATCGACATCAACTCCGCTCGCGCCACCCGCGGCGGCGATATCGAAGAAACCGCGTTTAACACCAACCTTGAAGCGGCCGATGAAATCGCTCGCCAGTTGCGTCTGCGCGATCTTGGCGGCTTGATTGTTATCGACTTCATCGACATGACGCCGGTTCGCCACCAGCGCGCGGTGGAAAACCGTCTGCGTGAAGCGGTGCGTCAGGACCGGGCCCGCATTCAGATCAGCCATATTTCGCGCTTTGGCCTGCTGGAAATGTCCCGTCAGCGCCTGAGTCCGTCACTGGGCGAATCCAGCCATCACGTTTGTCCGCGCTGTAGCGGTACCGGCACCGTTCGTGACAACGAGTCGCTGTCGCTGTCCATTCTGCGCCTGATCGAAGAAGAAGCGCTGAAAGAGAACACTCAGGAAGTTCATGCGATTGTTCCAGTGCCGATTGCGTCCTACCTGCTTAACGAAAAACGTACTGCCGTTAACGCGATTGAAACGCGTCAGAACGGTGTGCGCTGTGTGATCGTCCCTAACGATCAGATGGAAACGCCGCATTACTCCGTACTGCGCGTACGTAAAGGCGAAGAGACACCAACCCTGAGCTACATGCTGCCAAAACTGCATGAAGAAGCGATGGCGTTGCCGTCTGAAGAAGAGTACGCCGAGCGTAAACGTCCGGAACAGCCTGCCCTTGCGACTTTTGCAATGCCGGATGTTCCGCCTGCGCCAGCGCCGGCGGCTGCCGAACCGGTGGTCAAAACTGCCGCGCCGAAAGCCGCAGCCGCACCGGCTACGCCTGCAGAACCGGGTCTGCTCAGCCGCTTCTTTGGCGCGCTGAAGTCGCTGTTCAGCGGCAGTGAAGAAGCGAAGCCTGCAGAGCAACCCGCGCCAAAAGCGGCAGAAAAACCGGAACGCCAGCAGGATCGTCGTAAACGTCAGAACAACCGCCGCGACCGTAACGATCGCAGCGAGCGCCGTGACAACCGCGATAATCGCAGCGAACGCGGCGACCGTTCAGAAAACGGTGAAAGCCGTGACGAGAACCGCCGTAATCGTCGTCAGGCCCAGCAGAATACCGAACGCGATAGCCGTCAGCAGTCCAGTGACGTGGCGGAAAAAGCGAAGGCAGGCGATGAGCCGCAACAGCCGCAGCGTCGCGAACGTAATCGTCGCCGTAGCGAAGAAAAACGCCAGGCCCAGCAGGAAGTGAAAGCGCTGAATCTGGACGAGCAGCAGACTCAGGATACCGAGCAGGAAGAACGTGTTCGTCAGGCGCAGCCGCGCCGTAAACAACGCCAGCTGAGTCAAAAAGTGCGTTACACCGACAATGCGACGGAAGCGGATGCGGTAAGTACGGCAGCAAACGAAGATACCGTTGCCGCGCCGGTCGTGGCAGAGACCGCGCCTGCGCAGAGCACCGAGCTGGCAAAAGTCCCGCTGCCGGTCGTTGCCGAGGTTGCTCAGGAGCAGGAAGATAATGGCGACGCGCGTGATAACGCCGGTATGCCGCGTCGCTCCCGTCGTTCTCCACGTCACCTGCGTGTAAGCGGTCAACGCCGTCGTCGCTACCGTGACGAACGCTATCCGCTCCAGTCACCCATGCCGTTGACCGTTGCCTGCGCATCGCCGGAGATGGCGTCCGGTAAAGTGTGGATCCGCTACCCGGTGGCCCGTCCTCAGGATATCGAGCAGCAAGAGCAGGAACTCGGGCAGGTTCAGGCGCAGCCAGCGGTAACTGAAGCGCAGGCCGTAGCCGCTGCCGTTGAGCCGGTTCAGGCCATGGCGGAGACGATTGCCGACGCGCCTGTTCAGCCGCAGGATACGGTGGAAACGACGCATCCGGAGGTGATTGCCGCCCCGGTTGATGAACAGCCGCAAATCATTGCCGACGCCGATGCGCCCGTTGCTGAAAACGTCGCCGCCGAAGCAGAGCCGGTCGCCGAAACGCAGGAGACTGCGCCGGTCGCAGAACAACCCGCCGATGTCGTGGTCGTTGAGCCTGAAGCCGTGGCGGAACCGGTTGCCGTTGAGCCTGAAGTCATTGCCGAACCGGTTAACGAACAGGACGTTGAAGCACAGGATGAAGTGGAAGTGGTCGTTTCCCCTGCGCCTGTTGCCGTCCAGGTTGAAGCGGCAAAAGAGGAAAAACCTGCCGTTGTCGTCGCGCCGGTTGAGCACAGCCACGCTACCGCACCGATGACCCGCGCGCCTGCGCCGGAGTACGTGCCGGAAGCACCGCGCCACAGCGACTGGCAGCGTCCTGCCTTCGCCTTTGAAGGTAAAGGCGCCGCTGGCGGCCACAGCGCGACGCATCACGCGTCTGCGGGTCCGACCCGCCCTCAGCCTGTCGAATAACAGGCGGACTGTCTGAGAAAGCCGACCTCCGGGTCGGCTTTTTTATTCCCCCTGCGGTTGGCGCATTCCCGCCAGTTCTGGCATCACCTCTTTCATTAATTCCAGGAAACGGCGCAGTCGGGAAGGATAATAACGCGCCCACGGATAGACCAGATGTACCGGTAACGGCGCAGCCTGCCAGTCGGCAACCAGTTCAACCAGACGCCCGCTGGCGATATCTTCTTCCACCGTCCAGCTGGAGACAATCGCAACGCCCAGCCCCGCCAGCGCCGCATTGCGTGCGACGTAAATACTGTCAGTACTCAGCCGTGGCGTAATCGGGAAGCTCACCGGTTGGCGACTAGTCTGATGGCTCAGCGAGACGTTATGTTGATAGAAAGTGTTGAGCGCGATCCAGGGCAGCGCAGACAACTGATGCGGTTCGCTGACAGGATCAAATTCCGCCAGTAACTCTGGCGTCGCCACCACGCTACGCGGCACTTCCGCCAGCAACACCGACACCGTGGCCGGATCAACCTCTGCCCCCACCCGAATAGCGCAATCAATGTTGTCGCTCAGGAAGTCGACCGTTTTATCGTTGAGCATCCACTCCACTGACAGATTCGGGTAACGGGACAAAAAATGGAGTAACGGCGTCAGGAGCTGCTGCTGGCCGAAAGCATGCGGCGCGCGTACCCGCAGCGTACCTACGGGTTCGTCTTCCGCCGCGTTAAGCCCGTCCTCAAGCGCCAGCCAGGCGTCAATGATGTGTTTCGCGTGCTGATAACCGCGCTCGCCGTCGTCTGTCAGCTTCATTGCATGAGTGGTACGTAACAACAGTTTGACGCCCAGCATGGCTTCAAGCGACTGTAAACGACGGCTGATAGTGGCCTGGGTAGTATTTAACTGTCTTGCCGCTGCCGAGAGCGATCCGGCTTCGACAATACGCACAAACGTCCGCATCAGCTCCACCCTGTCTATACGTTCATTTTTTAGCATGTGCTTTTTTCCCATACGTTAAACGTATAACTGTTTTACCATTTCGCCTGCTACCCGACCACGGCGTATGAGAGAAAAATAGCCTCACACCCGTCATTGAGGACAGCAGTATGAACACACCTTCCCGTTGGCTTATTTTAGTACTGGCGCTGGGCGCCGGATTTAGCGTTGCCGCCATTTATTATTCCCAGCCGCTGTTGCCGTTAATGGGGGAAGATCCTGGCATGAGCATCACCGGCATGGGGTTGGTTCCCACCCTGACGCAAGCCGGTTACGCGTCAGGTATTCTGTTTTTATTGCCGCTGGGCGACCGTTTTGACCGCCGGATGTTGATTCTGATAAAGAGCGTCGTCCTTGCCCTGCTGCTACTGATCTGTAGCGTGAGCGAATACGCCTCTTCCCTGCTGCTGGTCAGCCTTCTCATTGGCATGGCGGCCACCATGGCGCAGGATATTGTTCCGGCGGCGGCGATCCTGGCGCCGGAAGGGAAAAAGGGAAAGACCGTAGGCACAGTGATGACCGGCCTGTTGTTGGGGATCCTGCTGTCGCGTACCGTCAGCGGCCTGGTGGGCGAAGCGTTTGGCTGGCGTGAGATGTATCAGCTTGCCGCGGTCAGCATCGCGCTGGCAGGTCTGCTGCTATGGAAAGCGCTGCCGCCGTTTGCCGCCCACTCCACCCTGAACTATCCGGCGCTGTTAGGCACCATGGCGCAGCTATGGCGGCGTTACCCAACCCTGCGCCGGGCGGCGCTGGCGCAGGGTGCGCTTTCTGTCGCCTTTAGCGCCTTCTGGTCAACGCTTGCCGTGATGCTGGCGGAACACTACCGGATGGGCAGCGCTGCGGCGGGCGCGTTCGGCATCGCCGGCGCAGCAGGCGCGCTGGCGGCCCCGCTGGCAGGCCATCTGGCGGATAAAATGGGCGTGGAGAAAGTTGCGCAACTCGGCGCGCTGTTGGTGACACTCTCTTTCGCCGTAATGTATGCCTTACCGTTCCTGTCCGCGCCGGGTCAATGGGTTCTGATCGCGCTTTGCGCCGTCGGGTTCGATCTGGGGCTGCAGTCAAGCCTGGTGGCGCATCAGAATCTGGTGTACAGCCTTGAGCCTCAGGCCCGGGGTCGCCTCAACGCCCTGCTGTTCACGGTCGTGTTTATCGGTATGGCGCTGGGGTCGGTGGTCGGCAGTCAGGTTTACGCGCGGGCAAACTGGCCAGGTGTCGTGACGCTGGCAACGCTATGCGGTGCCGTTGCGCTGGCTATCCGCATGACGGCAAAACGCCAACCTGCACAGCCGCAGACAGAACGCTAAAAAAATGCCCGCCCCGGGGTGTACTGGAGCGGGCAGACAAAACATACCCAGTTTCTTGATATGTTTCAAAACGTGCGGTTAACGGTTGAGCTGAAACAGCGACATTCCCTGCATGTCTGTAAAGGCTTTATACGAGGCCTGCAGCGCCGCCTGTTGCATAACGTACGAGGAGATCGCCTCGTTCCAGTCAACGTCGACCAGATTACTCATCTGCTGCTTTTGTCCCAGCGCGCGGTCGCTGCCTAACGTGTCGAGAGAACTGAGTTCGCTCAGTTGCGTACCCAGCTCCGCCCGTACGCTCAGCACATTGTTCAGTGAATTTTTCAGCCCGCGGTTGGTTTTATCAATCACCGCCTGAGCTTGCTCTTTCAACGCTTCATCGTCGCCTACCGCGGTATTGAGCGAGTCGATGGCTGAGTCCAGCATTCTGAACAGGTTCGTTTCGGATGGTTTACCGTCAGGCTCCGGTACCGCGTTGCTGGTAATGGAATTGAAGATGTCGCTGCCAATATGACCAATGACCATCGAGCGCGCCGAGTCCACCTGCTGCTTAATGCTTTCGGTACCGCCGTTATAGGTCCCGTCCGCCTGCGCGAACGGGGGCGTTTCGGTTTTATAGCCAGCAAAAATATAGCGACCATTGCCGTCGGTGCTGTTCGCCAGGTTCATCAGCTGATCGCGGATCCCCTGCAGATCGGTCGCCAGCGAGGCACGGTCGTCGTCGCTTAAGGTGCCGTTTCCCGCACTGACAATTTTCTCCTGTGCCGTCTGAATCGCCGTTGTCACCTGATTCAGCACGTTTTCTTCCAGCGAGACCTTCTGCGTGGCAAAAGTACGGGCCAGCGCGAACTGGCTGTTTTGCGCCTGCGCCTGTGAAAGCACCACGGCCTGGGATGCCGCGATAGGATCATCTGAAGGATTAATAACCCGCTTCCCCGACGACATCTGCTCACCGTATTTCATCCATTCGGCCTGAGCATTGGTGATACCACGCATGTTCTGCTGGTACATCATTTGGGTACTGATACGCATGAGTTCCTTCTCCCTTAGCGGATGTTCAACAGAGCATCAAACAATGAGTTCGCCGTTTGCAGCACCTGGGCATTGGCAAGATAGTACTGCTGAAAGCGCTGCAGGTTGCCATACTCTTCGTCAAGGTTGACCCCGGAGATCGATTGCTGTTGTCGGGTCAACTGCGTAACCACATCGTTCTGAGTGGTGCTGCTGGTTTTCAGCGTCGCAGTTTTACTGCCAACATCGCTCACCAGGGTGGCATAAGCGTCGTTAAACGATTTTGACCCGCCCACGGTGGTGCCGTCGTTTTGCAGATCTAACAGCGCCTGGCCGTTACGGTTATCGCTCGCCCCTGACGTGGCGTCTTGCGCCATGGCGATTTGCGATTCATTGGTCACCTTAACGCTCATATTCATTATGGCGTCGCCGACTGGCTTCAGCGTGAAACTGTCGTTAGCATTCGCCCCGGTTCCCACCGTCACTTCCAGACCGTCAAAGGTCAGTTTTCCATTGGTGGCGGTCGCTTCAAAGCGGGTATTATCGGCCAGGCGAGTGATTTGCCATTTTGCCCCGTCGTAGACCATTTTATAGTCGGTTGCCTGTACCGCTGAGGCATCGGTCACCGCTGCGCTCACGGCTGCGCTACCGGTATTCTTGTCGTTTTTCAGTACTGCCGGGCTGCCGATGGTAAAGAAATCCGTATTGGTATTGCCGTTGGCGTCATAGCCCTTGCGGTGCTGCTGGTTAAATGCGTCCGCAAACGCCAGCGCCAGCTGTCCCAGCGTGTTACGCGTCTTGTCGAGTTCTTCGGTACGGAAGCTGAGCAGTCCCCCCAGCGAACCTGTTGAAATCAGTTTTTCCGGAATTTCAATATTCCCGGCCTGCTCGTCAACATACGCCACGGTAATACGCGACGGATCGGCATGGGACGGAACCGCCGCCAGTTGACGCGCATTACTGCCCTGTACCAGCGAATAGCCGTTCGCCATTGTGATGTTATAGGTGCCGCCGTCCTGCACGCTGACTTCCACGCCAACCAGTTTATTCAGTTCGCTGACCAACTGGTCGCGCTGGTCCAGCAGATCGTTCGGCGATGCCCCGCCGCCCACGCCGGTCAGACGCGAAATCTGGTCGTTCAGACTGGCGATTTGCTTGCTGTAGTTATTGATCTGATCGACGCTGGAGGTAATCGAAATATTGATCTGTTTGTCCTGGTCGCGCAGGTACTGGTCGGTGGTCTTAAACTGATTCACCAGACCGTTCGCCTTGCCAATCAGCGTCTGGCGCGCCGCCGGATCTTCGGCGTTGCTCACCAGCGTTTGCAGACTGGTGAAAAAGTCCTGCATTGAGGTCGAAATGGAACTGGTTTTGCTCGCCAGCAGGTTATCGATTTTCGACATCTGCTCGTAACGGGTCGTCAGGCCACTGCTCTGGTTCTGCGCGGCGCGCAACTGATTAGTAATAAACGCATCGTATTCGCGCTGTACGCCGGACACATACACGCCGTTACCTACCCAGCCGCCAGCGCCCAGCGTGCTGTTGGCCTGCGCCATAATCGTGGTTTGTCGGGTATATCCCGCCACGTTATAACTGGAAATATTATTACTGGCAGTATTCAGCGCCGCCTGGGCTGCATTCAACCCGCTCATGGCGTTATTAATCAAGCTGGACATGGAGGTTCCTTTTAATCCTTCAGTTACAAACCATTATCGGCAGCAGGTCGCGGGACTTGAGCCATTTAGAAGAGATTGTCGAGATTTGCGCTGTAGGCGTTGCTTACCTTCTCGCTCATCGACTTCAGCTGTTGGATCATGGTGGTCAGTTTACGCGCGTAGTGGGGGTCGGTCGCATAACCGGCTTTCTGTAGCGCCTGAGCGCCCTGCTCGGCCGTGGCGGCCGTCGTAACGGCGGCATAGCGCGGATTGCGGGTGAGCAGACCGACATAATCCGACAGCGCCTCCAGATACGAACTGTAAACGCGAAACTTCGCCTTCACCTTTTTCGCTTCGCCATTCTCGTATTCGGTGGTGGTGATTTCTGTCACCGGCCCTTTCCAGCTGGCGGACGCCTTCACGCCAAACAGGTTGAAGCTCGGCTCGCCGTTCTCGCGGCGAATTTGCCGCTGCCCCCAGCCAGACTCCAGCGCCGCCTGCGCCAGAATCAGATGATGCGGCACGCCGCTCTGCTCGCTGGCCAGTCGCGCCGGCAGCGAAAGCTGCGCCAGAAAATCTTTGCTGTCGCCGGAGAGCGGTTCGTCGCTGCTGACCGGCGCTTTCGGCATTGCCTTGCTCACCAGTTGGGTCAAGGCCTGATGTTGATAGCGGGTCACCGTTTCCAGCGGGAATTTCATCGGTACCTGCGGCACCTCTTCCACCGGTTGCGCCTGCCCCTGGGTCATCTGTTTAACCATCATTTCCGCCAGACCCAGCCCTTTACCGGCAGTCATCTGTTGGGCGATCTGCTGGTCGTACATGCTGGTATACAAACGCGTCTGATCGCTGCTGAACAGGCCATCCTTCGGCAGCGTTTCACGCATGCTTTTCAGCATCATTTGTACAAACATCCCCTCCACCTGACGCGCCACCGGACGCATGTTCGCCGCCGGGTCCTGGCCCGCTTTGGCCTTCAGATCGTTCAGGGACTGCGCGTCCCAGGCGGCGCTGGCCAGCAGTTTGCTGTCGCTAATCATCAGATAATTTCCAGTTTGGCGCGCAGGCAGCCCGCGCTCTGCATCGACTGGAGGATCGACATCAGATCCATTGGCGTCGCGCCCAGCGCGTTGAGCGCCCGCACCACGTTGTTCAGGTTGGCGCTGGACCGCACGCTTTGCAGCGAGCCGCCGCTCTGGCGCAGGTCGATCTGCGTCTGTGGCGTCACCACCGTTTGCCCGCCGCCGAACGGTGTATCCGGCTGGCTGACGTTCGCCTGACGGTTAACCGTTACAGAGAGATTCCCCTGAGCCACGGCGCAGCTGTCGAGGGTCACTTCACGATTCATCACCACCGAGCCGGTACGTGAATTGATCACCACCTTCGCGTCCTGCGGGGTGACGTTGACTTCCATGTTCTGAATATCGGCGAGGAAGCGGACCTGCGAACTGCCGCCGCTCGGCACCCGCACCTGAATGGTTCGTGCATCCAGCGCGGTGGCGCTGCCAAAGCCACGGGCGCGGTTGATGGTGTCCGCGATCTGCTGGGCCATGGTGAAATCTTCATTATTAAGCTGCAGATTCAGGGTATTACCCGCTCCAAACTGGCTGGGCAGCTCGCGCTCGATAATCGCCCCGTTGGTGATGCGCCCGCCGTTAAGCTGGTTCACCTGCACGCTGCTGCCGCCCGCGGAGGCGCCCGCGCCGCCGACCAGAATGTTCCCTTGCGCCAGCGCATACACCTGGCTGTCGACCCCTTTTAAGGGGGTCATCAGTAGCGTGCCGCCCCGCAGACTTTTGGCGTTACCCAGCGAAGACACCACCACGTCGATGGTTTGCCCCTGACGACCAAACGCCGGGAAGGTGGCGGTCACCATAACTGCCGCCACGTTTTTCAGTTGCATATTGGTGCCGGTTGGCACCGTGATGCCGAGCTGGGAAAGCATGTTGTTCAGCGTTTGGGTGGTAAACGGCGTCTGGGTGGTCTGGTCGCCGGTACCGTCCAGCCCTACCACCAGCCCGTAGCCAATGAGCGAGTTTTCACGTACGCCCTGTACGCTGGTGAGATCGCGAATACGATCGGCATGGGCCAGCGTGGCGGCGAGAACCAGGACCAGTCCAACTACAGATTTAAACATGGAAGACCTCGCTTACATCGGGGACAGGTTAAGGAAGAAACGCTGGAGCCAGCCCATATTTTGCGCTTCGTTGATATAGCCGTTTCCGACATATTCGATACGGGCATCCGCCACCTGGGTTGACGGAACGGAGTTACTGCCGCTAATGGTGCGTGGATTAACCACGCCGGAGAAGCGGATGAATTCAGTCCCCTGATTGATGGCGATCTGTTTTTCACCCACAACATGTAAATTACCGTTGACCAGCACCTGATCGACGGTCACGGTCAGCGTGCCGCTGAAGGTATTGCTGGCGTTTGCCCCCCCTTTACCGTTAAAGGTGTTACCGCCGGACGCTTCTACGTCGGCACGGGCATTGCCAAACAGTCCTTGCAGATAACGCGGCACGGTATCAAAACCAAAGTTGGTTTTGCCGTCGCGGCTGGCGTTCGCCGACGAGCTTTTACTGGCGCTGACGTTTTCCTGCAATACGATGGTCAGCGTGTCGCCAATATTGCGCGGGCGACGGTCTTCAAACAGTGGCTGATAGCCATAGTTGATGGGCTGCGCGGACTGAAAAATCGAACCATTCGCCACCGGCGTCGGTCCCGGAACAGGCTGGGCCGAGGTCGCGCCCTGTACCAGCGGCGTGGAAGGGATCCAGGCGCATCCTGACAGCGAAACCACCAGCAGGGCCATGATCGGGTAAGCGTGCGCAGCGTTTTTTTGCATTGCCTTTATCTTCTGAAACCGGGTGCCGGGGAGGCTTTCGCCTCACCGGGCATCACCTTAGAGTTGCGTCAGTTTTTGCAGCATCTGATCGGTCGTTGAGACCGCTTTGCTGTTGATTTCGTAAGCGCGCTGAACCTGGATCATGTTGACCAGTTCTTCCGCGACGTTAACGTTTGAGGTTTCGACATAGCCCTGATACAGCAAGCCCGCGCCGTTCAGCCCCGGCGTGCTCTCATTCGGCGCGCCGGAAGACTGGGTTTCGGTGTACAGGTTTTCGCCGATACTCTCCAGGCCGGTGTCATTCATAAAGGTGGTCAGGTTGAGCTGCCCCACCTGCACCGGGGCTGCCTGTCCCTGCTGGGTCACGCTGACAACGCCGTCGCGGCCAATAGTAATGCTCAGCGCGTTCGCCGGAATGGTGATCGCAGGTTGTACCTGGAAGCCGCCCGCCGTCACCAGTTGACCATTCTGGTCAACCTGGAACGAACCGTCGCGGGTGTACGCCGACGTGCCGTCCGGCAGCATTACCTGAAAGAAGCCCTGACCTTTAATCGCCACATCTTTACTGTTGTTAGTCTGCGACAGGTTGCCCTGGCTGTGCAGGCGTTCGGTCGCGACAGGTCGTACGCCGGTACCGATTTGCAGGCCCGAAGGCAGGGTAGTCTGCTCGGAAGACTGTGCGCCAGGCTGGCGAATCGTCTGGTAGAGCAGATCTTCAAATACCGCGCGCTGGCGTTTAAAACCATTCGTGCTGACGTTTGCCAGGTTGTTGGCAATCACATCCATATTGGTTTGCTGCGCGTCCAGGCCGGTTTTGGCGATCCATAATGAACTGATCATAAAATGTCCTGTATTAACTCATCGACAGCAGTTGGTTAGCGCGCCCGGCGTTGTCATCCACGCTGGTGATAACCTTCATCTGCATTTCAAAACGTCTGGCGTTGGCGATCATGTCGCTCATCGCGGCCACCGCATTGACGTTACTGCCTTCCAGTACCCCTGACATGACGCGGATCGTCGGGTCAGCCTGCAATATCGGACCACGGGCGGCCTGAGTCGCGGCGGTCAGACGGAACATTCCGTCGTCGCCGCGCTGTACTTCATTCCCTTCAGCCTTTACCAGCTTCAGACGTCCTACCGGGGCCACCGTGTTCGCCGGATCGCCCGGATTCAGCGCCGAGATAGTGCCGTCGGCGGCAATGGTTATCTCCGACCCTTCAGGCACCGCTATCGGCCCGGCTTCGCCAATCACCGGATGCCCCTGAATGGTCAACTGACCGGTGGGGCCCACCTGAATATTGCCGTTGCGGGTATACCCTTCGCCGCCGTCGGCGGTTTGCACCGCCAGCCAGCCGTCCTGCTGCAGCGCCACGTCCAGCGGACGCGAGGTGTAGTCCATCTGGCCCGGCGTCATGTTCGCCCCCGGCGTGGAGGCCGTTACCAGCGTCCGGGTGGGCAGCGACAGCCCTTCAACCGGAACCGCTCGCAGTGCGGTAAGCTGGGCGCGGAAGCCCGGCGTCGAGGCATTTGCCAGGTTGCTGGCCGTTACCGCCTGCTGATTCAGGGTCTGGCTCGCTGCCCCCATTGCGGTATAGATTGCGTGATCCATTAAGCTATCCCGTCAGGCGCTTAGCGCAGGTTAACCAGCGTATTGAGGATCTGATCCTGGGTTTTGATGGTCTGCGCGTTCGACTGATAGTTACGTTGCGCGACGATCATGTTCACCAGTTCTTTACTGAGATCCACGTTCGAGGACTCCAGCGCGCCGTTGGTCAGTTTGCCGAAGTTACCCGTGCCCGCCGTACCCAGCAGCTCGACGCCGGATGCCTGGGTCGCCGCCCAAACGTTATCGCCCTGTGACGACAGCCCTTCGTTGTTGGCGAAGTTCGCCAGCACGATCTGCCCCAGCACCTGCTTTTGCTCGTTGGAGTAGTTGCCCACCACGGTACCGTCGTCGTTAATCTGGTAGCTGACCAGGTCCCCCGGCTTGTAGCCGTTCTGGGTGGTGGCAATGACGTTGTTCGCACCGGTGTTCTGCTGCATGGAGTTCTGCAGGCTTAAGGTGAATTCCGCCGGTTCCGCGCCGTTAACCGTGCCGGAGGTGATCCGGAAGGTTGGCGTGGCATTCGGCGTGCCGCTCAGCACCCAGTCCTGGGCCGGTACGCCAGCGTCTGGGGTATATTCTTCTACGTTATCCAGTGCGCCGTTCTCGTCGAACTTCATCTGGGCGGCTTTCACCAGCGGCGAGTTGGCTACGCTGGAATCCTGAGTCCAGACGTCCCAGGTGTTATCGCCGGTTTTCACGTAAAACACGTTAATGTCGTGCTGGTTGCCCTGGCTGTCGAATACGGTCAGCGGAGCGCGCTTGTTATAGCTGTCAGCATCGGTCGGTGAAAACGGCTTGTTAGCGGGCACTTTATCTGACGAGTTAAGGTTAATCTGCATCGCCGCGGTATCGGTACTTTTCGCGCCCATCAGCGTGTTCGGGATAGTAATCGGCCCCGGGTTCGCCCCTTGCTGAATGGTCGGCGGCGTGCCGGCTGCCGGGTAACCTGTCAGTTGCATCCCCTGCATATTCACCAGATTACGGTTTTCGTCCAGTTTGAACTGGCCGTTGCGGCTGTAGAAAACGGCGCCGTTGCTGTCCACCAGACGGAAAAAACCGTTCTGGCTGATGGCGACATCAAGGCCGCGTCCGGTATTGGTGGTGGTGCCGTCGGTAAAGTCCTGGGTGATACCCGCCACTTTTACCCCCAGCCCGACTTTGGAACCGGCGAACATATCCGCAAACGAGGCGGTACCCGATTTAAAACCGTACGTGGCGGAGTTAGCGATGTTGTTACCAATGACATCGAGGTTGGTGGCTGCGGCATTCAGACCGCTAACCGCTTGTGAAAAGGCCATGTTGACTCCTGATAAGTGAGAAGGCTTAAATGATCTGCCGTACTTCGTCGAGGGTGGTGGTTCCGTAAGTGCCGAGATCGAGCGTATTGCCGCCGTTACTGCGGATCACCCCTTGCACCAGCGCAAACTGCAACGGCTGCGCCACCAGTTGCGTCGCGCCGTTGCTGGCGTTGATCGCCACGTTATACGAACCGTTTGGCGCCGTGGTGCCGTCGGTCAGTGTGCCGTCCCAGGTAAAGGTATGAACGCCCGCTTTCAGCGCGCCGATCTCAATAGTGCGCACCACTTTGCCGTCTTTATCGGTGATCGTGGCGGTGACTTTATCGGCGGGCTGCTGTAGCTCAACGCCAAACGGCGTGGTCGTGGTGGTCGCGCCCTCTTCCGTTCCCTTGCCCGCCAGAATCGTGGTGCCGGGGATCATCACCCCGTGACCAATCAGCGCGCTGGCCTGCAGCGACTGGCTGTTATCGATTTGGCCCGAAATAGCGCCCAGCGTGGTGTTAAGCTTTTCGATACCGCTGACGGTACTGATCTGCGCAAGCTGAGTGGTCAGCTCGTTGTTCTGCATCGGATTGGTGGGATCCTGGTTTTTCAGTTGCGCCACCAACAGCGTCAGAAAGCTGCTTTGCAGATCGGAAGCGTTGCTGCCGGTCAGCGAGCTGCCGCTACCGGTACTCTTCACACCGGTGTTAGTCGGATCGTTAACGTTTACCGCGATAGACATTGCCGTCTCCTTTACTGGCCAAGTGTCAGCGTTTTAAGCATCATGCTTTTAACGGTGTTGAGAACTTCTACGTTTGCCTGATAGCTGCGGGAGGCGGACATGGTGTTGACCATTTCGCCCACCACATCCACGTTCGGCATTTTCACGTAGCCATTGGCGTCCGCCAGAGGATTACCCGGCTCATAGACCAGCTTGTCCGGCGCCTGGCTTTCAATCACGTTGGACACCTTCACGCCGCCCGTCGGCGCACCGGGCGCCGCATCCACCTGAAAAACCACCTGCTTCGCGCGATACGGCTGACCGTCCGGTCCCGTCACGCTGTCGGCGTTCGCCAGATTACTGGCCGCCACGTTGAGGCGCTGGGATTGCGCCGTTAAGGCCGAACCGGCGATATCAAAAATATTCAGCAGCGCCACGGATTAGTTCCCTCCCTGTAGCACGTTCATCATGCCTTTAATCTGTCCGCTCAATGCGGTCAGGCTCATCTGGTATTTCAGGCTGTTATCTGCAAACTGCGTGCGCTCGCGGTCCATATCAACGGTATTGCCATCCAGCGACGGCTGGTCGGGAACGCGGTAAAGCAATTCCGTAGACGGTGACGAGAAGGTCTGGGCGGGAATGTGCTGCGCAGAGGTCAATGCCAGGGAAATGCCGCTGGTTTCCGGCCTTCCCCGCACCATGACTTTTTTTAACTCACTGGCAAAATCCATATCGCGCGCCTGGTAACCCGGCGTGTCCGCGTTCGCGATATTGGCAGCCAGTACCTCCTGCCGCTGCGCGCGCAGATTCAGCGCTTCCTGTTGAAAACGTAAAGCGGCATCGAGCTTATCGAGCATATCTCCCCCGCGGATGACAAAATTCAGCCGACAGCTTAAATCCCATTACGCGCGCGTTATCGCCGGAATAAACGCAAAATGCGTCGCTATTTATTGCGTTGATGGTTGCGTCACACGGGTAGAATCCTGTCATTGCTGAAACAGCGGGAGATGACAATGCAAACGTTAAAGCGTGGAATAGCCCTGGCGGCGCTGTTGTTCAGTCCCCTGACGCTGGCGCAGGATTTAAACGCCCAGTTGACTGACTGGTTTACCCAGCGGCTGGCCGGGTTTAGCGATGAGGTGGTTGTGACACTTCGTACCGCGCCGAATCTGTTGCCACGTTGTGAATCCCCCGCCTTTAGCGTAACCGGCAGCGCGAAGCTATGGGGAAACGTTAACGTGCTCACGCGCTGCGCCAACGAAAAGCGTTATTTGCAAGTCAATGTGCAGGCGACGGGAAACTATGTGGTCGCCGCGGGGCCCGTTGCGCGTGGCGGCAAGCTCGGACCTGCCAGCGTCACGTTAAAGCGTGGACGGTTGGATCAGTTGCCTCCGCGCACCGTGCTGGATATCAATCAGATTCAGGACGCGGTCAGCCTGCGCGATCTCGCGCCTGGACAACCGATTCAGCTTACGATGCTGCGCCAGGCCTGGCGAATCAAGGCCGGTCAGCGCGTGCTGGTGGTTGCCAGCGGCGAGGGATTTAGCGTTAATGCCGAAGGGCAGGCGCTGAACAACGCTGCGGTAGCCCAGAATGCGCGCGTGAGGATGTTATCGGGTCAGGTCGTCAGCGGTACCGTTGGTCCTGATGGGAATATTCTTATTAATCTGTAATCAGTTAAAGATTTTGTGGCGGCTGCCGATAGTGAAGAAACATTTGATGATAGCTGGCCGCGACAGCGTAGCCCCTCGATGAGGATGATAAAATGAGCATTGACCGTACCTCACCATTGAAACCCGTTAGCACCGTGCAACCGCGTGAAACCAGCGATACGCCGGTACAAAAGACCCGTCAGGAAAAAACCTCGACGGCAAACAGCACCAGCGTGACGTTAAGCGATGCTCAGGCCAAACTGATGCAGCCCGGCGCCAGCGATATCAACATGGAGCGCGTTGAAGCGTTAAAAACGGCGATTCGCAACGGCGAGCTGAAAATGGACACTGGCAATATTGCCGACGCGCTGATCCGCGAGGCGCAGAGCTATCTCCAGAGTAAATAAACGTATGACTCGTCTGGCAGAAATACTTGACCACATGACGGCGGTACTCAATGACCTGAAAAGGGTAATGGATGCCGAACAACAACAGCTTTCCGTCGGCCATATTAACGGTAGCCAGCTGCAGCGGATTACAGAAGAAAAAAGTTCTCTGCTGGCGACCCTTGACTACCTTGAACAGCAGCGACGCATTGAGCAGAATGCCGGGCATGGCGGCGATGATGATATCAGCGCGCGCTGGCAGGCGATTACCGAAAAAACACAGCATCTGCGCGACCTGAACCAGCATAACGGCTGGCTGCTGGAGGATCAGATTGTTCGCAACCGACAGGCGCTCGACGTGCTGAAACCGTATCAGGAACCGACGCTTTACGGCGCGAACGGTCAAACTGCCTCAGCCCACCGCGGTGGGAAAAAATTCTCTATTTAGCGTTGCCCGATGTCGCCCGACGTTTCAGGCATTCGCAATGACGATCGGCACAGGCCGGAAAAGGCGGAACGCCGCCCTCCGGCAATGACAACCATTACGCCGTCCGGCGCGCAAACTCTTTCACTTTAAAGCCCAGCACCGCCAGCGCGGCAAAGTAAGCGGCAGCGCCAGCCACCACCACCGCCATCAGGCGTAGCAGACGCCACGGCATCGTGCCCTGGGACCATTCCGGCATGATGTGCAGCATTCCCACCAGCACAGCGGACATCACCAGCACCGCAATGACCAGACGCGAGAAAAAGCCCAGCCAGCCCGGCTGCGGCGTAAAAATGTCCTGCTTGCGTAACTGCCAGTACAGCAGGGAAGCATTGAGGCAGGCGGCAAGACCGATCGAAAGAGACAGCCCCGCGTGCTTCAGCGGGCCAATAAACGCCAGGTTCATCAACTGGGTCATGATCAACGTCACAATCGCGATTTTAACCGGCGTTTTGATGTCCTGACGAGAATAGAAGCCCGGCGCCAGCACTTTTACCACGATTAATCCCATCAGCCCCACCGAATAGGCTATCAACGCTTTTTGCGTCATCAGCGCGTCAAAGGCGGTAAATTTACCGTACTGAAACAGCGAGACGGTCAGCGGCCCGGAGAGGATCCCCAGGGCCACCGCGCTTGGCAGCGCCAGCAGAAAGCACAGACGCAGCCCCCAGTCCATCAGGCGGCAATACTCGTCATGATTGCCGCTGGCAAAACTTTTCGACAGCGACGGCAGCAGGATGGTCCCCAGCGCCACGCCCAGTACGCCGGACGGAAACTCCATAAGACGATCCGCGTAGTACATCCACGATACCGATCCCGACGTCAGAAAAGAGGCGAAAATAGTGTTGATAATCAGTGAAATTTGGCTGACCGACACCCCCAGGATCGCCGGCCCCATTTGTTTGACTACCCGCATCGCCCCCGCATCGCGGAAATTAATGCGCGGCAGTACCAGCATGCCGATTTTCTTCAGGTGAGGCAGTTGGTACACCAGTTGCAGCACCCCGCCTGCAGTCACCGCCCACGCCAGCGCCAGTACCGGTGGGTTAAAATAAGGCGCCGCGAACAGTGCGAAGCCGATCATGCTGATGTTCAGAAAGGTCGGCGCAAACGCCGGGATCGAGAAGCGGTTCCAGGTATTGAGGATCGCCCCCACCAGCGAGGCCAGTGAAATCAGCAAAATATAGGGAAAGGTGATCTGCAGCAGTTTGGTGGTCAGCGCGAATTTATCGGCAGTATCGGCAAAGCCAGGCGCGGTCACCATGATCACCCACGGCGCGGCCAGCATCCCGAGGATTGTCACCACCGCCAGTGCCAGCGTCAGCAGTCCCGACACATACGAGACAAATACCTGGGTCGCATCTTCGCCCTGCTTACTTTTGTATTCCGCCAGAATCGGCACAAAAGCCTGAGAAAATGCGCCTTCGGCAAAAATGCGGCGTAACAGATTAGGTAATTTGAATGCCACAAAAAAGGCGTCGGTCGCCATACCTGCGCCAAAGATTCTGGCGACAATCGCATCACGCGCAAAGCCAAGCACGCGCGAAAACATGGTCATTGAGCTGACGGCCGCCAGCGATTTCAATAAGTTCATTTCTTGTTATTCCACACCCTACGGCAAAACGCCTGCAGTGCAGGCGTTGGAAGAGGCGCTTAGTCTACCGTGATTATGCTGAATTACTACCGGCAGTTGTGACAGATGATTATTCGCTCATCGCCTCGCGCCAGAGCTTTTCCACTACCCGCTGGGCCAGGATCGCCTGCTCGCCAGCGGTTTCCGGAACCGTCTGATTCTGCACGCATTCGATAAAATGACGCGCACAACCGGCGAAACCGCGCTGTTCAAGGATGCTCTGCCAGCCGGGAATCGGTTTATGCACCACCCCCTGCCCGCGCTCCTCGCGCCATTCGCGCATATCGGTAACATCAATCAGGCCGCCGTCGGTCACCGCCTGCACCCATTCCCGCTGGCTTCCCGCCCGACGGTGCATACTGGTGGTGATGTGGAGTCGGCTGGTGGCGAAATGGTGTTCCGCATACAGCATTTCGCCTGCGTCGTTGGTTTGCAGACTCCCGCTGCTGAGCGCGGCAGTCCCGCCCGCCAGCCACAGCGCGGTGTCGACAACGTGCAGATAATCATCGAGCAGGGTGAACCGCAGGTCGTGTGGTCCCACGCTGTCGGTACGGTGTTTATCCATGCGCAGCGAAGCGGCGTTGCCGAGCTCCGCTTTCAGTTCGCGGTACAGCGGTGCAAAGCGGCGGTTAAAGCCAACCATCAACGTGAGCTTTTTCTCCGCCGCCAGCGCCACCAGTCGCTCAGCATCACGCAGATTCTCAGCCAGCGGCTTGTCGACACAAACATGCACCCCCGCATTCAGCAATTCACTGACGACCGCATAATGGCTTGCGGTGCTTGAGTGGACGAAAACCGCGTCGCAGTCGCTTGCCAGGCTGGTCAGCGAGCCCGCGTAAGGGATGCGCCAGCTTGCACAGATTTTCTCTGCTTTTTCGCGCGATGGCGACCACGCAGCCTGGAGCGTCCAGTCTGCGGATGCGCCTAAAACCGGCAACCAGGCTTTTTGCGCGATACCGCCCAATCCAACCACCCCGATGCGTAATTTTTTCACGTTACTCCCCCAGGTGCGCCAACAGTGACTCGAGTCGTTGCCTGAGCTCCGCAACCTCACCTTCCAGCGCCTCTACCCGCGCCAGCAGATCGCCTGACGCCGCGGAGACGCCCGCGTCGCTTGCCAATGCCAGTTCATCCACTTCGCCGCAAAACAAATGCATGAAACGGCTTTCGCGCTTACCCGGTTCACGCGCCAGACGAACAACGTAAGGGCCATCCTCGCGCGTCGCCAGTTGTTCCAGCGTGGCGTCAACTTCAGCCATGTCGCTAAACTCATACATCCGCGAGGCGCGGCTACGCAATTCCCCTGGCGTTTGCGCCCCGCGCAGCAGCAATGTCGTGACCAGCGCCACTTCCGCCGGGCTCAGCTTCAGGTTTCCGAATTCGGAATTACAGAAGCGCTGTTCATATTTGGTGACGCGATTGCCAAAACCGCTTACTGTGCGCAGGAAGTGACGTTTAACCAGATTATCAAGCTGTTCCTGCACCTCGTGTTCCGACAGGTTCATCACCGGTTCGCGGTTGGTCTTCTGGTTACAGGCGGTGACCACGCCGTTCACGGAAAGTGGATACTGTTCTGGTGTCGTGACCTGTTTTTCCAGCAGGCAGCCAATCACGCGGGCTTCCGTGGCGGTTAATTCGTATTTCATTATTTTCTCCTCACCGTCCGGGGGTCCATTCCGTTGTCGTTAACGCCGTCAGCACGTGGTCGCGCCACTGCCCGTCAATCAACAGATAATCTTTGGCGTAACCCTCTTTCTCAAAGCCGAGTCGCGCCAGTAAATCACCGCTGCGTTTATTGTGCGGCATGTAGTTTGCCATAATGCGATGAATATGTTGCGTGCGCTGCATATAGCGAATAGCGGCGCTGAGCGCTTCAAACATCAGCCCTTGTCCCTGCCATTTTTGCGCAATCGAATAGCCCAGATAACAGGCATGAAATGAACCGCGGACCACGTTTGAAAAGTTTGCCACGCCGATGATCTCTTTTTCTTCCGGGTCAAGCAGCGCAAAGTAAAAGGCCGAGCCCTGCTTATGAAATTCGCTAATCATACTCAGCCGTGCCTGCCATCCGGAAGGATAGCAGTGGCTTTCATCGCGAATCGGTTCCCAGGGCTTTAAAAAATGACGATTTTCCGCGTAATAGTCCGCCAGACGCCAGGCATCACGCTCATGCACTAAACGCACGACCAGACGGTCAGTGGTTAAGCGCACTTTTGGCACGTTACTGCGATAGCCAAACATAGATATTTCAACTCCTTCCCGAATCGTCATGACACCCTGATTCACTTACTATACCTGTGCAAAACCGCCCTGTGAAAAGCACGATTTGCCATTATTTGAATTATTCCTGCATTTTGATAAAAACTCTCTATCAAGACGGACTTTTGATAAAAAAATATTGTCCCGGTCAGGGGTGGGCAAAAAGAGAGCAAAGCCGCAAAATAGGATCCTCTTCGCTCTGTCTACTCGGAATATTGAGAGTATTTTCCCGGGAGGGGAAAATGTCGCGCACCTCGCAGGCCAGGAACCTGGGTAAATATTTCCTGCTCATCGATAACATGCTGGTCGTGTTAGGCTTTTTCGTCGTGTTCCCGCTGATCTCCATTCGCTTTGTTGACCAAATGGGCTGGGCCGCCGTCATGGTCGGGATTGCCCTGGGTCTGCGTCAGTTCATTCAGCAGGGACTGGGCATTTTTGGCGGCGCGATTGCCGACCGTTTTGGCGCCAAGCCCATGATCGTCACCGGTATGCTGATGCGCGCCGCCGGGTTCGCCACTATGGGAATCGCCCATGAACCCTGGCTGCTGTGGTTTTCCTGCTTTCTCTCCGGTCTCGGCGGGACACTTTTCGATCCGCCCCGCTCTGCGTTGGTGGTTAAACTGATCCGCCCGCAGCAACGCGGTCGTTTTTTTTCACTGCTGATGATGCAGGACAGCGCAGGCGCGGTAATTGGCGCGCTGTTAGGTAGCTGGCTGTTACAGTATGATTTTCGTCTGGTGTGCGCGGTAGGCGCGGTGCTGTTTGTTTTATGCGCGGGCTTTAATGCCTGGCTGCTGCCCGCGTGGAAGCTGTCGACTGTGCGTATTCCGGTGCGTGAAGGGATGCGCCGCGTACTTAATGACAAGCGCTTTGTCACCTATGTGCTCACACTGGCGGGCTATTATATGCTGGCGGTTCAGGTCATGCTCATGCTGCCGATAATGGTCAATGACATTGCCGGTTCACCGGCAGCGGTAAAATGGATGTACGCCATTGAAGCCTGCCTGTCGCTGACGTTGCTCTACCCCATCGCCCGCTGGAGCGAAAAACGTTTTCGTCTTGAGCACCGGTTGATGGCCGGGCTGCTGCTGATGTCACTCAGCATGCTGCCTGTCGGCCTGGTGAGCGATTTACAGCAGTTGTTCACCCTGATTTGCACCTTTTACATTGGTTCGATAATCGCTGAACCGGCGCGGGAAACGCTGAGCGCGTCGCTGGCGGATGCCCGGGCGCGCGGCAGTTACATGGGCTTTAGCCGTCTTGGTTTAGCCATTGGCGGCGCGATAGGCTATATCGGCGGCGGCTGGCTATTTGATATGGGAAAATTGCTCCAGCAGCCGGAGCTGCCGTGGATGATGCTCGGCATTATTGGCGGTATCACCTTCCTCGCGTTAGGCTGGCAGTTCAGCCATAAACGCACACCGCGAGGTATGCTCGAACCGGGCGCCTGATTTGATACCTGCTCGCGTCTCCTCCATACTGACAAAGAACCGACAGTAAAATGGAGGAGAAACGTGAAGCTTTATATTTACGATCACTGCCCTTTCTGCGTCAAAGCCCGCATGATTTTCGGCCTCAAAAACATTCCCGTCGAACTGAACGTCCTGGCCAACGATGACGATGCCACGCCGACCCGTATGGTTGGTCAGAAAATGGTGCCGATTCTGCAAAAAGACGACAGCCGCTATATGGCGGAAAGCATGGACATTGTGCATTACGTCGACAACATTGATGGCAAGCCGCTGCTGACCGGCAAGAAGGTTCCGGCTATTGACGAATGGCTGCGTAAAGTGAACAGCTACGCTAACCATCTGCTCCTGCCGCGCTTTGCTAAATCAGCCTTTGACGAATTTTCCACGCCATCAGCCCGTCAGTACTTTACGCAAAAGAAAGAGGCAATGATCGGCAGTTTTGCCGACCATCTGGCTCACTCTGCAGGGCTGACGAAAAAAATCAGCGACGACCTCCGGGCGCTGGATAAGCTGATCGTTCAGCCCAACGCCGTCAACGGCGAACTGTCCGAAGACGATATTCAGCTTTTTCCCCTGCTGCGCAACCTGACGCTGGTGGCAGGCGTGAACTGGCCGACGCGTGTGGCGGACTATCGCGACAATATGGCAAAACAGACACAGGTCAATCTGTTATCATCCATGGCGATATAACCTTCGCTGGCGGCGGCATCGTTTCGCATGTCGCCGCTATTTTCAGTTTTTTCTACTGGCGCGGTTTGTGCCGGTAACACATGCTGCTCAGGTCAGGATTTTGACAATGGCAACATGTCGAGGAACCTCATGAAGACGATTTTTTTTGCCGCTGCGCTGATGGTTGGCGGCCTGCTGGTCGGCTGTAACCAGCTCACGCAGTACACGGTAAGCGAACAGGAAATTAATCAGGCACTTGAAAAACATAACAATTTTTCTAAAGATATTGGCTTACCTGGCGTCGCCGACGCCCATATCGTGCTGAATAATCTGGCGAGCCAGATCGGTCGCGAAGAACCGAATAAAGTCACCCTCACCGGCGATGCGAACCTGGACATGAATTCGCTGTTTGGCAGTCAGAAAGCGACCATCAAGTTGAAACTGAAAGCGCTACCGGTATTCAACAAGGATAAAGGCGCCATCTTCCTGCAGGAGATGGAAGTGGTGGATGCTACCGTCACGCCGGAGAAAATGCAGAGCGTCATGCAAACGTTGATGCCCTATCTGAATCAGTCGCTGCGCAACTATTTTAATCAGCAGCCGGCTTACGTACTGCGTGAAGACGCCAGCAAAGGCGAGGCGATGGCGAAGAAATATGCCAAAGGCATTGAGGTGAAACCGGGCGAAATCATTATCCCGTTCACGGACTAAACGACAAGGGCGCTCCGGCGCCTTTTTTTACGTGCAAACGAAAACGTTTCCGCTTATCCTTTGTGTCCGGCAAAAATGACATTCCCCAGCCGGAGCATATTGATGACAGCACCCTCCCAGGTTTTAAAAATCCGCCGCCCAGACGACTGGCACCTTCACCTTCGCGATGGCGACATGTTGAAAACGGTCGTGCCGTACACCAGTGAAATTTATGCTCGCGCCATTGTGATGCCGAATCTCGCGCCACCGGTCACCACGGTGGATGCGGCTATCGCCTACCGTCAGCGCATTCTTGATGCGGTGCCTGCCGGGCATTCATTTACCCCGCTGATGACCTGCTATTTAACGGACACACTGGATCCGGATGAGCTGGAACGCGGCTTCCGCGAAGGGGTGTTCACCGCGGCAAAACTGTATCCGGCAAATGCCACCACCAACTCCAGCCACGGGGTGACCTCCGTCGACGCCATTATGCCGGTGCTGGAACGGATGGAAAAACTCGGTATGCCGCTGCTGGTCCACGGTGAAGTCACCCACGCGGATATTGATATTTTCGACCGCGAAGCGCGTTTTATCGAGACCGTCATGGAACCGCTGCGGCAGCGGCTTCCCGCGCTGAAGGTAGTCTTTGAACATATTACCACCAAAGATGCCGCCGACTATGTCCGCGAGGGCAACGAACTGCTGGCGGCGACAATTACACCCCAACATCTGATGTTCAACCGCAATCATATGCTGGTGGGTGGGATTCGCCCTCACCTGTACTGCCTGCCCATCCTGAAACGTAACGTTCATCAGCAGGCGCTGCGTGAACTGGTTGCCAGCGGCTTTGCGCGCGCATTCCTTGGAACCGACTCCGCTCCCCACGCACGGCACCGCAAAGAGTCGAGCTGCGGCTGCGCAGGCTGCTTTAACGCGCCGACGGCGCTGGCGAGCTATGCCACTGTCTTTGAAGAGATGAACGCGTTAGCGCATTTTGAGGCATTTTGTTCACTGAACGGACCGCGCTTTTACGGGCTGCCGGTTAACGACACTTTTGTTGAACTGGTACGCGAAGAACGGCTAGTGCCGGAAAGCATCCATGTTGCGGATGACACGCTGGTGCCGTTCCTCGGGGGTGAAACAGTACGCTGGTCCGTTAAAGCATAAAATAATCAGCGCCGCCTGTTGTCAGCGGGTTATTTTAACTGTATAAATAACCAGTATATTCAACAGGGGGCCATTATGCGTATTGAAGTCACTATTGCAAAAACTTCTCCGTTGCCAGCAGGCGCTATCGACGCGCTGGCTGGCGAACTCTCCCGCCGTATCACCCATCATTTTCCCGATAACGACGGAAACGTCACCGTGCGTTATGCCGCCGCGAATAATTTGTCCGTGATTGGCGCGACAAAAGAAGATAAACAACGTATCAGCGAAATCCTCCAGGAAACCTGGGAGAGCGCGGACGACTGGTTTATTACCGACTAAAAAAGCTGTGCTGTTGTGTGTTTGCCGGGTCGCCCCGGCTTTTTTACCACGCTATCTTTCCTGAATCGATAAACGGTTATAATTTCACCTATACTCAAAATAATTGGACAACTTACTTAAAATTAATGAACAAGATGGTGATTAATTCCCCACAATATTCCTAAAAAGGAGAAATTTATCCTTTTCTCCCTTTAAATTTACCGTGAATACCCTTATTTATTGATATACTGAAGTTGCTTCAGATAAAAACGCATTGAACCTCGAAAACCGTTGTCTTGTAACACGAATTAGGGGGCATGATGGAAAAGAATAATGAAGTCATTCAGACTCATCCGCTTGTGGGATGGGACATCAGCACCGTGGATAGCTATGATGCGCTGATGCTGCGTTTGCACTACCAGACCCCAAATCGCCCTGAAACGGACGGAACGGAAATAGGCCAAACGCTCTGGTTAACCACCGATGTTGCCAGACAATTCATTTCGATCTTAGAAGCGGGTATCGCCAAAATAGAATCTGGCGATTACCAGGAAAATGAGTACCGTCGTCATTAACGAGACGGTGATGACCACTCACAAAAGGCACCTTCATGGTGCCTTTGCCGTTTCTGGTTTGTATCACATGGGTTGTATAACGGCGTTCACTTAATTACCCTGCCCCTATCGCGACAGCAGAGAGAACCCCATGAATTACGATTTAATCATCATTGGCAGCGGCTCCGTCGGTGCGGCCGCCGGTTATTATGCCACTCGCGCCGGGCTAAACGTGCTGATGACGGATGCCCATATGCCGCCGCATCAGCAAGGCAGCCACCACGGCGACACGCGACTGATCCGACACGCTTACGGCGAAGGCGAGAAGTACGTGCCGCTGGTGCTGCGTGCCCAGGCGCTTTGGGATGCGCTTTCCACCCATAGCGACGAGCCGATCTTTGTCCGTTCCGGCGTCATTAATCTTGGCCCGGTCGATTCCCCATTTTTAGCAAACGTCGCCCACAGTGCGAAACAGTGGCAACTTAACGTCGAGCATATGGACGCTGCCGCTGTCATGGCGCGCTGGCCCGAAATCCGCGTTCCGGATGACTATATTGGTCTGTTTGAAGCAGACTCCGGATTTGTCCGTAGCGAGCTGGCTATCGCCACCTGGATACGCCTGGCGAAAGAAGCTGGCTGCGCACAGCTGTTCAACTGCCCGGTCACGGCAATCCGTCATGACGAAGACGGCGGCGTCACGGTTGAAACAGCCGACGGCGAGTACCACGCGAAAAAAGCGCTGGTCAGCACTGGCACCTGGGTGCGCTCGCTGCTCCCCGAACTGCCGATCCAACCGGTGCGCAAAGTCTTCGCCTGGTACCAGGCTGACGGACGCTACAGCGGCAAAAACAACTTTCCGGCGTTTACCGGGGAACTGCCGAACGGCGACCAGTATTACGGTTTCCCGGCAGAAAACGACGCGCTGAAGATCGGCAAGCACAACGGTGGTCAGCGTATCCAGTCAGAAGATGAGCGTACACCGTTTGCCAGCGTCGCCAGCGATGGCGCAGAGGCGTTTCCGTTTCTGCGTAACGTGCTGCCCGGCATTGGTTGTTGTTTGCATGGCGCCGCCTGTACTTATGACAACTCGCCGGATGAAGACTTCATCATCGACACCCTGCCTGGTCACGACAACACGCTGATTGTCACCGGTCTTAGCGGACATGGTTTTAAATTTGCCCCGGTCCTCGGTGAGATCGCCGCCGATTTCGCGCAGGATAAACCATCCGGTTTTGACCTTACGCCATTCCGGCTGTCTCGCTTTACGGCATAATTCCCCCATGGCCTCACCCTGAGGCCATTTTTATGTGGTGAACAACATTATGCGTCGTCTGATTCATTACCTTGCTAACAATATTCGCGAACACCTGGTGCTCTACGTTATTTTGTGGTCGCTACTGCTCGTTCTGGATATTATTTATATCCTGTTCTTCTAAGCGCTATGCTTGACAATTTTTGACAAAAGCTGAAGTAAAGCGGATTCTCATTGGGATTTTTTGAACGATATCCTTCCTCTCCTGACGCAGCTCTGCGGTTATAAAAAAGCATTCTGCGCGAATTCCTTGATTGATTCTTAAAAGTTAAATCAAAAATATTGATTGAATTTAAAATAACGCCAGGGTTGTTATTTTTTAGTTGCAATAATGTCTATTCCACGCCATTTTCATTCAATCCCGAAATATTAAATGGTGTGTTTATGCAGTTATCAAATACTCCTCAACGTTATGGTTATCTCTCCGTTGCGCTGCACTGGCTCACCGCCGTGGTGGTCTACGGGATGTTTGGCCTTGGATTGTGGATGGTGTCGCTCAGTTATTACGATAGCTGGTATCACCAGGGGCCGGAACTGCACAAAAGTATCGGCATTTTGCTGATGTTCGGTCTGCTGGTGCGCGTCGTGTGGCGTGTTATCTCGCCGCCGCCTGCCGCGCTGAAAAGCTATTCTACTCTCACCCGTATTGGCGCAACGCTGGGTCATATCACGCTGTATCTGCTGCTGTTTGCCATTGTCATCAGCGGTTATTTGATCTCAACCGCTGACGGCAAGCCAATCAGCGTATTCGGCTGGTTTGAGATTCCGGCGACCTTCGCCGACGCAGGCGTCCAGGCTGACCTCGCCGGTAGCGTACATCTCTGGCTGGCCTGGACGGTTGTCATTCTTTCCGTTCTGCATGGCCTGATGGCCTTCAAACACCACTTTATCGATAAAGACGACACCCTGAAACGCATGTTGGGGAAATCGTCATCTGACTATGGAGCTCAAAAATGAAAAAAAGCCTGCTGGGTTTAACCCTCGCCTCTTTGCTGTTTACTACCGGTTCCGCCGTGGCGGCCGACTATAAGATTGACAAAGAAGGACAACATGCCTTTGTTAATTTCCGTATTCAGCATTTAGGCTACAGCTGGTTGTACGGGACGTTTAAAGACTTTGACGGCACCTTTACCTTCGATGAGAAGGATCCTACTGCGGATAAAGTCAATGTCACCATTAACACCAATAGCGTTGATACCAACCACGCCGAGCGTGATAAGCACCTGCGCAGCGCTGATTTCCTGAACGTGGCGAAGTTCCCGCAGGCCACCTTTACCTCCACCAGCGTGAAGAAAGACGGCGATGAACTGGATATCACCGGTAATCTGACCTTAAACGGCGTTACCAAACCCGTCACCCTGGAAGCGAAGCTGATTGGTCAGGGGGATGACCCGTGGGGGGGAAAACGCGCAGGTTTTGAAGCGGAAGGCAAAATTAAGCTGAAAGACTTCAATATTACTAAGGACTTGGGTCCGGCATCACAGGAGGTAGATTTGATTATCTCCGTGGAAGGCGTGCAGCAAAAATAAACCTGGCGAGAAGCCCGATGGGGTTACGCTTGTCGGGCCTGAAAAATGGCAATCCAGGGTTGGCCGGATGAGGCGTTCCATCGCCATCCGGCCAGGGTCATTCGGCAGGGTCTGGAATACCGAGAGCGGTATTCAAACGGCCACGAGACTTATTGAAAATCTTATTGCCATTTTCGCGCCCCGCGCGGCGGCGACGTTGTTCGTCTTCCGGCAATGCGCTCTCTTCACAGCACAGCTCGCTGCAGCACCCCTTAAACTTCTCTGCGCAATCCGGGCACTGAATGAACAACAGATGACAACCGTCGTTTTTGCAGTTGGTGTGGCTGTCGCACGGCGCGCCGCACTGGTGACAGTGCGCAATTACCTCATCGGAAATACGCTCACCCATACGCTCGTCAAACACGAAGTTTTTACCGATAAAGCGCACCGGTAACCCCTGTTCGCGGGCTTTACGCGCATATTCGATAATACCGCCTTCAATGTGCCACACCTTATTAAAGCCATTATGCTTCATCCAGGCGCTGGCCTTTTCACAGCGAATCCCACCGGTGCAGTACATCACAATCTTTTTATCTTTGTGCCCCTGCATCATCTCAACCGCTTTTGGCAACTGCTCGCGGAACGTGTCAGCCGGGATTTCCAGTGCGTTCTCAAAGTGGCCCACTTCGTACTCATAGTGATTACGCATGTCGATAAACACAGCGTCCGGATCGTCAAGCATGGCGTTCACCTCGGCGGCCTTGAGGTAGTCCCCGACGTTGCTGGCGTCAAAGTCCGGATCCTCAATGCCATCAGCCACAATGCGGTCACGCACTTTCATGCGCAGAACCCAAAAGGATTTGCCGTCATCATCCAGTGCGATGTTCAGACGCAGCCCCTCCAGCGCGGGATCGAAGGCGTACAACTGCTGGCGGAAGCGCTCAACCTGACTTTGCGGCACGCTGATCTGGGCATTGATCCCCTCGTGCGCCAGATAGACGCGACCAAAAACGTTCAACGACGTTAAGGTTTGATACAGCGCATCACGGGTGGCCAGGGGGTTTTCAACGGTAAAATATTTATAGAATGAGATCGTCGTGCGGGGTTCAGTTTCCGCCAGCATCCTGGCTCTGAGCACATCATTGGAAATGCGGTTGTGTAACACTGGCATGGTGTACGGTTCCTGCAATAGGTGAAAAACAAAATCGGGCGGCATCATATAGCAATCGCTGCCAATTTACATCCACACATTTTGCGCTACATTTCATGCTTCACGCTAAAAAAATCACAACATTTGTTCTTTTTGTCACCACTCTCAGGGCGCAAATTTTTGCTGGACGCGAAAAAGTGCGACAATACAGATAATTGCCCGTTTTACGTTCACAACAGGAATAAGATGACGAATTTACCTAAGTTCTCCGCAGCATTACTGCATCCACGGTACTGGTTAACCTGGCTCGGTATTGGCGCACTTTGGTTGGTCGTGCAGTTGCCCTACCCGCTGATCTATCGTACAGGACACGCGATGGGACGTCTGGCGCTTCGCCTGATGAAGCGCCGTGCGAAAATTGCGTATCGCAATCTTGAGCTCTGCTTTCCGCAGATGAGCGAGCAGGAACGCCACGAGATGGTGGTCAAAAACTTTGAATCAGTCGGCATGGGTGTGATGGAAACCGGCATGGCGTGGTTCTGGCCCGATCACCGCGTATCACGCTGGACGGAAGTGATCGGTATGGAACATATTCGCGACGTTCAGGCACAGCAACGTGGCATTCTGCTGGTGGGGCTGCACTTTCTGACGCTGGAGCTGGGCGCGCGGCAGTTTGGTCTACAGGAGCCAGGAATTGGCGTTTACCGACCAAACGATAATCCGCTGATTGACTGGCTGCAAACCTGGGGCAGGATGCGCTCCAATAAATCTATGCTCGATCGCAAAGATCTGAAAGGCATGATCAAAGCGCTGAAGAAAGGGGAAGTGGTCTGGTACGCCCCGGATCACGACTACGGCCCGCGGGCCAGCGTATTTGTGCCGCTGTTCGCCGTCGACCAGGCCGCCACCACTTCGGGCACCTGGATGCTTTCGCGCATGTCCAACGCCTGCCTGGTGCCGTTTGTGCCGCGACGGAAACCTGACGGTAAAGGGTATCAGCTTATCATGCTGCCGCCGGAATGCTCGCCGCCGCTGGATGATGCGGAAACCACCGCCGCCTGGATGAACAAAATTGTGGAAAAGTGCATCATGATGGCGCCTGAACAATATATGTGGCTGCATCGCCGCTTTAAAACGCGCCCTGAAGGTGTCCCTTCCCGTTATTGAGTGTTCTTTCCGCAGCCCGCTATGGGCTGCCTTTCCCCCTCTTTTAGCTTTAAAAGCGCCACACATTGCAGGGTTTCCGGGTCCGGAGCATACTTAAGTCACGTTAGAATAAATTGTTTTTTCATCCTGCGCTGCCGCGCAACAAACTGCGGATCGCTATGTCACCCTCAGATACACCAATAAACTGGAAACGCAATCTCACCGTCGCCTGGCTCGGCTGCTTCCTGACCGGCGCCGCCTTCAGCCTGGTGATGCCCTTTCTGCCGCTCTACGTCGAACAGCTCGGCGTAACGGGCCATAGTGCGCTGAATATGTGGTCCGGCCTGGTGTTCAGCATCACCTTTTTGTTTTCCGCCATCGCCTCGCCGTTCTGGGGAGGACTCGCCGATCGCAAGGGCAGAAAGATGATGCTGCTGCGTTCTGCGCTGGGCATGGCGATCGTCATGCTGCTGATGGGCATGGCGCAAAATATCTGGCAGTTTTTGGCGCTGCGCGCCCTTCTGGGTCTGCTTGGCGGGTTTATTCCTAACGCCAACGCGCTGATCGCCACCCAGGTGCCGCGCAACAAAAGCGGTTGGGCGCTGGGCACGCTGTCAACCGGCGGCGTCAGCGGCGCGCTGCTCGGCCCGCTGGCGGGCGGTCTCCTTGCCGATCAGTATGGCCTGCGTCCGGTGTTTTTTATCACCGCCAGCGTCCTGCTGGTCTGCTTTCTGCTGACGCTGTTTTTTATTCGTGAAAACTTCACGCCCGTCAGCAGGAAAGAGATGCTTCATGTTCGTGAGGTTGTCGCCTCGCTGAAGAATCCCAGACTGGTGCTCAGCCTGTTCGTCACCACGTTGATTATTCAGGTCGCGACCGGCTCTATTGCGCCAATACTGACGCTATACGTACGCGAACTGGCGGGCAACGTCAGTAATATCGCGTTTATCAGCGGGATGATCGCCTCGGTGCCAGGCGTTGCGGCTCTGCTCAGCGCTCCGCGCCTGGGTAAACTGGGCGACCGTATCGGTCCGGAAAAAATCCTGATCGTCGCGTTAATTATCTCCGTTTTGCTGCTGATCCCAATGTCGTTCGTACAGACGCCGTGGCAGTTAGCGATCCTGCGCTTTTTACTCGGCGCCGCAGACGGCGCGCTGTTACCCGCAGTACAAACGTTGCTTGTCTATAATTCGACCAATCAAATCGCCGGGCGCATCTTCAGCTACAATCAGTCATTTCGTGATATCGGTAACGTGACCGGGCCATTAATGGGCGCGGCGATCTCCGCCAGCTACGGTTTTCGCGCTGTCTTTCTGGTCACGGCGGGCGTGGTGCTGTTTAATGCCGTTTATTCCTGGTACAGTTTGCGCCGTCGCGCCGTGTCGCGCGTGACTGGATGATTCTTCAGGATTCATCCTTGCAAAATCCCAGAATCAGCTATTCTTTCCCTGAATACTTCATCGCATTAAAGGGAGAAACATGATGACTATGTACGCAACGCTGGAAGAAGCCATTGACGCCGCCCGTGAAGAGTTTCTGGCTGACAATCCAGGCCTGGAACAAGATGACGCCAGTGTCCAACAGTTCAACGTGCAAAAATATGTGCTTCAGGATGGCGACATCATGTGGCAGGTTGAATTTTTTGCCGACGAAGGCGAAGAAGGGGAATGTCTGCCGTTGCTCAGCGGTGAAGCCGCGCAAAGTGTTTTTGACGGCGATTATGATGAGATTGAAATCCGTCAGGAATGGCTGGAAGAAAATACGCTTCACGAATGGGATGAGGGTGAGTTTCAGCTTGAGCCGCCGCTGGATACCGAAGAAGGTCAGGCTGCGGCCGATGAGTGGGACGCGCGTTAATTAGTCATAGGGACCGTGATGCATGTCGAGCGGGAGCAGCAGGGTGTCAAACACCAGCGAGAACGGCAGATCGAGTATGGTAAGGTAGCGCCAGGCTGAATCCCGCACGTCCCATTGAACACCCGGATAGTACTGGTTACCGTGCCCCTGTCCGGGGATGGTCCGGCTGATGACGCTACCGCATCCAGACAACAGCATCACCATCATAGCCACCGCAATGACGCGCATAATCTCCCTCCCCACCCTTATTCTTCGTGGAAAAAAATACCGGCGCAAGCCGGTATTTAACACTGCATGATGCCGGATACGCGAAGCAGCATCCGGCAACCGCGCATTACGGTTTACGTAGCGCCTGCGGGTTAAGCGTAATCCCCTGATAGTAATTCACCCAGGAGGAATATCGCTCAGGTGAATTCCACACCCGATAATGCAGGCGCGCCATTGTCACCGGATCGCTCAACAGCACCAGACGGCGGTCGCGGTTGAGTTTTTCCGGCGTTTCGTTCAGCGCCTGCTCAACGTGGCGGTCACGGGCGATCTCCAGCACCTGGCTGGCGCGGTGACGCGCGGTCGCCATAGCGGTGGCGAGGGCGTTAAACGACGGGTTAAACACCGCATGCATAAAGCCATCATCCAGCGAACGGTTACGGTTCATCACCAGGTACTTATCGGTATCGACCAGCACCTGCGGCGGTGAATACTCCTCGGGGATCAGGAACAGCTTCCAGCGTTTGGTGCGCAGACCGACCGTCGAACGGCTGGATATCACCGACACGAACGGCGACAGGATCAGCGAGAACACAATCGGCGCCAGCCAGAACAGGAAACGCAGATCCAGCCACGCCATGCCCACCGCCCAGACCAGACCGAGCAGCAGTTGCGAACCGTGGCGCATAAACGCCTCGCCCCACGGGGTAGAGTCATCATCACGCTGCGGCGAGTTCCAGACCACTTCCCATCCCAGGAAGGCGCTGACCACAAACACGGTATGGAACAGCATACGCACCGGCGCCAGCAGCACCGAAAACAGCACCTCAAGCAGCAGCGACAGCGTGACCCGAATAAACCCGCCGTATTCTTTGGTGCCTTTGCACCAGATAAGCAGAATACTCAGCAGCTTCGGTAAGAACAGCAGCACCATCGTGGAGGCAAACAGCGCAATCGCCAGTTCCGGACGCCATTGCGGCCACACCGGGAACAGCTGACGCGGTTGCAGGAAGTATTGCGGTTCCGTCAACGCGTGCACCACCTGAAGGGCCGTTGACAGCGCCAGGAACATAAACCACAGCGGCGCCGACAGATACGACATCACCCCGGTCAGGAACACGGCGCGATGCACCGGGTGCATCCCTTTTACCAGGAACAGACGGAAGTTCATCAGGTTGCCGTGACACCAGCGGCGGTCACGTTTCAGTTCGTCAAGCAGGTTCGGCGGCAGCTCTTCATACGAACCGGGTAAATCGTAGGCGATCCACACGCCCCAGCCTGCACGACGCATTAGCGCCGCTTCCACGAAGTCGTGAGACAGAATGGAGCCCGCAAACGACCCTTCGCCCGGCAGCGGCGCCAGCGCGCAATGCTCGATAAACGGCTTCACGCGAATAATGGCATTGTGGCCCCAGTAGTGCGATTCCCCCAGTTGCCAGAAGTGCAGACCGGCGGTAAACAGCGGTCCGTAGACGCGCGTCGCAAACTGCTGGCAGCGGGCGTACAGGGTATCCATTCCGGAGGCTTTCGGCGATGACTGGATGATCCCGGCATTCGGGTTCGCTTCCATCAGTCGCACCAGCCCGCTGAGACACTCCCCGGTCATGACCGAGTCAGCATCCAGCACCACCATATAGCTGTACTGGCTTCCCCAGCGACGGCAGAAGTCGTCAATGTTACCGCTTTTACGCTTCACACGACGACGACGGCGACGATAGAAGATCTGCCCTTCGCCCTGCACTTCGGCAATCAGCTCCATCCACGCCTTTTGCTCTGCCACGCAGATATCGGGGTTGTAGCTGTCGCTCAGAATGTAAACGTCGAAATGCGCCGCGTTGCCGGTCGCCTTTACCGACTCCCACGTCGCCCGCAGACCGGCAAAGACGCGGTCCACGTCTTCGTTACAGATCGGCATAATCAGCGCGGTACGGTGTTCAGGGTTCAGCGACTCATCGCCAACCGTGGACGCGGAAATACTGTACTTATCGCGGCCAATTAACAGTTGCAGGAACCCCATCAGCGCGGTCCAGAAACCCGCGGATACCCAACAGAACAGCACCGCGAACAGGATCAGGATCCCGGTTTGCAGCACATACGGCAGCAGCTGCATAAAGGAAACCCACAGGTCCTGCCCGACCATATCCATCGGATTGATCAGCGCCCAGCCCTGATAAGGAAGAATGGTCTTCATATACCAGGTGGCGACGAAGGTCTGCGCCAGGGTCAGCAGTAGCAAAATGTAGCGACGAATCGTACCGACGGTACGCCATTTCTGCTCGCTTTCCTGCTCCTCTTTGGTCAGACGAGAAAGGTAGCGCGGCGTGACGTCACGGCCACGCAGACGATCCCAGAAGCGTCCAACCGGGTTAGTGCGCCACGGGTCGGGAAACATAGACGAACGTTTGGCTTTCGGCATGGCCTGGAGCTGATCGCGTCCTTCATCGTCTTTGATCAGTTGCCCTTCCGGCAGCGAATTCGGCCAGGCCTGCTCCAGGCGCGCTTTCACAGACCCCTGCGGTGAATCGTCTTCTCGCGAGTAACGGCGATGCTCGGCATCCAGCGCTTCATGTACTGCGCGGATGTCAGTGTTCGGCAGCGCCGCTTTCTCGATGTCCGAGAGCGGCATTGCATCAATGTACTCAGTTGTCTTATTCATTGGCAGGTAACTGGTAGCTCCAGGTTTCACTCAGCGTCTGGTCGGCGTTGACCAACGCCGCACGCATTTCCGTGGTTTTCTTCGCGTCTTTCACTTTTACGCGCAGCGTCAGACGCCACCCTTTGGTGACCGGGTTATAACGCACGGTATTTTCTACGATCTCGCCGTTGTCGCCGATGCTGGTTTGCGCGGTAACCGGGGTATCCTGCGGCAGCTTTTTCATGTCGGTGCCGGCAAAATCCACGATAAACGCGATGGTGCCGTCAGGCTGGCGAATGAGATTCGACTGTTTGACGTCGCCGGTAGAACGGCGCGTCTGCTGCACCCACGCGTTATCCGGCGCATGAAGTTTGTCTTCATCGCGGCTGAACGTCAGGGTGTATTTGAAGTTCATCTCTTTGCCCGCTTCAGGCAGTTGATCCGGAGTCCAGTACGCCACGATGTTATCGTTGGTTTCATCGTTGGTCGGAATTTCAACCAGCTCAATTTTCCCTTTGCCCCATTCGCCTTTCGGCGTAATCCAGGCGCTCGGACGCAGATCGTAGCGGTCGTCGAGATCTTCAAAACGGGAGAACTGGCGACCGCGCTGCAGCAGGCCAAAGCCCTGCGGGTTCTCCATCGCGAAGCTGCTCACCGCCAGATGTTTAGGGTTGTTCAGCGGACGCCAGATCCATTCGCCGTTGCCCGCGTGGATCGACAATCCGTTAGAATCATGCAGCTCCGGGCGGTAGTTGGTGGTCGGCGACGGCTGGTTCGGCCCAAACAGGAACATACTGGTTAACGGCGCAACGCCCAGTTTGCCGACTTTGTCGCGCAGATATACTTTTGACTGGACGTCGACCACGGTGTCGCGCCCAGGAATGATGACAAAACGATAGGCGCCGGTCGCGCGCGGGGAGTCCAGCAGCGCGTAAATGGTCAGGCGTTTGTCCGTCGGTTTTGGACGTTCGATCCAGAACTCACGGAAACGGGGAAATTCTTCGCCTGAAGGCAGCGCGGTATCAATCGCCAGCCCACGGGCAGACAGGCCATAAACCTGTCCGGCGCCCAGTACGCGGAAATAGCTCGCGCCAAGCATGCTGACGATTTCATCGTTTTTGTCTTTGCTGTTGATCGGGTACAGCACTTTAAAACCGGCGAATCCGAGATCCTTTACCGTGTCTTTGTCATGCTGTACGTTGCCAAAATTGAAGTAATCCGGGCTGTATTTGATTCTTTTAACCGTCGTCGCGGTCACTTCGTTGATTTTGACAGGGGTGTCGAAGTACATACCCTGGTGGTAGAACTCGAGCTTGAATGGGGTCTTGATATTGCTCCAGTAGGCTTTATCGCGATTAAACTGGATCTGCTGATAGTCCGCGTATTTCATATCGCGGAAAACGGAGGGCAAGTTGCTTTTTGGCGCCTCATAGCCTTTACCGGCTAAGGATTGCGCTTGTTTTGCGACGTCATCGATGGTGAAAGCCCAACCAGACGTGGTGGACAACGCGAACATGACGGCTGCACCCAACCAACGCATTTTCATCATTTGTGGTTTATGTTTCATAATAAGTAAGCACTTCCCCCTTTGTGTGCTTATATCGATCCGATCTATTTTAATGGATAATCAGGCATTAGGACAACTGAATCCCTGTATTGTTCAGCACGCTGGCTCATGCTTTAAGCATCCGTCTGAGCCTTTTTCACTTTGCGTGCTTATCCTGGAGACAGGCTGCTGTCCTTCGTGTAGGGTTGCCCCCGAATGTAACTATTATTCGTCTTAGGGATAAGGCGATTAGTCTGAGAATCTGAGAATACGAAACCTCTATGAATTCCGTACCCGCGCAGCGTGAATATTTTCTTGACTCCATCCGCGCCTGGCTGATGTTGTTGGGTATCCCTTTCCATATCTCGTTAATCTATTCCAGCCACACCTGGCACGTGAACAGCGCCGACTCGTCATGGTGGCTCACCGTGTTTAACGATTTTATCCATGCATTCCGTATGCAGGTTTTTTTCGTTATTTCAGGGTATTTTTCATACATGTTATTTTTGCGTTATCCGCTTAAACGCTGGTGGAAAGTGCGCGTTGAGCGGGTCGGCATTCCCATGCTGACCGCTATTCCGTTGCTGACGCTGCCGCAATTTATTATGTTGCAATATGTGAAAGGGAAAGCGGAAAACTGGCACACGCTCTCTTTGTATGACAAATATAATACGCTGGCGTGGGAGTTAATTTCACACCTGTGGTTTTTACTGGTTCTGATAATATTAACAACCGTAAGCCTGTGGCTATTTAGTCTGCTGCGCAATAAATGGACAGCGGCGAATAAAAGTCGCCTCACCACCCTTTCGATGTCAAAACTGACGCTGATCTTTTTATTCACCGGAGTCGGTTATGCGGCAATCAGACGAACGATTTTTAGTGTTTATCCGTCGATTCTCAGTGATGGCATGTTCAATTTCGTCGTCATGCAAACGCTATTTTATGTGCCTTTCTTTCTCCTCGGCGCGCTGACGTTTATTTCGCCGGAACTCAAAGCGCTGTTCACCAGGCCGTCTCGGGGCTGCACGCTGGGCGCAGCCTTCGCCTTCGCGGCCTATCTGTTGAACCAGCGCTATGGCAGCGGCGACGCCTGGATGTACGAAACGGAGTACGTGATCACCATGGTGATGGGACTGTGGATGGTTAACGTGGTGTTTTCATTAGGGCATCGCTTACTCAATTTTCAATCCGCCCGTGTGACTTACTTTGTTAATGCTTCGTTGTTTATCTATCTGGTGCATCATCCGTTGACGCTGCTCTTTGGCGCGTATATTACCCCGCATATCACCTCCAATCTGCTCGGGTTCCTTTGCGGGCTGGTATTTGTGATAGGTATTGCGCTGGCGCTCTACGAAATTCATTTACGCATACCGCTGCTGAAGTTCCTTTTTTCGGGTAAGCCTGCGGTAAAACAGAGTAAAAACGCCAGCGTGGCGAATTAACACCCGCCCGGTTACAGTAGCCATTCGACAGGCAAAATGGTCGCCAGTCGCACCAGAACCCGCTTCCAGAACCCGGTTGCGGGTTCTTTTTTTAGCACGACTTCCCGGTCGTTCTGGTGGTCGACCCAGTTAATGCGCCCCCAGCGATCGAGGCGCAACTGCCAGGCGGCGTTGCGCTGGCTTTCAGTAAAGCGCTTATGAATTAAGGTCGCCAGCGAATCGCTTTCGATAACAAATCCCATCTCGGTATTCAGCAGCGTCGAGCGCGGGTCAAAATTGAGAGAGCCGATGAACACGTTGCGCCCGTCAATACTGAAGGTTTTAGCGTGCAGGCTGGAGCCGGAATTACCGGTCAACCCCCGATCGTGCACCACCGTTTCGTGCTCCCGGGTAGGCTTGAGTTCGTACAATTCGACGCCATAGCGCAACAGTTTTTTCCGCCAGCGGGCGTAACCGGCATGGACCACGGCAACATCATTGGCCGCCAGCGAGTTAGTCAGAATCGCTATCCTGACGCCTTTTCTCACCAGTTGCAGCAGTTGAGCGACACCCGCCCGGGTCGGCACAAAATAGGCGGATATAATGTCAATCCGCTCCTCGGGCGATCCCATCACGTCGAATAATCGCTGCGGCAACAGCGAGTGACGCTGCGCTTTTCCCTCTCCTTTTGCCGGATCATCGCTAAGCAGCCGGGTTTTCGCCCAAATCAGCGGGAGCGAGGCGTGTTCAAGCTGCGACATAAACTGGCTGGTTTCCAGCTTATGCAGATAACGGCGCGTGATCTCATCGTTATACCAGGATTCCGGAAGCTCTATCCGTTCAGTGATCTCTTGCTCGGAAAGCGAAAGCACAGACTTTAGCGTCGAAACCGATCCGCAGCGCCAGTAGCGCTCGAAATCATCGGCAACATCCTGCACCACCGGGCCAATAGCCATTACGTCGAGATCGGAAAACAGCGGTTCCTGCCCGGCGCCAAAATAGGCATCGCCAACGTTACGCCCGCCGACCAGCGTCACAACGCCATCCACGGTGAAGCTTTTATTATGCATCCGGCGGTTAAGTCTGGCGAAATCGGTCAGATAGCCCAGCGCCCGCAGCATGCGAAAGGAGAAAGGATTAAACAGGCGGACTTCAATATTCGGATGGCCGTCAAGCAGTTGCAGCGTATCGTCAAGGCCAGGCGTGTTGTTATCGTCCAGCAGCAGGCGGACGTGAACCCCGCGTCTCGCCGCCGCCAGCAGGACTGCGAACAGGAGTCGCCCTGACATATCATTTTCCCAGATGTAATACTGGATATCGAGCGTGCGCTCCGCCATTTCGGCTAGCCGATAACGGGCCGCAAACGCATCAAGGCTGTCGTCCAGCGCCAGGATGCCGCACTTCCCCGGATGACGCTCACATACAGGGATAATGGCATGCGCGAGCCGGGTCAACTCATTCGTCGCCTTGTTGGGTGAGTAAACGCTGGTAAAGTCGGGTAGTTTCTTCGTCATAACAGACAAAGTATATCTGCTCCGGTGAAGCGCGACGGGTGATGAAGTCTGAAACTGTGTTCACCGCAATTTCTGCCGCCGCCGCCCGCGGATAGCCATAGACGCCAGTGCTGATGGCCGGAAAGGCAATCGACTGATACCCATTCGCCAGCGCCAGATTCAGACTGTTGAAGTAAGCGTCATGCAGCAGTTGCGCTTCATTATGCTCACCGCCGCGCCAGACCGGGCCGACCGTATGTATCACCGCCTTCGCCGGTAGACGTCCTGCAGCGGTAATGACCGCGTGTCCGGTTGGACAATCGCCCTGTTGTTGCCGGACCTTCATGCAGGCCTCCAGCAGTTCCGGACCGGCTGCACGGTGAATGGCCCCATCAACCCCGCCGCCGCCCATCAGCGACGCGTTAGCGGCGTTAACGATCACATCAACAGCGACGGTGGTGATATCGCCGTGAATAACATGAATACGCGATTCCATAGGTTCTCCTTGCAGAACGTTCTTTTTCAAGTGTACAGCAGGCCACCCAGTGAAATCGCCTTTTTCGTGCAGAGATTCCGTTGTCATTGTTAACGGTAATTGATGTTCATCACCGCGAGCGTTTTGTTTTTATCAATGTACTGCATGTTGACAGACGCGATCTGTTTAAAATGGTGAGGGGCGTTGATCAATTCCTGTGGTGAATAGTACTGAGTGTGGATTTGCCCTCCGCGATTGCAGGACAGCGCAAAGCGGTGTTGAACGCGATCCACCTCGCATGGCGGCTCGACAATCTGACCGGTAAAACGTATGACGCCCCCCTGGTGGTCTGCATCAGCGATCGCGACGGCGGAAAAGAGAGAAAAGAGAGAAAAGAGACTAAGAGTTAAAACGGTTTTTAGTACAGTGACAGAAAGCTGCATTGTGATTTCCTCAATGATCATTCATCCTTGAGGGTTATGTTTTCCCTTACTGCTGCGATTGCCGGGTACGGGAGTAACGCCATCTGCGTTACTCTATTCATAGTCCAGCAAACCCACCTCCGCCACTCAAAAATGTACAAATAATCAGCAATTTATGACGATGTCGCAGAGGGCGGCCATTGTTGTGATAAATGCAGTGACTGTCCGTCAGAAACAGTAACAACTATTTTAACGGTGTCCTGTGGTGAAATAGTTAAGCTCAGTTTCGTCAAATCAATGGCTTGATTAGCTGGTAAAGAAAGCGTCTTTTTTTGCGTTGACTGGCTTCGCCCGGCGAGGCCTTCCCGAAGGGTCAGAATTTGTATCTGGCAGAGACAGGGTTGCGTCAATGTGACCTGCGGAATAATGGTGTACATCTCGCCCTGTTGATGGGTGGAAAAGGTGATCTGGCTGGACAAGGCGGCCAGAAGAAGAACCGTTTGCATAGAGACCTCGCAAAAAAAACAGGGCTTACGCCCTGTTTATTGTTCAGCGACTGGCTGAATCAGTATTGGTTGGCCGTCGCGTTGTTGCCAAAGCCAGCCTGTGACACCAGCACGCTGGAATCAGACGCCGTCTGGTTCACCAGCGCAGCGTTCTGCCCACCATACTGGCTGACAGTAATATCCGAGTTTTTGGCGTTCCACTGATCGATGGTCGCGTTGTTACGGAATCCACTCTGGGTCAGATCGATGGTGCTGTTGTCAGCCCCCTGGCCGACGTCGGCGCCGTTAGCAACGCCATTTTGATGAATGGTGGTATCCGATTTACGCGCATCGCTTTGCAGAGCAAGCGCAGCGTTATTCACCCCGGACTGATAGATGCTCAGGGTCGATTCCGGGCCAGAGCTGTTACCGTTGCCGCCGCCGTGATTACCGCCGCCACCCCATTGTGGAACGGAACCCGCCAGCGCACTGCCAGAAACGACGATTGCTGCAAATGCTGCCACTTGTACAAGTTTCATGGTAAACCCCCATCGGATTGATTTAATTGTCGCTCAGGTATTAGCGTTGAGTCACGCGAATAGCCATATGCGACTGTCTCTGCACAACAACTGCTGATTTCTGCGTACCGTATTGCGTAATATTCGCTTTATTACCCGAGCCTTTCTGGATAATCATCGCGCTATTGCCGTATTGATTTTGCGAAATACTGGCATCATTGCCCTGTCCCGTCTGATCGATATAAGCAATGTTATACGCTCCGGACTGTTCCACCTTTGCGCGGTTATTTCCGCCTTCTTGCGAAATAACCGATAAAAGTTTAGATCCCTGCTGGCGTATCTTTGCATTGTTCTCCGTACCGACCTGACCAATTATGGCAGCCTGATTAAATGAAGATTTGCTTAATTCATTCACCGCAAAGTTATATTCCGAGCCAGCTAAGTCATAACTGGTCGCGGTGGCAATCCCAGGCGCGCCCAGCATTGTTAATATCGCAAATAAGACTGTCTTCTTCATGTTATCACCTTGGACCTGGCGTTATATCAATTCAATAATACCCGCAGGAATTATTGTTAACGGCAGACCTAATTTGTTAACGCCGCGTTACGATGAAGAGTATGTCCGGGGAAACATTTTAAATAACTCACCCACCAGTTGTATTTTGTTATCCTCGCTCACACCAAAGTATGAATTCGCATTGCGTCAGGTGTTTTGCTCCGTAGATTATTTTTTGCTTCATTTCGGCACCCTGAATGGTGCTGGCATTCATCGCTCTGGTGATCCCATTACTGGCGTTGTAACCCGTTAGGCACAGAAAAAGCTGAACAAGTCGTTACAGGCCCGCCGTTTTTCTGTGGTTTACGTTGATCGGCAAGCGCGATCGTCAAAATGGAATTGACGCAGAGAGAAAAAATCCGTTAGATCCGAATTAATATCATTATAAAACAAAGGATTAAGTTAATTTGTATGATTTTTTAAATGTGTGCAATTATTTTCCCCTGTACAACTTTCCTCTCAATTCTGAACGTATAATTCAGGACTAAATCATAAATTAATATATAATTTTACATCTTGTTACACGTTTAACACTTGCTTTAAGATTTGTAATAGCTAGATTGAAATCCAGCAGTCATTCATTGGTATTACTATTTTGTCCCATTCGGGCTGATTCTACTCTTTTTCTACACACAGCAGTGCAACATCTGTCAGTACTTCTGGTGCCTTCAATTTTTATCAGGCAGCTGTCAGATGTGCGACTAATAAAAGTGGGGTTTCATCATGTTTAATGAAGTCCATAGTATTCATAGTCCTACATTATTGTTAATAACCAAACCTTCCCTGCAGGCAACAGCTTTATTGCAACATTTAAAGCAGTCGCTGGCGATAAACGGGAAACTGCATAATATACAGCGTTCTCTGGAAGATATTTCGTCTAACGGTATTGTGTTAGTGGATATGATGGAAGCGGATAAGAAGCTTATTCACTATTGGCAGGATAATTTAAGCAGAAAAAACAACGCGATAAAAACGCTCTTATTAAACACGCCTGACGAATATCCTTTCCGGGATATCGAAAGCTGGCCGCATATTAACGGTGTGTTTTACGTCTCCGACGATCAAGAACGCGTGGTGCATGGTCTGCAGTGTATTCTGCGGGGCGAATGCTATTTTTCGCAGAAACTGGCCAGTTACCTCATTACCCATTCCGGTCATTACCGCTATAACGGTACCGAGTCAACGCTGCTAACGCATCGTGAAAAAGAGATCCTCAACAAGCTACGAATTGGCGCTTCTAATATCGAAATCGCCCGCTCATTGTTCATCAGTGAAAACACGGTGAAAACGCATCTTTATAATCTTTTCAAAAAGATAGCTGTTAAAAACCGGACTCAGGCGGTGTCGTGGGCAAACGATAACCTCAGGCGCTAGCCCATGAAACGCGCAATAACCTGGCTGATTATCGCACACCTTTTGCTTGCTAACGCGAACCTACAGGCTGTTGAAGTGGAAGTACCCGGCCTGATCACGGACCATACCGTTTCGTCTGTCGGGCACGATTTTTATCGCGCATTCAGCGAAAAATGGGAAAGCGAGTATACAGGCAATTTAACCATTAACGAGCGTCCCAGCGCGCGCTGGGGAAGCTGGATCACCATAACGGTTAATCAGGACGTTATTTTTCAGACTTTTTTATTTCCAACGAAAAGAGATTTTGAAAAAACGGTGGTCTTTGCCCTTGCGCAAACGGAAGAAGCGTTAAACCGTCGGCAAATAGATAAAACGCTATTGAGCACCAGCGATTTAACACACGATGAATTCTAAATAACTTTCTTGTCCGGAGGCTGTCATGTCTGTCAAACATGCAGTAGTTGCACTCATGCTTATTTCACCCTTAAGTTGGGCCGGAAATATGACATTTCAATTCCGTAATCCCAATTTTGGTGGAAACCCTAATAACGGTTCTTTTTTACTGAACAGCGCACAGGCGCAGAATTCATACAAAGCCCCAAGTTATGATGATGATTTCGGAATAGAAACGCCGTCCGCGCTGGATAATTTCACGCAGGCAATTCAGTCGCAAATTTTAGGTGGCTTACTTACCAATATCAATACCGGTAAGCCCGGAAGAATGGTGACCAACGATTTTATTGTGGATATCGCCAACCGGGATGGGCAATTGCAGCTAAACGTCACGGACCGAAAAACAGGCAAAACCTCGACCATCGAAGTGTCAGGTTTACAGTCGCAATCCACCGACTTCTAGGCATTAGCCGCGTAAGGAATTCATCATGCAGCGCTTAATAATTTTGATCGCCGTGACATTGCTCAGCGGGTGTTTAACCGCGCCGCCCAAAGAAGCGGCGAAGCCGACATTAATGCCCCGTGCGCAGAGCTATAAGGACTTAACGCATTTACCTGCGCCCACCGGCAAAATTTACGTCTCGGTCTATAACATTCAGGATGAAACCGGTCAGTTTAAACCCTACCCGGCCAGTAACTTTTCCACTGCGGTCCCCCAGAGCGCCACTGCAATGCTGGTAACGGCCTTAAAGGATTCCCGCTGGTTTATCCCGCTTGAGCGCCAGGGGCTGCAGAATCTGCTTAACGAACGCAAGATCATTCGCGCCGCACAGGAAAACGGTACCGTCGCGATCAATAACCGGATCCCGCTTCAGTCGTTAACCGCCGCGAATATTATGGTTGAAGGTTCGATTATCGGCTATGAGAGTAACGTGAAGTCGGGCGGCGCGGGGGCGCGCTATTTTGGTATTGGCGCCGATACGCAGTATCAGTTGGATCAGATTGCCGTGAATCTGCGGGTGGTTAACGTCAGCACCGGCGAGATCCTCTCCTCTGTTAATACCAGCAAGACGATTTTGTCTTATGAAGTCCAGGCGGGCGTATTCCGCTTCATTGACTATCAGCGGTTGCTGGAGGGCGAAATCGGCTATACCTCCAATGAACCGGTGATGCTGTGTCTGATGTCAGCTATAGAGACCGGCGTCATTTTCCTGATAAACGATGGCATCGACCGTGGGCTTTGGGATTTGCAGAATAAAGCGGAGAGGCAGAATGATATTCTGGTGAAATATCGACATATGTCGGTACCGCCAGAGTCATGATGAACATTTCACTGTTGGATGACAGCGCAGCGCCATCAGGCGCTGCTCATTTACTGATGACCGTTTGCACATTCTGCCTTTCGCGGCGCGAAGCCAGCCACAATCCACTGTTTTTCATCGCGAAGCCAAACAGCAGCCCCACCGCCAGCGAGGGCAATACCAGCCGCCAGTCGCCCTGTCCGGCAAACGTGGCGCAAGCGCCAATAAAGGTTCCAGGCACAAACGATAACAGCACCTGCCTCGCCTGGATGCACATCAGAAACGCCACGACGCCAGTCATGACGTAGCCAACGATCTCTAGATGCGGCGTCAGTGCGCTGCCGTGAATAATGACCAACGCCCACACCACCCCGCTTAACAGCGTTGAGGCCGAGATAACGAGGCCTTTCAGTCCGCCCTGCGGGCAGGCAAAATAGGCTGTACAGCCCAAAAAACCGGCCCAGCTCAGTAAACCAAGAGAAACGGCCACCCATCCCCAAATCCCGGAGAGGATGCCCGTCGTAATTGCAATACAGAGAAGTATGTTCATGCCGCGCATCATAGCAGAAAACGACATGATGAATGAGATCGCGCACACAAATCATGCAACAAGATTCGTACGTTACAAAACTAAAGTGATTTAGATCACATTACTCGCCAGACTCTTCCTCTAATTCATCCCACATCGCACCGATAGCGTCACGGGTAAGGGGCGCCATTGTCCGCCAAAACGGGGTAACCGCATGGGCTTCCACTTTCCCCAGAAAAGTGCCGCACCACGGCAGGATGTAATCAGCGAACAAGGTTTCCAGCGCTTCGCTTTCATCTTCCGCTGATTGATCTTCCAGCCATGAGGCCGCCAGCAGCAGAGTTCCAATATGATCGGCGGGCGTATCAGCAAGCGGCATCCCGCGCGCAGACAAAAATGCGCGCACTTCCGCTTCCGTTGCCCCTTCTACCCATGCGCTACGGTATGGCGGCACCGAACACTCCGAGCCGACAAACAGCGCGTTATAATCCGCCGCCAGCTGCGACATGTCACAACTCTTCTGCAAACGGCTTAACAGTTCGTCCTGCTCAAGCGGCCAGTTAGCCGACAGCTTGCCCTCGCGAATAAGGGTAAAAAGCGGAACCAGCAACGGATCCTGGGGTTGGCGGTAATACAACGATCCCAGCACGCGGCACAGGATAGAAAACTCGTTCATCAAAATCGTCCAGTCAGTGGTGATTAAAGGTCTGCAAACTCTGGAATGGGCGCCATTCCGCGGGTCTCAAGGAAATTCAGCAACCGTCTCGGCGTCACGTTTAAAATGCGCTCTTCAGGGAAGCCCACATCATCCAGGATCTTACGGCACTCACCGAAGTCGCCCATGGTAAAAGCGGTATGGGAATCGGAACCCAGCGCAACCCAACCTCCGGCATCGCGTACCGCAGCAGCCACGGCGCGACAGTTGGCTTCGCTGCCCTTCCGGGAGTGCAGGAAGGAGGAGTTGTTAATTTCCAGCGCCACCTGATTCTTTGCCGCGGCTTCGGCGATGGCGGTGATATCGACCGGATATTTTGGGTTACCCGGGTGACTAATGATATGCACCACACCGCTGGCCATGGTGTTGATCATTGCCTGGGTATGCGTGGCTTCATCATGTGGCGCAAAAACCGGCTCATGAAACCCGGCGATGATCAGATCCAGTGAAGTGAGCATGGGGCCGGTGCAGTCAATTTCACCGTCGACATTCTTGATATTCGCTTCAATGCCTCGCAGGATCCCTACCCCATCCACCAGTCGCGGCCAGATACGCATGTTGATAAAATGCCAGTGGTGCGGCGCATCCGCCATATCCGGGCCATGATCGGTGATCGCAAACAGCTTCAGCCCCTGGCGTTTCGCCTGCGCGATATAATCACTGAGGGTACTGTAGGCATGGGTGCTGGCAACGGTATGCATATGCAGGTCAACGGGATACATGTCTCTCTCCTGTAGTCATTTTTCGACAAGGATAGCAGGAATCGCCCACGTTTATTAGCGTTAACCCGGCGCAAGCCGGGCTGGCGTTAATAACCTCGCGTGCGATCGACCTGTCCGCTGACCGTTTCGCCATTTTCGAGTTGCTGAATAGTGCGCGAGATATACGCGACGGCTTCCGCCGGACGTGTCACTGCAGCCACATGCGGCGTCATTGCCACCCGGGGATGCGCCCATAGCGGGCTGTCGGCAGGGAGCGGTTCACGACTGAACACATCGAGCATGGCACCTTTCAATTTTTCGCGGTTCAGCGCGTCTAACAAATCGTCTTCATTGACATGTACGCCCCGCGCGAGGTTAAGTACATAAGCGCCGTCCTGCAATTGATCCAGCAGTTCGCCATTAATAATGCCGACCGTTTCTGCGGTATTGGGCAATAGGTTGATTAACACGCGCGTCTGGCTGAGAAACGCGCCAAGCTCTTCTGTTCCGGCAAAGCTCTCCACGCCTGGCCAGGATTTGCGGCTGCGGCTCCAGCAGCGTAGCGGAAATCCCCAGACCTGCAGGCTTTCGGCGACTTTCGCCCCCAGCACGCCCGCCCCCATGATGCCGACGGTAAATTCCTCGCGGCTGTATTCCGGTAGCGGTTGCCACTGGCGCTGATTTTTTAGCGCCTGGTAATCGTCAAAACGTCGGAACCAGTGCAGCACCTGACTGACCGCATATTCCTGCATTTGCAGGCCCATTCCGGTATCTTCCAGGCGAAATAGCGGGATTGCCGGGTCAAGCATGTTGGGATGGGCTTTGAGTTTGCTGAGTATCGAGTCCACTCCCGCACCGAGTGCAAATACCGCCTTCAGTCTGCGACCTTCAAGCATTTCGACAGGCGGATGCCAGACCAGGGCGTAGTCCGCCGGATCGTTATCGCCCGGTTTCCACGCCCTCACTTTTGCGTTTGGGATAGCGTTTTCCAGTGCGGTGATCCACCAGGGGGTATCAAACGTAGGGTGATAAAAAATGATATCCATACTGACTCCTGCGGGTTGTTGTGCGGCATCGGGCGCACTTATTATCATCGTTTTCAAAAGGATGTTCAGCATAGCAAATTCCCGGACGCTGGCAAAAAAAGCAGTTTCCGCTCAATTAAGCTGCATGTTGGTGGAAGTTTGTGTAAACGCACGGTTTTTGCGAAAAGTTGATTGACGCAGGCGCGGTATTTCCCTAAATTAGCGCCCGTTCCGGTAACGCGGAGCGACAATTTGGTGAGGTGTCCGAGTGGCTGAAGGAGCACGCCTGGAAAGTGTGTATACGGCAACGTATCGGGGGTTCGAATCCCCCCCTCACCGCCATATTTGAGAAAGCGCCCGTACGAAAGTATGGGCTTTTTTTTTCGCATATTGCACATTCCGGGGGGATGAGAACCCCCGACCGGGGTCGACAATGGGCGCCGCCCGTTGGACAGACCGGACGCGCAGCGAACGGGCTGCCCGTAGGGCGAGCGAAGCGAGTCAATCCCCCCCTCACCGCCATATTTGAGAAAGCGCCCGTACGAAAGTATGGGCTTTTTTTTCGCATATTGCACATTCCGGGGGGATGAGAACCCCCGACCGGGGGTCGACAACGGGCGCAGTAAGCTCCCGCCATCTTCTTCAGGAAAAACACCGCACAAAAGCACAGGCTTTATTTCGCCGTTCCAGACCTGATAAGGATGACGCCATCAGGCGTCACTCAGCAGATTTAAGGCATTTCCGGCGGGGTGATACCAAAATGGTTCCAGGCCCGCACCGTCGCCATTCTTCCGCGTGGCGTACGTTGCAAAAAGCCCTGCTGAATTAAATACGGCTCCAGCACATCTTCAATGGTTTCGCGCTCTTCACCGATTGCCGCCGCCAGGTTATCGAGACCGACCGGACCGCCAAAGAACTTATCAATCACCGCCAGCAATAGCTTGCGGTCCATATAATCAAACCCTTCCGCATCGACATTCAGCATGTCCAGCGCCTGGGCGGCAATATCCGCTGAAATCGTGCCATCATGCTTCACTTCGGCGAAATCACGGACGCGTCTGAGCAAGCGGTTGGCAATACGCGGCGTACCGCGCGCGCGTCGCGCGACTTCCAGCGCCCCGTCATCGCTCATCTCAAGCCCCATAAAGCGAGCGCTGCGGCCCACAATATGCTGAAGATCGGGCACCTGATAAAACTCAAGGCGCTGGACGATACCAAAGCGGTCGCGCAGCGGCGAAGTCAACGATCCGGCGCGGGTTGTCGCGCCAATCAGCGTAAACGGCGGTAAATCGATTTTGATAGAGCGCGCTGCAGGTCCTTCACCGATCATAATGTCCAGCTGATAGTCTTCCATCGCCGGGTACAGCACCTCTTCCACCACTGGCGACAGTCGATGGATCTCATCGATAAACAGTACGTCATGCGGTTCCAGGTTGGTGAGCATCGCCGCCAGGTCACCGGCTTTCTCCAACACCGGGCCTGATGTGGTACGCAGGTTCACGCCCATTTCATTTGCCACGATATTCGCAAGCGTGGTTTTGCCAAGCCCCGGCGGTCCAAAAATCAGCAGATGGTCAAGCGCGTCGCCGCGTAGTTTCGCCGCCTGGATAAATATCTCCATTTGCGAACGCACCTGCGGTTGACCAATATATTCATCCAGTAATTTCGGGCGAATGGCACGATCGGCCACCTCTTCTGCAATGGTGGCGCCTGCCGAAATCAGGCGATCTGCTTCTATCATCCTTTACCTCATAACGCGGCGCGCAGGGCTTCGCGGATCAGTGTTTCACTGCTGGCGTCCGGGCGAGCGACTTTACTCACCATGCGGCTGGCTTCCTGAGGTTTATAGCCCAGCGCCACCAGCGCCGCAACCGCTTCCTGCTCGGCGTCTTCCACCGCCGGGCTGGCCGGAGAGGTCAGCACCAGATCGGCCGCAGGGGTAAACAGATCGCCGTGCAGACCTTTGAAACGGTCCTTCATTTCGACGATCAGGCGTTCGGCGGTTTTTTTGCCAATGCCGGGCAGCTTCACCAGCGCGGCGGGATCTTCACGCTCGACGGCGTTAACGAACTGCTGTGCGGACATCCCGGAGAGAATTGCCAGCGCCAGTTTTGGCCCCACGCCGTTGGTTTTAATCAACTCTTTGAACAGAGTACGCTCTTGCTTGTTGTTGAAACCGTACAGCAGTTGCGCGTCTTCGCGCACCACAAAATGGGTAAAGACCGTCGCTTCTTTTCCGGATTCCGGGAGCTCATAAAAACAGGTCATCGGCATATGCACTTCGTAACCGACGCCGCCCACTTCAAGCAACACCAGCGGGGGTTGTTTTTCCAGAATAATGCCTCTGAGTCTGCCTATCACATTACGCTCCTGCGTTGGGGCCGAAAAATAAAGCTGTATCATAAAAAAAGGCTGGATAGATATCCAGCCTCATTTGTCATTATCGCAAACGACCTCGCGCAAGATTGAGACGCGACTCGCTTATTTGCATCGCATTCTGACTGACGTGGCAGTGAGTGATGGCAATTGCCAGCGCATCCGCCGCATCGGCCTGTGGATTGGCCGGGAGTTTCAGCAAGGTGCGCACCATATGCTGCACCTGGCTTTTCTCAGCGCTACCGATGCCCACCACGGTCTGCTTCACCTGGCGCGCCGCATATTCAAACACCGGCAGCGCCTGGTTGACCGCTGCGACAATCGCCACGCCGCGCGCCTGCCCCAGCTTGAGCGCGGAGTCCGCATTCTTCGCCATAAACACCTGTTCAATAGCGAAGTAGTCTGGCTGAAACTGGGTGATGATTTCCGTCACGCCCGCGTATATCAGCTTCAGGCGCGACGGAAGGTCGTCCACTTTCGTACGGATGCAGCCGCTACCGAGATAGGTCAGCTGTCTGCCGACCTGGCGAATTACGCCATAGCCGGTCACGCGAGAGCCCGGGTCAATACCCAGTATGATGGACATCACGCGCCTCCGGTGGTAACGGGATTAAGCCACATCATTCTAAGGTAGCTGCAACCTCATCAGAGATTTCACCGTTGTGGTAAACTTCCTGCACGTCGTCACAATCTTCAAGCATGTCGATCAGACGCAGCAGTTTTGGCGCGGTTTCCGCATCCATGTCCGCTTTGGTTGACGGGATCATAGACACTTCCGCGCTGTCCGCTTTCAGACCTGCGGCTTCCAGCGCGTCACGCACTTTACCCATATCTTCCCACGCGGTGTAGACGTCAATCGCGCCGTCGTCGAAGGTCACCACATCTTCCGCACCCGCTTCCAGCGCCGCTTCCATAATGGTGTCTTCATCGCCCTGCTCAAAGGAGATCACGCCTTTTTTGCTGAACAGATAGGCCACGGAACCGTCGGTACCCAGGTTACCGCCGCATTTGCTGAACGCATGACGCACTTCCGCAACAGTACGGTTACGGTTGTCAGACAGGCATTCCACCATGATTGCCGTACCGCCAGGACCGTAACCTTCATAGATGATGGTTTCCATGTTGGCATCATCATCACCGCCCACACCGCGGGCAATCGCGCGGTTCAGGGTGTCACGGGTCATGTTATTGGACAGCGCTTTATCAACCGCTGCGCGCAGACGTGGGTTAGCGTCCGGATCGCCACCGCCCAGTTTGGCAGCCGTCACCAGTTCACGAATGATTTTGGTGAAGATTTTACCGCGCTTAGCATCCTGCGCCGCTTTACGATGTCTGGTGTTGGCCCATTTACTATGACCTGCCATAAATATTTCCTCAAAAAGCATGCCTTTTCAGGCGATGTTAATTACAAATTCTTCAATCGCCTGCCGGTTGCTCCACGACTTGGTGAGCGCCGCCGCCGCGGGCGCATCAAGCCACTGGTAGGTCAGGTGTTCGGTGAACACAATCTGCCGCTCATGCGGCAACGCAAGGCAGAACCAGGATTCTGTATTGCGCGCCACGCCCGGCGCATAGCGATGACGTAAATGTGAAAAAATCTCAAACTCCACCGTGCGCTGACAGTCGATTAAGGTCAGTTGCTCAGCGGCAACGTCAATGGCGACCTCTTCCTTTACTTCACGCACGGCGGCTTGCGACGCGGTTTCACCGTCTTCAAGGCTTCCGGTTACCGACTGCCAGAAATCCGGGTCGTCGCGTCGCTGCAACATCAGCACTTTCCCGGTGTCTTTTGCATAGATTACGACTAACACCGAGACAGGCTGTTTGTATGCCATATCAGTTTTTCTCTGCCTTTTTGACCACGTCGATACCCAGCTCAGCCAGCGCTGCCGGGTTCGCGAAGCTCGGCGCTTCGGTCATCAGACAGGCTGCGGCGGTCGTTTTCGGGAAGGCAATAACGTCACGAATATTATCGGTACCGGTCAGCAGCATGGTCAAACGATCCAGACCAAATGCCAGACCCGCATGTGGCGGCGTGCCGTATTTCAGCGCATCCAGCAGGAAGCCGAACTTCTCACGCTGTTCCTGTTCGTTAATCCCCAGAATGCCAAACACGGTCTGCTGCATTTCGCCGTTATGAATACGTACGGAACCGCCGCCCACTTCGTAACCGTTAATGACCATGTCGTAGGCATTGGCGACCGCATTTTCCGGCGCGGCTTTTAGCTCAGCGGCGGACATGTCTTTCGGCGAGGTGAATGGGTGGTGCATTGCGGTCAGACCGCCTTCACCGTCGTCTTCAAACATCGGGAAGTCGATCACCCACAGCGGCGCCCACTTGCTTTCGTCGGTGAGATTCAGATCTTTACCCAGTTTCAGACGCAGCGCGCCCAGCGCATCGGCCACCACTTTCTTGTTGTCCGCGCCGAAGAAGATCATATCGCCATCCTGGGCGGCGGTGCGCTCGAGGATCGCGTCAACAATTTCCGCGTTGAGGAATTTCGCGACCGGGCTGTTGATGCCTTCAAGTCCCTTCGCGCGCTCATTGACCTTAATGTAGGCCAGACCTTTTGCGCCATAGATCTTGATGAAGTTACCGTAGTCGTCGATCTGCTTACGGCTCAGCGCCGCGCCGCCGGGTACGCGCAGCGCGGCTACGCGCCCTTTCGGATCGTTCGCCGGGCCGGAGAATACCGCGAATTCGACGGACTTCAGCAGATCGGCAACGTCCACCAGCTCCATCGGGTTGCGCAGATCCGGCTTGTCGGAACCGTAGCGGCGCTCGGCTTCCGCAAAGGTCATAATGGGGAAATCGCCCAGATCCACGCCTTTCACGTCCAGCCACAGGCTACGTACCAACGCTTCCATCACTTCACGCACCTGTTCGGCGGTCATGAAGGAGGTTTCCACATCGATCTGGGTAAATTCCGGCTGACGGTCAGCGCGCAGGTCTTCGTCGCGGAAGCATTTCACGATCTGGTAATAGCGGTCAAAGCCGGACATCATCAGCAACTGCTTAAACAGCTGCGGCGACTGCGGCAGCGCGTAGAATTTGCCTTTATGCACGCGGGACGGCACCAGGTAGTCGCGCGCGCCTTCCGGCGTGGCTTTGGTCAGCATCGGCGTCTCAATGTCGAGGAAGCCGTGATCGTCCATAAAGCGGCGCACCAGACTGGTGATTTTCGCGCGGGTCTTCAGACGCTGCGCCATTTCCGGACGGCGCAGATCCAGATAACGGTACTTCAGACGCGCTTCTTCTGTGTTGACGTGGTTTGAATCAAGCGGCAGCGATTCTGCGCGGTTGATGATAGTCAGATCGGAGGCCAGCACTTCAATTTCGCCGGTGGCCATCTCGCTGTTGACGTTTTTCTCGTCACGCGCACGCACGGTGCCCGTCACCTGAATGCAGAACTCATTACGCAGTTCAGAGGCCAGCTTTAATGCGTCCGCACGATCCGGGTCGAAAAAGACCTGCACGATGCCTTCACGATCGCGCATATCGATAAAGATCAGGCTGCCAAGATCACGACGACGGTTGACCCAACCACACAGAGTCACCTGCTGCCCCACGTGGGACTGACGGAGCTGTCCGCAATATTCTGTACGCATGAGATATCCCTTAATAAGCCGCAGGCTGTTTTGTCGCAGCTTTAACTGTATGTCACAACTGGATGAAAAAAGGCGGCTATTATACTGGAAATTCCGCCTGACGATAAGTCCGCTACAGACTGTACGCGTGTTTCGTACGCGGGTATTGCGTATTCTCACAAAAAATAACAAAAATTGTCGTCCGTCACACGGGCAATCGCGATTAAGGTGTAACGGAATTTTGAATTTCGACGGGAGTTATCATGCTGCAACTGAACGCTAAAACCACCGCCCTGGTGGTCATTGACCTGCAGGAAGGGATTTTACCCTTCGCTGGCGGCCCGCATTCCGCCACTGACGTCGTGACGCGCGCTGCCCGCCTGGCGGAGGCGTTTCGCGCCAACGGTTCGCCGGTGGTGATGGTTCGCGTTGGCTGGTCCGACGATTATGCCGAAGCGCTTAAACAGCCCGTTGACGCCGTGACGCCCGCGCACCCGCTGCCGGAAAACTGGTGGACGTACCCGCAGGCGCTGGGTAAAGCCGAAAGCGATCTGGAAGTGACCAAACGCCAGTGGGGCGCTTTTTACGGGACCGACCTTGAACTGCAACTGCGCCGTCGGGGTATCGACACTGTCGTGCTGTGCGGTATCTCCACCAATATCGGCGTAGAATCAACTGCCCGCAACGCCTGGGAACTGGGTTTCAGCCTGATCATCGCCGAAGACGCCTGCAGCGCGGCCAGCGCCGAACAGCATCAGGGCAGCATGACCCACATCTTCCCGCGTATCGCCCGTGTGCGTAGCGTGGACGAGATCGTTCGCGCCTTATGATATACATCGGCCTGCCGCAATGGTCGCACCCCAAGTGGGTGCGTCTGGGGATCAACGGTCTGGAAGAGTATGCCCGCCACTTTAATTGCGTGGAGGGCAATACCACCCTGTACGCGCTTCCCAGGGCGGAGATTGTCGAACGCTGGTACGCGCAAACCACGGATGATTTTCGCTTCTGCTTTAAGTTTCCGGCGACCATTTCGCATCAGGCGGCTCTTCGCCACTGTGATGATCTGGCGCATGCATTTTTTAGCCGCCTGTCCCCGCTGGAGACGCGCATCGGGCAGTACTGGCTGCAGCTTCCCGCGACCTTTGGCCCACAGGACCTTCCTGCCCTCTGGTCGTTTCTCGACGCGCTGCCAAAGGGCTTCACTTACGGCGTCGAGGTTCGTCATCCGGAATTTTTTGCCAAAGGCGACGCGGAACAGTTGCTGAACAGCGGTCTGCATCAGCGCGGCGTAAACCGGGTTATTCTCGACAGCCGACCGGTCCACGCGGCGCGCCCGCACACCGAAGCCATACGCGACGCCCAACGCAAGAAGCCGAAAGTGCCGGTTCATGCGCTGGTGACAGCAAACACTCCGATGGTGAGATTCATCGGCAGCGATGATATGGCGCAGAATCAATCGTTTTTCGCCGACTGGCTGACGAAACTGCCACGCTGGGAGCAAACCACCACGCCGTATCTTTTTTTGCACACCCCGGATATCGCGCAGGCGCCGGAGCTGGTCGACACCCTGTGGGAAGATTTGCGCGCGGTGTTGCCAGTGATCGGATCAGCACCCTCCATCCCACAGCAATCTTCTCTTTTCTGAAATTGCCCCCTATCATAAGGGCGTGCCATCTGCCAAAAAGGGACATTGTATGGTAAGCGCGCTATATGCCGTATTAGGTGCGTTGCTGTTAATTAAGTTTTCATTTGATGTCGTCCGTCTGCGAATGCAGTACCGCGTTGCCTATGGCGACGGTGGTTTTAGCGAACTGCAGAGCGCCATTCGTATCCATGGCAATGCGGTAGAATATATTCCGATCGCGATGGTGCTCCTGCTGTTTATGGAAATGAATGGCGCAGAAACGTGGATGGTGCACCTGTGCGGCATCATTCTGCTTGCCGGTCGGCTGATGCATTACTACGGTTTCCATCAGCGGCTGTTCCGCTGGCGTCGGTCAGGCATGAGCGCCACCTGGTGCGCGCTGTTGCTAATGGTGCTGGCGAACCTGTGGTATATGCCGTGGGAGTTGGTTTTCTCCCTGCATTAGCGCACAATACGCCCCTTTATTTTTCCCGGATTTTTACGTTATGTCTCACCGCGACACGCTTTTTTCTGCGCCAATCGCCAGTCTGGGCGACTGGACCTTTGATGAACGGGTAGCTGAAGTCTTCCCGGATATGATCCAGCGCTCCGTTCCCGGCTATTCCAATATCATTTCGATGATTGGCATGCTCGCCGAACGTTTTGTGCAGCCTGACACGCAGGTTTACGACCTGGGCTGCTCTCTTGGCGCGGCGACGCTCTCTGTGCGGCGTAATATTCAGCATCAAAATTGCAAAATCATCGCCGTCGACAACTCTCCGGCAATGATTGAACGCTGTCGCCGTCATATTGACGCGTATAAAGCGCCGACGCCTGTGGATGTGGTGGAGGGCGACATTCGCACCATCGCCATCGAAAATGCCTCAATGGTGGTGCTGAATTTTACCCTGCAATTCCTTGCGCCAGTTGAGCGCCAGGCGTTGTTGGATAAGATTTACCAGGGGCTGATGCCGGGCGGCGCGCTGGTGCTGTCGGAAAAATTCAGCTTCGAAGATGCGAAAGTCGGCGAGTTGCTGTTTAACATGCACCATGACTTTAAGCGCGCGAATGGCTACAGCGAGCTGGAGATCAGCCAGAAGCGCAGCATGCTGGAAAACGTGATGCTCACCGACTCGGTCGAAACCCATAAGGCGCGTCTGCGTCAGGCGGGTTTCGAACACAGTGAACTCTGGTTCCAGTGCTTTAACTTTGGTTCCCTGGTGGCGCTGAAAGCTGAGGTTCCGGCATGATCGACTTTGGTAACTTTTATCAACTGATTGCCAAAAACGCGCTTTCCCACTGGCTGGAAACCTTGCCCGCGCAGATTGCCGCCTGGCAGCGCGAACAGCACGGCCTGTATAAGCAATGGGCCAACGCGGTGGCGTTTCTTCCGGCCCTGACGCCTGACAGGCTGGATCTGCTGCACAGCGTTACGGCAGAAAGCGAAACACCGCTTACCCCGGGCCAGCTCAAGCGTATCGATACCCTGCTGCGCAACCTGATGCCATGGCGCAAAGGTCCATTCTCTTTGTATGGCGTGAACATTGACACCGAGTGGCGTTCAGACTGGAAATGGGATCGCGTTCTGCCGCACCTGTCCGACCTGACCGGGCGGACTATTCTCGACGTGGGCTGCGGCAGCGGTTATCACATGTGGCGCATGATTGGCGCAGGCGCGCATCTGGCAGTCGGCATTGACCCGACGCAGCTGTTCCTGTGCCAGTTCGAAGCGGTTCGTAAACTGCTGGGCAACGATCAGCGCGCCCACCTGCTGCCGCTCGGTATTGAACAGTTGCCCGCGCTTAACGCCTTCGATACCGTCTTTTCCATGGGCGTGCTGTATCATCGCCGCTCGCCGCTGGAGCATCTCTGGCAGTTAAAAGATCAGCTGGTGAAAGACGGTGAACTGGTGCTGGAAACGCTGGTGGTCGACGGTGACGAGAACACCGTGCTGGTACCGGGCGATCGCTACGCGCAGATGCGCAATGTCTACTTTATTCCGTCTGCGCTGGCGTTGAAAAACTGGTTAGAGAAGTGTGGTTTTGTCGATGTACGCATCGCCGACGTCTGCGTTACCACCACAGAAGAGCAGCGCCGCACCGACTGGATGATCACCGAATCGCTGGAGCAGTTCCTCGACCCAACCGACCACAGCAAAACCGTGGAAGGCTATCCGGCGCCGATGCGTGCGGTGTTGATTGCCACGAAGCCGTAGTATTTTGCCGGGTGGCGTCTACGCCTTACCCGGCCTACTCGTAGCATGTTTTCGCCAAAATAGTTCAGGTTGCAGCAAGGCGGCCAACACAGCGGCAGCCTGAAATATGCAGGAGAAAAAAAGGCCCCTGTTAATGGCAGGGGCCTGGTACGAGCAAGCATCATATTGGGCGACATGATGCAACGGTAAAAATCATTTGGCCTGATGGCGAGCAATGATTCCTTTCATTTCAGCAACCGCGGCGCCGTCAACCACATAGCGGGTGTATTCGTCCGCCTGCTTATCGGCTGACATTGACAACCCTGGGTTGCGATAACGCATCGGCGAGGGCTGTGTCGTTCCGGCTGAGCTGTGTACTTCCCGTACCCCGGCATCGAGGAAACGCTGCAGATTTGCTGCACGAACCCCTGCTCCGGCCATAATGATTGGAACATCGGCGTGGGCAATAAGTTCCAAAATTATTGATAAACCTTGCGCCGCATCTGATTTTTGTCCCGAAGTCAGCACTCTGGCGACGCCCAGTTCCGCGAGATTGTTAAGTGCTTTTAATGGATTAGCACACATGTCGAAGGCGCGATGAAATGTCACGGCCAGCGGCCCTGCCGCCTGCATAATTTGCTGCATGCGCGGCATGTCGACGTGGCCGTCCGCATCCAGCACACCGATCACCAGCCCCGGGAATCCCATCTCCCTCACCTGTCGCACGTCTTCAAGCATGGCGGCGAACTCCCCTGCGGAATAACAAAAATCGCCGCCGCGCGGACGGATGATAGGATGAACAGGGATCGTCACCTGCTGGCGAACCGTACTCAGCACGCCCGGGGAAGGCGTTAAGCCCCCTTCTTTCGGCGCGGCGCAAAGCTCAATACGATCCGCGCCGTTTTGCTGCGCGATGCGCGCGCATTCCATGCTGTAACAACAGATCTCAAGTAATGCCATTGTCACTCCTGCTGTTCGCTTGCCACGATCGCTTCAATTGACCACGGGTGGAATTTAACGGTGACGTGACCATCGGTAACCGCCAGAGTCGGATTCGGTAGACGCTCATGCACGCCTTTCGGCGAACTGGTTTTAACGACAATCCCCGGCTGGCTCAGTCCGTCATCGGCGAGCAGCGCCAACGCACGCGCGTTCAGGGTATCCGGCTCTCCCGGCAAAACGATTTCGATATGCTCCCATCCTTCGTGGGGATAGCGCTTATCGCCCGGCCAGGGCAGCTCAACAACGCTAAATGCCCAGTGCGCGACGCAGACGGGCTCATCCAGTTTAAACAGACAAATCGGTCTGCCATTGATGATATTTTCCGACAACAGTTTGCCGCATTGTTCAAAGCCTCGCCGCCAGCGTTCCGCAGTGGCGTTTTGATGACAACGCAAAGAGATATGGTCGGCATCAAGCGGCGCAATATCCAGACCGAGGCGAGTGGAAAGTTCCGTGAACGCCCGCGTGAATCGCGGGAGGTCGGCGGAAATATCATGCAGTTCGTCGAGGGTTTGCCAGTTCGCCATAATGTCAGCTCTTAACAGGTTTCAAAGCCGCTAATTTACTCTGTTGGTCCGACACAACCAACCGCAGATTGCGGGATTTGCCGAATGCATGGTTATGCACGCTTTTATCGCTTATTTTCTGCACGTTGTTCAGGCCGCGCAGTGCTGACGCAAGGGGCCATTTGCAGTATACTCCCGCCCTTGATTCTTAAACTGCGGCGGTAAATTTCAACCCGCTTCATCAACGTAAGGTATTCAGGTGAATATTCAGGCTCTTCTCTCAGAAAAAGTCAGTCAGGCCATGATTGCCGCAGGCGCGCCTGCGGATTGCGAACCGCAGGTTCGTCAGTCAGCAAAAGTACAGTTCGGCGACTATCAGGCCAACGGCATGATGGCGGTGGCGAAAAAACTGGGCATGGCGCCGCGACAACTGGCCGAGCAGGTGCTGACTCATCTGGATCTCAGCGGTATCGCCAGTAAGGTTGAAATCGCTGGCCCGGGCTTTATTAATATTTTCCTCGACCCCGCGTTTCTCGCTGAAAGCGTGGAGCAAGCGCTGACCTCAGATCGCCTCGGCGTAGCGAAGCCGGAGAAACAGACCGTGGTGGTCGATTACTCCGCGCCAAATGTCGCGAAAGAGATGCATGTCGGCCACCTGCGTTCCACCATCATCGGCGACGCCGCGGTGCGTACCCTTGAGTTTCTTGGTCATCATGTGATTCGTGCGAACCACGTAGGCGACTGGGGCACTCAGTTCGGGATGCTGATCGCTTATCTGGAAAAACAGCAACAGGAAAACGCCGGTGAAATGGCGCTGGCGGACCTCGAAGGTTTTTATCGCGAAGCCAAAAAACACTACGACGAAGATGAAGCCTTTGCCGAGCGCGCGCGCAGCTACGTGGTAAAACTGCAGGGCGGCGACGACTATTTCCTGCAAATGTGGCGCAAGCTGGTCGACATCACCATGTCGCAGAACCAGATCACCTACGATCGCCTGAACGTCACGCTGACCCGCGATGATGTGATGGGTGAAAGCCTGTACAACCCCATGCTGCCGGGCATCGTGGCCGATCTGAAAGCCAAAGGTCTGGCCGTCGAAAGCGAAGGCGCCACCGTGGTATTCCTTGATGAGTATAAAAACAAGGAAGGCGAACCGATGGGGGTTATCATTCAGAAGAAAGATGGCGGTTATTTGTACACCACCACGGATATCGCCTGCGCCAAATACCGTTATGAGACCCTGCATGCTGACCGCGTGCTGTATTACATCGACTCCCGTCAGCATCAGCATCTGATGCAGGCATGGACTATCGTCCGTAAAGCGGGCTACGTTCCGGATTCCGTCCCGCTGGAGCACCACATGTTCGGTATGATGTTGGGTAAAGACGGCAAGCCGTTCAAAACCCGCGCCGGCGGCACCGTCAAGCTGGCCGATCTGTTGGATGAAGCGCTTGAGCGCGCCCGCCGTCTGGTGGCGGAAAAGAACCCGGATATGCCCGCCGACGAGCTGGAAAAACTGGCGAACGCCGTCGGTATCGGTGCGGTGAAATACGCCGATCTGTCGAAAAACCGCACCACCGACTATATCTTTGACTGGGACAACATGCTGGCCTTTGAGGGTAACACTGCGCCGTATATGCAGTATGCCTATACCCGCGTACTGTCGGTGTTCCGTAAATCTGGTCTGGATGAGCGCGCCCTTGCCAGCGCGAGAGTGGTGCTTAGCGAAGATCGCGAAGCGCAGCTGGCCGCGCGTCTGTTGCAGTTTGAGGAGACGCTGACCGTTGTCGCGCGTGAAGGGACGCCACACGTCATGTGCGCGTATCTGTATGATGTCGCAGGTCTGTTCTCCGGTTTCTACGAACATTGCCCGATCCTGAGCGCAGAGAACGACGATGTGCGCAACAGCCGACTAAAACTGGCGCTGCTGACCGCTAAAACCCTGAAGCTGGGTCTCGATACGCTGGGTATCGAAACCGTAGAGCGGATGTAATTCCTTACGAGAATGACGCTGGCAAAATAAAAGGTTACCAGCAGAATAAACCCGGCTATCGCCGGGTTTTGTTTTTACTTCTGAATCAGAAATATTTCCGCAGATATTCCGTCAGGCACAGCATCGCCATCGCTTGGCCATACGGCATAGAGGTGAGCGGGATCGCACGATAGAAATCGAGATTGCTGCCCATTCCGGTCCCGAAGGAGGTCTGCAACAACTCCCCTTCCGGCGAGATATTCTGCACAATGCCGCGAATGGCTTTTTCCGCAACCCCGGCATATTCCGCGCCAACATAACGTTTACGTACCGCTTTCAGTATGCCGTAGGCAAAACCCGCGGTCGCAGACGCTTCCAGGTAGGACTGCGGATCGTCCAGCAACGTATGCCACAGTCCGCTTTCGTCCTGGCATTTTGCCAGCGCGGCGATTTGCGCCTTCAGAACCTGCGCCAGATAACGACGCACCGCATTGTTTTCCGGCAGATCGACCAGTTCCAGGAAATCCGGGATCACAATGGTCAACCAGCTGTTGCCGCGCGCCCAGCGGGCGTTGGCAAAGTTATGGTGCCCGTCATAATTCCAGCCGTGGAACCACAGGCCGGTTTCCCTGTCCATCAGGTTTTGGACGTGTAGCAGGAACTGATAGGTTGCCTCTTCGACATATTCCGGCCGGTTGAGCAACTTGCCAATTTTCGCCAGCGGTAACACTGTCATCATCAGCGTATCGTCCCACATCTGCTGGTGGTTCTCTTCCGCCAGCGTGATATGCTGCATTCCGCCATGGTCGGTACGCGGCATTTCATTCATCGCCCATTCCGCCCAGCTGTCCAGCCAGGGCAGGTACGCCGGATTACGCGTCTCCTCATAGCGATACGCCAGCGTTAAGAACGGCGCCATGGTGTTTACGTTCTTGGTGGTGGCGCCTTCCGCAAAGCGGTCGGCGAACCAATTGTCGATAATGTCGCGCATCGACGCATCACCGGTCTGCTGATAATACTGATACATTCCATACAGACCGACGCCGTGCGTCCATTCCCATCCTGCCCACCCTTTTGTGTCAATCACACGTCCGTCATCCAGGCGTAGCAGGAATTGGCCAGTCTCGTCCTTGATGTTGACCAGATTGTTCGTCACCGTCTGAATCAAACCCTTCAGCTCTTCCCGGGAGATAAAACGCTCCGGCTGTCGTAGTAACGCGCTATGTTTGACGGGCCAAACTTTCATATTTCTAACCTCTGTTATAAGTCGAATTCAACGTTGCTGCCCGCTTGAGCGAGGGTGCAGCAGGTTTATTACGATTCAGGTAACCAATATTGTTGTTACCCCAAAGTGATTCATACGGCAGACCCGACAGCATCTCGACGGTGGCGCGCGCCTGCGGCGTGATGTTCTCCGGCATCGCCCGGCCCGACTCACGCATTTTCGCTGTTTCTTCGCGTAGCGTGCTGTGGGTTTGCAAATTCAGTTTGAAACGCAGAGAGACCAGGAAACCGCAGGCCAGCACCAGCAGCGTACCGCAGCTGAGGATTAACAGTATGGTGTGGCTGACCGCCTCCGGCTGGGTGCTTTGCCCGGAAACGAAACCAGACGTCTGCATGACAATCCCGACCAGCATGACCGCTCCAGCCTGCGAGGCTTTGCGCGTCAGGGTCATGATCCCGGCGAAGATCCCTTCACGACGCTGACCGGTAATCACTTCATCCACATCGGCAATGTAGGTGTAGGTGTTCCACGGCACATAGTTAATCCCCCCACGCCCCAGACCAGCAATGGCGGACACCAGCAGCAACAGGGAATAAATATCGCTTAATCCGGCGTAATACAGCAGGGCATACGAGAGTGAGCTAAGACCAAACAGCACCACCACCATCCGGTAAGAAGGCGCAGGTCCGAAGCGGATGCACAGCGGGATCATGCCGATAACCGCAATAAACTGGAAAATCGCCATGGTGCCAAGCAGGTTTGACGCCATCGACGCTTCCTGCATCAGGACGAACACCACGTAATAGGTAAAGACCGCGTTGAAAACATCCTGCGCGATGTAGCCGCCCAGATACATGCCGAGATGCTGGCGGAAAATTTTAATCCGCAACGTAGAGCTCAGCTCAACAAACAGGCGGCGCATGCTCTGGCTGAACGTCAGGCTCTTTTTCTCTTCTTCCGCGCGTAGCGCTGCTTCCGTCCATTCCTCGCGTGGACGCTCCCAGGTGAAGAACCAGACGAACGTCAGCATCAGGGCGCACAGCACCGAGAACACCAGGCTGGCGTAGAAAAAGGAGATGGGGTTGTCTTTGCCAAACGCGGTCAACAGGATACCCGGCAAGAAGGAAGCGAGGATCGCGGACATCTGCGCCATGGAAATACGCGCGCCGGAAAATTTGGTTTTCTGTTTGAAATCATCGGTCATTTCCGGCACCAGCGTTTCATATGGCACCAGGATCATGGTGTAGACGATATCGAAAATCAGGTAGGTCAGCAGGTAGTACCAGAACCCCATATCCCCCACCCACATTAATGAGTAGCTAAAGACACATGGGATCCCCAGCAAAATAAAGAACTTACGGCGGCCAAAGCGTTTACCCAGCCAGGTTGAGCCGAAGTTGTCCGTCAGAAAGCCCATCAGTGGACTGACGACTGCGTCCAGCACCCTCGCCGCCGCAAAGATAAACGTCGCCTCTATGGGCGAAAGACCGCAAAACGTCGTATAAAAATACAGTAACCAGGCGGCTGTGAGCGCCGTGGTGCCTGCACCTAAAAAATCGCCTGAACCGTAGGCTAAATAATTCGCCAATCCAATTTTACGTGTTTTCATTGCCGTTAACCCTGCAATCAGTTGGGGGACTCCGACCTGTGGCTACGCCAGAGGGAGTACTTACACGGCTACAGTAAAAGCTTACCAGGCGGGATACCTTTTCGTTTTTGCCACCTGTCCTGGCGAAATGGCAAAAACGCAAAGAGACCGGCAACGCGTGTCACCGATTTATAAAACAGCGTTTCTGTTGAATCAAAAGAGGGGGCCAAAAATGCGAGTCAGGCAGCAAATTACGTTGCCGCCTGATGAAGAGATAACCGTTAGCGGTAGTTCACAATTACCTGATTGCGCTGTACTTTTAGGGCGGGAATCAGACGGCCGCCACCGGGTACTTCCCAGATAAAACGCAGCGGCTCCACGGCGGGCACGTTGCTAAAAGCGGTGGTTGTCCCACTTTGTCCATCAAGCTCGACGCAGCGCGACTGGGAGCATAAGCGCACCCGCAAACCGGCGGGCGTCGGGCCATTCAATTCATAACGCCAGGCCACCAGGGTCATCAGCCCGGACACTGGCTGACCAGCGGAAAGCGGCGCCGAGGAGGCGGATTCACCGCGATGGTTTAAGGTAATGCCGATGCTGCTGGCCTGCCATGCGCCTTCCCCGGCGGCCTGCGCCGCCAGCGGGAACAGCAACAGCCAAAGAAGTCTGCGCATTATTTACCTCCAATGGTTGCGGTCATGCGAATGTTACGATTGTCGGAAAGCTCCATGTTCGACAGGACAACCAGCTGCGGCAGACTGCGACGCAGAAAGCGCGACAGCAATGGGCGCAGCGCATGGTTGACCAACAACACTGGCGGCGCGCCAAGCATCTCCTGACGAGACAGCGCCTCTTGCGTTTGCGCCAGCAGGCGATCGGCCAGCCCAGGCTCCAGACCGCCGCCGCCCTGCAACGCCTGCAACAACAAGCGTTCGAGCGCCGTATCCAGGCCAATAACGCTGACTTCATCGCTACCGGGGAACCACTGCTGTGTAATTGCGCGCCCCAGCGCCACGCGCACCACGGCGGTAAGTTCATGGGGATCATTTTGCAGCGGCGCATGTTCCGCCAGCGTTTCAAGAATGGTGCGCATATCGCGGATCGGCACTTTTTCATCCAGCAGATTCTGCAGCACTTTATGCAGCGTGGTCAGGGTGACCACGCCGGGGACCAAATCTTCGGTCAGTTTCGGCATCTCCTGGGAGACGCGATCCAACAACTGCTGCGCTTCCTGACGGCCAAACAGTTCGGCGGCATATTTGCCGATCAAATGGTTGAGGTGCGTCGCCACAACGGTACTGGCTTCCACCACCGTAAAGCCCTGGATCTGCGCCTGTTCTTTCAGCGCGCTTTCGATCCAGATTGCATCCAGGCCAAACGCCGGATCCACGGTTTGCTCGCCTGGCAGCGTACCCGCCGCGGTTCCCGGGTTGATTGCCAGCCAGCGCCCCGGATACGCGTCGCCGCTGCCAATCTCCACCCCTTTCATCAGAATACGATAGTGCGCCGGTTGCAGATCCATATTGTCGCGAATGTGCACCACTGGCGGCAGGAAGCCCATGTCCTGCGCGAATTTCTTGCGGATACTGCGGATGCGCCCGAGTAACTCGCCATCCTGCTGAAAATCGACCATCGGAATCAGGCGGTAACCCACCTCCATACCGAGCGAATCTTCAAGCTGGACGTCGTTCCACGTCGCTTCCACCACCGAATTGTTTTCCGGCATTTTTACGGGCTGCGGTTCGCTGGGCGCCTTTTGTTCCCGGCCACGGATCCACCAGGCCAGCCCCAACAGCGCCGCCGTAAACAACAGGAAAACGAGGTTTGGCATGCCCGGCACCAGCCCGAGCAGGCCCAGAACCCCTGCGCTGAGCAGCATGACGCTGGGATTGCTGAAAAGCTGCCCCACCATCTGCTCGCCCACGTCCTGATCGGTACTGACGCGGGTGACGATCACGCCTGCGGCGGTCGAAATGACCAGCGCCGGGATCTGCGCCACCAGGCCGTCACCGATAGTCAGCAACGTATAACTTTCCGCCGCATCGCCCATGCTCATGCCATGCTGCAACACACCGACCAGCAGACCGCCGACCACGTTGATCACCATGATCAAAATACCGGCGATGGCATCGCCGCGAACGAATTTACTCGCCCCGTCCATAGAACCGTAGAAGTCCGCTTCCTGGGTCACTTCGGCGCGACGTTTTTTCGCTTCATCTTCGCCAATCAGTCCGGCGTTGAGGTCGGCGTCAATCGCCATCTGTTTACCCGGCATGCCGTCGAGCACGAAGCGCGCGCCAACCTCAGCGATACGCCCGGCGCCCTTGGTAATCACCATAAAGTTGATGATGACCAGAATGACGAACACCACGATCCCAATGGCGAAATTGCCCCCCACCAGGAAATGCCCGAACGCTTCGACCACCTTCCCTGCCGCCGCCGCGCCGGTGTGTCCTTCCATCAGAATGATACGGGTGGACGCCACGTTCAGCGCCAGACGCAGTAAGGTAGTGAACAGCAGGATGGTCGGGAAGGCGGCGAACTCCAGCGTACGCTGGGTAAACATCGCCACCAGTAACACCATGATCGACAGCGCAATGTTAAAGGTAAACAGTAGGTCGAGGATAAACGCGGGTAGCGGCAGTACCATCATCGACAGAATTAACAGGATGAGGATCGGCCCGGCAAGGATCTGCCATTGCGTGGTTTTCATGTTGTTGGGCAGGCGCAACATCGCGACCAGATTAGCCATCGGTAGTCTTCTCGTTCATAAAATCCAGTGACTCAGGCACCGGAAGATTTGCAGGTTGTGGTGGACGTTCCCCGCCAGCAAGACGCCAGCGTTTAAGCTGCCAGACCCAGGCCAGCACTTCCGCCACGGCGGCGTACAGTTGACCGGGTATTTGCTGACCAATTTCAGCATGGCGATAGAGCGCTCGCGCCAGCGGCGGCGCTTCAAGCGTGGGGATTTTGTTTTCCGCGCCAATCTCGCGAATGCGCAGCGCCACCAGTCCCGCCCCTTTGGCGAGCACTTTCGGCGCGCTCATTTTGTTTTCGTCATACTGCAACGCCACCGAATAGTGGGTGGGGTTGGTGACAATGACATCCGCTTTGGGCACGTCGCTCATCATGCGCTGGCGCGCCGCCGCTCGCTGCATCTGACGGATACGCCCTTTCACGTGCGGGTCGCCTTCGTTCTGTTTGAATTCATCGCGGATGTCCTGACGCGACATGCGCAGCTTTTTCAGGTGACTGAAGATCTGAAAGATCACGTCAAAGGCGACCATCGGGATCACACCGAGCACCACCAGCAATGCGCAGAGTCCGACGAGATCCAGCGCGTTACCCATCGCCGTAATCGGCGATTCCGCCATCAGGCGCATCATCTCCGGCCACTTATGCCACAAATAAAGCGCTGTCACGCCGCCCACCAGCGACGATTTCAGTATTGCCTTCAGCAACTCCGCGCCGGTCTGCGCGGAGAACATACGCTTAATGCCCGGCAGCGGGTTAAGTTTGGAAAATTTCGGCTGTAGCGATTTGCCGCTGAACACCAGCCCGCCGAGTAGCACCGGCGAGATCAGCGCCACCAGCACCACGCCGGTGATAAGCGGCAGCAGCGCGATCATCGCTTCTTTTATTAACAGGATGATTTGCCCGAGGATCCGATTGGGGTCATTGACCATGCTGTGATCAAATCGCAGCCCCGCCGACAGCATTCCCGACAGGCGCCTTGCCAACGACGCGCCGCCAATCCAGAGAATGCAGACCCCCACTAACAAAATCAGCAGAGAAGTCAGCTCCCGGGATCGGGGGATTTGCCCTTCCTCCCGCGCTTTTTCCAGTCGGTGGGGTGTGGGGGCTTCTGTTTTGTCGTCGTTCTCTTCAGACACGCATCAGATCCTGGATGGGCTTATGAGCGAGAATGATGCCAGAAGCGCCTGCCGCCAATGGGCAGAGTAAACGGCAAAAAAGGTCGGGTTTATGCCGTTAAGGAGGATAAGCGGATAGCAATACAGTCGCAGCTAATCTGTCATTAAGCCCGATGGCATGACGCCATCGGGCGACCTGGTTAAAAACCGAGGCTGTCCAGCAGGTCGTCTACTTGATCCTGGCTGGCGACCACGCCCGCCCGGGTCGTATCCACCTGCGGACCGTTGAGCAGACTGTCGTTTTCACGCTTCGGTCGTGCGCCCTGCTCCGGAATATTCTCCAGCAGCACCATCAACAGTTGACGTTCAATTTCCTGGATAACATCCATCATGCGCTTGATCACCTGACCGGTCAGATCCTGGAAATCTTGCGCCATCATAATGTCGAGTAACTGCGCGTTAGTGAAGCTGGTGTGTTCCGGCACATCGCTCAGGTATTTGCGCGTGTCGGTCACCAGTTCCCGGGCGTCTGCCAGCTCGATCGGGTTTTCAAACCACGCGTCCCAGCGCTTGCTTAACGCTTTCGCCCCTTTCTCCATTTCGTCCTGGTGCGGCTGTGAAGCTTCGACACTGTTCAGCGCGCGCTCGGCGGCCTGGGCGGTCATCTGCACCACATAGTCCAGACGGTCGCGGGCGTCCGGAATGGCTTCTGCCGCTTCGGCGATGGCCTGGTCCAGACCCAGCTCCCGCAGGCTGTCGCGCAGCATACGGGTCAGGCTGCCAATGCGCGCAATAATATCCCCGGCAGAGTGTTCATCTACGGGTTTCATGGTTGGTTGCATCATTGTCCGCCCCTTACATGCCCAGTTTCTCAAAGATTTTGTTGAGTTTCTCTTCCAATGTCGCGGCGGTAAACGGCTTCACCACGTAGCCGCTGGCACCGGCCTGCGCCGCGGCGATAATGTTCTCTTTCTTCGCTTCCGCCGTCACCATCAGTACCGGCAATGAAGACATGCCGCCGTCTGCGCGAATGGTTTTCAACAGTTCCAGACCGTCCATATTCGGCATGTTCCAGTCAGAGATGACAAAACCAAAGCCGCCCATCTGCAGTTTATTCAATGCGTCCACGCCGTCTTCGGCCTCTTCGACGTTGTTAAATCCCAGTTCCTTAAGCAGGTTACGCACGATGCGACGCATGGTGGAAAAGTCATCCACAACCAGAAACTTAAGCTCTTTGTCCGCCATAAAAAATTACTCCTGAGTCAAATACGTATTGCCTGTCCGGCACTGATTTTCGCCAGCATCTGCTGGCTTACCTGGCTGAGATCGACCACTTCGCTCACGCCACCCATATTGATGGCCTCGCGCGGCATGCCGAACACCACACAACTTGCTTCATTCTGCGCAATCGTCCAGGCGCCCGCCTGGTGCATCGCCAGCATTCCGGCGGCGCCGTCGTTGCCCATCCCCGTCAGGATCACCCCCACGGCGTTGCGCCCCGCGTGTTTCGCTACCGAATGAAACAGCACATCCACAGACGGCCGGTGCCGGTTAACCGGCGGCCCGTCATGAATTTTGATTTGATAGTTTGCCCCGCTGCGCGCCAGCTCCATGTGCTTATCGCCGGGCGCGATGTAGGCATGTCCTGGCAGCACGCGCTCGCCGTCCTCCGCTTCTTTCACGCTGATCTGACACAGTTTGTTCAGACGCTCGGCAAACGAACGGGTAAAACCTGGCGGCATATGCTGCGTAATAATCACTGCCGGGCAGGAAAGCGGCAGCGGCTGCAACACGTGACGAATCGCTTCGGTGCCGCCCGTCGACGCGCCAATGGCGATCAGCTTTTCTGAACTGAGCAACGGCCCGGCTTTCAGGGTCGCTGGCGCGGCCAGTGGCTTATGCGCGCCCAGCCGCGCGCGCGACGCGGTGCGCACTTTTTCGGCAATCATCTCGCTGTAGGCCAGCATCCCTTCGCGGATCCCTAACTGGGGCTTGGTGACAAAATCAATGGCCCCCAGCTCCAGCGCGCGCAACGTCACTTCGGAGCCTTTCCCCGTCAGTGATGACACCATCACCACCGGCATCGGACGCAAGCGCATCAACTTTTCAAGAAAATCGAGGCCGTCCATCCGCGGCATTTCGACGTCCAGCGTCAAAACGTCCGGGTTGTATTTTTTGATTAAATCACGGGCAACGAGCGGATCGGGTGCGGTTGCCACCATCTCCATATCGCTATGGCTGTTGATAATTTCAGTCATGATTTGGCGCATTAGCGCGGAATCATCAACCGATAACACCCTGATTTTACTCATGCTTTATCCTTACTCAGCGCATACACCGTCTGTCCGCGCAGGCTAAAGTCGCGCACGAGGTTGCTAAAGTTCTCTGAATGCCCGGCGAACAGCAGGCCGTCAGGCTTAAGGAGGGGAACAAAACGGCGCAGAATGTCCTGCTGCGTCGTTTTATCGAAATAGATCATCACATTGCGGCAGAAAATCGCATCAAACGGCCCCGGCACGTTGTACTGTTTGTCAAGCAGGTTTATCCCGGCGAACTCCACGTGACTTGCCAGCTCCTGGCGCACGCGCACCAACCCTTCATGGGGGCCGGTGCCGCGCATGAAGTAGCGCTGCAGCTGCTGTGGCGACAGGGTTTTTAACTCATCAAGCCGATAGATGCCGCTGCGGGCTTTTTCCAGCACTTCGGTGTCGATATCACTGGCAAAGACCCGCCAGCGCCCTGGCGCTGTGCCTAACGTATCGGCCAGCGTAATGGCAATACTGTAAGGTTCTTCACCGGTTGACGCCGCCGCGCTCCACACCCGGTATTCGCCATTGCGACGGCGGGCGTGCTCAGCCAGCACCGGAAAGTGATGACCTTCGCGAAAAAAGGCGGTCAGGTTGGTGGTCAACGAGTTGATAAAAGCCTGCCATTCCGCGCTGTTTTGATTCGCTTCCAGCATGCTGAGATAGCGACCAAAATCATCCAGCCCCAGCGTACGCAGACGGCGAACCAGGCGGTTATAAACCATATCCCGCTTATGGTCCGCCAGCACGATCCCCGCGCGCTGATAGATTAACTGACATATCCGACGAAAGTGCGCGTCGGACAGCGCGAGGCGCTGTGTCATCTGTAACAATAATGACGTTTGCCCGTTGGGCAGAGATGATGTCATAGCGCCTTCTCAATCACATTCAGGATACAACGGGCGCCGCCTGCTGCGGCGCCGATTCTTGGTGTGTTACAACGTGTTTATTTGCCGTCAAAATGTTTCCCAGTGGGTGTCGGGTTCAGCGCCGGGTGATGCCTTCTGTGGCTCGCGAGGCGACGGCGCAGAGGCGCGTTCTTCTGTTTTTTGCGTGGTATAAGGGCGAGCGGCGAGACGAAACGCCGACACCGCTCTGGTTAAGCGACTGGCCTGGTCTTCCAGCGCGGCGGCGGCAGCGGCGGACTCCTGCACCAGTGCGGCGTTTTGCTGCGTCACACGATCCATTTCCGACACCGCCAGCGCCACCTGATCGATACCGCGGCTTTGCTCGTCGGACGCCGAGGCGATTTCCCCCATGATGTCAGTCACCCGGGTCACCGCGTTAACAATGTCATTCATCGTGTCACCCGCGCTTTCAACGAGCACCGAGCCGGTATCCACGCGCGCTACTGAATCTTCGATCAGCGCTTTGATTTCTTTTGCCGCCTGCGCGCTGCGGCTGGCGAGATTACGCACCTCTCCGGCAACCACGGCAAAACCACGGCCTTGTTCACCGGCGCGCGCCGCTTCAACCGCCGCGTTCAGCGCCAGGATATTGGTCTGGAACGCAATGCCGTCGATCACGCTAATGATGTCGGCGATTTTCTTCGAACTGTCAGCAATGTCGTGCATCGTTTTAACGACGTTATCCACCACTTTTCCGCCGTGCTGCGCCGTTTCCGAGGCGCTCTGCGCCAGTTGCGACGCCTGGCGGGCGTTGTCGGCGTTCTGTTTCACGGTGGCGGTCAGTTGTTCCATGCTGGCGGCGGTCTCTTCCAGCGCCGAAGCCTGCTGTTCGGTTCGCGAAGAGAGGTCGGTATTGCCAGTGGCAATCTCGCTGGTGCCGGCATAGATGGCGTCGGACCCTTCCCGCACCTGCGTGACGGTTTCAACCAGCGAACGCTGCATGTGATCGACGCTGTCGGCCAGTTCGCCAATCTCATTGCGTCCGGCCACGGTCAGGGTAGTGGTTAAATTGCCGCTGGCGATATCACGGATATGCGCAATGACGCGCCCCAGCGGATTCAACAAGGTGTGACGGATGCCGTACCACACCACCACCAGAATCAGCGCCAGCACGAGCGCGAGAATGGCAAGCTGCCACTGGGCGAACTGATAATCGCGGGCGCTTTCGTCAAAGGCCTGGCGGTAAAGCTTTTCGCTGACGCTGGCATACTTGCCCAGCGCTTCGCCGAGCGCGTTTTGCATTCCCTGAGTCGGCTGGGCAAAGTAGGCGTCCATGTTGCCGCTTTCCAGAAACTGCACCAGTTCGGTTAACGCCGCAAAGTAGGCCTGGTACTTCGCCTCCACCTCAAGACTGGCTTCTTCCATGTCAGGCAGCGGACTGATCGCTTTAAATGCCTTATAGTGCACCGCAGCCTGCGCGAGGGTATTTTTCGCATTCTTCAGCAATGCGGTTTTGGCGCTGCTTTGCTGGTTCGCCGCATCCATCATCATGCGGGCGGAAGAGCGGCTAAGGTTAATACGCGTTTGCAGCATCAGATCCCATGTTGAGGTCAGTTCGCTTTGCTGCTGGCGCAGATCGTTTGAGATAACAAAACTGGTCTGGTTCTGCTGTAAAGATGAAAACAGCAGCCCCCCGGATACAAGCTGTAGCAGTGCGAAAACCCCAAGCACCATCATCAGCATTGTGACAACGCGGATACGGTTAAACATAAGGCACCTTCCTTAAAACGAGTTATCAACGTTATCGGCAACCCGGTTGAGAACTTTACGTTTGCGAAAGGGAAAAACAGATCAGAAGGCGATATCCACAACCACCGTGTCGGTGTAGGTCCCGGCGGGCGGTGTGGTCTGCGTGGTTAACACTCTGGCGGTATAGTTGTAGGTGCGCAGCAGGCCGTCGCTGCTAAGAGAAGACGACGCGCTGCTGGCCCAGCGATCGCCGCCGACGCTTCCCCAGCGGCTGGTGGTGCCTGCCTTATAAATTTCATAGCTCAGACGGTTATTGCCGCTTGCCATGTTGCGTACATTGCCGTTGGCATAGCTGCCATTATTGATGCCTACCGTGTAGGCGCTGCCTTTGGTACAGGTGATCGCCACCGCCTGCGAGACGGCGGGAAAATTGTTCACCAGCGGGGCGCTGCCAAAGTTCACGTTCGGCGCAGTAAGGGTAATACAGTCATTAGTGACGGTCAGGTTTACCTGCAGGTTAGCCGCCACCGTGCCGGTTTGCGCGGTAACGCATAAGCCAAGCGCCCCCACCTGGCAGACATTAAAATAGACGCTGAAGTTAAGCGTCACCTGATACGGCCCGGCGCTAACGTTCTGGCCCGTAAGGGTGCGGAAGTAAAGCGGCAGGGTAAAGCGTGAAGAGCCTAACAGCGCCAGCAATGAACTGCCGCTCCAGGTGTAGCTGCCGCCAATCGGGATCTCACTGTTGCTGGCGCAACCGGACTGCGCGCACATGCGTACCGGAATGGCATCCGTCACCGCTGCGTTATCGCTTCGCCTGAGAGCCGCTCTGTTGCTGACCGAAAGCGTCGCGCCAGTATAGGTCAGAGTGATGGTATCGTTGTTCAACAATCCCAACACCACGTCGCACTGGACCACGAGATTAGCGCTGGTGGCCTGCTCGCTGCTGTTCACGGTAAAAGATGACACGCTGCCAAACGCGCCGCTGGTGGTGGTGACGGCACAGGCGGCCCAGGCCCCCGGCGTAACCAGCAGAAACAGGATCCCCCACAACGCCCGTCCCATCATGGCGCCCCCTTACGGCAGACCAGCGGCCCGTAGGTTTGCAGCTTATGCCCGGGATTGGGCGCAAGAGTGAATGTGGCCGTGCAATGCTCTCCGGCCGGGGTTATCGCCCGGAGTCGGTTCACCTCGGCAAGATTTTCCAGCCAGACGATACCCTCATATCCCACCACCGCAGGCGCACTGTTGTCGCGCAGCACCTGGCTTGCCAGCGGCAGCGGTTGCCCCTCTGCGTCGTGCAAAATCACGCTGGCCACCCGCTCCTGTTCCATTGGGAAATCGACCAGATAACCGCTCTGACGACGCAGCGCGACTTTGCGCTCGGTCTCCTTCAGGCGGGTATCCGCGGGCAGGTTGAGGGTATTAATGCTGTAGCTCGCAGGATAATAAGCGGATACGCCGCTTATCAGCAAAAAGCCGTTCTCATTGGTTTTGCCGACCGGTTGGTTCTCATAGTTCACCGGCACTTCAGGCTGACCGTCAGTACTGACCACCACAAATGCATCGTTGATTTTATTGGCGGCGAAGAGTTGATTTTCCATCAACACCAGCGATCCCATGGCCTCTCCCCACCAGGTCATGGCGTTGCTTTCGCCGTAAGCGCCCCCCTGTAATTCAACGTTATTATTGCGCCAGCCCAGCGTCGCTTGCTGGTAGTTTCGCGCCTGGGTCTGTCGCGCCCACGCCAGATTCCAGCTGAACCCGCCGTCCGTCGGCATCGAGTGGTTATAGTTGATACGCTGCGTCTGCCCGGCATCCGGCGTTTTCTCGGCGCTCAGCGCCACGCTGTCGCGATCGCCCAGTGGAATTTGCACCGACATTGCCAGCGTCCAGTCACCCTGCTGGTTGTCACGACTGGCAGCCAGATAGATACTGCTGCTTCCCCATAAATTGCGGCTCCAGGAGAGATTGAGCAGCTCCGTTTTTTGCGCGTCGAAGCTGCGGATGCCAATCCACGCCGCGCCAATATTGCCGAAGGTTCCCATATTAACGGTTAACGAATACTGATCGCTGCGCTGACTTAAAGAGGCCAGCGGGCGGTTGTCGTCATCCACCAGCGCGGTCTGGTCATATAACGCCAGGTTGCCGAAACCGCGCTCGCGGCGGGAATGTTGCGTGGCGACGCTAAAGGCTGCGGTACTGTACTGATACCCCCAGTTAAGCTGATTACCGTGGTGACCGCGCATTTTGCTTTCCGTCCATGCGCCGTTCACAACGCCAAAGCGGCCCACTTTCACCAGTGCGCCCACACCGCCCAGCGCCAGTTCTTCGGCGCCTTCGCCATGACCTTCAAGCGTCAGAGCGTCATTGACGCCATAGCGATAGCTCGCGCTGCCCACCGCCGGGCCGTAATCAAAATTATCAATACCGTAGTTGCGCCGCAGACTGCCGAGCGTGACGGCGCCGTCGCTGACGCCCGATTTCAACAAATTGCTGGCGACATAAAACGGTAAGGTGGTGCTGACCTGTCTGCCAAGCGCGTCACGGGTGACCAGCACCGCGTCTCCCGCACCGTTTATATAAGGAAGGTTCGTCAGCGTAAACGGCCCGGGCTGCAGCTCCGTTGACCCCGCGCGATAACCGTTGATGAACAGATCCACAGCGGTCGGCACCGCAGCTTCACCGGAGAATGCCGGCAGCGGCCAGGTCACCAGATCCGGACGCAGCGAGAAGTCGCGTCCCCAGGAGATCCCGCCGACGCGGACGCTGTTGCTCCAGCTCAGGGCGTCAGTAATCACATCTCCCACCTGCCACTGGGTCGCATTTTCCTCATGGGTTGCGGTAAAAACCGTATCGTAACGCACATAGCCATCCTGCCAGTCATCGTCCCCCGCCAGATTTTGTCGCACGTACCCGGTGGAAGAGAGCGAACCCGCATCGTTAAAAAAGCGCAGCTCATGCCAGACGGAGGCCTGGCTGTCGCCATCCTGGGTACTGCTGGCGTAAACGTCGTAATTCAGCAACGCCCCGCTGCCGTTTCTCGCCACAGACGTCGGGGATTCACCGCCAAACGGCGTGCTGCGTACCGGTAACCATTCGCGCGGCACGCTGAGCAGCAGTCGCTGACCGCTGCTGTCGTAATCCACTTTCACCTGCGTCATCCGGGAGAGATTCACCTCCCCCGCCGCCAGCTGTTCGGCAGGCAGGCCAGCCTGTTGCAGATCGGCGCTGGCGACAAAGAAGTCGCCGCCGCGCCGGGTTACCGCCACCACCTTTTGCGTCTCGTAGTGGTTAACCACCAGCGCCAGATGAAAAACCGCCTGCCGATCGAGCGCGCGCGCATCCGGTGGCGGAGGCAATACATCATCGCCGCTCCCGGCGCGGCAAAGCCCGCTGGTGGTCAGTATGGCCATCACAAACACGCCGCTCAGTTGGCGGGACCAGACAACCATTTGCCGTCCTGCGCGTTGATTGCCGCGGTTAATCGGTCCGGACGGGTTGCGCCAGTGGGTAACGGCCAGCGGCGGAAACTCCCCGGCAACACATACCCGAGCAGCCCCTCGGCCATCGTGTGTTGAGACCCGCCCTGTTGCAGTGACACTTTGCTCAGCCGGACATGCACGTCACTGTCATTGCGCACTTCCAGCTGTGGTTGCCCTTCGCTACGCACCACCCGCCAGTGCAGTTGCGAAGGCTTCACCTGCGCGTGATGTTCCCCTTGCGCCCAGGTCTGCACCCCCTGTCCGTAAACAAACAGCGGTAGTGAATAGCGCATCTGCACCTTCAGTCCCATCTGTGGTGTACTGGCGGGGTCCGGCTGGGGGATCTCGTCCACGATGATCCGGTAAGCCTGCTCCACACCGGCAGGAACGGTCGTCTGTTTAATCAGGCGAATGAGCTGCTTACTGCCTTTTTCGATACGGACAATCGGCGGGCTGGCGACCACCTCCTGCTGCGCCTTATAGCGTTCATATCCATTTTCCTGCTGCCAGCGCACAATGCGTACCTGCATCGTCGTGGGCGTGTCGCCCTGATTCTGGATCCACAGTTCGGTGGCATTATTCTCCGCCGCCAGCCAGGGATCGATGGGCCACAGCAGTATTGTGGCGGCGCTATTGGCCCCGGGTGAGACCAGTGCTGCCGTGAGTACCGACAACAGTCCGAACGATGCTCGCACCTTCATTTCACTTCTCCCTTCGCTACCATGACAAGGTCACCGTAAGCTGATCTGAATAATTACCTGCCGGGCTAAAACCCGTTAAAAACGCGACGCCAAACAGCGGTAGCGCAATATTGTTACTGTTGGTATAGGTGACAGAGACCGGCTGGTTGACGCCAATCTCACTGTTCGCCGCCAGCGAGGCGGTACGGTACAAACGGTACCCCACGCGCTGCGTCCCGCCGTCACGCTGCATATGACGCACCGTACCGTAATAGCGTCCGCCATCCACCGTCATGCTCAGCGCCACGCCTGGCGTACAGGCCAACGCCAGAGCGGCGTTTGGCACAAACTGGGCGTTCACCTGACGGTTCTCCACGCCGCTGTAGCTGCCAAAGTTCAGATTCCCCATCGCCGCTCCGCTCCCCGTGGTAACCGAACAGCCCGGCACGATGGTGGCATTCACCTGAAAGGATTGCGTGGTAATGGCATAGGCCGGGAAAGCCATCAGCGCGAGAACCGTCAAAAAAAGACGTCGCTTTCCCCCGCCTCCCCACAGGAAGCGCCTGAACCGTGTTCTCATTTAAAGAGACGTATCAGTAAATAACGCTGACGTTGATGGTGTCCGTGTACGTACCGGGAACCACGGTCACGCTGTTACCGCCGCCCTGGATCCGACCGAAGATCGTATAGTTATCGACCCCGGCTGTAGTGGAGACTTTAGGAATAGGAGTATTGTTAGCGATCACGTTATTGAAGCCGCTGTCGCTGTAGAGGCTGTACGCCACGCCCTGAGTGGTATTCGCGGCGTTCACCAGATAACGGGCTGGCGTTCCCGGCGTACCGACCACCGAGCCCGGCGCGGAAGAGTTGGTATTACCGGTAATCTGTACGGTGTAGTCGGTGGTGGTGCACTGGATACCAAAACTGTTGCCCCCTGCGGCGCCGGTGAGCTGGGTGGTCAGTTCAGAAAAGGTGGCGGGATGCGTCCCGAAATTCAACGTACCAAAGTTGATACCGTTCTGACTGGGCGAGCCGTTTATCAGGCAGCCATTGGTTAACGTCAGTGACACCCCGACCGTGCCGCTGCTGGTTACCGCCATCGTCGAAGGCAAGGGAACAAGAAAAATGCCAGCTATACCCAGGAACCGAGAAAATGTGTTCATGACTCCACCTCCGAAATACCGTCACGTTGACGAAAGCCAGCACCGACGTAGCGAGAAAGTTCGCACACGTTCAGAAAACAAACCGATAATCAGAAATTTAGTTTACGGCGCGGAAAACAACCACTGGCGTTACGCTTGTTCATACAGAGGGGTGATTGACGTAAAAACAGCATATATATCAGTCCATTAACTTTCATTACATCTCATTTACCCTGCTCCGTCGAAGGATATATTCATTCTTATGCGATCCAGATCACGAAAACGCCCTTCGAAGAACACAACAAAATGCGTAATTAATAAAAAATAGTTGTAAGCCGGGCGGGAATACGCCAATTTAGGTAGTAAATAAATCTTCACCAATAAATTCACAAAACAAATATATCGCTGATAACAAATTGTTAAATTCAGCCCGAGGGATTTTCAGTGGCAAATGCAAATAAACTCACGATATTCATCGTGATTTTCATGCTGGCAGGCATTGTGTCAGGCGCGGTTATTCACTCCTGGACATCCGAAAGCGTGATTACCGCCTGGGCAGAGAACATCACCCTTCTTACCGATATCTTTTTGCGCCTGATAAAAATGGTCATTGCGCCGTTAGTCTTCAGTACGCTGACCGTTGGCATTATGCGTCTGGGCGAGACCACCACCATCGGGCGCGTGGGCGGTAAGGCGATGATCTGGTTTATCAGCTCCTCGATACTGTCGATTCTGGTAGGGCTGTTTATTGTTACCCTTGAACAGCCCGGCAGCGGCCTGAACCTGACCATTCCCAAAGACGCGGTGGAAACCGGTCTGGCGGTGGGCGGTATGAGCCTGAAAGGCTTTCTGTCACATACGATCCCCACCAGCATTGCCGAAGCGATGGCGAATAATGAAATTTTGCAGATCGTGGTGTTCTCAATGTTCTTTGGTATCGGCGGCGCGTCGCTGGGCGAGAAATTCAACACCCCACTGGTTGCCGCGCTGGATGTGGTTTCGCATATTATGCTGAAGGTGACGGGCTACGTGATGTATGTGGCTCCACTGGCGATATTTGCCGCGATTTCTTCGGTGATCGCCACCGAAGGAGTGGGGATTTTACTCAACTACGCCTCGTTTATCGGCGGCTATTACGTCGCCATTCTGATGACCTGCCTGGTGCTGTTGGCCGCAGGTTATCTGGTGCTGAAAAAAGAGGTGTTCCGGCTGGTCAGTCTGCTGAAGGAACCTGTGCTGGTCGCCTTTACCACCAGCAGTTCTGAAGCCGCTTACCCGAAAACCCTGGAGTTGCTGACCAAATTCGGCTGCTCGCGCAATATTGTTTCTTTCGTTTTGCCGATCGGGTATTCCTTTAATCTGGTCGGTTCGATGGTGTACTGTTCGTTTGCGTCGATGTTTATCGCCCAGGCGTACAATATTCACCTGTCGTTGGCTGAGATCAGCGTGCTGATGCTGACCCTGATGCTGGCCTCAAAAGGGATTGCCGGCGTTCCGCGTTCGGCGCTGGTAGTGCTGGCGGCAACCATTCCGAGCTTCAATATCCCGGTGGCGGGCATTTTGTTGCTGATGGGTATCGACCATTTCCTCGACATGGGGCGTTCCGCCATCAATGTGTTAGGTAACGGCATTGCCACCGCGATGCTGGCGCAGGATGAAGGATTACTGACGGAAAGCGAAAAAGAAGTGGCAGAGCAGGAAGTTAACGCGTAACGGTTTATGCTAACGGATACCGCTGATACGCAGGCCCGGAAGCGGCATCACCGCCGGGCCTGCGCCCCTTACGCCATATGCGAGGCGGCAATATCCAGCAGCGCCATTTCGTCACTGTTCAGCAGTTTTTCAATATTCACCAGAATCAGCATACGTTCGCCCAGCGCGCCCAGTCCCGTCAGGTATTCCGTTGACAAGGTGACGGCAAACTCCGGCGCAGGACGAATCTGTTCCGCGGTCAGCGACAGCACGTCGGAAACACCATCAACGACAATGCCGACCACGCGCTGCCCCAGGTTAAGCACGATCACGACCGTGTTATCGTTGTACTCAACGTCACCCTCGCAGAACTTCACGCGCAGATCGACGATTGGCACGATCACACCGCGCAGGTTGGTCACTCCTTTGATAAACGCAGGGGTGTTGGCTATCCGGGTAACCTGATCATAGCCGCGGATTTCCTGCACTTTCAGAATATCAATACCGTATTCTTCGTCTCCCAGCGTAAACACCAGGAACTCCTGACCTGACGGCTCGCCGGCCAGTTTGGTTACATTAGTCATACCGGTCATATTTTTCCTTTCTCACTCAATCAGGCGGCGGTGATCGCCATACGTTGTTCGCGATTTAAACTCTGCAGGGCAGAGACATCCACAATCAGCGCGACGCTACCATCGCCGAGGATCGTCGCGGCGGAAATCCCCGGCACTTTGCGATAGTTGCTTTCCAGGTTCTTTACCACCACCTGGTGCTGACCAATCAGCTGATCAACCAGCAGCGCGTAACGGCGACCGCCGCTTTGCAGGATCACCACAATGCCCTGGGTGGCCTCCGTTTTCGCCCCTTCAACGTCGAAGACTTTCCACAGTTCCACCAGCGGCAGGTATTCTCCACGCACTTCCAGCACGCGCTCGCCACCGGCCAGCGGATGCAGATCGTCCTCGCGCGGTTGCAGCGATTCCATTACCGCATTCAGCGGCAAAATAAAGACTTCATCAGCGACGCGAATGGACATGCCGTCGAGAATCGCCAGCGTCAGCGGCAGCAAAATACGGATGGTGGTACCGGCGCCCTGTTTCGACTGGATCTCCACATGGCCGCCCATCTCCTGGATGTTACGTTTCACCACATCCATGCCCACGCCGCGACCGGAAACGTCAGTCACCTGTTCGGCGGTAGAGAAGCCAGGGGCAAAAATCAGCATACCGACTTCGTCATCGGTCATATTTTCGTTTACCGCCATCCCCTGGGCGATCGCTTTTGCGAGGATCCGCTCGCGGTTTAACCCCGCGCCGTCGTCGGTCACTTCAATGCAAATGTTGCCGCCCTGATGTTCTGCGGACAGGATCAGATTTCCGACCGCATTTTTACCGGCCTCAAGGCGTTTTTCCGGCAGCTCGATGCCGTGGTCGAGACTGTTGCGCACCAGATGCGTCAGCGGATCGATAATGCGTTCAATCAGACTTTTATCGAGTTCGGTGGAGCTGCCCACCAGCGTCAGTTCCACTTGTTTGCCGAGCTTGCCCGCCAGATCCCGCACCAGACGCGGGAAGCGGCTGAAAACGTATTCCATCGGCATCATGCGAATCGACATCACCGACTCCTGCAAATCGCGGGCGTTACGTTGTAACTGCCCCATGCTGGTGATGAGATCGCCATGATTAACCGGGTCAAGTTCGTTCGAACGTTGGGCCAGCATCGACTGAGTGATCACCAGTTCACCCACCAGGTTGATGAGCTGATCGACCTTCTCCACTGCCACGCGAATGCTGGTCGATTCGCTGGCGCGCGCGGGCTTTTCGCGCTCCGCACGTCCGGCATGCGCGTCGGCAGCGGGCGATTTAACGGCCGGGACCACAGCGACAGGCTGCGCAACAGCGGCGGGCGGTTCAGCCGCGACCGCAGGGGCGTTCGGCGCGACGACTTTTTCGAAGGAAATCTGATCGGCTTCGATCACAAAGCACAGCACTGCCACCACATCCTCTTCGGCGACACCGCCGTCCAGGGTGGCGGCAAGCGAATCGGCGCCTTTCACCACGTCGGTTAAGGTGCTCAAATTGCCCAGTTCCTCCTCCAGCAGATCAATCTCACTGGCTTTCAGGCGGGACAGATTAATGCGCAATTTTTCTTCTACTGTCGGCGCGCCGCCCTCATCAGGCGTTGTGTCCACGACGCTCAGCCGGGCGTTTGCCACCACCGCAGGCGCGGTTTCGCCCTTCGCTTCCAGCGCCAGCTGGCGCAATGCATTGCAGATATATTCGAAGCTAGCGGCATCCGGCTCCTGGGAGCTTTTATAGGCGTCGAGCTGTTCCTGCATAATATCTTTCGTTTCCAAAAACAGGTTGATAATGTCGGTGTTGAGCTGCATTTCACCACGGCGCGCTTCATCCAGCAGGTTCTCCATCAGATGGGTCGTTTCCTGCAAAATGGTGAAGCCGAAGGTTCCGGCGCCGCCTTTAATGGAATGCGCGGCGCGGAAAATGGCATTCAACTGCTCGGCGTCCGGCGCGTCGGGCGCAAGGTCGAGCAGGTGTTGCTCCATGTCAGCCAACAACTCGTCAGCTTCATCAAAAAAGGTCTGATAAAAATCGCTAATATCCATGCTCACGCTATCACCTCGGATTGGCTGGTGGCGATGTGGGAACGCTTACCTGCGGTGCCGCCGCAGGCTGTTGTAATACACTTACCGGCTCGTTCTGGCTTTCAGCGTTTTCATGCAAAATTGACTGTTCAGCCTGTTTATTCAGTACCAGCAGGCTGATCCGGCGGTTAATGGCGTCATCGGGGCCGCGATCGCTCAGGCGCATCGTGGCGGCCATCCCCACCACCCGTAACACTTTTCCATCATCCAGACCGCCCTGCACCAGTTCACGCCGCGACGCATTCGCGCGGTCGGCGGACAATTCCCAGTTGCTGTAGCCTTTCTCCCCGTTGGCATAGGGAAAATCATCCGTATGCCCGGACAGGCTGATTCGGTTTGGAATCCCGTTCAGCACGGGCGCGATCGCCCGCAGAATGTCGCGCATATACGGCTCGACCTCGGCACTGCCGGTTTTAAACATCGGGCGATTCTGACTGTCGATAATCTGAATACGCAGCCCTTCCTGCACCAGATCGATCTTCAGATGCGGACGCAACGCCCGCAGTTTCGGGTCGGATTCAATCAGCTGATCGAGGTCGCCACGCAGTTTGCTCAACCGGTTTTGCTCCATCCGCTTCCGTAATGCCTCGATGTCAGGCTGTTTATTCACTTCTCCCTGTTGTTGGGTGAAGTCATCACCACCGCCGGGAATCGGGCTCTGGCTGTTGGCGATCCGGTTGCCGCCGGTGATCGCCGTCGCCAGCGGCGTACGGAAATATTCGGCAATTTGAATCAGTTCTTTAGGGCTGGAGATGGAAATGAGCCACATCACCAGAAAAAAGGCCATCATGGCTGTCATAAAATCAGCGTAGGCAATCTTCCACGAACCGTGAGCGCCGCCGCCGTGCCCTTTATGTTTGCGTCGTTTGACGACGACGATAGGATGGGACTGATTCTTCATGCGTCCTCAGTCGTCGTCTGCTGATTAGGGTTTCTGACCGCCCGCACGTGCTCTTCCAGTTCAATGAATGACGGGCGCTCGCTGGAATAGAGGGTTTTGCGGCCAAATTCGACGGCGATCGGTGGGGCATAGCCATTCAGATTTGATAGCAGCGTAATCTTGACGCACTGCATCATCTTAGTGGTCTCGGCGCTTTTCTGACGCAGCACGCTGGCCAGCGGCGAGATGAAACCATAGGCAAGTAAAATACCGAGGAAGGTGCCGACCATCGCATGGGCGATCAGCGCACCCAGTTCAGCAGCGGGCCTGTCGGCGGAAGCCAGCGCGTGAACCACCCCCATCACCGCGGCGACGATACCAAACGCCGGTAGCGAATCGCCCATCAGCGCCAGGCTGTTCGCCGGGACTTCCGCTTCGCTTTCGTGGGTTTCGATCTCCTCGTCCATCAGCGCTTCAATTTCGAAAGTATTCATATTGCCGCTGATAATCAGACGCAGGTAATCGACAATAAAATCCAGCATGACCGCATCGGCAAGAATGCGCGGATAGCTGGTAAAAATTTCACTCTCTTTCGGGTTCTCAATGTCACGCTCAAGGGAAAACATCCCCTGCTGGCGTGACTTAGCCATCAGGCGGTAGAGCAGCGCCAGCAGATCCATGTACATCGCTTTGGTGTATTTGGATCGGCGAAACAGCAGCGGCAACGCCTTCAGCGTTCCCTTAATCGCTTTACCGTTGTTGCCGACAATAAACGCCCCGACCCCCGCGCCGCCGATGATCACAAATTCAGCCGGTTGATAGAGTGCCCCAAGGTGCCCGCCGGTCATCATATAACCGCCGAAAACTGTACCGATAACAACCAGGTAACCTAATAAGATAAGCACGACATCATCCTTCCGCTGTTGACTATGACAGGATGCGCAGTCGGGGGGCGTTAACGCGTTGGCGAGGCAAAAAAAAGCAGCGGTAATCGCTTACCGCTGCTGGAGTGTCTTGTCCACACCGTGTCGGTTAAACAGCCTGTTCGACCTGTTCATCCAGCAGTTGTGGAATAATATCGGCAGCATCCTGGGAAAGTTTACGTCTTTTTACCGCGCGGGAAGGCGGCTGGCACAAACTGCAGGCAAAACTCCCGGCAGGCTGATGCGCATGGGTAATAAAATTCCCGCCGCAACAGCTACAGCTCGACAGTTGCAGCAATCCGCTTTCAACGAAACGCACCAGCGTCCAGGCGCGGGTCAGCGCCAACAGCGGACCGTCTTCCCCTTGCGGACACTGTTCGAGGTATAACCGGTAGGCCTTGATCACCGCATCCACACCGCTGCACAGACCGGTTTTGAGTAAAAACTGCCAGGCATTACAGAACATGGAAGCATGAATATTTTGCTCCCAGGTCATAAACCAGTCAGTAGAAAACGGCAGCATGCCTTTAGGCGGGGGGCTACCGCGGAGTTCTTTGTACAATTTGATGAGGCGGCCGCGACTTAACTGCGTCTCGCTTTCCAGCATTTGCAAACGGGCGCCCAGAGTGATCAATTCCATCGCTAACTGGATATCGCGAGCTTCCTGAACAATGCTTTTTTCACTCATCGTCAGGCCCTTTTTTTCCGTGCGGTTTCATCAGCCTGTTCGACATCACTCAACAGACGCGTGGACAACATGATACCGGTATGAATTTGCTGGAGATCGTCTACCCGTGAGTCCTGAGTCAGCCGGGTGATGGTCTGATGATTGTCGAAGCGGAAGTGACATACCAGTTGGTTTGTTTCCGCCAGTTTGACCATCTGTGGCAAGGTCAGGGCACCCAGCGAGGTCGCCATCTCTTCCGTGATCCCGAGACGAAACATGGCGGACGCTTTGTCCTGAACGATCAGACGCTGTGCAAGGAGTAAATATGACAAATTGATGTCATAAATGTGTTTCAGCAACTCGGATGTATGCATTATTCCCATCCAGAATAACCAACTTTATTTTTTATGCGGCGTAACCGCACCCCGTGATGTCGCCGGGAAATCCCGGTAAATAAAAGCAAATAGGTCAAATACATAGCAGATCTCAGACAGAAATATGCACGCTGCGAACGTCATGACAACCTTGTCAGGCGCTTACAGACGAACATGATTTCTTACAAATGCCTAAGATTTTTCCTAAATCGACGCAACTGTACTCGTCACTCCCAAGACATACAACAAAGCCACGCTGCGAATTTGGAAAATATGTGATGCACATCACATAAATTAACTTATTCGATAACATAAATCCATCAGTTGAGCTTTTATTTTGATGAATAATTAGCCAACAAAACCCCTTTTTGTTTCCAGGGTCATTAAAAAAAGAGCCGGATACAGAGAAAAATATTACGACACAGAAGTTAAAATAACGGTGAGAAAATACTCGTTTTCCATTAATTTCACCATGAAGGGATGAATATTTTTATCGTTTATAAACAATGAGTTAATTGTTTTCTAATTTTTATCAATGCGTGCTATTTATGCCTATAAAGAAATTAATAACTTTCGTAAATTTGTTAAGAGGAAAAATTGATGCGCGCGAAATTTGATTTAAGTCATCCCATTTCGGACATAATTTTGGTTATTCCTTCAGAATATTTATAAGAAAACTTAATGAATAATTATGATTGCCTTCACATTATTGTCATCGTAAAGCATTGCAGTTGTCCTCATTTCGGAGTAATGCTGAAGAACCCTCTCATATTCTTGCAATAAGGAGCGAGTTATGAGTTACCGTCACATCCTGGTTGCCGTCGCGGTCACCCCGGAAAGCCAGCAGCTTCTGGCAAAAGCGGTTTCGATTGCCCAACCCGTCAATGCGCGTATCAGCCTTATCACCCTTGCCTCCGATCCGGAACTGTATAATCAGTTCGCTGCGCCGATGCTGGAAGATTTACGCGCCGTGATGCATGAAGAAACCCATGATTTTCTGGAAAAGTTAGGAAAAGATGCCGGTTACCCGATCGCCCAAACTTTTATCACTTACGGCGAACTGAGCGAGCATATTCTGGACGTGTGCCGCAAACACGACGTCGATCTGGTGGTTTGCGGCAATCATAATCAAAGTTTCTTTTCGCGAGCGTCCTGCTCGGCGAAAAGCGTTGTCAGTTCAAGCCTGGTGGACGTCCTGCTCGTCCCGCTGGATGGCGAATAACCGCCTCTCAGCCGCCATCAGGCCAGTTTCGGGAAGGTCGCCACTTTGTTCTGCTGCAGGCTGTCAGCACTGCGCGGCGCGATCTGCTTTAAATCGCAGATAAAGCGCTCCTGCCAGTGGTTGATGTCATTTTTAACAATCACCTCCAGCATTTCCGCGTGGCGGGATATGCGCTCCGCCAGCGGCATCGTTAACGCGCGATCCAGCGCCGCGGCCACTTCGTCACGATCGTAAGGATTGACGATCAGCGCAGACGTCAACTCGTTCGCCGCGCCGGCGAATTGTGAAAGCACCAGCACGCCGGGGTTCGCCGGGTCCTGCGCGGCCACGAACTCTTTCGCCACCAGGTTCATACCGTCACGCAGCGGCGTCACCAGCCCTACGTCAGAGTAGCGAAAGACTTTCATCAACAGCTTGCGATCAAAATGCTGATTCAGGTAGAACAGCGGCGTCCAGCCCAGTTGACCATATTTACCGTTGATGCGTCCGGCTTCGGTCTCAAGCTGATGACGGATATCCTGGTAGGCCTGAACATCGCCACGGGAGGTGGGGGCTATCTGGGTATAGCGAATTTTGCCGTGGTGCTGCGGGTATTTCTCCAGCAGCGCTTCATAAGCCTGAAAACGCTCCGGCAACCCTTTCGAGTAGTCGAGGCGCTCAACGGAAAAAATATTCTTCAGATTTTTGAGTTCAGCCTTGAGCTGCGCCAGTTTCGGCGGCAGCGGACCCGAGGCCTGCTGAGCGATCTCATCTGGCTCGATGCCGATAGGATACACCTCGGTACGGAAGCTTTTGCCCCACGCGATGTGGCTTCGGCTTTCACGGGTCGCGACTCTCGTCAGGCTGGACAAGCTGTCCAGGAACGCCAGACGGTCATTTTCCGTCTGGAATCCCAACAGATCGAAGTCGCACAGTTGTTCCAGTAGCTCTTCTGAACACGGCAGCGCGTTAAAGATTTCTGGCGTCGGGAACGGAATATGCAGGAAGAAGCCGATGCGATTATTTACCCCACGCTTACGCAGCTCGCTGGCGAACGGCAGCAGGTGATAATCGTGGATCCAGATGATGTCATCCTCTTTTAGCAGCGGCAGCAGCTTGTCCGCTAACAGCGCATTGACCCGCTGATAACCTTCCCACGCCGAACGCTGGAAATTCACCAGATCCAGACGGTAGTGAAAGGCCGGCCATAACACGGCATTAGAAAACTGGTTGTAATACTCTTCGTGATCCTGCTCGCTCAGATTAAACGACGCCCAGGTAATGTTGCCCCGGGTCACCTTTTTTAACGGCTGATCCTCGTTCCCCAGTTCGCCACTCCAACCGAACCATAATCCTCCTGCGGCTTTCAGCGCGCCCAGCACGCCGACGGCCAGTCCGCCTGCGCTGGTTTTATTGTCCGGGGGAGCAATTCGATTAGATACTACGACTAAACGACTCATAGCCATCTCTCCTGTCATTCGTGTTTTTTTCTTGTTGTTGTGAAGTGTGAATAGTTTCGATCCAACGCCATACGTCGGGAACGCTTGCGAGACGCCATTTCGCCAGGGTTTCTCCCTCACCCACTTTGATTGACATACCCCCCGCGTTGTTCACCACGGCAAATCCTGTTTCATCGGTCAAGTCATCTCCCAAAAATACCGGGATTCGCCCGGCAAACGGCGCTTCCTGCATAAACGCAGAGATCGCCTCTCCCTTGTTGGTCCCCTTCGGTTTTATCTCTACAACGCATTTACCCTGCTGTATGGCCAGTTGCGGCCAGGTCTGGGTAATGCGGCTCGCTATCGCCTGAAGGGTCGCCTCATGCTCTGGTGCCTGACGATAGTGCAGCGCAAAGGCCATGCCTTTGGTCTCGAGTTCAGTGCCTGGCAGATTCGCCAGCGCGGTATGCAGTTGCAGGCTCACCTCACGCTCTATGGCTTGCGGAAGATGAACGATATGCGTCCGGCCATGAATATCGCGCCGCTCGGCGCCGTGGACACCCGCCAGCGGAAAACGCCAGGGTTTCGCCAGCGCATCAAGTTCCGCCATGGAACGCCCTGAAACCAGTGCCAGTGCTCCAGCGCTGTTCTCGGCAAGACGGTGAAGCATCTGAAGAATCGTTGGTGGCACAACGACCTGGTCAGGATGCGGTTTGATCTCCGCCAGGGTGCCATCAAGATCAAAAAAGTAAGCGTAGAGAGCGGATTGTTCAGGGATTGCGGTTAACGGTTCTGCCACCCGGTTCTCCTCCTTATCATTATTTCCGGCAACGCGCGGATCGCGCCCCATAGTCATGTAAGTATAGACAGTGTGACCCTGCTCGCCATTTAGAAAGACAGTTGCCAGCCGGGGTAGCGGCTGGCAAAAGGGAGGAACTAGACTAAAAAGTTGAGGATTTTTTTATCAAACACTGCGCTTCGCTTTTTGCTTGTAACGGTCGAAGATCACTGCTGCCAGCAGGATTAAGCCGCGTACCACGTACTGGGCGAAAGGCGAAATATTCAGCAGGTTCATGGCGTTCTCAACGGTGCCTAAAATAAGGACTCCGGCGACCACATATGAGATTTTTCCGATGCCGCCTTTGAGGGAAACGCCGCCTAACACGCAGGCGGAAATGACGATCAGCTCGTAACCGATAGAGGTCATTGGCTGTCCGCTGGTCATGCGCGACGCGAGGATAATCCCGGCCGCCGCAGACACCAGCCCCGACAGCACGAAGATGATGATTTTGGTCCGAACGACCGGTACCCCCGCCAGACGCGCCGCCTCTTCATTTCCCCCAATCGCCAGCGTATTGCGTCCAAAGGTGGTTTTATTCAGCAGTAAACCAAAAATGATCAGGCAGGCGACCGTCAGCCAGATGGGGGCCGGTAGGCCGAACCAGTTGGCGTAGCCAAGGGTGAAAAAGCGTTCATCCTCAATCCCTACGGCTTTACCGTCAGAGATGATATAGGCCAGCCCGCGGACAATCTGCATCGTCGCCAGCGTGGTAATCAGCGCGTTAATCTTCAGCCTGGCGATTACAAAGCCATTAACCAGCCCGCACAGCACGCCGAGCAGCAACCCCGCGCCGACGCCAATCCACAGGCTTTCGCTCATGTTGATCACCACTGCCGTGGTTACCCCGGCACAGGCGATCACCGAGGCGACAGAGAGGTCAAAATCCCCTGACGCCAGGCAGAATAACATGCCGCATGCCACCATCCCCGACATAGAGATAGCCAGCCCCAGCCCTTTCATGTTGATGAAGGTGGCAAAGTTAGGCACAAAAATCGCGCAGGCGAGGAACAGAACGGCGAAGACCACCAGCATGCCATACTGATCCCAGATGCGACCCAGACTAAACGACGACGGCGACTTCGGCGCGCCAGAACCAGACGTTGTTACGGAAGACATCTTTCTCTCCTTTCTCAGGCGACTGCCTGGCTGACTTTAGGCATAGCGAGGCTCAGCGCCTGGCGCTCATCCGCCTGTTCATGAAGCAGTTCCCCGGCAATTTCCCCTTCCCGCATGACGATGATGCGGTCTGCGACACCGAGCACTTCCGGCAGATCGCTGGAGGCGAAAAGCACCGCGACGCCGCGGGCGGCCAGGGCATAGATTACGTTGTAAATTTCGTGCTTCGCGCCAACATCAATGCCGCGCGTCGGTTCGTCGAGCAAAATGACCTTCATCTCTTCCGACAGCCAGCGCCCCAGAATCGCCTTCTGCTGGTTCCCGCCGGAAAGGTTCATGATCAGTTGCTCCGCGCCAGGCGTTTTGATGTTCAGGGAACGAATGTGGTGATCGGCGTTGGTTTCCTCCCAGCCGTTATTGATCAGGCAGCCGCCAAGCACATGCTTGCGGCGGGCGCTGATGTTGATATTGTCGCGAACGGAATGCACTGGAATGATTCCTTCGGCTTTGCGGTCCTCGGGGCACAGCATCATACCGGCGGCAATGGCGTTCGCGGGTTTGCGAATATCAATCTGTTGACCGTCGATATACACCTGCCCGTTACTGATCCGCGTGCCGCCAAACAGCCCTTTCATCAGTTCGCTGCGGCCTGCGCCGACCAGACCAAACAGTCCGACGATTTCTCCGCTGCGCACCGTCAGGCTGACTGGCATGCGCACGCCAGGCGCTTTTACCTCATGCAAACGCAGACGCTCCACACCATACTGCCGCGGTTGCCAACCATAGATATCGCCGAGATCGCGCCCCACCATCGCCTGAACCAGCATGTCATGGTTCACCTGCGTCATATCGGTGAAGGTGGTGACATAGCGTCCATCCTTAAACACAGTAATGGCGTCGCTAAGGGCAAAAATTTCTTCCATGCGGTGTGAAACATACAAAATGACGCGGCCTTCTTTGCGCAGTTCGCGGATCACCCGAAACAAATTCTCAATCTCCCTCGCTGAAAGCGAACTGGTCGGCTCATCAAAGGCGATAATTTTGGCGTTACGCGCCAGCGCTTTGGCAATCTCCACCATTTGCCACTGGCCGATGGACAAGTATTTCAGCGGGGTATCGGGATCAATATCCATTCCCAGATGTTTCAGTTGCAGCCCCGCTTCGTCGTTAAGCAGGCTGCGGTTTACGATTCCGCCCTTGTGCGGAAGCTGGCCGAGATAAATGTTCTCCGCCACGGTCATTTCCGGGACGAGATGCAATTCCTGGTAAATAATCGCGACACCGGCGTTCAGTGCGGCGGTGGTGTCAGAAAACGACATCTCCTGACCGCGAATCGCCAAAGAGCCCGTGGTAGGCGCATAGTTGCCGCTGAGAATTTTCAGGAGTGTGGATTTCCCGGCGCCATTTTCTCCCATCAACGCATGCACCTGACCGGCATGGCAGTCAAAACTGATGTCCGTGAGCGCCCTGACGCCGGGGAACGTTTTACCGATGCCGCGAAATGAGAGATACGGGGTAGACTGTTGCATAACGACTCCTCGTTCACAGCCAATGCCGGAGGGCCGCTGCGCCTTGCCCGGCATTCGCTGTCTGTCAGGTTATTTACCGCCCAGGCCTTTTTTCGCCAGTTCTTCTTTGAAGTTGTCGCGGGTGATCAGCACCACGTCTGTGACCTCAGTGAATTTTGGCGGTTCTGCATCTTTAGTCACCCAGTTGTAAAGCATTTCGCTGGACTTATAGCCGTGAACGTCCGGGCTTGGCAGTAGCGAACCGTAAAAGCCGGTGGCCTGCGCTTTCGACAGCTCGCTGACCGCATCAACCCCGTTAATGCCGATACCGATAACGTCCGGCGCCTTAAAGCCCTGGCCTTCTGTCGCCCGGACGCCGCCGAGCACCGTGTTATCGTTCATGCCGACGATCAACCAGTGTTTGACTTCCGGATGCTGCACCAGCATTGAGTTGGCGGCGTCAAACGCGCCCGGGATATCGTTTGATTTGGTGGGCACCTGATAAATTTGTTTTTCCGGGAAGCCGGCGACTTTCAGCGCTTCCATGGATCCGGAGGTACGACGGCGCGCCGTATCCAGCTCGTTGGCGGTAATCGCCATCACCGCGGTCTCTTTGACGTCCCAGCCGCGTTTCTGCATCTCTTTAAACAGTTCCTGGCCCTGACGCTCGCCGATTTTGGTCGCCGCCATCATCACCAGCGGGACGCTGTCCATGGGTTTACCTTTGGCATTAACGAACTGGTCATCGACGGCAATGACTTTCATGTCATACCCGCGCGCCTTGGCGACAATCGCCGAACCGAGTTTCGGGTCAGGCGTGCAAATGACGAACCCTTTCGCGCCGCTGGCCGCCAGACTGTCGATCGCATTCAGGGTTTTTTCCCCGTCCGGGACCGCTATTTTTATTACCTCAAAGCCCAGATCTTTCCCGGCCTTATCGGCAAATTTCCATTCTGTCTGAAACCAGGGCTCTTCGGGTTGTTTGACCAGAAAACCTAACTTCATGGTTTCAGCAATAGCGGATTGTGACATAACGGCAGCCAGACCGATGGCCGCCAGCGCTTTAGTGAATTTGTGCATGGTTAACTCCAGCTTTAGCGTCATTTTATGTAGGGTAAAATCGAACGATTCTTTGTAATTCAGACGTAAAACAAAGCATTACCATTTATTCGCCTGGTAAATGCCGGTTCTGGAATAGTTGTAGCGGGAAATTGATTCTCCATAGGAGAGCGGCATCACACCGCAGAATTACAGTAATTGCGTACATAAATTCAGCGGAAAATGACATAAGAATGGGGAGTATTGTCTGACAAATAAAAAACAAGATAGCCAATTAATCCATAACGCCAGCCAGCAAATCCTAGTCCCCAAATACGGCATATTTGGGGACACGAAAATTACCAGCGATAATAAATATGGTCGGCGTGGTCGCGTACCGGCGCGTCATCGCCGAGTAAACGGGCCGACAGCGCCAGCGCAAAGTCGAAGATGTGTCCCAGCCCTTTTCCGCTCAGCAGATTTCCGTCTTCCACTACCGGGGCGTCGACATACACGCCATCGGTGACTGTCTCGTAGAGATCGCCGGAACAGACGTAGCGACGTCCTTTCAGTAACCCATTGCCACCCAACACTCGTGCCGCCGCCGAACAAATCGGGCAGATCAGTTTACCCGCCGCGTCATGGCGAGCGATGAACGCCACAACCTGGGGACTGGCCGCCAGATTGACGCTACCCTGCGGTCCACCCGGCAGCACCACGGCGTCATAGAGTGTTTCCAGACTTTCTGCCAGGGTTTGATCCGCCACCATCGGAACATCGTGATAGCTTACCACCGCCCGCGACTCCGCGCAGGCCAGCGTGTCCACCTCAATGTGCAAACGGCGTAAAATATCAATGGTGACAATCGCTTCCGCTTCTTCAAAGCCAGGCGCCAACAGGACAGCAACTTTTTTCATTTCCACAACCTCATGCCAATGATGCCAAATGAACCGAAATAACGACGTTATCATTCGGTAAAATAAAATAGTTTTTAGTGAAACTGATCTGGCGCAAAAATGGCGAGCCGATAATTTCTGACTAAACAGTGTCATTCGTAAATTAATGCGCCAACGTAAAAAAGAATTATCAATAATCCGATCCTACCATGGCCGAGGGATCTCTTTTGTGATCTGAAACGTCATTTCAAAAATAAATTAAAGATTAAAACCATTGATAATCAACAGGATGCATTTTAATCACGCGGGGTAATATTTTTGGCATTCAGACATTGCTTTCAGCAACATGTAAAAAATTATAAACATACAACATTAAGGATTTTCTTAATTTGCATTCGGCGCTATGCTTATTTCGATCAGCGACTGAATTGATACTACGATCACTCATGGACCGGCAGAAGGGGTTTTATTCTGCTAACAGTTAAGTGTGCCGTTTATCCCGCACACCGTCTCTTTCAGTAAATAAGGATATTGTTATGGCTGCAGCAGGCATGGCTCACAAACTCAACACCCAAATGAACCTTGAGTTTTACGCCTCGAATTTTTATCTCCATTTGAGCGAATGGTGCTCAGAGCAAAGTTTGATGGGAACGGCAACATTTCTTCGCACCCAGGCGCAAAGTAACGTCACCCATATGATGCGGATGTTTAATTTTATGAAAAACGCCGGCGCGAACCCGATCGTGAAGGCGGTTGACGTGCCGGGCAGCGATTTGCATTCCCTGGAAGAATTGTTTCAAAAAACACTCGAAGAGTACCAACAGCGCGCCAGTACGCTGTCGCGTCTGGCCGATGAAGCGCAGGCGTTGAACGACGCACAGACGCTCACTTTCCTGCACGATCTGGAGAAAGAACAGCAGCAGGACGGATTGTTATTGCAGACCATCTTTGAGGAAGTGCGCAACGCGAAACGCGCAGGGCTATGTCCAGCCCAGACCGACCAGCATGTCCTTAACGTGGTGAATTATCAGCAGCATTAATATCCCCGCACTGGCCTGCCGTTCCCTTCCCCGCAGGCCATTACGCAAGTCCGCGTTCCCGGATGCCTCCCATAAACAGGAGGCATCGCAAAAAACATTTCTAAATTCTGAAACAACGGTTTATTTTAATGTGCTTCGCCCTGCGGCGTGAATTTGAGCTCAATGAGCGCGATTGCCTTTTGAATGGCGCGCAGGGTGATAGGGTCGGCTGCCGCCGGATGTGTGGTGAAATCGATATTCTTTAGCTGGCTGGACATTTTTTCACGTACTTCAACGGGCGCGATCACATCAAGTATATCAAGGATTTGTTTGATCACCAGTTGGCAGGCGACAACATCAGATACCAGTTCCTGATCGGCATTCATCGGTTGGGACATTGCTTGGCTCCTGAAAAAAGAAAGGCCGCCATAGTACCGATTACGTCGCAGAAACGATAGTCATACGGGTACCCGGCTCGCGGGCATAAAAAAACCTGCCGAAGCAGGTTTTTTATCAGAACATCGCGCCAGGCGGTACGTCTTTGAATGTTTTGCAATAATTTTCAAACATGCTTTTGAGGATTTTACGCAGTTTCATGGCATGACTCCAAAGGTATTGTTATGCAGGTGTTATTGCCTATGCGCGTATAATATGACACTCATCACAAAAATCAACCATTATGTGATATGCATCACATAATTAAATTAACATTTTCTTCCCAAATTTGCCCTTATTGCTGACTTTTCAAAGGCCTGTATCACGTTCAGTTCCAGTAAAAATTTAAAATTTTTTTGAAGGCAAGGACCACATGCGAGACGATTGGGTCACAGAAAGCAAACGGGGCATCTCTCCTGCCGCTTTGCTTGTTGCTGGCGCGTTTTTTATGGAGTTTATTGACGGCACGGTGATCGCGACTGCCCTGCCGGATATGGCCAGTACTTTCGGTGTTCAGGCCGTGGATCTGAATATCGGTATCAGCGCGTATCTGATCACCCTGGCGGTATTGATACCCGCCAGCGGCTGGATAGCCGACCGCTTTGGCGCGCGCAAAGTGTTTACCCTTGCCCTGGCCATTTTTACGCTGGCTTCAGTGCTTTGCGGTCTTGCCACCACGCTGGAAGGCTTTCTGGCGATGCGTATTTTTCAGGGCGTCGGCGGCGCGCTGATGGTGCCCGTCGGACGTCTGGCCGTACTGCGCACCACGCCGAAGCATCAGCTCATTACCGCCATCGCCACCTTAACCTGGCCCGCCCTGGTGGCGCCCATCATCGGCCCGCCGCTGGGTGGATTTATAACCAGCTATGCCAGTTGGCGATGGATTTTCTTTATTAACGTACCGGCAGGGCTGCTGGCAATGACGCTGGCGCTGCGTTTTATCCCCGACATAAAAGAGGAGGTTCGCCGTCCGTTCGATGTGTCGGGTTTTATGGCTACCGCCATTGCGATGGTCAGTCTGGTTTACGCGATGGAACTGATGGGCGCGCAGCAATTTGCGCCGGGCTTGCCCCTCACGCTGCTGCTACTGGGCGGGATCACCCTGGCGTATTCACTGCGTCATTTTCAGCAAGCCGCACATCCGATGATTCGTCTGGACGCTATGCAGGTGCCGACGTTTCGCGTCACGATGTACGGTGGCTCTTTGTTTCGCGCCTCGATTAGCGCCGTTCCGTTTTTGCTGCCGCTGATGTTTCAGGTTGGTTTTGGCATGAATGCTTTTCAGGCGGGCTCGCTGGTACTGGCGGTTTTTGTCGGCAATTTAACGATCAAACCCGCCACCACTCCGCTGATCCGCTGGCTTGGCTTTAAAAAGCTGTTGTTGATTAATGGCGCGCTCAATGTGCTGGCGCTGCTCGCCTGTGCGTGCCTGACGCCCGACACGCCCGTCTGGTTACTATTACTGGTGCTTTACCTTGGCGGCGTATTCCGTTCTGTACAGTTCACCGGCATCAGCACCCTCGCCTTTGCGGACGTTCCTGCTGAACAGATGAGTTATGCCAATACGCTATTCAGTACCGCCACTCAGTTGGCCGTTGGGTTGGGCATTTCGCTGGGCGCAATTGGGATCCGGATCGGCGCAAGCGTCAGCGAATGGCTGGAAATAAGCGCGACGCCCGGCATCAGCTTTCGCCTGGCGTTTGTAACGATTGCGGCGATCTGTCTGGTGGGGATGGTGGATACATTGAGGCTGGCGAACGATGCGGGAAGTGCGGTGTCGGCAAAGAAATCAGGGTAGTTACCGGACGGCGCAGGGCCATCCGGTTTCGTCGCGGTGATTAGCCCAGGATTTCGCGAACAAAGGCTTCGATCTCTTTGTTCTGGCAGTTCTCAAAGAAACACTGCTGGAAGCGCGGGCCAGACACGGCGGTTTTGACCAGTTCCGGGTCGATCGCCCGCAATGTGTCGAGGTAGTTGTCTTTCACAACTGCCGCTTTCACCTGGTTCAGAATACCTGCGTTACGTACCTGCGGCTCTTTACGCTCCGGCGGGTATCCTTCCCCGTTACGACCGGTAAAGGCTTTCTCGAAAATGAAGCGTACGTTCAGTTCTGCGCCCCAGCCAAATCCTTTAGCAAACGGCAGAGACAGCGCATTACCGTTGTTGATTTGCGCAAACAGGAAGGCGTCAGCCGGATCGATGCAGTAACCGCACACCACGCCCGGATGGATGTTCAGCGACATCAGCGCGCCCTGGCCGGTACCACAGCCAGTCACGACAAAGTCAACTGCTTTGGCATTCAGCAGAATGCTGGCCATGATACCCAGATGGATGTAGGTCAGATGATGATCGTTTTCATCGCTCATACCAACGTTGAATACCGGAAAGCCTTTTTCATCCGCAACCGCTTTAAGCTCATTATGAATGATGGCGTTTTTGCTGGCCTGGCTGTTTTCCATCATGAGTGCAATTTTCATTCTGTCTTCTCCTGAAATGCGTGCGGGTTGTCCCGCCATGAGTCAATGACGTTTCAGGAACAGTACTACTTCCCAAACGCACTTTCAAATTTTGTGAAAAACGATTTTAAAAAACAGAGTGAGCTTCACATTTTTGCAGAACGAAAGGCGCAACTCTGGCCGTACAAATTAGTGATAGCGGATCTGTAAGCTATTCCGGCCATTGAAATTTGCGGGCATAGAGTAGGATAGCCTATCCCCGATCTATCAGAGTGAAACCATGAAGACGCTTTTACTTGCCCTTTCATTGACGGCACTGACAGGATGTACGATAAGCAGGCACGCTGAGGTGAGCGAGGTCAGCGCGACCACGGGTGTGGTACGTCTGAGCTACGGTGAAGCCATGTTACAAAATGCGGTAACCGATGAGTATATCGCCCACGGCACCGCGACGAAAGCATGTCAACAGACAGGCTATGCCAATGCCGTACGCTTCGGGCAGCCGGTTAAAACCTGTCGTGTATTTGCGGGTTCGCTCTGTATCAACAGTCAGGTTATCCTTTCATACCAGTGCCAGGGTGTCGCCTTGTCACAAACGCTTTCCCCTACTTATTAAAATAACGGCCAGGGTATCGCTGGCCTTTATCCCTATTATATCGGGCATATAGCGTAAATGCGTTTTATTCCCATTCGTATTTTTAATAATTAAATTTATTATTTTACCTTTTGCAAATATTTAAATAACAAATTATAGTGACGCCACATCAAAATAATTCTCACCTTTGTGGAGCCTAACCATGCTGAAAACAGAAATGATCGATAAACTCAATGAGCAAATGAATCTGGAGTTATATTCTTCGCTGCTCTATCAGCAGATGAGCGCCTGGTGTAGTTACCACAGTTTTGAAGGCGCCGCCGCGTTTCTACGTCGCCATGCGCAGGAAGAGATGACCCATATGCAGCGCCTGTTCGACTATCTGACCGATACCGGCAGCCTGCCGCGCATTAATACCGTCTCCTCGCCTTTTGCGGAGTACGCATCGCTGGACGAATTATTCCGCGCCACGTATGAGCACGAACAATTAATTACGCAGAAAATAAATGAACTGGCTCATGCCGCAATGACCAGCCAGGATTATCCGACCTTTAATTTCCTGCAATGGTACGTCGCTGAACAGCATGAAGAAGAAAAACTGTTTAAATCCGTTATTGATAAATTAACCCTGGCGGGCAAAAGCGGCGAAGGGTTATATTTTATTGATAAAGAACTTTCGACTCTTGATAGCGCAAATTAATGTCTGACGGTGAGGTTATCCTCACCGTTTTGTTAATGACGGCAGATCTTACTTTCATGAGTGGAAAAACCGTCATCCTGGGCAACAAATTTTCCTTTCGCCGCCAGAAACGCCACCAGTTCCCCTGCGGTCATATCCGACGCGGAACAGGTATGAAAACGCGCCTGCTCGCCGAAGCGATTTTTTATCGCCGCTTCCAGACTTGCCGTTGAATACGGTTCGCCCGACGCTATCATCATATTCAACACTTCGTGCCCATGAATGGATGTCATATGTCCTCCTGAATCAAAACGGATAGCCTAAGCGGAACGCGCGTTCTTCGCCTTGCGCTAGCGCAGGTTCAATGCGGGAATGGATGTATAATTATGTTTACACAGATTGTAACGGTGATTTGACGAAGATAATGTTTTGCCTTACCCTGCGCCGCAGATCTTACCGTTGTTTATCTGCAGGACAGTGTAAAGCGTGAAAAATAGAACTCTGGGAAGTGTTTTTATCGTGGCTGGCACCACGATTGGCGCCGGGATGCTGGCCATGCCGCTGGCGGCCGCTGGCGTCGGATTTGGCGTGACTTTTGCGCTGCTGATGAGTCTGTGGGCCTTAATGTGTTATACCGCGCTGTTGCTGCTGGAAGTTTATCAACACGTTCCGGCGGATACCGGCCTCGGATCGCTGGCGAAGCGTTATCTTGGCCGATACGGTCAGTGGGCGACTGGCTTCAGTATGATGTTTTTGATGTATGCCCTCACCGCAGCGTACATTAGCGGCGCTGGCGAACTGCTGGCAGCGAGTATCAGCGACTGGAGCGGAAAACAAATGTCGCCCACCGCGGGTGTCCTGCTGTTCACCTTTGTTGCCGGTGGCGTGGTATGTGTCGGCACCTCGCTGGTCGATCTGTTTAACCGTTTTCTGTTCAGCGCCAAAATCATTTTCCTGGTCGTCATGCTGGCGCTGCTGATGCCCCATATTCACAAAGTTAACCTGTTAACCCTGCCGCTGGAACAGGGCCTTGCCCTTTCCGCCATTCCGGTGATCTTTACCTCCTTCGGGTTTCACGGCAGCGTTCCCAGCATTGTCAGCTATATGAACGGCAATACTCGTAAATTGCGGTGGGTATTTATTATCGGCAGCGCGATTCCGTTGGTGGCGTACATTTTCTGGCAACTGGCCACGCTTGGCAGCATCGACTCGACAACGTTTATGGGGCTGCTGGCGGATCATGCGGGTTTAAACGGCCTGCTGCAGGCCCTGCGGGAAGTGGTGGCCTCGGCGCACGTTGAGCTGGCTGTGCATCTGTTTGCTGATCTGGCGCTGGCGACCTCGTTCCTCGGGGTGGCCCTCGGGTTGTTTGATTATCTGGCGGATCTGTTCCAGCGCCGCAATACGGCGTCAGGCCGACTGCAAACCGGGGCGATTACCTTTCTGCCTCCGCTGGCATTCGCCCTCTTCTATCCGCGTGGTTTTGTGATGGCGCTGGGTTATGCCGGCGTCGCACTGGCGGTGCTGGCGCTGATCGTGCCCTCGCTGCTCGCATGGCAGAGCAGAAAACAAAATCCGCAAGCTGACTACCGCGTGTCGGGCGGGCGTCCTGCGCTGGCCCTGGTGTTTCTCTGCGGTATTGCCGTCATCGGGGTGCAGTTCTGTATTGCCGCCGGGCTGTTGCCTGAGGTGGGATAGGTCGGTCAGAGCGAAGACAAACGGCCTGACGGGCGAAACGTCGCCAGGCCGTAAATTTTAATGCAGGCAGCACTGCTTATATTTTTTGCCGCTGCCGCACGGACACGGATCGTTACGTCCTGGTTTCACCTCTGCTTTCACCGGCACCTGCACCGGCGTTTCCTGCGGATGCGCCATCCAGTAAGCATGAAGATCCAGCGCCGCAAGGCGAATGGCATCGACACTCTTTTCAAACGCTTCCGGGCTAAGTTTCTCGACTTTGCTGAAATTCTCTTCCGTACCGTGAAGCGCAATGGCATCCAGAGCCGGTTTCAGCGTGTCAGGCAACGCTGACCAGTCAGACAGCGCCACGCCCCGCATATAACCGAAGCACCATTCTTCTACGATGGTGAGCTCATGGCCATCGACTTCCCGCAGGCCAAACAGCGGCTCGAACTGCTCTGGAAACGCATTGAGTCGGTCAGCGGTATCCGCCATGTGCTGGAAAGCGAGATTCATAAAACGCGTCATCTCTTTTTCTGAAGACCAGCGCGGCACATATTGCGCACCGCCCCACACGGCAACCAGCCACTCATCTGGCTCAATTTCGCGCGGCGAACTGAGAACAGCGGTGATCAGCCCATCCAGCTCTGCGACGTCCAGTATGGCATGATCGGTGTTGTATTGGGTCAATACATCGTCCAGCCACTCCAGTTCGCTTTCGTTTAACGGTCCCGTTTTCATCATGCTTGTCCTCGTTGAATGCTTAACTGTGGTTATCTTACAGGTTGAAAGGAGCGGCGGATACACCCTGCGCGCGCAAGAAAAGAAAACGCTTCTGACACAATTTACTGGCGTAATCTGTCACGTTCCGCGCGGGAGTGAAGAATAATCCGTAAGCATTGCAGTCAGGCAGTATGCATTAGCATTTTTTAATAATTGAAATGTATAACAATTGCTCACGATCAATAATAGCAATGCATCTATAAGACTAAAATGTAATATAATGTAAATAAAAACATCATACAAACTTAATAATTTATTAAAAAACAACACCTTCAGTAGGTCAATTAAAAAGTTGATCATTTTCAATAAGTTATGCGTCACTTGCATTTTCTACTAGGCTAAATCTGGCCTTAAAAAATGTATTTAATATTGACGTGAAGGTGAGTATGGAATGGACTGTCATTGACACCGTTGTCAGCCCGACAACGGGTATGTGTTTCTCATGCATTTGTAGTCTGAAAAATTTAAAATTAACGATCTGGTATCAGGCAGATATATTTTTATCCAGCGGCAGCATTATTGAGCCGTTTCAGGACGGTGTATTAATAGACCACAAACCCTATCCCATTACCGTCTATAATGTGACACGCTACAATAAAGAATTATGGAATGCGATGAAAACAAATAGCTTATGCCCAGGCAATGATGGAAATCATCCTAAATATTGTCATTTAGCTCATCTGTGCGTGATTGCTATCTGTCCATACGGTTTACTGAAACGAAAAGGATAATGTTGCCGTAATCTTGTGTTCCGTCATAATCAGGCGGAATACACTATGAGACGTTATTTCTACGCAGGAGGAAATGTTCAGCACGTGTCAGCCATGCCGTAGAAATAAAAAAACCGCCTGAAGGGCGGTTTCACGACACTGCTTATTGCTTTGATTATTCTTCTGTTCCCATGGTACCCGGAGCGGGACTTGAACCCGCACAGCGCGAACGCCGAGGGATTTTAAATCCCTTGTGTCTACCGATTCCACCATCCGGGCTCGGGAAAAAGTGGAGGCGCGTTCCGGAGTCGAACCGGACTAGACGGATTTGCAATCCGCTACATAACCGCTTTGCTAACGCGCCTTAATTCTTTGTCTTTCGACCCGCACCCGCTATCGCCGGTGCCGTTAATCTGGAGCGGGAAACGAGACTCGAACTCGCGACCCCGACCTTGGCAAGGTCGTGCTCTACCAACTGAGCTATTCCCGCATAATCAAGTACGTTGTTAATCACTTGATTTTGCTATCGTCTGGCAAACCGTGCTGCCGTTCGATGCGTTGCATTCTACTTACCTGACGCAATGAGTCAACGATATTTTTCGCCACTTCCGCTCGTTTGCTGAAATTTGCGGCGAAACGATCACTGATCAAGCAAATCCCCGCGCGCAGCGTTCAGATACTGAAACATTGACCACAACGTCAGGACTGCCGCGACGAAAAACAGCGCAATGCCCGCATACTCGACCCAAATATTGGGTCGCCACAGCAGCCACGCCAGGGCCGCCATTTGCGAGGTGGTTTTAACTTTACCAATCCATGAAACCGCCACGCTACTGCGTTTACCCAGTTCCGCCATCCATTCACGCAGCGCAGAAATAATAATTTCGCGCGCGATCATGATTGCCGCAGGCAGCGTCACCCACCAGCTGTGATAGTGTTCGGTCACCAGCACCATCGCGATGGCAACCAGCACTTTATCCGCCACCGGGTCGAGAAAAGCGCCAAACCGGGTGCTCTGGTTCCAGCGGCGCGCCAGGAAGCCGTCAAACCAGTCGGTGACGGCAGCCACCACAAAGATCAGCGCCGCCACGAAGGGCGACCAGCTAAACGGCAGATAAAACACCACGACAAAGAATGGAATGAGGATGACACGGAACAGCGTTAGCAACGTTGGGATATTAAATTGCATAGTGACGGGTAACTATCTGTTGTCAGAGAAATTACCCCTATGTTGCTACAGAGACCTCAATGTTTCAACGACCAGAAGATCTTTTCTGCCAGACCTTGCGAAATACCCGGCACTTTTGCAATTTCTTCTACGCTGGCATTACGTAATCCTTGCAAACCGCCCATATATTTCAACAAAACCTGGCGACGTTTTGGCCCCACGCCTTCAATCGTCTCCAGCGTGCTGGTATTTTTCACCTTCGCCCGTTTTTTACGGTGTCCGCCGATGGCATGATCGTGCGATTCGTCGCGAATATGCTGGATCACATGCAGCGCTGGCGAGTCCGGCGGCAGGCTAAAGCCCTCGCCTTCCGGCTCAAAGAAAAGGGTTTCCAGTCCGGCTTTACGGTCAGCGCCTTTCGCCACGCCCAGCAGCAGCGGGTGATTTTTATCCCAGGTCACGTCCAGCCCGGCAAAAACCGCTTTCGCCTGGCCCAGTTGTCCTTTGCCGCCATCGATCAGGATCACGTCCGGAATCTTACTCTCTTCGATAGCCTTCCCGTAGCGGCGGCGTAACACCTGATTCATCGCCGCATAATCATCACCCGGCGTGATACCGGTAATGTTGTAACGGCGATACTCCGCGCGCAGCGGCCCGTTGGCATCGAACACCACGCAGGAGGCCACCGTCTGCTCGCCCATCGTATGACTGATGTCGAAACACTCCATGCGCTTGATGGCTGGAAGGTTCAGCACCGTCGCCAGCGCGGTCAGACGCTGGTTAATGGTCGACTGCTGAGACAACCGGGTGGTCAACGCGGTCGCGGCATTTGTGCGCGCCAGCTTGAGGTAGCGCGCGCGATCGCCTCGGGGGCGCGTCTGTACATGAATACGACGCCCCGCCAGTTCAGATAGCGAGTCGGCCAACAGCGTTTTATCGCTAAGGTTAAAATCAAGCAGGATCTCGCCCGGCAAGGTACGCATCTGACTACCCTGTAAATAGAACTGGCCGACGAAGGTTTCCACGACTTCGCCCAGTTCCGTACCGCCAGGGACTTTCGGGAAATAACTGCGGCTACCCAGCACTTTTCCTTGCCGGATGAAAAGCACATGCACACAAGCCATACCGGCGTCGAACGCCACGCCGATGACGTCAAGATCGTCCCCGGTATTCGAGACGAACTGTTTTTCCGTCACGCGGCGCACGGCCTGAATCTGATCGCGAATGCGCGCGGCTTCTTCAAAGGCAAGATTCTCGCTGGCTTTTTCCATCCGTGCGATCAATTGCGTCAGCACCTGATCGTCTTTGCCGGATAAAAACAGGCGCACGTACTCCACCTGTTGCGCATATTCTTCTTCACTCACCAGCCCTTCGACGCAGGGGCCGAGGCAGCGACCAATCTGATACTGCAGACAGGGACGGGAGCGGTTGCGGTATACGCTGTTTTCACACTGACGAATCGGAAAGATTTTCTGCAGCAGCGCCAGCGTTTCACGTACCGCATAGCCATTCGGGAAAGGTCCAAAATACTCGCCTTTGGCGTGTTTGGCGCCACGGTGCATCGCCAGTCGGGGATGCGTGTCGCCGCTGAGGAAAATAAAGGGATAGGATTTGTCGTCGCGCAGCAGTACGTTGTAACGCGGCTGATAAAGCTTGATGTAGTTGTGCTCAAGCAGCAGCGCTTCCGTTTCGGTGTGGGTCACCGTCACGTCTATTTGCTGGATAAGCGCCACCAGCGCTTCCGTTTTACGCGACGCCAGATTGCTGCGGAAATAGCTGGAAAGCCGTTTTTTCAGGTCTTTCGCTTTTCCCACATAAATTACCGTACCACCAGCATCATACATCCGGTACACGCCGGGCTGGCTGGTGACGGTTTTTAAAAATGCTTTTGAATCAAACTGAACACTCACTGGCTTGTTAACGTCTCCGCATTACACAGGCCATGGCGAATTGCCAGGTGAGTCAGCTCGACATCACCATGAATGTTTAATTTACTGAACATACGATAGCGATAGCTGTTCACCGTTTTAGGACTGAGATTCAGTTGCTCTGAAATCTCATTAACCTTCTGACCTTTGGTGATCATCAGCATAATCTGCAATTCCCGTTCAGACAAACTGGCAAAGGGCGTTTCCGTTTTTTCCGGCTCAATCTGACTCAACGCCATCTGCTGGGCAATGTCTGAAGCAATGTAGCGTTGACCGGTGTACACCGAACGAATTGCATTAACCACTTCCTGCGGCGCCGCGCCTTTGCTGAGATAGCCAGCGGCTCCCGCCTGCATCACTTTCGCAGGTAACGGGTTTTCCGTATGGACGGTTAACATGATGACTTTTATATCAGCCGTTGAACGCGCAATTTTACGCGTGGCTTCCAGACCGCCAATACCGGGCATGTTCATGTCCATCAACACGACGTCGACGGTGTTTGTGCGGCACCATTTGACGGCATCCTCACCGCAGTTCGCCTCACCGACGACTTTTATACCCTTAATATCTTCAAGAATGCGTCGTATCCCTGCGCGCACCAGTTCGTGGTCATCAACAAGAAGAACGTTGATCAAAGGAATTTCTCCAGAATAGGGATAACGCTACTGATAATAAAACATCCCTATATTAGCGGGTTTTATCTCAACTTTGAAACGTAAAAAACGCTCCGCGACCGATTTTGCTCTCGTTTTTGGAAATTAGTGTGTACGTGGAGTGGAAACTCCATGTACTAACAATCTGTTACAAGTCTTATTTCGGAAAGTCGTTTCAGAATGGCGACAGAAAACGATACGGCGCAAAAAGATGCTAATTACACAGCAAGTTTGTAACAATAATTAACGAGTTAAATACGCCTAATAAACAATAATGCGCGTAAATATACGCGGCTAAGGTTGTGGTTTAAATTAACCCCAACCGCTTTTTTTTGATCAAAAAACAACCGCTGCTATTTTTAGCCTGGCTTATGGTATACTCCGCGGCCTCAACATTTACCATCGCACATTTTTACTGAGACATAACGAGGAAAATAAATGAGTACGCCTGATTTTTCCACTGCCGAAAATAATCAAGAACTGGCTACCGAAGTCACCTGCCTGAAGGCGCTGTTAACGCTGATGCTCCAGGCGATGGGCCAGGCCGATGCGGGCCGTGTGATTCTTAAGATGGAAAAACAGATCGCGCTGGTCGAAGACGAAACCCAGGCCGCCGTATTTTCCAGTACGGTTAAGCAGATTAAACAAGCTTACCGCCAGTAAAACAAAACCGGCTGAGAGCACAGCTTTCAGCCGGTTTATCGTCTGACACGCAGAACGCTCAACGTTTCAGATGAGCCCCGTCGCGGCGGCATAGCAGGCAATCTGCGTTTTATTGGGAGCGTTGAATTTCTTCTGCATATTCTTCTGGTGAAAGTTGACGGTATTCTCCGATATCGACAGGATCATCGCGATTTCAGCCGACGTTTTGCCTTCTGCGGTCCATTTCAGGATCTCTTTTTCCCGCTTGCTAAAGCGCATTTCCGGCGCCATCACCATGTCATCCTCCAGACGAGTCAGCGCCGTCAGGCTTTCCCGCACCAGCAGTTGTAGCTTAAGTTCTACTTCATCGGTGTCGAAAGGCGTGTGGCGCAGGCTTGCACGAGAAACCGAGAGGAAACCCAGCGCCCGGTTGGGCAGCATTAAGCACTGTGTGACGCCTTTGCGCAGACCATGCGCGCGCGCCGCGTCCCACATCGTCTGGGCATGACTGAATAAGGCGTCATTCCACGGCAGATGCCCTTGAATGAAGTTCTCCGCCTTGAGCACCGGATCGATGGCGAAATAGTTCTCGGACTGATAGTGCGAAACCCACGCCGCCGGGTAAGTGGTATGAAGGGTAATTTTGGGCCGGGTAAACGGAACGGGATGTCTGACACACAGCGCGTAATAATCAAATTCCAGGCGTTGCGTCTGAAGCTGTAATTCGTTGTAAACGTCTTCTGCGCGGGTCATTTCCTGGAAGCGTAACAGCATCGTCCGCCGCCAGGTAAAGAAATCGGTATCCTGCATACTCAGTCGCTGGGCTCTTGTGATTGATAATCATTATTAATGTATGAAATAAGCTAACACATAATGACATGTTTCATTAATGAAATATCGGTCAGAACGCAAATTACTTGAACCGTAAAGTGTTATTCAGAACAGGGCGAAAGAAATAAGGATCCCGTCATGCAATAACCATAAATAATTATGCAAAATGGCACGCGCCGACCGGCGTGAATCATTGCGTGCCTGGCGGGAGAATTATTGCAGGAGAAACTTCTCAAGGAACTGACGCGTTCTCGGCTGCTGCGGTTCGCTGAATAACGATTTCGCCGGCCCTTGCTCTACTATTCGCCCTTGATCCATAAATATCGCCCGGTCCGCCACGTCGCGGGCAAAACTCATTTCATGGGTAACGATGACCATTGTGCGTTTTTCCTGCGCCAGCTGGCGAATGGTGTTAAGCACCTCACCCACCAGTTCAGGATCGAGCGCCGAGGTCGGCTCATCAAACAGGATCACCTCCGGGCGCATCGCCAGCGCCCGGGCAATGGCCACACGCTGCTGCTGACCGCCGGAGAGACGTCGCGGATAGCTGGTCTCTTTGCCAGCGAGGCCCACCTTCGCCAGCAGTTCCCGCGCCAGCGCCGTTGCGGCGTCTTTAGGTTCGCCTTTCACAATAACCGGCCCTTCAATAATGTTTTCCAGCACCGTCCGGTGAGGAAACAAATTGAAATTCTGAAACACGAAGCCGACATGCTGTCGTAGCTGGCGAATCAGCGATTTTTGCTGATTCAACGAGCGTGCGGTATCAATGGTGATCTCGCCCACTTTGATTGTCCCGGCCTCCGGCTGTTCAAGCAGGTTTATACTGCGCAACAGCGTGGTTTTACCCGACCCGCTGGGGCCGATGATGGCGACCACTTCGCCGGGTTTAACCTCCAGATCGATACCGTGCAGGACGGTCTGACCATGAAACTTTTTGACCAGGTTTTTCACTTCGATCGCGCTCATTTCGGCTCTCTCTCCTGGCGGTTGAGTTGATTTTCAAAGTAGTTCTGTAACGTTGACAGCACGGTCGCCATCACCCAGTAGATAAGCGAGGCCGCCAGATACATGGTGAACACTTCCAGCGTGCGCGAGGTGATCAGTTGCGCCTGACGGAACAGCTCCGGCACCTGAATGGTCGCCGCCAGCGAGGTGTCTTTCACCAGACTGATAAAGCTGTTGCTGAGCGGCGGCAGCGCCACCCGCGAAGCTTGCGGCAAAATCGCCCGGCGCATCGTTTGCCACGGCGTCATGCCAATACTGGCCGCCGCTTCCCACTGCCCTTTGTCAATGGACGAGATCGCCGCCCGCAGGGTTTCCGCGGCATAGGCTGCGGTGTTAAGCGACAGACCGATCATCGCCGCCGGGATCGGATCCAGTTCAATACCGAACTGCGGCAGGCCGTAGTAGATCATAAACAGTTGGGCGATAAGCGGCGTACCGCGAAAAATGGAGATATAAAACCGCGCCAGCCAGCGAAGCGGCAGCAGCGGCGACAGGCGCATCAGCGCAAGGATAAATCCCAGCAGCAGGCCGAAAAACATCCCGCCGATGCTTAACTGCAGCGTGAACACCGCGCCTTTAAGCAGATACGGCAGGGAATCAATAACCAGTTGGATACTTTCTTGCATGAGCTTATCCGATATTACACGTGGGGATGGTAGGCAAAGAGCGCAGGCGCACCGCCGGTATGAATAAAGAGAACGGGACCTTCGTCTTTAAAACGCTTCTGGCTGATGCCGTCGATTAGCCCGGCCATCGCTTTCCCGGTATACACCGGATCGAGAAGAATGCCTTCCAGGCGCGCCAGCAGTTTTACCGCTTCCATCCCCTCTTCATTCGGCATGCCATAACCGGGCGCAAAATAGTCATCCCACAGCGCAATGTCTGCCGACGCGGTCAGTTCCAGGGTTTTGGCAAGGGTCTGCTGCAGCGCCGCCACCTTTGGTTTTTGTTCGGCGACGCTACGCGATACCGTGACGCCAATCAGCTCCACTTCTGGCATCAGTTGTTCAAGGCCCACCGCCAGACCGGCATGAGTGCCAGCGCTGCCGGAAGCCACCACCACCGAAGAGAGCCGTACCGCCCCTTCACATTGCTGGGCGATCTCCAGCGCGCTTTCAACGTAACCTAACGCGCCGAGGGCGTTTGAACCGCCCACCGGGATAACGTAAGGCCGGAAGCCCTGCGCTTCGAGCCGGGTGGCGAATTCCTGTAGCTGGGCGTCCGGATCGGTTAACGCGTCGCACATTTCGATTTGCACGTTGAACAGATCCAGCAGTAGCCGGTTGCCGTTGCTCAGATAGTTTTCCGCCGTGGTGCCGATCGGGTTCTCCAGCAGCGCGACGCAATGCAGACCGAGCTTCGCCGCCACCGCCGCCGTCTGACGCACATGGTTGGACTGAATGGCGCCAGCGGTAATCAGCGTATCCGCCCCTTCGCGCAGCGCGTCAGCGGCAAGAAACTCCAGTTTACGCAGCTTATTGCCGCCCATCGCCATTGGCGTGACGTCGTCCCGCTTTATAAAAATGTCGCGTCCAAGATGATCAGATAAACGTGGGAGGTATTCGAGCGGCGTGGGCGCGCCGATAAATTCCAGGCGTGGGAAGCGCGTCAGGTTGTGCAGTGGCATAAAGCCTCCGTTTTTTGTTGTTGTGATGTTCTTTTTATTATGCACGTTCAGGCGGATGAAATAAAAAAGGCGCTGATTAAAGCGCCTTTTTTTGCTGTTTAGCTGATTATTTCGTCACGTCAGCGCCAAACCACTTCTCAGAAAGCGCCTTCAGCGTACCGTCTTTTTGCATCTCAGCGATAGCAGCGTCTACCGCTTTCAGCAGATCTTCGTTGCCTTTACGTACCGCAACGCCCGCTTCCTGACGGGAGAACGCTTCGCCAGTCACCGCCAGCGAGTCTTTGGTTTTCTTCACCAGATCCAGCGCGGCCAGACGGTCGACGAGGATCGCATCAATACGCCCTACGCGCAGATCCTGGTATTTGGTCGGATCGTCATCGTAGGTGCGGATGTCCACGCCCTGTACGTTCTGACGCAGCCACTCTTCGTAGTTGGTGCCCAGGCCGACGCCGACTTTCTTATCTTTCAGATCGGCCGCGGTCTTGATCGCCCCTTCATTGCCCTTTTTCACCAGCGCCTGAATACCGGACACCGTATACGGGGTAGAGAAATCGTATTTCTTCTTACGCTCGTCAGAGATGGTCACCTGATTGATCACCACGTCAATGCGTTTTGAATCCAGCGAGGCCAGCATCCCGTCCCATTTGGTCGGTTTCAGTGAAGCTTTCACTCCAAGATGTTTCGCCAGCTCTTCGGCAAATTCCACTTCAAAGCCGGTTAATTTACCGTCGTCACCCTGATAGCTGAACGGCGGATAAGTGCCTTCCAGCCCCACCAGCAGGGTTCCGCGATCTTTGACCTTCTTAAGCAGTCCTTCATCCGCAAACGTTTTTGCGCTCATCCCAGCGACCAGTGCAACAGCCATCACGCCCATCAGCGCCTGACGACCCAGAAGTGCTAATTTCATATTTACCCCGAATGTTATTATGAATGACCGTAGTGTAGAGCGATTACGCGTCACGCCATAATCCACTCTGCTACATCTTATTCATTTTTAATATATATCAGAAGTCGCTCTGAAGGAGGATTTCTGCATCTGCCCGGGGTGGACCTGCGCTTTGTACTGTTCATACTTACGCAGCGCAATGCGGTAGTTGTTGGTACTGGTTTCCGGCAGCCACGGCGCCAGATTTTCATCAAGAAAACCATCCTGCAGCAGATCATGAGAAATCTTCTGCTCGCTAAGGTGATTGCCGAGGCGGCGCAAGCGTACAACGTATTCGCGCACAGTGCCGTGGCTCATCTCAGTTTGTTCAAATAAAAACTGCTTAAAACCGATGATGTCAAAGAAGTCGCTCTGCGCTTTGCAGTGCAGATCGCCGCAGAAGCGGCACAGCGCGACCCACTCTTTCCGCTCTTGCTCCCAGGCAGCCTCGTCCATCAGCGTGTCCAGTCGGGATATGGCGATTTTATTGACGATTTGCCCTTTACGCACCAGCGTGATGCGGTCGAGTAATTTGTGGCAATGGGCGCAATGCGTCTGGCTGTGTTTAAAGTCTTTGAGGTAGCGGCTTAATGGCCGTCTTTTAGATTGCTGCACCGTCATGAGAACTCCTGGTAGTCAGTAGGTTGTGCGGCATTTTGCAGAGGCAGTATGGTCGCCTCCTATAACTTACCCAGCTTAGTGCGTAACCGTTTGATAGCCTGACTGTGCAACTGGCTCACCCGCGACTCCCCGACTTCCAGAACCGCGCCAATCTCTTTGAGATTCAGCTCTTCCTGGTAATAGAGTGTCAGCACCAGTTGTTCACGCTCCGGAAGGGCTTCAATGGCATCCATCACGCGCTGGCGCAAATTGCTCTCGAGGAGCTGCTGTAACGGGTTTTCCTGCTGATGCTCTTCAGTCACCAGCTCGATACTGTCGCCATGTTCTTCCCGCCATTCGTCGTACGAGAAAAGCTGGCTATTATTGGTATCAAGCAACATCTGACGGTATTCTTCGACAGGGATCCCCAGACGCTCCGCCACTTCCGTTTCCGTCGCGTTACGTCCTAATTCCTGCTCCAGTTGCCCCATCGCCTGCGCCACTTCGCGGGCGTTACGCCGGACGCTACGCGGCACCCAGTCACGGCTGCGTAGTTCATCCAGCATTGCGCCACGAATACGCTGCACTGCGTAAGTGGTAAATGCCGTTCCTTGCAGAGCGTCATATCGGTCAACTGCATTCAATAACCCGATGCCGCCCGCCTGTAGCAGATCGTCCAGTTCCACGCTCGCGGGCAAACGCACCTGCAGGCGCAACGCTTCGTGACGCACCAGCGGTACATAACGCTGCCACAGCGAGTGTTTATCCATTACACCTTCAGCGGTATACAGTGAATTCACGATAAACAGCCCTGCGTTAAATGAGTTATCGGCATGATTATCCGTTTCTGCAGGGGTTTTAATTGGATGAATAATGGGTGAAATGAGGGGTTATTTAGGGGTTACCGGTACAGCCAGAGAGAAAAAACCCCGCCGTAGCGGGGTTTGAGAAGGACGCGTAAATTAACGCAGCAGAGACAGAACGTTCTGCGGAACCTGGTTCGCCTGCGCCAGAACAGAGGTGCCCGCCTGCTGCAGGATCTGCGCACGAGACATGTTGGACACTTCGGTCGCGTAGTCAGCGTCTTCGATACGGCTGCGCGCGGAAGAGAGGTTGTTCACGGTGTTACCCAGGTTAGTGATCGCAGAATCGAAACGGTTCTGTACAGCACCCAGATCGGAGCGCAGAGCGTCAACTTTCGCCAGCGCTTTATCGATGGTTTCTAACGGATTATCGGTAGATTGCAGTGTTTTAGCGGCGTCTTCGTTTACCAGGATCGGGCTACCGCCTTCTGACTTGCTCAGGTACATGCTCTTACCGTCAACACCGGTAACAGTTTTACCGTCGGCGCTTACGTCATAATTGGCACCGTTTACAACCAAAGAGCTGCCGGTTTTTTTAGCGTTGTTTAGATCCAGATCGGACTCTTTAGCCGCTTTGTTCTCTACTTTTGTTGTAGTAAACAGGCCTGCGCTATTTTTGTAGACGTCAGAGTCAGTAGCGATTGAGGCATCTGTGCCAGTAGCGGCTGTACTTCCCGAAATGGTGAATTCAACATCCACACCATCAATATTCGCCGTCAGTGTACCATTACCTTCTGCACTGATTGCTGTACCACTTTTATTAGTAAATTCAATACCTTTATAGACAACCGTATCATTATCTGCTAAGCCTTTTGCAAGCGCAGCCAGAGCAGTGGCATCAGCGCTCTTACCATCAACCTTGGTATCGCTTTTGGTAGTCAGCGAACCATCGGCAGCACTAACATAAACATCGTCACCCGCATCATTTTTCACCGCGCCGCTATCAACATTGACGGTATAATTATCCGTTCCGTTAATCTGATAGTTATCAGTGCCTGTGGCTTTAAATTTAGAGATCAGATCGCTACCAGTTGCTTTCTGAGCACCATCAATATTAAAACCTTCTAAACCAAGGCTTTTCGCATCAATTTTAGCAAGGTTAATGGTGATGGTCTCACCATCGTTAGCACCAACCTGAATTTTCATCTCGTTATTTTCAGCCAGCACTTTCACGCCGTTGAACTGAGTCTGATCGGAAACACGGTCGATTTCTTCCAGGCGCTGGGTAATTTCAGCCTGAATGGAAGACAGGTCGCTGTCGGAGTTTGTGCCGTTGGTTGCCTGCACGGCCAGTTCACGCACGCGCTGCAGGTTGTTGTTGATTTCGTTCAGCGCGCCTTCGGTGGTCTGCGCAACGGAAATACCGTCGTTGGCGTTACGGGACGCCTGGGTCAGACCTTTGATGTTCGCGGTGAAGCGGTTAGCGATCGCCTGACCCGCTGCGTCGTCTTTCGCGCTGTTGATACGCAGACCAGAGGACAGACGTTCAATCGCGGAGCTCAGGGAAGACTGAGATTTGTTCAGGTTATTCTGGGTCAACAGCGACAGGCTGTTTGTATTAATGACTTGTGCCATGATCTTTTCCTTATCAATTACAACTTGATGTTATTGGGCTGTTGCCCACGGTTTCTCACCGTAACCCTTGTATCGGCACCTGAATTTCGAACTTTAGAAAATTTTTAGTGAATCGGGATTTTTTCTTAGCCACTGAAATACCCTCTTTATACGCCATTATTCCGCGCATTATTTTTCGAAAACTATTATTAAACTTTGCCTCAGGATTGCCGATAACGCGTGTAACTACTGTTTGCAATCAAAAGGAATAAGGCATGGCTTCGTTTACATCCCTGGGCGTAGGCTCAAACTTACCGCTGGACACATTGCTGACGAACCTGACCACTGCTGAGAAAAAGCGCTTAAACCCGATCACTCAACAGCAGAGTGCCAATACCGCGCGTCTGACCGCTTATGGCACGCTGAAAAGTGCGCTGGAAAAATTCCAGACAGCCAATACCACGCTGAACAGCGCCGATCTTTTCAAAAGCACAACGATTACCAGCAGCACGGAAGATTTAACAGCTTCAACCACGGCCGGCGCTGCCGCAGGCACTTATACCGTCACCGTGAAACAACTGGCGCAGGCGCAGTCCTTAAGTACCACCGTTGATATCAGTTCAACAAAAGATGCGCTGGGTGATACTTCTGCCGAAAGCCGTACCATTAAAATTGAGCAGGCCGGACGCAAAGAGCCGCTGGAAATTAAGCTTTCGAAAGATCAAACCTCGCTGGAAGGGATTCGTGACGCCATTAATGATGCGGACAGCGGTATTTCTGCCAGCATCGTTAAAGTGAAAGAAGGCGATTATCAGTTGGTGCTCACCGCTGACTCCGGAACCGAAAATAAAATGACCATTTCGGTTGAAGGAGACAGCAAGCTAAACGATTTATTAGCGTATGACAGCACCGCCGGCAGCGGAAAAATGAAGCAGTTGGTAAGCGCTCAGAATGCACAGCTCACCGTCAACGGTATTGATATTGAGCGTCCGAGCAACACGATCACCGATGCGCCGCAGGGCGTCACGCTGACATTGACGAAAGAAGTAACCGATGCGCGTTTGACGGTGACCAAAGACAACAGCAAAGCAACAGAGGCGATCAAAGGTTGGGTAGACGCCTACAACTCGCTGCTGGATACCTTCTCTACGCTGACCAAATATACGGAAGTCGATCCGGGCGCGGAAGAGCAGGATAAAAACAACGGAGCCCTGTTGGGTGACAGTGTGGTCCGCACCATCCAGACGGGTATTCGCGCTCAGTTCGCCAATGCAGGCAGCACGGGAGCGTTTAAGACCCTGAATGAGATTGGCATTACCTCAGATGGCGCGACCGGTAAACTCAAGATTGATGAAACCAAGCTCAAGAAAGCGCTGGATGAAAACACGGCAGGTACCCGCGAACTGCTGGTCGGCGACGGCAAAGAAACAGGCATTACAACGAAAATTGCCGCTCAGGTAAAAGATTATCTTGCCGATGATGGCATTATCGATAGCGCACAGGACAACATTAACGCCACGCTGAAAAAGCTGACGAAACAATATTTAGCCGTGAGCAACAGCATCGACGATACCATCGCCCGCTACCAGGCACAGTTTACGCAACTGGACACCATGATGAGCAAGCTCAATAGCACCAGCAGCTACCTGAGCCAGCAATTTACTGCGATGAGCAGCTCCTGATAACACGAGGTAAACATGTATACCGCGAGCGGTACCAAAGCCTACGCGCAAGTTAGCGTGGAAAGCGGCGTAATGAGTGCGAATCCGCACCAGCTGATAGAAATGTTGTTTGATGGGGCTAACAGCGCCCTGGTACGCGCTCGTCTTTTTCTCGAGCAAGGCGACCTTGTCGCCAAAGGCGAAGCGCTCAGCAAAGCCATCAATATCATCGATAACGGGCTGAAGGCTGGTCTGGACCTGGAAAATGGTGGCGACATCGCCGCCAATCTTTCCGATCTCTATGACTATATGATCCGCCGCTTACTGCTCGCTAATCTGCGCAATGACAGTCAGGCCATCGAAGAAGTGGAAGGGTTACTCGGCAACATCGCGGATGCCTGGAAACAGATTTCACCGAAAGCATCATCCCAGGAGTCTCGTTAATGACCTCAGCCGTGGAGTTTATCAACCGTTGGCAGCGCATTGCGCTGCTAAGCCAGTCGCTGCTCGAACTTGCGCAGCGAGGTGAATGGGACCTTTTACTGGAACAGGAAGTCAGCTATCTGCAAAGTATTGAAACGGTCGTTGAAACGCAAACTCCACCGGACATTACGCGCAGTATTCAGGATATTGTTGCCGGATACATTAAACAAACGCTGGATAACGAACAGCACCTCAAGGTATTGCTGCAAAAAAGACTCGATGAGCTGAGCGGCCTGATTGGCCAGAGCACGCGACAGCAGTCCCTCAACAATGCTTACGGTCGCCTTTCCGGCATGCTTCTGGTGCCGGACGCCCCCAGCGCGCCGCAATAATTCCCGCCACGTTTAAAAATATCTTCCATACTCCAGAAGTTGTCTTTTGATTTCTGGAGCACGGAAGATGAAAAATCCTACCCTTTTGCAGTTCTTCCACTGGTATTACCCCGACGGCGGCAAACTCTGGCAGGAAGTCGCAGCGCGCGCGGACGGCCTTAACGATATCGGGATAAACATGGTCTGGCTTCCCCCGGCGTATAAAGGCGCATCGGGCGGCTATTCCGTCGGTTATGACTGTTACGATTTATTTGATCTCGGCGAGTTCGATCAAAAAGGATCGATCGCCACCAAATATGGCGACAAGACGCAGCTGCTGGCGGCCATCGACGCGCTGCAAAAGAACGAAATTGCCGTTCTGCTCGACGTGGTGGTAAACCATAAAATGGGCGCAGACGAAAAAGAGCCGATTCGCGTTCAGCGGGTGAATGAAGACGACCGCACGCAAATAGATGACGAAATCATCGAATGCGAAGGCTGGACCCGCTACACCTTCCCTGCCCGCGCCGGGCAATATTCGCAGTTTATCTGGGACTTTAAATGTTTCAGCGGTATCGACCACATTGAAAACCCCACCGAGGACGGGATTTTCAAAATCGTCAACGACTATACCGGCGACGGCTGGAACGACCAGGTCGATGACGAAATGGGCAATTTTGATTATCTGATGGGCGAAAATATCGACTTCCGCAATCATGCCGTGACCGAGGAGATCAAATATTGGGCGCGCTGGGTGATGGAACAAACCCACTGCGACGGTTTCCGGCTGGACGCGGTAAAACATATTCCGGCCTGGTTTTATAAAGAGTGGATTGAGCACGTACAGGAGGTCGCGCCGAAGCCGCTGTTTATCGTGGCGGAATACTGGTCGCACGACGTTGATACGCTGCAAAACTACATCAATCAGGTTGACGGCAAGACGATGCTGTTTGACGCCCCGCTGCAAATGAAATTTCACGAAGCGTCCCGTCAGGGGAGCGACTATGATATGAGCCAGATCTTTACCGGTACGCTGGTGGAGGCCGATCCTTTTCATGCCGTCACGCTGGTTGCCAACCACGATACCCAGCCGTTGCAGGCCCTGGAAGCCCCGGTCGAGCCGTGGTTTAAACCGCTGGCCTATGCGTTGATCCTGCTGCGGGAAAACGGCGTCCCTTCCGTTTTTTATCCCGATCTCTACGGCGCGCATTACGAAGATACCGGCAACGACGGCGGAACCTACCCCATCGACATGCCGATCATTAATCAGCTCGATCAGCTTATTCTGGCGCGCCAGCGTTTCGCCCACGGCGTGCAGACACTCTACTTCGACCATCCAAACTGTATCGCTTTCAGCCGCAGCGGCACTGAAGAGGATCCCGGCTGTGTGGTGGTGCTGTCGAACGGCGACGACGGCGAAAAAACGCTCACACTGGGTGAAAACTACGGCAACAAAACCTGGCGCGACTTTTTAGGAAATCGTCAGGAAACCGTGACAACCGACGCAAATGGCGTAGCGACCTTTTACTGCAACGGCGGCAGCGTGAGCGTGTGGGTGATAGAAGAAGCGATATAAAAATCCCCCGGCAGGGCGACCTGTCGGGGGAAGGATCAGGGCAGCGGGGTCGGCAGCGGCGATTTTTCCAGCGCGGCGGCGCACTCTGCGGTGGGACGCGTGACGCGCTGCAGGGTCATTCCATCATATTCTAACGTGCTGCCTTCGCGCTCGATCGCGTAAAGATCGCGGTTTACCGTCACGTTGGTTAACTCACCCGATAACATCGTCAGTTTACCCGGTAGCGCAATCACGCGCTGCCATTGACGGCAGTCGAGGGTATCCCCGGCGTGGGTAATCACCAGGCTGCCAATCGCTTCCGGACTCACCAGACTGCGCTGCGGGCCTTTCGTCTGCCAGTACCCTTCAAGTCCGGCCGGCGCGGGCGTTTTCACCACGTTATGGTAATTTTCCACCTCGGCGCATCCCGCTAACATCAATAACGCCCCAATGATTGCTACTTTTTTCATCATTCATCCTGCATGCGAAGAAAAGGGGATTGTGGCATTAAAGCCCTGATGTCGCCAGCCTTTCCCACAGAACGGCGAAGTTTGATCCAGTCGGTATTACCGCTTAATAGTACCAGGCAAAAAAACGGTTGTGGTGTACTATCCGCACTCTTGTTTCATACCTTCTGAGTTCAGAGGCAAAACACATGTCATGGCAACACTTCAAACACGCCTGGTTAATTAAATTCTGGGCGCCCGTTCCCGCGGTCATCGCGGCGGGTATTCTCTCCACTTACTATTTTGGCATCACCGGCACCTTCTGGGCCGTTACTGGCGAATTTACCCGCTGGGGCGGACAAATCCTGCAACTGTTTGGCGTCCATGCCGAAGAATGGGGCTATTACAAGCTGATTCATCTCGACGGTTCGCCGCTGACGCGCATCGACGGAATGATGATCCTCGGCATGTTCGGTGGCTGCTTCGCCGCCGCGCTGTGGGCCAACAACGTTAAGCTGCGTATTCCACGCAGCCGGGTGCGCATCATGCAGGCAATCATTGGCGGGATGATCGCCGGTTTCGGCGCGCGTCTGGCGATGGGCTGTAATCTGGCGGCCTTCTTTACCGGCATCCCGCAGTTCTCTCTTCATGCCTGGTTCTTTGCATTGGCGACCGCCATCGGCTCCTGGTTTGGCGCTCGCTTTACGCTACTGCCAATCTTCCGCATTCCGTTCAAAATGCAAAAAGTCTCCGCCGCCTCGCCGCTGACGCAAAAGCCGGATCAGGCGCGTCGCCGCTTCCGCTTAGGGATGCTGGTGTTTATCGGCATGATTGGCTGGGCGCTGTTAACGGCGATGAACCAACCGAAGCTGGGTCTGGCGATGCTGTTCGGCGTGGGATTTGGGCTGCTGATTGAACGCGCGCAGATTTGCTTTACTTCGGCGTTTCGCGATCTGTGGATCACCGGACGTACCCATATGGCGAAAGCGATCATCTTTGGGATGGCGGTAAGCGCAATCGGGATATTCAGCTACGTGCAGTTGGGCGTGGAAGCGAAGATCATGTGGGCTGGCCCGAACGCCGTGATCGGCGGGCTGCTGTTCGGTTTTGGCATCGTGCTGGCCGGCGGTTGCGAAACCGGCTGGATGTACCGCGCCGTGGAAGGCCAGGTGCACTACTGGTGGGTTGGGCTGGGTAATGTCATTGGCTCTACAATTCTGGCGTACTACTGGGATGACTTCGCCCCGGCGCTGGCAACCAACTGGGACAAAATTAATCTGCTCACAACCTTTGGTCCGCTTGGCGGTCTGTTGGTGACTTATCTGCTGCTGTTTACCGCGCTGATGCTGATTATCGGTTGGGAAAAACGTTTCTTCCGTCGCGCCGGGTTAACCCCCGCTAAGGAAACCGCATGAAAAATATCGTACCTGATTACCGTCTTGATATGGTTGGTGAACCCTGCCCCTACCCTGCCGTCGCCACGCTTGAGGCGATGCCGCAGTTAAAAAAAGGGGAAATTCTGGAAGTGGTGAGCGACTGTCCGCAATCGATCAATAACATCCCGCTGGATGCGCGTAACCATGGCTACACGGTACTGGACATTCAGCAGGACGGTCCCACAATCCGTTATTTAATTCAGAAATAAAACGTTGCCGGATGGCGGCGCAAGCGTCACCGTCCGGCCTGACACCGCTCACCCTCAGGCATCAAACCTACACCTGCATCGACATGACTTCCTGATACGCCGCCACCAGCTTGTTACGCACCTGAATGCCCATCTGCATGGACACGGACGCCTTTTGCATATCGGTCATCACATCGTTCAGCGCGATGCCCGGCTCGCCGAGGGTAAATTTTTCGGCCTGAACGCGTGCGGCGGTTTGTCTGTCGCTGATGCGGTCCAGCGCCGCGTGGAGTTGGCCGGCAAAACTGACGGTCGACTGCGGCGAAGCCTCCTGCGCACGCGCGCCCATCGCGGTCGCCTGCAGTTGGCTGATGACCCCTTCAATCCCCTGTATCGCTGACATGATAATCCTCTGGATGATTTTTTACGCAGCAGAGATTACCAGTTTGTCAATAAGATAAAGGCGTTAAATAACGCTAAAAAACCACGGTTTTTGCCGCATAGAAAAAAACGAAAGCACAAATAATGAGACCGTCAATTTTTCGATTTTGCTGACCCGGGAGTGAGTCTTGTTCCACTTTGCAAATAAAGCCGTCCACGAACAGTCACGAGGTGCGAGATGAACGCGACTGCATCGGCTGCAACCCAACCTAAACCTCTCGAGTGGCTTAATCGCCTGCGCGCGAACCCTAAAATTCCTTTGATTGTCGCTGGCTCCGCCGCCGTCGCGATTATCGTGGCGATGGTACTCTGGGCGAAGTCGCCGGACTATCGCACGTTGTTCAGCAATTTGTCCGATCAGGACGGCGGCGCGATCGTCACCCAGCTAACCCAGATGAATATCCCCTACCGTTTTACGGAAGGCAGCGGCGCGATCGAAGTTCCGGCGGATAAAGTGCATGAATTGCGCCTGCGTCTGGCTCAGCAGGGGCTGCCGAAAGGCGGCGCGGTAGGCTTTGAACTGTTGGATCAGGAAAAATTCGGCATCAGCCAGTTCAGCGAGCAGGTGAACTACCAGCGCGCGCTGGAAGGCGAACTGGCGCGCACCATCGAAACCCTCGGTCCGGTCAAGCGCGCCCGCGTACATCTGGCGATGCCCAAACCGTCGCTGTTCGTGCGTGAACAAAAATCCCCTTCCGCCTCCGTCACGGTGAATCTGGAACCGGGCCGCGCCCTGGACGAAGGGCAAATCAGCGCGGTGGTGCATCTGGTTTCCAGTGCTGTCGCCGGGCTGCCGCCGGGTAACGTGACGCTGGTCGATCAGGGCGGGCATTTGCTTACCCAGTCGAACACCAGCGGACGCGACCTCAACGACGCGCAATTGAAATACGCCAGCGACGTGGAAGGCCGTATTCAGCGCCGCATCGAATCGATCCTCTCGCCAATCGTCGGTAACGGTAATGTCCACGCACAGGTGACCGCGCAACTGGACTTCGCCAATAAAGAACAGACGGAAGAGCAGTACCGTCCGAACGGCGACGCGTCGCAGGCGGTGCTGCGTTCACGTCAGGTGAATGAAAGCGAACAAATCGGTTCCGGTCTGCCAGGCGGCGTACCGGGCGCGCTGTCCAACCAGCCTGCGCCAGCGAACGCCGCGCCAATTACCACACCGCCGGCTAATCAGCAGAATGCGCAAAACGGGCAAAACGCCCAGCAGACAACCACCAATACCAACGCCGGGCCGCGCAGCACCCAGCGTAACGAAACCAGTAACTACGAAGTCGACCGTACCATTCGCCATACCAAAATGAACGTCGGCGACATCCAGCGTCTTTCCGTGGCGGTGGTCGTGAATTACAAAACCCTGCCGGATGGCAAGCCGCTGCCGCTCACCGCTGAACAGATGAAACAGCTGGAAGATCTGACTCGCGAGGCAATGGGCTTCTCGGATAAACGCGGCGACACCCTGAACGTCGTTAACTCACCGTTTACCGCCACCGATGACGACAGCGCCGAGCTGCCGTTCTGGAAACAACAGGCCTTTATCGAACAGTTAATGTCGGCGGGTCGCTGGCTGCTGGTGCTGCTGGTTGCCTGGGTCCTCTGGCGTAAGGCGGTGCGTCCACAGTTGACGCGTCGCGCTGAGGAGGCCAAAGCCGCTCAGGAACGTGAACAACTGCGTCAGGAAACGCAGGAAGCCGTTGAAGTTCGTCTCAGCAAGGATGAACAGACTCAGCAGCGTCGCGCGAACCAGCGTCTGGGCGCAGAAGTGATGAGTCAACGTATTCGCGAAATGTCAGATAACGATCCGCGCGTGGTGGCGCTGGTCATTCGTCAGTGGATGAGTAACGATCATGAGTAATGCCCTTACCGGTACCGATAAAAGCGTCATCCTGCTGATGACCATTGGCGAGGATCGCGCGGCGGAGGTGTTCAAGCACCTCTCCCAACGGGAAGTACAGACCCTGAGCGCGGCGATGGCGAACGTTCGCCAAATCTCTAATCAGCAGCTTACGGAAGTGCTGGCGGAATTTGAGCAGGAGGCCGAGCAGTTTGCGGCGCTCAACATTAACGCCAACGAGTACCTGCGCTCCGTGCTGGTCAAAGCGCTGGGCGAAGAGCGCGCCGCGAGCCTGCTGGAAGATATTCTCGAAACCCGCGATACCGCCAGCGGCATTGAGACGCTCAACTTTATGGAGCCGCAAAGCGCCGCCGATCTTATCCGCGACGAACACCCGCAGATTATCGCCACCATTCTCGTGCACCTCAAACGCGGCCAGGCCGCCGACATTCTGGCGCTGTTCGACGAACGCCTGCGCCACGATGTGATGTTGCGTATCGCCACCTTCGGCGGCGTCCAGCCTGCCGCGCTGGCGGAATTGACCGAAGTGCTCAATGGTCTGCTCGACGGCCAGAACCTCAAACGCAGCAAAATGGGCGGCGTAAGAACGGCGGCGGAAATCATCAACCTGATGAAAACGCAGCAGGAAGAGGCTGTCATTACCGCCGTGCGTGAATTCGACGGCGAGCTGGCGCAAAAAATTATCGACGAGATGTTCCTGTTCGAAAACCTGGTGGATGTGGACGACCGCAGCATTCAGCGCCTGCTGCAGGAAGTGGATTCCGAGTCGCTGCTGATCGCCCTGAAAGGCGCGGAGCAGCCGCTGCGCGAGAAGTTCCTGCGCAACATGTCCCAGCGCGCCGCCGATATCCTGCGCGACGACCTGGCCAACCGTGGTCCGGTGCGTCTGTCGCAGGTGGAGAACGAACAGAAAGCGATTCTGCTTATTGTGCGTCGTCTGGCGGAAACCGGCGAAATGGTGATCGGCAGCGGCGAGGATACCTATGTCTGATGCGCTGCCGTGGAAAGTCTGGACGCCAGACGACCTCGCCCCGCCGCTGGCGGAGCTTACGCCCGTGGATCACTGCGAAGCACTGCCGTCTGAAGACGGCGGCGAACCGGAACTGAGCGCGGAACAACAGCTTGAACAGCAGCTGGCGCAACTGAAGATCCAGGCGCACGAACAGGGGTATAACGCCGGCCTTGCGGAAGGCCGCAAAGCGGGTCATGAGCAGGGCTACCAGGAGGGTCTGGCGCAAGGTCTGGAACAGGGCCAGGCGCAGGCACGCAGTCAGCAGGCGCCCCTTCACGCGCGGATGCAACAACTGGTCAATGAGTTTCAGAATACGCTGGATGCGCTGGACAGCGTCATTGCGTCACGTCTGATGCAGATGGCGCTGGAAGCCGCCCGCCAGGTGATCGGACAGACGCCAGCCGTAGACAACTCGGCGTTGATTAAACAAATTCAACACCTGTTGCAGCAGGAACCGTTGTTCAGCGGCAAACCGCAGCTTCGCGTGCATCCGGATGATTTACAGCGCGTGGAAGAGATGCTCGGCGCAACCCTCAGCCTCCACGGCTGGCGACTGCGCGGCGATCCGACGCTGCATCATGGCGGCTGCAAGGTTTCTGCGGATGAAGGCGATCTGGACGCCAGCGTCGCCACCCGCTGGCAGGAACTTTGCCGCCTGGCTGCGCCGGGAGTTGTCTGATGACGACCCGTCTCACCCGCTGGCTGACGACGCTGGATAATTTCGAAGCCAAAATGGCGCAGCTTCCGGCAGTGCGCCGTTATGGCCGGCTGACGCGCGCCACCGGACTGGTGCTGGAGGCGACCGGTCTGCAGCTTCCGCTGGGCGCCACCTGCGTTATTGAACGTCAGGAAGGGACCGAAACCCATGAAGTGGAAAGTGAAGTCGTCGGCTTTAACGGCCAGCGCCTGTTTCTGATGCCGCTTGAAGAGGTCGAAGGCATTTTGCCCGGCGCGCGCGTTTACGCCAGGAACATCGCCGGAGAGGGACTGCAGAGCGGCAAACAGTTACCGCTTGGTCCGGCGCTGCTGGGTCGCGTGCTGGACGGCAGCGGTAAGCCGCTCGATGGTCTGCCCTCCCCCGACACCACCGAAACCGGCGCGCTGATCACCGCGCCGTTTAACCCGCTACAGCGCACGCCGATTGAGCATGTTCTGGATACCGGCGTGCGTCCTATCAACGCGCTGTTAACCGTCGGACGCGGCCAGCGTATGGGCCTGTTTGCCGGTTCCGGCGTCGGTAAAAGCGTGCTGCTCGGCATGATGGCGCGCTATACCCGCGCCGATGTGATCGTGGTCGGGCTGATCGGCGAACGAGGCCGCGAAGTAAAAGATTTTATCGAAAACATTCTTGGCGCAGACGGACGCGCGCGTTCGGTGGTCATTGCCGCGCCGGCGGACGTGTCGCCGCTACTGCGGATGCAGGGCGCCGCCTATGCCACCCGGATCGCAGAGGACTTTCGCGACCGGGGTCAGCATGTTCTGCTGATCATGGACTCCCTGACCCGTTATGCGATGGCGCAGCGTGAAATCGCGCTGGCAATAGGCGAACCGCCCGCGACCAAAGGCTATCCGCCATCGGTATTCGCCAAGCTGCCTGCGCTGGTGGAACGCGCGGGCAATGGTATCCACGGCGGCGGTTCGATCACTGCGTTTTATACGGTACTGACCGAAGGCGACGACCAGCAGGATCCGATTGCCGACTCGGCGCGTGCAATCCTTGACGGACACATTGTGCTGTCGCGGCGGCTGGCGGAAGCCGGACACTACCCTGCTATCGATATCGAAGCCTCCATCAGCCGCGCCATGACGGCGCTGATTAGCGAGCAGCATTACGCCAAAGTACGCCAGTTTAAGCAGTTATTGTCGAGCTTCCAGCGTAACCGCGATCTCGTTAGCGTCGGGGCTTACGCTAAGGGCAGCGACCCGATGCTCGACAAAGCGATCGCACTCTGGCCACAGCTGGAGGCGTTTCTTCAGCAAGGTATTTTTGAACGGGCCGACTGGGAGGATTCCCTGCAGGCGCTGGATCTACTTTTCCCGGCGGGATGATAACGCAGGAGGAGATGCGTCATGGCAGAACACGGTGCACTGGCAACACTCAAAGATCTCGCTGAAAAAGAGGTCGATGACGCTGCCCAACTGTTAGGGGAAATGCGTCGCGGATTTCAGCAGGCGGAAGAACAACTCAAGATGCTGATTGACTACCAAAATGAGTATCGCAGCAACCTGAATAACGACATGAGCCAGGGGATCGCCAGTAATCGCTGGATCAACTACCAGCAGTTTATTCAGACGCTGGAAAAAGCCGTTGAACAGCACCGTCAGCAGTTAACGCAATGGACGCAAAAGGTCGACGTGGCGCTGAACAACTGGCGAGAAAAAAAGCAACGCCTGCAGGCCTGGCAGACGTTGCAGGACAGACAAAACGCGGCGGCGCTATTGGCTGAAAACCGCCTGGATCAGAAAAAAATGGATGAATTTGCTCAGCGTGCAGCAATGAGGAAACCCGAATGATCACCTTGCCCCAACTGGTCACCACCGACACCGATCTGACCACCGGCTTGCCGTCCGGGAAAGCGGCGGATTCTGCGCAGGATTTCCTGGCTCTGCTGGCGGGCGCGCTTGGCGCTGGCGACACGCAGGGTCAGGGCGCGCTGCTTACGCTTGCCGACCTGCGGGCTGCGGGCGGCAAACTGCAGAAAGCGCTGCTGGCGCAGGACGGCGACGCGTTGCCGAGCGATAAGTTGACGGCGCTCCTCGCCGCCAAAGATGCGCAAACCGATGAGTCGCTCAAAGGGCTAAACGACGCCGGAGCGCTGTTTTCGGCCCTGTCGCCGTCGCAGAAAACCAGCGCGCTGGCCGTCCTGAGTCAGGCAGAACAAAAAGGTGAGAAGAAAAGCGCACTCAGCGACGACGATCTCGCCAGCCTGAGCGCGCTGTTCGCGATGCTGCCCGGCCAGCCCGGATTCACCACCGCCCCGACAGATGCGCAGCTCAGCGCACCAGGGACATCCCTGCGGGTAGATCCCCGTTCTCTGTCGCAAGAGCGCGCCACTCCTTTCGATGGCGATACGCTAAAAGACGCTAAAAAAGAGGCTGCAATACCGGGCATAGCGGCGGATAACGCCAAAAGCCAGGCGGTTGCCGCGCCAGTCGTAACGGGTGGCGCAACGGCTCATGTTGACGCAGAGAGCACGCCGACGCCCGTCGCGCCGGGTCTGGCAATGAGCGCCAACGCGCCATCCACTCCGCAAGCAGCGCAGCCTGGCAGCCCCGCGCCAGTGCTGAGCGCCCCGCTCGGCAGCCATGAATGGCAGCAATCGCTGAGCCAGCACATCACGCTGTTCACCCGCCAGGGTCAGCAGAGCGCGGAGTTACGTTTGCATCCTGAAGATCTGGGTCAGGTGCAGATCTCGCTTAAGCTGGATGATAACCACGCGCAGTTGCAGATGGTTTCCGCGCACAGCCACGTTCGCGCCGCGCTGGAAGCCGCCCTGCCGGTTCTGCGCACCCAGCTGGCGGAAAGCGGGATCCAACTGGGCCAAAGCAACATCAGCAGCGAAAGCTTCGCCGGTCAGCAGCACTCTTCCTCGCAGCAGCATGCATCTCGTACACCGGGACAGGCGCTGGCGCTGGGCGATGATGAGAGCGAACTGGCGGTTCCGGCCTCGCTGCAGTCTGCCGCGCGCGGTAATGGCGCCGTCGATATCTTCGCCTAACGCCAGAGGTAGCACGATTATCCGCGTCTTTTCCACGCTTTGCCGTGGTCAGGACACGGGATAATCAGCCCATAAGCTGTACCGAAACAGGAAGCCCGTATCAGATGACTGATTCCGCACTTAACAAAAAGAGCAAGCGCTCAATTTGGATCCCACTGCTGGTAATCATTACCCTCGCCGCCTGCGCCACTGCGGGTTATAGCTATTGGCGTATGCAGCAGAAGCCGACAACCGCGGCGAACGAACCGCCGCCTCCGCCTGCGCCGGTCTTTTTTGCCCTCGACACCTTTACGGTGAATCTCGGTGATGCCGATCGCGTGTTGTATATCGGCGTGACGCTGCGTCTGAAAGATGAGGCGACGCGCGCGCGTCTTAACGAATATTTACCGGAAGTCCGTAGCCGCCTGCTGCTGCTGTTCTCACGTCAGGATGCCGCAGTGCTGTCTACCGAAGACGGTAAACAAAAGCTGATCGCGGCGATTAAAGAGACGCTTTCCCCTCCGCTTGTTGCCGGACAACCTAAACAGGACGTGACCGACGTGCTGTACACAGCTTTCATTCTGCGGTAACGACATGGGCGACAGTATTCTCTCTCAGGCTGAAATCGATGCGCTGCTCAACGGCGACAGCGAAACGAAAGACGAACCGAAAGCGGGGATCGCGGGTGAAAGCGATATCCGTCCCTACGATCCGAATACCCAGCGTCGCGTGGTACGCGAGCGTCTTCAGGCGCTGGAGATCATCAACGAGCGTTTCGCACGCCAGTTCCGGATGGGGCTGTTTAACCTGCTGCGACGTAGCCCCGATATTACCGTCGGGGCGATCCGCATTCAGCCGTACCATGAATTTGCGCGCAACCTGCCGGTGCCCACCAACCTCAACCTGATCCACCTGAAGCCGCTGCGTGGAACGGGCCTGGTGGTTTTTTCGCCGAGTCTGGTGTTTATCGCCGTCGATAACCTGTTCGGCGGCGACGGTCGTTTCCCGACCAAAGTGGAAGGCCGTGAGTTCACGCATACCGAGCAGCGGGTGATCAACCGCATGCTGAAGCTGGCGCTTGAAGGCTACAGCGACGCGTGGAAAGCGATTAATCCGCTGGAAGTCGAGTATGTGCGTTCCGAGATGCAGGTGAAGTTTACCAATATCACCACCTCACCGAACGATATCGTGGTGAACACGCCGTTCCACGTCGAAATTGGCAACCTGACCGGCGAATTCAACATCTGCCTGCCGTTCAGCATGATCGAACCGCTGCGCGAACTGTTGGTCAACCCGCCGCTGGAAAACTCCCGCCATGAGGATCAGAACTGGCGCGACAATCTGGTGCGTCAGGTTCAGCATTCCGAGCTGGAGCTGGTAGCGAATTTCGCCGACATTCCGCTGCGTCTTTCGCAGATTTTAAAACTGCAACCCGGCGATGTGCTGCCGATTGAAAAACCAGACCGCATTATTGCTCATGTGGACGGTGTGCCTGTCCTGACCAGCCAGTATGGCACTGTTAACGGTCAGTACGCGTTACGCGTAGAACATCTGATTAACCCGATTTTGAATTCGCTGAATGAGGAACAGCCCAAATGAGTGACATGAATAATCCGTCTGATGAGAACACTGGCGCATTGGACGATCTGTGGGCTGACGCGTTAAACGAGCAAAAAACGACGACGGCGAAAAGCCCGGCGGACGCGGTGTTCCAGCAGCTAGGCGGTGGCGACGTCAGCGGCACGCTGCAGGATATCGATCTGATTATGGATATCCCGGTTAAACTGACCGTGGAATTAGGCCGCACACGTATGACCATCAAAGAACTGTTGCGCCTGACGCAAGGTTCCGTGGTCGCGCTGGACGGTCTGGCAGGCGAGCCGCTGGACATTCTGATCAACGGTTATCTGATCGCCCAGGGCGAAGTTGTGGTCGTTGCCGACAAGTACGGCGTGCGCATTACCGACATCATTACGCCGTCTGAACGTATGCGTCGCCTGAGCCGCTAAACATGCAAACCCAGGCTTCCGTTCAACAGCCCTCCGCGGTTCCCGGCTCCCCTTTGCTTCAGGTCAGCGGCGCGTTGCTGGGAATTATTGTGCTGATTCTGGCGGCCGCCTGGGTCATTAAACGTCTGGGCCTTGCGCCCAAAAGCGGCAACACGCGCGGGCTGAAAGTGTCGGCCAGCACCTCACTGGGTCCCCGTGAGCGGGTGGTGATTGTCGACGTAGAGGACGCGCGTCTGGTGCTTGGCGTCACCGCATCACAAATCAACGTGCTGCACACCCTGCCGCCGTCCCCCGTCGTGCCTGAAGAGACCTCTTCCACGCCTGAAAACTTTCACAGCCTGATGGCGAATTTGTTAAAGCGTTCCGGGAGATCCTGATGCGCCGTTTGTTGTCCCTTACGCTTGCCGGTTTATGGCTTTTCAGCCCAGCCGCGCTGGCGCAACTGCCCGGTCTGGTCACTCAGCCGTTGCCCGGCGGCGGCCAGAGCTGGTCGCTTTCCGTTCAGACGCTGGTGTTTATCACCTCACTGACCTTTATTCCGGCGATTTTGCTGATGATGACCAGCTTTACCCGCATCATCATCGTTTTCGGCCTGCTGCGTAACGCGCTCGGCACGCCGTCTGCCCCACCCAACCAGGTTCTGCTCGGGCTGGCGCTGTTTCTGACCTTTTTCATCATGTCGCCAGTGATCGATAAAATCTACGTTGACGCCTATCAGCCGTTCAGCGAAGAAAAAATATCCATGCAGGAAGCGCTGGAAAAAGGGGCGCAGCCGTTGCGCGAGTTTATGATGCGCCAGACCCGCGAAGCCGATCTCGCCCTGTTTGCGCGTCTGGCGAACAGCGGGCCGCTACAGGGACCGGAAGCGGTTCCGATGCGTATTCTGCTGCCCGCTTATGTCACCAGCGAGCTGAAAACCGCTTTTCAGATCGGCTTTACCATTTTCATCCCATTTTTGATCATCGATCTGGTTATCGCCAGCGTGCTGATGGCGCTCGGGATGATGATGGTTCCGCCTGCCACTATCGCCCTGCCGTTTAAACTCATGTTGTTTGTGCTGGTCGACGGCTGGCAACTGCTGGTCGGCTCGCTTGCGCAAAGCTTTTACAGTTAGAGGCCAGAAATGACACCTGAATCGGTCATGATGATTGGCACCGAGGCGATGAAGGTTGCCCTGGCGCTTGCTGCCCCGCTGTTGCTGGTCGCGCTGGTGACGGGTCTGATCATCAGCATATTGCAGGCCGCCACGCAGATTAACGAAATGACGCTGTCGTTTATCCCGAAAATTGTGGCTGTGTTTGCCGCCATCATTATCGCTGGCCCCTGGATGCTGAATCTGCTGCTGGATTACGTGCGTACGCTGTTCACTAACCTGCCATATATCATCGGATAACAGGGATGCTGCAGGTAACCAGCGATCAATGGCTTCAGTGGCTTAACTTGTATTTTTGGCCGCTGCTGCGCGTGCTGGCGCTGATCTCTACCGCCCCCATACTCAGCGAACGCGCGATCCCAAAACGGATTAAGCTGGGACTGGGGCTCCTCATTACCGTGGTGATCGCGCCGTCGCTTCCAACGCATAACGTGCCGATTTTTTCGTTTGACGCCTTATGGATAGCGATGCAACAAATTCTGATCGGCATCGCGCTGGGCTTTACCATGCAGTTTGCCTTCGCGGCGGTGCGGACTGCCGGGGAGATCATTGGTCTGCAAATGGGTTTGTCCTTCGCCACCTTTGTCGATCCAGGCAGTCATCTCAACATGCCGGTGCTGGCCCGCATCATTGATATGCTGGCGATGCTGCTGTTTTTAACGTTTAACGGTCATCTGTGGCTGATTTCACTGCTGGTCGATACGTTCCATACCCTGCCCATCGGCGACAATCCGGTTAACAGCAATGCGTTTCTGGCGCTTGCCAGAGCGGGCGGTTTGATCTTTCTGAACGGCTTAATGCTGGCGCTGCCGGTGATCACGATGTTATTAACGCTGAACCTGGCGCTAGGATTATTGAATCGAATGGCGCCTCAGCTATCAGTATTTGTTATTGGTTTCCCGTTAACGTTGACGGTCGGTATGACATTAATTGCGGCCTTAATGCCGCTTATCGCCCCTTTTTGCGAACATTTATTTAGTGAAATTTTCAATTTATTAGCTGATATCGTTAGTGAATTACCCGCAAATAATATTCCATAATGTTTATCCAGTTATTCTAAGGATTATCCTAAATTGACCCATCAAAAACATCTACCAGGATAACTCTGACGCGCGTTATTTGTTTTTATCTCACTCACATAACGCAACATTTACTTTACTTTAAGACAATTCCAGGCAAATTATACGTAATTTTACGGGATAGTAAGTCCGCCTGGAAATCGCATTAGCGTCTCGTTGGGTGAAAGTTACGTTCCGTTAAGTTGTGATGAGATATTCGGGTAAGGGGAATTATCGTTACGCATTGAGTGAGGGTATGCCATGTCAACGATTATTATGGATTTATGCAGTTACACCCGGCTGGGTTTGACCGGGTATCTTGTAAGCAGAGGGGTGAAAAAAAGGGAAATCAACGACATCGAGACCGTTGACGAACTCGACATCGCGTGTGAGACCCACCGACCTTCTGTGGTGTTTATTAATGAGGACTGTTTCATCCACGATCCTGACGACAGTCAACATATAAAGCAAATCATTAATCAGCATCCCAATACGTTATTTATTGTTTTCATGGCCATTGCTAATGTCCATTTTGATGAATATTTATTAGTCAGAAAAAACTTATTGATCAGTTCTAAATCTATAAAACCCCAATCACTGGACGATCTTCTTGGCGATATTCTGAAAAAAGAGACCGACACTGCCAGCGTAATAAATTTACCAACGTTATCGTTAAGTCGAACGGAATCAAGCATGTTACGCATGTGGATGGAAGGACAAGGAACGATTCAAATTTCGGATCGGATGAACATCAAAGCGAAAACCGTCTCCTCCCATAAGGGGAATATAAAACGAAAGATAAAAACGCATAACAAACAAGTTATCTATCATGTTGTTCGCCTGACCGATAACGTGACCAACGGCATATTTGTTAACATGCGCTAAGACCTCCCGACTGGTGGGGCATCCACCAGCCGGGATAACAACCCCGTTGCCGCCCTATTCCGCCTTTTCCACAAAAATGCCGTCCTGGTGCCCCGACTCATTGAAGAACCAGATGCCGAGCGGGTAGTCTTCCAGCGATACCAGGTACATTGTGCCTTCGTTAAACTCCTCTACCGCCAGTACCACGCCAGGACGACGAGGACCGCCATCCGTCTTGACTGTAACCCGATCATTTACGTTCATTTTTCTCCTCCTGTGGCTTTGTGCCAGTGTAGAACAAAAATCCATTCCTGGCAGCGTTCACCCGGCGCGATTGCGGCTTTTCTCAACGGTCTATACTTAGGCTGAAGCACGCTAACGGGAGAGGTTAATGATGAAGACCGCAAAAGACTACAGCGATACCGCGAAACGCGAAGTCAGCGTCGATGTCGACGCGCTGCTGGCCGCAATCAATGAAATCAGTGAGAGCGAAATTCATCGCAGTGGAAGCGATCCGGAAAAGGTCAGCGTTGATGGGCGTGAATACCATACATGGCATGAATTAGCGGAAGCCTTTGAGCTGGATATACACGATTTCAGCGTGACGGAAATCAACCGCTAACCCGCAGAGGAAAAAAATCCCGACCCAGTTGGGTCGGGATGAAACTTGCTTATGCAAGAAGCACTTGAAAATTCGTTACACCAGGAAATCTGATGTGCGTTAAACCTTATCTGCAATTTTTTTGTATGACAAGCAAATATTTTTGCGATGAATGATTAATCCTACTAATGGTTAAGGTGAACACGGCTGCAGGCCTCATGGCGACGGGACCGATCCCGTCTTCAGCGTGGACTACGCCTCCTGGCTTTAGGATTTTTCCTGGTAATAGCTTTTTACAACACGGGAAATCATTATGCTTTCACTGAACGATCCGGTGCTGGTTTTTACCGATCTGGATGGCACGTTACTGGACAATCAAACCTATGACTGGCAACCTGCCGCTGGCTGGCTCGCCCGTCTGCGTGAGCACGAGATTCCCGTCATTCTATGCAGCAGCAAAACCGCCGCAGAAATGCTTTACATCCAGAAATCACTCAATCTGCACGGCCTTCCGCTGATTGCCGAAAACGGCGCCGTCATTGAATATGACAGTCGCTGGCAAACTGAATCTGACTCTCCGCGTCTGATGAGCGGCGTGCCGCACGATGAAGTTAGCGCGGTGCTCAATAAGCTTCGCGAAAAAGGACAGTATAAATTCACAACCTTCGACGATGTCGATGAGGCGACCATTAGCGAATGGACAGGCCTGCCTCACGCCCAGGCCAGCTTAAGCCGCCTGCATGAAGCCTCTGTCACCCTGATCTGGCGTGACAGCGATGCGCGCATGGCGGCGTTCAGCCAACAGCTAAACGCGTTGGGGTTGCAGTTTGTTCACGGCGCACGCTTCTGGCACGTACTTGACGCCAGCGCGGGAAAAGATCAGGCGGCAAACGGGTTAATCGCACGTTATCAGCGCCAGTGGGGGCAACGCCCTGTTACTGTCGGCCTGGGTGATGGCCCAAACGATGCGCCACTGCTTAAGGTCATGAATTACGCCGTGGTGGTGAAAGGACTGAGCCGCGAAGGGGTGGTGTTACCCGATCAGGCTTCGCCCTACGTCTACCGCACCCGTTCAGAAGGTCCGGCAGGCTGGAGTGAAGGCATGTCGCATCTGTTTACCCCTGACTAGCCCCTCTCGCTCGCACAAACCCGGTTGCGGCCAGCCTGTTTCGCCAGGTATAACCTGCGATCGGCCAGCGACTGCAGCTGTTCAAAATCGTATTCATGGGTTTCCTGCGTGCCACTCACCCCCAGCGAGGCGCTGATCCGCAGCGTGGTGCTTTTCGCTATCAGTAGCTCTTTTTCATTCAGGCGCAGGCGGATCCGCTCTGCGATATGTTCCGCCTGCGCCAGCGTCGTGTCCGGGAGTACCACACAGAACTCCTCTCCCCCGACGCGCCCGGCGACGTCGTTCGCCCGCAGAGTGCCGCTGATTAAGCTCGCGGCGTGAGCCAACACCCGATCGCCCGCCTGGTGGCCAAAGCGGTCGTTAATGCTTTTAAAGTGATCAAGATCGATTTGAATCACCGACAGCGACTGCTTTTGCGCCCGGCAGCGCTGTACCAGTTGGCGGGCTTTTTCAAACAATGCGCCACGGTTGTACAAACGGGTTAGCGTGTCGTGCCAGGCCTGCCACTGTAGCGAGCTTTGCAACACAAACATGTTGCTCACCATGTGGCGGATGACAATCCACGAGATGATTAACATACTGGTAAACAGCGCCCACAGCAGGGCCAGCGCAATACTGATACTGCCGAAGTCTCCCTGCACCCCTTCACTGAGCGTATGAACGCGGACCAGCACGCCGTCAAAGTGGTCCAGCCGCTGCCAGCTGATGTAGCGGCTTCCCATTCGTAAGCCGCCTTCGGTGTCCTGTTCAATCTCGTGGGCAAGCGTCGCCTGCTCACGCGCGTCAAAAGTGTTGATGTTGCGCAATGCCGGCGTCGATGCCGCCAGCATCTTCAATTTACTGTCATACAGCTGGTATTCCCCTTCCACATCCTTGTCGATGGCGTCTTCCATAAACCGTTCCACCGAGGAGACGGGGATCGTCATCGCCAGCACGCCATACCAGTACTGACCGTTATCCAGCGGAACGCTGACGGTGACCCGTTGCAGCTCATCGCGCAACTGCGCGGTCTGGCCGGTGTACCAGCGTACCCCGCGCATCCGGTTCTGCCGCTGCGACTGCTCTTTAAACCACGGCTGGATGACATAATCATAATAGCGGGCGGTAATTTCGCTGGAGAGGGCGGAGGGTTGGGTGGAAACATAAAACCCGGCGCGGGATACGTACATCGCCTGCTGCGTCAGTGAAGAACGGGTCTGGGCTAAACGCAACAAATACCCCACCTCCAGCGCGGCGGTCAGCTCATTATCCAGCGAGTCGCTGTCACGGGAAAGGATGTGGGTTTGGTTAACAAAAGAGTCAGACACGCCGTTCAGCGGCAAGGTTCGACGCTTATCCAGTTCAAGCTGCCAGAATCGCGAATCCCTTTGCTGTTCGAAACGGGAGACGGCGTCCCGGAGCGCGGGAAAGTCAAGCGGCATTGCCAGCGCTTCCTGCATACCGTTACGCAGAAAAAGCAGTTTATCGACGTTATACTGCAGTTGCTTATCCAGCCCGTTGGCGACATTCTCCAGGTGATTGCGCTGGCTGGAAATATAGGCTTCTTCCAGTACGATCACTTCCCGCCAGGTCAGCAGAGTGGAAAAAATCATCACGATCAGAAAACAGAGGTTGACGACGTGACCGGGCCCGAATCGCCGCGCTAACATTTTCAGCCAGCCCCAGTTTTCGATCGTTGTTTCGTGCGGCACGCTGACCACTCCCTACTCGCAATTGCTTTCCTAATTCTGGCATAATTCAGTACGTTACGTATCGCTGACGCGATGCTTTTTTTTCTGCCTAATAAAACGCCCGGCATTCACCGGGCGTTTTATTATCTGGCATTTTCACGCTGGCGCCTTGCGTCACCGGGAACCAGCTCATTCTCATGGAATGCCTCCCGCTTAACGCCGAAGCCGTCATACCACCGACATTCCACCATTCCGCTGGAATACCCGGTGACAATCATGCGTGGTCCGCCCTCTTTCACGGTAACTTCATCACTGACCAAAAAGTGCATACCTGCCTCCTGTATCATGTGAAACTTTTTCACCTTAGACGAGAATGGCGAGTTTTGCCTGGTTGGACAGAAGATATTTAGTGCGCGACGCCACGCACTTTTGCCACCATCTTCACCAACGCAACCACAATGGCGCCGATAATAAAGCCCAGTACCAGGTTCGCCAACGTTGGCAACATTAGCGCTATCGCGGCACTCTGCTGGCTGGCAAAATGTTCGATGGCGTGATGCAACGGCGCGACGCCATGCACCACAATGCCGCCCCCGACCAGGAACATGGCCAGCGTGCCAATCACCGACAGCGATTTCATCAGCCACGGCGCGACAATCAGCAGCCCTTTCCCGACCGCCCGCGCCAGCGCGCTGGATTTTTCTGCCAGCCAGTAGCCCATATCGTCCAGCTTAACGATGATCCCCACCAGGCCATAAACGCCCACCGTCACCACTAACGCGATGCCGGAAAGTACCAGCACCTGATTCAGCAACGGCGCGTCAGCCACGATCCCAAGCGTAATCGCTACAATTTCAGCCGACAGGATAAAATCGGTTCGGATCGCGCCTTTGATTTTATCCTTCTCAAAGGCCAGTGGATCCTGCGCCGCCAACGCTTCCAGCCGCTTCTTACGCTCAGCCGGATCTTCCTTGTGTTTGCGTGACTCAAGAGTATGAAGCACCTTCTCTACCCCTTCAAAGCACAGGAAAGCGCCGCCGATCATCAGCAAAGGGGTGATCGCCCAGGGGATGAAGGCGCTAATCAGCAGCGCCAGCGGCACCAGAATCACTTTGTTGATAAATGAGCCTTTCGCCACGCTCCAGACCACCGGCAGCTCGCGGTTCGCTCTGACGCCAGTGACCTGCTGGGCGTTAAGCGACAGATCGTCGCCCAGTACGCCCGCGGTTTTTTTTGCGGCCAGTTTTCCCATCATAGAGATATCGTCAAGCAGCGTGGCGATATCATCAAGTAACGTCAGTAAACTACTTCCTGCCAAAATAAGTCCCTCGATTTTTCTTCTTGAAGCATTAAGTATGGAGTAAAACACGCAGAGCGGAAACAGATGTTGCTCGTCAACATTTATTTAACAACATGCTGCGAGTATAGTGCTCGCCAGGCAGGTATTTTCGCGTTTACTCTATTGATTCTGACTCTTTCGCCCGTGAGGGATTATGCGTTTTCGGCAGTTGTTACCGCTTTTCAGTGCGTTATTCGCCCTGTATATCATTTGGGGTTCCACGTATTTCGTTATCCGTATCGGCGTGGAGAGCTGGCCGCCGCTGATGATGGCCGGCGTGCGCTTCCTGGCCGCTGGCGTGCTGTTAACCGCCTTTTTACTGCTTCGGGGACATCAACTCCCGCCGCTACGGCCCCTGCTCAACGCCGCGCTGATTGGCATTCTCCTGTTAGCCGTCGGCAACGGACTGGTTACCGTGGCTGAACATCAGAATGTCCCTTCGGGTATCGCCGCCGTAGTCGTGGCGACAGTCCCGTTGTTCACCCTGTGTTTCAGCCATTTCTTCGGCATCTGGACCCGTAAGCTCGAGTGGATGGGGATTGCGATTGGTCTGGCGGGGATTGTCATGCTTAACAGCGGCGGCAATTTAAGCGGTAATCCGTGGGGGGCGATGTTGATTTTGATTGGCTCCATTAGCTGGGCGTTCGGCTCCGTTTACGGCTCGCGTATTACGCTACCGGTGGGCATGATGGCGGGCGCCATTGAAATGCTGGCCGCTGGCGTGGTGCTGATGTGCGCGTCGTTTCTTAGTGGTGAAAAGCTTACCGCGCTGCCCTCGCTTTCCGGCTTCTTCGCCGTCGGTTACCTGGCGGTGTTTGGGTCAATCATCGCGATTAACGCCTATATGTATCTTATCCGCAACGTCAGCCCGGCGCTGGCAACCAGCTATGCCTATGTAAACCCGGTAGTGGCGGTATTGCTGGGCACCGGACTTGGCGGCGAACGTCTGGCGCCGATTGAATGGCTGGCGCTGGGGGTTATCGTCTTTGCGGTCGTGCTGGTAACGCTGGGTAAATATCTGTTCCCGGCTAAACCGGTTGTGGCAACGACGCTAAAAGATAAAACGCTACAGTAGGTGTATTCCCTGCGTGTCGATCTGCGCGGGGGCGCCATCCCCGCAGATCCACTCTTCAAGACGTTCGGACAGAGCGGCGTCGCTGAGTTTTTCCCGCCCGCGCAGGGCGCACTCCCAGACCACCAATACCCGCCAGCCGAGCGCCTTTAGACGCTGAACATCACGACGATCGCGCTCTACGTTTTTGCCAATTTTTTCCAGCCAGAACGCGGTCCGCGTCGCCGGCACCTTAAACAGATAGCAGTGGTGCTGATGCCAGAAGCAGCCGTGGGTGAAAATGACGCAGCGATAATCGTCGATCACAAAGTCAGGCCGCCCCGGCAGCCCGGCATCCTGCACGCGATAGGCGATCCCCTGTTCCGTCAGCAGCGCGGCAAGACGTTTTTCAATAGCGGTATCGCGGGTCGCTATGGCCCGCATGTTTTTACTGCGCGTGGCCTTATCGTGAACGTCCGCCACTGGCCATCCCTTGCTGACGCAGGGCGACAGCGGCTTTGATTTTCTCTTCCAGCAGACTCGCCACCGCGGCAAAGGCCGGCACGATGACCGAGTTGCCAAACTGACGATAGGCCTGGGTGTCGGAAACCGGAATGCGGAACTGGTATCCCTGCGGCGATTCAAAGCCCATCAGCCGTGCGCACTCTCTGGGCGTTAAGCGACGCGGACGATGCTGCTGGTTTTGCGGATCGTCGAAATGGGCTTCGCCTTTCGCCATATCCCAGCCGCGATCGATCAGAATTTCCGCGCCGTCTTTGTAGTAACGAGCGGACAGCGTTCGCGTGACGCTGTCCGGGTTGGTCGGGTATACCATGCCATAACCAAAACCGTTCCCCTTCGCCTGATGTTTTTTCGCATAGCGGTAGAGATACTTCCACAGCACAGGCGTCAGAACATATTTCGCCTCAACGACAGGTTCAAGAAGTTCGCCAAGGGTGATACGCCGCTGCGGATAACGCGTGGTGATGTCCCGCAGGGTAAAATCGCCCTTGAGGTTGAGATCGCGGCGAAACCCGACCAGAACAATGCGTTCGCGGTGCTGAGGCAGAAAATGTTTGCCATCAATGATCTTCGGATCGTCAGGGCCATTGTCCTCTGCATCCGCCACGTCATAACCCAGCTCGTCAAGCGTCTGCATAATGATGCGGAACGTTTTACCCTGATCGTGGCTTTTCAGGTTTTTCACGTTTTCCAGCACAAAGATCGGCGGACGCCGCGCGTCAATGATGCGCACGACATCAAAGAACAGCGTGCCCTGCGTATCGCAGGCGAAACCGTGAGCGCGACCGAGCGCATTCTTCTTCGACACGCCAGCCAGAGAAAACGGCTGACAGGGGAAGCCCGCCAGGAGTACATCGTGTTCCGGCACATGCTGGCGAATGTGCTCTGCCGCCTGAGCGTCATTCACGCCTTCGCGGTGGCTCAGCGTGACATCGCGGATATCTTCATTAAAGTGATGGCTGTCCGGGTCGCAGTAGTAGTTAGCTTTATACGTGCGTACCGCATGTTTATTCCATTCGCTGGTAAAAACACACTGCCCGCCGATCGCTTCAAACCCGCGGCGGATCCCGCCTATGCCCGCAAAAAGATCGATAAAGCGAAAAGCATAATGGGGATGATGCGCTGGCGGCGCGGGAAGCAACGTACGCAGATGCGCCGCTTCACGTTCACTCAGCCGGTGCCAGACCGAGGCGTTCGCCACCGCACGCTTTAAGATGGCCGGACTCCAGTGGTGTTCGCCAACCCCGTTCAGCTGCGCCACCAGCGTTTTGACATCATAGATTTCCATTAACTTCGCCAGCATCGCCTGTATCGACTCCGCGCTGTTGTCTGTCGCAGGAATCAGCGAGTCCGCTACTGAGAGAGTGTGCTGCATATCTTCAACCGGCCAAAAAAGAGTGATGTGAGAGTAACATAAATTTGGCGTCACGCGTGGTTGGGGCTAAACGCCGCAATCACCGTGGCGTCCAGCGACGCATACTCGCCTTTCAGCTCGGCGCTGAGCTTCGCCATGTAGGTCACCAGGAAATCTGCGTTGTGTCGCGCCAGTTCCCTCCCCCGGGCGGTTTGCATGGTGTTGGGCAGCGCCAGCAGTTTGGTCTGGAAGTGATCGAGCGCGAACTGTTTATCGTTGAGCGCTCGCCGCCGGGCAAGCGGATCTTCCGCATCGAATAGCGCCGCGCCTAACGAACCCGAAACGGCGAAGACACGCGCGAGGCCAATCGCCCCCAGCGCTTCAAGCCGGTCGGCGTCCTGTACGATTTTCGCTTCCAGAGTAACGGGGGCTATATTGGCGCTGAAGCTATGGGCTTCAATGGCGTGACAAACCGCCGCTAACCGTGATGCCGGGAAGCCGGGAAAGTCATGAATAAGAATACGGCGCGCTTCAGCGGCAGCAAGGACAGACGAGCGGTGGCGTTCAGGATGATTTTTAGCAAGACTGACAATGTCATGAAAATAACAGGCCGTCAGTACCACGAGTTCATCCACAGCCAGCCCACGACTGAGCTGACGAGAAGTCGCCCAGACCCGGCGGAAATGGAAGATATCGTGGGCGGCGTCCTGTTGGTTATGGTGGTTGACTAACCACGCTTCAAATTGTGATTGCCAGTGCTGAAGATCCACATTGCCTCCCGTGCGTTTGAAACCGCTACAGTAGCAATTTTTAGCGCCGCGTTCACTCTGACGAGGTGCGCGGGCGCGTATACCAGGCGATAGCGCCGAGAATGGCACCCACGACGCTTAGCACCACAAAGCCGAGCAACGCCCCCAGCCATTTCCCGCTGGTTGAACCGGGGCTGCTGTCGAATCCGGCAACCGGAGCAGATTCGACATGACTGATGACCCATACATAATGCAACATTGCCCAGATGAAATAGAGGCAAAAGACATAAAATACCCACAGCGCCAGTTTGCCCCCCAGGCTACGGCTTGCGTTTACTTCCAGACGACTCAAAGAAATCTCCAGTTTTGTGATCTGATGCAGAAAAAATTTCACTTAACTGTTTGTGAGTATAGTCACATTATGCGGGCGTGTAGGTGATTGTCTAAAAACCAACCATTTATTTTGCATATGTTTTGATCCGGCGCAAATTACCCATGCGCCTGAAAATCTCGCATATCAACACTATTTTACCTCTTTTGTCAGGTTTATTCCGAGTGAATATATTGATAACAATAATAATAATCGTGCTTTATCCCCTCCCTTTTCACTTTAGATCAAACATGGCATTATCATTAGGTTATTAGCCTTTTTATCGTTTATTTACCCCCTCATTTACAACCGGCATTTATGTCGGTTTTTTTTATGCTTATCCCCTGAAGCGTCGTGTTTGAGAAGGCATAAAATATTCATTGTAAAAATCAACCCCAAAAACCAATAACTATCTGATATAAATAGATAACAATCATGAATACATTGTAATCGACTCATATATAATGAATTTTAAATTCCCTGTTAGACACATATTGAAATATTTTAAATACATTTGTTACATGTAATATTTAAAATAAAATGAACTCTTTAGAATAGTATCCAAATGTGCTTTCGTGAAAAAAGCACTTATTCATGATGGTTATTATCATAAGGGAATACATAATGAAAAGAAAAGTATTGGCAATGCTTGTCCCGGCATTATTGGTTGCGGGCGCAGCAAATGCAGCGGAAATCTATAATAAAGACGGCAATAAACTGGACCTGTACGGCAAAGTTGATGGTCTGCACTATTTCTCTGATGACACGGGTAACGACGGCGATATGTCTTATGCGCGTTTAGGCTTCAAAGGCGAAACGCAGATTAACGACATGTTAACGGGCTTCGGTCAGTGGGAATACAATATCCAGGCAAATACCACTGAAGGCGAAGGCGCTAACTCCTGGACCCGTCTGGGTTTCGCGGGTTTAGGCTTCGGTCAGAATGGCACCTTCGACTACGGTCGCAATTACGGTGTGGTTTACGACGTTGAAGCATGGACCGATATGCTGCCGGAGTTCGGCGGTGATACCTGGTCGCAGACCGATGTCTACATGACCGGACGTACCAATGGCGTTGCCACCTACCGTAATAACGGTTTCTTTGGACAGGTAGACGGTCTGAATTTTGCGCTGCAGTATCAGGGTAACAATGAAAACCCGGGTTCAGGTGAAGGCACAGGTAATGGCGGCAAACGTAAACTGGCACGTGAGAATGGCGACGGTTTCGGTATGTCCGCGTCTTACGACTTTGACTTCGGGCTGAGCCTGGGGGCTGCTTACTCTACTTCCGATCGTACCGATAATCAGGTTCGTCGCGGTTATGGCGATCGCAGTCAGGCTAACAAATATGCTGGCGGCGAAACGGCTGAAGCCTGGACCGTTGGCGCGAAATACGATGCTAACAACGTTTATCTGGCAGCCATGTATGCAGAAACCCGCAATATGACTTCTTACGGAAGTGGTGAAGATTTTGAAGGCGGCATCGCTAACAAGACCCAAAACATCGAAGTTGTCGCACAGTATCAGTTCGACTTCGGTCTGCGTCCGTCTATCGCGTACCTGCAATCTAAAGGCGTCGACTTAGGCGGCCAGGATATTCATCGTGGTCACTGGCGCTATGTCGACAAAGATCTGGTGAAATACGTTGACGTGGGTATGACTTACTACTTCAACAAAAACATGTCCACCTACGTTGACTACAAAATCAACCTGCTGGACGAAGACGATAACTTCTACGCGGATAACGGTATCGCAACCGATGATATCGTTGCAGTGGGCTTAGTGTATCAGTTCTAATCCCACCGTCTCACCCAAGCCCGCCTCTGGCGGGCTTTTTGTTGCCTGCTATACCAGTCTCACGTCTTTGATATGTCCGAAATTGTCCAGACACGGTAGAAAAACATGACGCACATCAAGGCGTAAAAAACGTGAGTTCGTCAATTCATTTTGCTCAACGAGAGTTGCGTCACTGACAGCGGGTGGGGTAAGTGCTTGAATAGTGGCGGAGAGAGGGGGATTTGAACCCCCGGTGGAGTTGCCCCCACTCCGGTTTTCGAGACCGGTCCGTTCAGCCGCTCCGGCATCTCTCCGTTTTGATGGTTGCCATGATGCCAGGTAATTTGGCATTTTAACAGACCCTGTCCCTTCAATTTTGTTCAAGTGACGAGTTTGCGAGCAAAACGATGATAAAGTGGCCCTGGAAAGCACAAGATAACGCGCAAAATGCGTCCGCTCAGTGGGAGGAAGCCCTCGCTATCCCCTTGCTGATGACCCTAACCGCGCAGGAACAAGCCAGACTGATCGCGCTGGCGGAACGATTCTTACAGCAAAAAAGGCTGGTCGCACTTCAGGGATTCGAACTCGACGCATTGAAAAGCGCGCGTATTGCCCTGCTTTTTTGTCTTCCGGTGCTGGAATTGGGCATCGAATGGCTCGATGGTTTTCATGAGGTGCTCATCTACCCTGCTCCGTTTGTCGTCGATGATGAATGGGAAGACGACATTGGTCTGGTGCATAACCAGCGGGTCGTGCAGTCTGGACAAAGCTGGCAGCAAGGGCCGATTATCCTGAACTGGCTGGATATTCAGGACTCCTTCGATGCTTCCGGTTTCAATTTGATCATTCACGAAGTGGCGCACAAGCTGGACATGCGTAACGGCGATCGCGCCAGTGGCATTCCGCTCATCCCACTGCGCGAAGTGGCCAGTTGGGAGCATGACCTGCACGCGGCAATGAACAATATTCAGGATGAAATTGATCTGGTGGGCGAAACAGCATCAAGCATCGACGCTTACGCAGCGAGCGATCCCGCCGAGTGTTTTGCTGTTTTGTCGGAGTACTTTTTCAGCGCGCCGGAGCTTTTCGCCCCACGCTTCCCTGCACTCTGGCAACGGTTTTGCCAGTTCTATCAGCAGGACCCGCTGCAACGGCTACGCGACAGCCAGGAAGAGGACGCGCCTCCACCTTCGCAGGTTCATTAATTCATTGTTTTGAGGATTAATTAACCAATTGAAAAAGCGTGTTAATTTTACAGTTGACACGCTGTAGTGCGGCCAGTATTATGCGCCTCGTTCACACGATTCCTCTGTAGTTCAGTCGGTAGAACGGCGGACTGTTAATCCGTATGTCACTGGTTCGAGTCCAGTCAGAGGAGCCATTTTCAAGGAAGCAGACGTTCACTAACGTCTGCTTTCTGCACTTCTATCAATCGGTTATCCCTCTTCAGTCGTTCACCCTCGTTCACTAAAAACCACTCGAAGCCATATGATTTTGATGGTAAAAATGCTGGTAATGCTGGTTCGATTTCCCTTTTACCAACAATCGAGGGGATGTTTTCATGTCACTGACTGATATTAAAGCAAAAAATGCAAAACCCCTTGAGAAGGAATACAAGCTAACTGATGGCTTTGGTATGTTCCTTCGTGTTACCCCTAAAGGTTCGAAATACTGGCAAATGGCCTACCGTTTTGAAGGGAAGCAAAAACTCTTCTCTATTGGTGTTTACCCTGCTGTTTCTCTTTCTGACGCAAGACAACGCCGTGATGAGGCCAGAAGGCTTCTTGCTCAGGGCATTGACCCTAATGCAAAGAAACAGGCAGAGGTTAAAGAGCTAAAAGCTAAGCGTGATAAAACACGCTCTTTCAGTATGGTCGCTAAAGCTTGGTACTCCACGAAAACAAAATGGTCTAAAGATTATGGTGATTCCGTATGGAAGCGCCTTGAAACCTATGTCTTCCCGGCAATTGGCGACAAAGATGTTGCCGAACTGGATACGGGTGATCTGCTGGTTCCGGTGAAAAAAGTTGAGGCACTTGGTTATCTTGAAGTTGCCATGCGTATTCAACAATACATTACGGCGATCCTCCGTCATGCTGTTCAGCAGAAACTCATACGCCATAACCCCGCCTATGATATGGAAGGTGCTGTTCAGAAACCTCAGACTGAACACCGCCCTGCACTTGAACTTGAAGAAATACCCCAACTACTGAAAAAAATTGCCGGATACAAAGGTCGCAGGTTAACCATACTGGCTATTCAGCTCAATCTGATGATTTTCATTCGTTCCAGTGAACTACGTTTTGCTCGCTGGTCTGAAATTGATTTCAAAAGTAAGTTGTGGGTGATACCCGAACAGCGTGAAGCCATTGAAAATGTGAAACATTCGACTCGTGGTGCCAAAATGAAGCGTAAACACTTCGTTCCCCTTTGTAAGCAAGCCATGAAGATACTGAATGAGATCCGACAACTGACTTATGAAGAAGGTCATGATGACGGATTAATTTTTACTGGCTGTTATGACTCATTTAAACCCATGAGTGAAAACACCATCAACAAAGCCCTACGTAATATGGGATATAACACGAAGCAGGACATCTGTGGACACGGTTTCCGCACACTGGCCTGTAGTGCCTTAATTGAGTCTGGTTTATGGTCAGAAGACGCTGTAGAGCTTCAAATGAGCCATAAGGAAAGCAATAGTGTCCGGGCTGCTTATACCCATAAAGCAAAACACCTTGACCAGCGCCGACTGATGCTCCAGTGGTGGGCTGACTTCCTTGATGCCAATCGAAACGATATGGTCAGGCCGTTTGAGTTTGCCCAAAGGTGAACATTATGAGTTAGAAAATTACGGCTAACTGTTTGATAACCCATCATATAGCAGCATGTAACCCTTTGTTTTAGATATGTTTGAATAGCCATCACTGGTTGATGGCTATCACTTCATACCGTAAAATGCTTACCAATTTCGGACACTGATTTCCCGTGACCTCATGACGGATACTTTTTATGAAAAAAATAACTTCTGATATGACAGAACTACAATCAATGAATATCACTGAAGATAATATCAGCAAACTTAACTCTTTGTTTCCTGAAGCATTTAATGAAAACGGTATTGATTTTGACGTTTTAAAACAGCTCTTGGGTGAAAATGTAGACGACAAAGAAGAGCGGTATGGCCTGAACTGGCATGGTAAACGTCAGGCGCGTCAGCTTGCTCTCACGCCTTCTCGTGGCACCTTACGCCCATGTAAAGATGAAAGCGTTGATTGGCATAACACCAAAAACCTCATGATCGAAGGTGATAACCTTGAAGTGTTAAAGCTTCTTCAAAAAAGTTATGCCGGAAAAGTTAAGCTTATTTATATTGATCCGCCTTACAATACCGGTAAAGATTTTGTCTATCCTGATAACTTCCAAGATAATATGAAAAATTATCTTGAAATTACTGGACAGACAGAAGACGGAGCACGTTTAAGCACAAATACAGAAACCAGTGGACGTTACCATACTGATTGGTTAAATATGATTTACCCACGTTTAAAACTTGCAAGAAACTTGTTGAAAGAAGATGGGGTTATTTTCATTTCCATTGATGATGCTGAAGTTGATAATTTAAAAAAAGTTTGCTCGGAAATCTTTGGTGAAGAGAACTTTGTTGCTAATATTGTATGGCAAAAAAAATACTCACCACAAAATGATGCAACATATTTTAGTGATATGCATGATCATATTTTAGTATATGCAAAGCAACGGAAGGCTTCAAAAAATGATGCAAATGGTTGGAACATAGATTTTCTACCAAGATCAGACGAACAAAATGCAGCATATAAAAACCCCGACAATGACCCTCGTGGAGTTTGGAAGTCTGTAGATTTATCAGTCAAAACTTATTCCAAGGCTAATGATTACTCAATTACCACACCATCAGGACGTATTGTAACTCCTCCCGCCAGTAGATGCTGGCAGGTTTCTGAAAAACGTTTTGCAGAATTGTGTAAAGAAAATAAAATCTGGTTTGGAGAAAATGGTAATAATGTTCCATCAATCAAAAGATTCCTGACTGAGGTCCAAGATGGTGTTGTTCCTACAACATGGTGGTCATATAAAGAATGTGGCCATAATCAAGAGGCCAAGCAGGAACTAAAAAAACTCATGGAGGGAGAATCTGTATTCTTTGACACGCCTAAACCATTGAGATTATTAGATAGAATATTACACTTAGCAACAACCAATGATAAAAATTGTATTATCCTAGATTTTTTCGCTGGGTCAGGTACCACGGCTCACGCAACTTTGAATAAAAATATTGCTGACAGTGGTTCACGCCGATATATTGCCGTGCAATTACCTGAAAAAATAGATGATGAAAAATACAATACAATATCAGAACTAACCAAAGAGCGCCTCCGCCGCGCGGGTAAAAAGGTTCGTGAAGACAATCCAGAGTGGAAAGGTGACGTTGGTTTTCGTGTTTTTAAACTCGATACATCTAACATCCGTCCGTGGGAAGCGACTGCTGAAAGTTTGTCAGAACAGATTGATGCCTATGTAAGCCCAATCCTTGAAGGCCGTAGTGAAGAAGATTTACTCACAGAGTTGATGCTTAAGCGTGGCATTGGCCTGAGTGTAAACATTGAAACCCGTCAGTTTGATGGATTAACCGTTTCTTGTGTTGACGGTGGCAAATTGTTTACCTGCTTTGCTAATCAAATCCCTGCATCTTCCGTCGAAGAACTGACCAAGGGGATCATCGACTGGCATAAGAGTTTGAAGGCTGGCAAAGATACTGTCTGCTATTTCCTTGATGACGCATTTGAAAATAACGTTGCTAAAACAAATCTTTGCGCCATTCTGGAACAGCATGGCCTGACTAACCTGCACAGCCTGTAAGGGAAAGAGATGAAACTACATTTTGAATCTGACCTTACCTATCAGCAAAACGCCATAACTTCGGTCTGTGATTTGTTTGTGGGACAGGAGAAGTGGGAGAGCGAAATGACTGTGCTGGCCCCAGCTCAGGGTGCACTCTCATTTGAAGGCGCAACAGGTTCAATGCCTGTAAACCCACAGATACCCGAAGATGATGTTCTGCTGAAAAACTTAAACAATGTTCAGTTGAAGAATCAGCTTCCTCCCTCACCTGTGCTCGACAGCCATGATTTTACTGTCGAGATGGAAACAGGGACAGGTAAAACGTATGTTTATCTTCGCACCATGCTTGAGTTGAATAAACGTTATGGCATGAGCAAATTTATCATCGTAGTTCCTTCCGTTGCCATCAAGGAAGGCGTTTATAAAACACTACAAATTACTGAAGAACATTTTAAAAGCCTTTATGCGGGAGTTCCATACCAATACTATCTGTATGACTCGTCAAAACCTGCGGATGTGAGAAATTTTGCAACCAGCTCTGTTATGCAGATCATGGTAATGACGGTAGGCGCGATTAACAAAAAAGACGTTAATAAGCTCTATCAGTCCAGTGAAAAAACAACCGTTGACGATCTGGATAAGCCAATTGATCTGATACGTGCTACACGTCCAATTATTATTGTCGATGAACCGCAAAGTGTTGATGGTGGCTTAAATGGTGCGGGTAAAACCGCACTTGATGCTATGCACCCAATGTTCACCTTACGCTATTCAGCGACACATGTGCATAAACATCATATGGTGTATCGCCTCGATGCCATTGATGCTTACAATCAGAAACTGGTCAAACAAATTGAAGTTGCCGGGCTTGAAGTTCAAAATGCAAGCAATAGCCCCTATGTAAAACTGGTCAGTATTAACAGTAAGAAGAATAGCATTAGCGCGACTGTTATTGTTGATATAGCCGATAAAAAAGGGGGCGTAAATCGTTCTGAAATTACCGTGCATGACGGTATGACACTTGATGACGAAACGGGGCGTGATATTTATCAGGGATACAGGATAAGTGAGATCCGCACGGGCAAAGAAGGCTATCTGACACTGGAGACGCCTTCTAATACCTACTATATGCAAGTGGGTGATGTCGTGGGTGATATTGACCCGATGCTCATCCAGCGTCATATGATTAGGCGTACAATTCGTGAACATCTTGATAAAGAACTTCGCCTGAATTCCCAGCAAATCAAGGTTCTCACCCTGTTCTTCATTGATAAGGTTGATTTCTATCGCCAGACTAATGAAGAAGGACTTCGTGAACCGGGTGAATATGCTCGTATCTTTGAAGAAGAATATCTAAAAGCGATCAAAAGCCCCGCATATAAAGATTTGCTCCCTTCTCATCCAGAACATGCTAAAGACGTTCATGATGGTTATTTCTCCATTGATAAAAAAGGTGGATGGGCTGAAACAACCGAAAGCAATAATGCAGGCCGCGAAAATGCGGAACGCGGTTATAACCTCATCATGAAAAATAAAGAGAAGCTTTTGAGTTTCTCGAATCCGGTGAGGTTTATTTTTTCACACTCTGCTTTGAAAGAAGGCTGGGATAACCCCAATGTATTCCAGATCTGTAGCCTTCGAGAGATGGGAAGTGAACGAGAACGTCGTCAAACATTAGGGCGTGGTCTTCGCCTGTGTGTTAACCAAGAGGGTGAACGTGTTCGTGATGACAGCATTAACATTCTGACTGTCGTTGCCAGTGAAAATTATGAAGCCTATGCCGAACGACTACAGAGCGAAATTGAGAACGAAACAGGCATCCGTTTTGGTATCATCGAAAAAGATGCATTCGCCCATCTGATCTTCTCTGATTCCTCACAAGCTGTAGGAATAACCGGTTCGCATGAAATCTGGTCTGAACTACAGACTGAAGGTTATCTGGAAAAATCGGGAAAAATCACTAAAACCCTGAAAGAAACTCTTCTCGATGGCACTTTTGCTGTTAGCGCAAAGTTCCTCCCTCTTCAGGAGCAAATTGAAGCTATCCTGCGTAAATCAGCAGGACGACTCAATATAAATAATGCTGATGAGCGTAAAGTAATCAAATACCGGAAAGAGGTCTTAAACAGCCCTGAATTCGAAGCGTTATGGCAGCGCATTTGCCAAAAAACACTGTACCGTCTGGCATTTGATGAAGATGAATTGATCAAATCATGTACAAAATCACTTTCTGAAATGCAGCCTGTAGCAAAAGCAATGGTCAGTTTCAGCAAAGCAACAATCAAACAAAGTCAATCTGGACTTGATGTCAAAGCTCAGTCTAATGGGACAACAAGCGCTGTTATAGATGTTGCAGAGCAGCCACTGCCAGATATTCTTGGTGTTCTACAGGAAAAAACCGGACTGACAAGACGCAGTTTAAGCACCATCCTGAAAGAGAGTGGAAGACTCGCTGATTTTGCTAAAAATCCACAGCAGTTTATCAGTGAAGCTATAGGCCGAATCAACTACTGCAAACGCCTGTCAATTGTTGATGGTATTAAATATTATCCACTAAAAGGAGAGGTGTATGCGCAAAGTCTCTTTATGGATAAAGAGCTAACAGGATATGCCCGTAATCTTTTTGAAACCTCGTCTAAGTCAGTTTACGAATACGTTCCTAAAGATTCTGAAGTCGAAAGCCGTTTCGCTCAGGAACTCGAAGAACAGGATGAAGTTAAGCTTTATGTGAAGCTTCCCGGTTGGTTTAAAATTCCGACTCCACTGGGAACCTACAATCCTGACTGGGCCTTAGTTATTGAAGACAATGGTGAGGAGCATATTTACTTTGTTGTAGAGACAAAAAGTAAACACATTGGTCTTGGTCATGAAGAAGATGCAAAAATTACTTGTGGCAATGCTCATTTTAGCTCACTCAAGGAAAAGATGCTTAATCCTGCAAGATATATGAGATCTACAAATATAAATGAAGTTTTAAGCAGCATATAAATTGAAAAAGGGCCAAAAGGCCCTTTTCATACCCTTAAAAGAAATTCAAGAATGACGCAGACTCATATTTTAATCAAAGGATATCGTTTTTTCTCAAATAGCTGTGAATATAAGAGTATTACTATTACCACCGGCTGAACACTGCGTAGCAGTTTTAGCCACATCCAGTACATCACCTGCTGCTTTCACATTCGCCGCTACTCCTACGCCAACCTCATAGAAATTTCCTGCGGCTGCAGTTACTATTTTGGTACATTCCGCTGCAGGCACATTAGAATATGTAATATTAAAAGAAGATCCGGGGGCTTTTGATGGACCAGTTGCTGCAGCTGCCAATATGACATCACCTTTAAATGCATTAATTGGCTTGACTGCTGACTCAGAGCCACTCAACATATTATCCGGGAAAATCTTAGCCTGAACTGCCACAGTGTTTGAAAGACCAGTAAAACTTGATGCTGAAGTATATAACGATTTAACACCTGCTTGAATAGTGGCTATGTTATTACTTTCTGCCTGCGCACGCTGTGAAGCTTGTACTTTAGGGTAAACGATAAATGCCGCAACCACTAATGCTGATATAATCCCAAGAACCAACAGAAGTTCTAAGAGCGAGAATCCTTTCTTGCTTTTTTTGTATTTAATTAATACTGCTTTTTTCATTTCCTTTATATCTCCTTGTTATTTGGATAGATATAAAAGAGATAAACCAGATAAAATATTAAACAAGACTTGTATATTCTTTATATGCTCTTATCCGATAAGCGGACTACCTGATAAAAAAAAGACCATTATTCATAATATTTTCCTCTTTGTTATATTGTAAAATTGCTTTCTACTTCGATATTTTTATCACCTAAGAAAAACTCCTGAAGTGATTCATCTTTTAAGCTACTAATAAAAGAAGTCATATTGTGAAAGTTGGTAAACTTGATACTACTTTCATTAGATCTCATTTCTTTAATTAAATCAGAGTTATTTAATACTTGAGTAGATAAAGCCTCAAAATCACAAGCGTTCATAGAAAAAGCAGCTATGACCATATCACCTTTTATTTCAGCATCGTGCTCTGGAATAGCGTATATTACTTTATCTTTATATTTTCCTGTCAACTTGTTATCTTCAATTTTGGTTACTCTAAGAACATTATCAGCATTTAGAGATTCTTTTTTAATACCTATAAAATCTTGTTTCATGTTATCTAAGAATTTAATAAGAGTATCTTCTATAGCATAACCGTTAAATAGTTCAGCTTCTGCTTTTTTCTTCATCTTTATTTTATCTTTTAAAAAGTTTTCTTTGTTATTTTTTAAAGACGCTAACTCTTTTTCATATTCTCTTCTGTTTCCATGAAAATTTTCAATAGCGAATTCTAATTCTCTAACTTTACCACTATAATAACATTCACAAGATCTATTTATCATACTTTGATTACGATATTTTTCCATACTTAATGAAACAAGGAATGAACGAACATAATTGATAATTCCATTACTTAAAACCATAGATAAAGAACGCATATTCTTAACATATACATCTTGATCTTTTTTGATATACTCTTCATATCCTTTAAAACCTTCTGGTTTTTCTTCTATATTTTTTGTCATAAAGTTTAATTCTCTTATCCAACTATCCCCGACAAGATAAACATCATATATAGAAGACAACTCTTTCATATCAAAATTAAAATCTTTTGAAAGTTGTTCTTTAACAGATAAAAGAGCTTTTTCTTTTAGTTGTTCTACAGATAATAAATCATTCAAGTTAGAATAGACATCCTTCAACATCTCAACTTTCTTAAAAGCATCATTTATAATATGTTGTGTTTTTAACAGATTATATGAATAATTATTTTTTGATAAATATTGATTTACCATTTCAACTTCTTCAAACAATTGAACCGTTGTATTAAATTTAATAGCATTATTCTTATTTGATGGATTGCTTAATAATTCCTCAATAACATCTTCTGTTCCAGAGCAGATATCTTTAAACATCTTATCAATAAAATAGCTTAATGTTCTTTTTTCATGAGAATAATGGGAATATGATATTAGCTCGAACACTTCTTTAACAGAAAATGCTAATTGAGGTCTACCAATATATAGCTGTTCTGGCGTAGCATTCTCCACAGCATCTATCATAAAATCAACAGGAGCTTTACCAAAATAGAAATGAATTCTGGATATTTCTTGAAAATCTTCTGCAAGGTTTTCATGAGCTGATGGAGGTACGCTGCATGAAAAGAAGCTTCTGTTATGTGATGAATCCAATAAGGTATAACTATATGACATTTCTTAACCCTTTATTAAAAATTTACAAGATTGAATATGGAGTTATTCTTCTTTGATAGTAATTAAATGTTATAATTCACTTTCTAACATATCAAATTTAATTGTTTAATTATGCCATTATTTTTAATCATTTTATATACTCCGCTTCTTTGTAAAATATCGAGTTGATGAGTAATCATAACACTATCTCTTAACTTATATATTCTTTATATGCTCTTATCCGATAAGCGGACTACCTGATAAAAACCAAAAAAGACCAGAATGTTCTGATCTTTTTTTTGGGAAGCGAGCTTCATTGACTTTATTAAAACCATCAAAGTTTTACAAGATTGAATATGGAGTTATTCTTCTTTGATAGTAATTAGACATTACAATTTACTTTCTAAAAAGTCAAATTTAAATGTTTAATTATGCGATTATTTTTTAATCCATTTCTATACTCTGTTCCCTTGTGTAATATCGAGCTGATGAATAATAATAGCAATTTCTCAGAACTGATATATTACCATGATAAAGTGAACTCTCTTTCAACAAATGCCTGATTTACTGACATCTGGATCACACCATTTGAATATGTAAAACTTCCGGGGTAGCAGCTCCCACATCCGTCTCCCCACCAACGGGTTATCCTTTCACTAACCAATTTTATTTCAGGGCGTGTAATACCATCTCGCCAGAAAGTCAAATCAGTATAAACGTCTTTCCTACAACTATTGCTGGAGTTGTTTCCTGCATGACAAGATAAAATTATTTTTAGCGGTTTTGGAGCATCTGCTGCATAATTTATTCTTCGCCAAATCCCATCCTGACAGGAAATAATAGCCCCTGTGGATTCCTTACTGATTAATCCTTGGGTAGGACAGGCTGTTCCTACAACCTCAGTCGAGTTAGGTAAAAAATAGTTTGCGTCGATAGTTTTATCTGAATGAATATTTCCGGTAGCCTCTATATTTCCACTTACCTTCACATATCCACTCAAAATCCCTCCGGTTGTTTGAACATTTTTACCATTATACGCAGTGATGGTATTCGCATCTTTCATATACCATCCTCCACCATATTTCTGAAAATATATACCTCCGTCATTTAATGTTCTGAACCAGTTCTGCGTGTATACCTCGCCTCTGGATTGGATATTTTGGGCTGAAACACTGTTATTAGCATTTATTGAACCATTGACCTGAGCACTGCCGCCAACGCGGATATGTGCGCCGACAACCGTATCTCCTGTAGAATTCAGAGTATTAGCAGTCGCAGTTCCTGCAGCAGTGATGTCTTGGACATTATTGATACTTTGCCCACCCATATTAAGATCTCCCGTCATCGGCAATGTGCCATCACGACGAAGATAAACAGAATACATGGCAGAATCATATCCTACGCGATAAGCCATCAGTCCTGCACTTGTGATATTACTATAATCTGTAGATGTTTCTTTCCATGCGCCCTGCAAACCTGATGCTAACGTTGCTGATTGCGTCATACCACTATCAATACCTGCCGCCTGCATCGCTCGGCCCAATAAATCGTAACGATACTTATCCCCTTCCATCCAAGGTAAAGTCGTTGTAATAAGCCCATTAACTACATAGTTAGGTGATATTCCTGAACGTTTTAATATAATTTTATATGAAGATTTTTGCGCATTAATCCCGGTGTATGACGCAGGTAATAACCCTTCATTAACCAGTGTCTGGTATGTGATTTCACAGCCTGAAGCATTACAGACACGGGGACCCGGATCGCTTGACTGGCTGCTGCTTGAAGTCAGAGTAGAAAGTTTGTCATATCGGATATTAATATACCCGTTTACCGCCTCCCCTATCTGTTTCATTTGCTGACCAACAGCGTTAGCCGTCATCGTTTCCTGTTCATTTTTCATATCCTGAAAACGCATAAATGCCATCATGCTACCCACACCCAGCACCAATACGAGTTCTAACAAGGAGAACCCTTTTCTATTTTGTTTTTTCATTTTCATCGTCCTTTTTATTTCACGTACTAATCAATTACCAAAAATAAACAGGAGGTCAAGACCGATGAATATATAATCAATGAAAAAATCAATAACAAAATACAGGGTAGATGGTTTTATCTCTTTCTATCCGTTTTGTGGTATCATTATAGAGATTTTATACATTCAGGATAAAAGACAATGACTGACGCTATTAAAGCTCTCAATAACATCCGTACCCTTCGCGCTCAGGCACGAGAAACAGATCTCGCTACACTGGAAGAGATACTCGAAAAATTAACGGCTATTGTCGAGGACAAACGCCAAGAAGAGACAATCGCACAGCAACAAAATGCTGAACGTCAGAGCAAAATCGAAGCCCTGCGTGCGCAACTGCTTGAAGATGGCATTGACCCGTCTGAGCTGCTGGGTAATGTTAAATCTTCACGTCCTGCTGCTGTTCGTGCTCCTCGTCCTGCAAAATACAAATACATTGATGAAAATGGCGATGAAAAGACATGGACGGGTCAGGGACGTACACCAAAAGTGATTGCAGCTGCACTGGAAAGCGGTAAGGTTCTGGAAGATTTTGCCATTTGATTAAGAGTTTTAATTTGCTGCCAAGGATGGTGGTAAAAATTGGCTACCGCGCCCTCTGGGGCTTGCTCAACAGCTCCCCAGCCTAAAACAAGTTTTAAGCCGGAGAGCTGTTCGGACGTGAAATGGTTTTATGGTCTGAATTTCTTGAGAACTCTTTCAATGTAGATTTGTCCATTTATTTTATACCGTTCGATATCGTGCGTATGCAAAGATGGAACTTCTAATAACAAACCAAAGAGTAATTGCTTATCTACCTCACTTATATCACAGTTTAAAACCTTGGCAACCTCTGCACCAAGAATTATTTTTTGTCGCGTGTTTTCTTTTTTGCTGTCTCTTTTTTCTTTTGCTTTAAGGTAATTTAATTTGTTTTGCGCTCCAGCAATTTTCTGCTCAAGTGTTTTCTTAATTTCCGGTCTGTCTCTATCATTCTGAAAAACATTGCCAGTTAGATAGGTGTTTTTTATTTTATCATCATTCATTCTTTTCTCCACTGATGCCTATGATTGTAAGGAATATTATTTCTGAATTCATCATCTGAAAGTGCTCGTTTGATTGATTTAATCCGGGAACAGAACTGTTTCTTTTCCTGTTTCTTTTTAAATTCAACTCTTACTTCTGTGATTATCTTTTCTGCTTCTCTATAAGCTTTTTCCAGATCGGTATAGATTCCATTATCAAGTAATCGTTTTGCTTCAAGATCGATGGCTTCATCGTTATTTTTATACATAAAACCTCCTTGTCTTTATTTCCTTAACACCAATTAGCATAATTAATAAATTAATCAATAGTATAGGGGGTTATTTTAATAATATATTTCCAAGTCTTTTAATTGACATTGAAATTATCTCTATAACTAACTACATTAAGAAGTGATCATGGTAAGCGCAGTAAATAGTAAGAAAGGGCCAATTGGCCCTTTCTTCAACACTTATGCGCACTCAGGAAGACTCAAAAGATTGTTAGGCTGTTCACCATCATTTTGAGTTTTCAAGTATTTGTTACCAGAAGCACTGACAGCAACAATCACCCACACTGAATGCCCTCCTGCATTAACATAAAATCTCCATTTCCCAGATTCTATTCCGCTTATAGCCTCTTGCTGTGTGAGCTTCCATCTGGTGCCATCAGCATTCTTACCACCAATATGAGTTATCCTTTCATGAGCACTCTGGCGATTGCTTTTATTGATACATAACACTTGATGTTCGGACATTATATCCTCATTATAATTGCTGTATGTAATTAATAAAATGATCATCATTCCTAATGCATCAAACTGCTCTAAGAAATGATGCAGACTAAGTTTAGGCCATATCCTTACGATTTCCAGTCAACAAATACCTAAATCGCGCACTTTGTAATTTATGCAACACAAGTGATAGCAATTACTAACTAAAATACCTAATACTCTCCGCGTTACTTATTTTTGTTTTTTAGTGATTTTCATTTCACCTTTAGGTTTTCCACCCTAGCTTTTGATCTTCACCTGTTCATTATATAACAGGGAAGTCATCCTTATTTTTAACTGCTTTTTATATTTTAGTGTTTTCCCGCCTTACGGCGGGATAAATTAACATTCTTTTTGTCCTACGGACGCCATCAAAACCCAGTCGGGTTAATATTGCGGAATACTTCGCCCGCCCATCCAGATAGCGCCGCTTAATTCGGCGGTTTGTTTTACAGTCATTCATATATTTAGTATTAATTAATAAAGGCAAGCCTTGTACATTGCCGTTATTTTTGAGCCATTTATGGCGATAAAAAATAAAGCAATGCCCACTTACGCATTATCGCTTCGCTCTAATGCCGTGGGGTCTACCGACGGTTGCCTGCCGCAGGCTAAAACCGTTTCCTTCGGAAACAAAATCAAGGTCAACGTCAACCCCGACGTTTTCCTTACGTAAAACGAAAAGCAGCATTTGGCATTGAGGAATACTTGGATGGCGATATACAGTTTTAAAATGGAGAACATCAGCAGAGGCGAAGGTCAGTCTTCAGTTAACTCTGCTGCATATCGTCACCGTAAAGTTTTCTTCGATAACAGAACAGGTGAAGTTTGTGGTCGCAAAACAGCACATAAAAAGGACCTTGCCTTTGCGCAGATTTTTGCACCCGAACATACCCCTCCTGCCCTGATTGTTGACAGTGAAACACTCTGGAATGCGGTTGAGGCATCAGAGAAGCGAAAAGATGCCCGCCTTGCCAAAGAGTTTAAGATTGCCCTCCCCGCTGAGCTAACACCAGAACAGAACATTGAACTCACCGCAGCTTTTGTTCTTGAGCACTTTACCAAGCAAGGCATCATTGCCGATGTTGTTATTCACGATATTAATGGTCATAACCCACATATCCATATAATGGGAACCACCCGTGAGGTTCTTTCTACCGGCTTTGGTAAAAAGGTCCGTGAGTGGGACAAGCCTGAAACCCTTGATAGCTGGCGTAAAGGCTGGCAGGACGTCTGTAATGGGTTCCTTGACCTGTATGGTCATGATGAACGCATCGATCACCGTTCTATCAGGGTTCAGTATGAGGAAGCAGTAGAACAGGCTACCACTGCTGCTACAAACGAAGAGAAAGCAATCTGGCTGGCTAAAGCTATTGAGACGAACCGAGACCCAATACTTCATATCCCTCGTGATCGCTGGGGAACTGTAGCCGCTCAGGAACAACGTGCTGCAGAGCAAGCCATACGTGATGAGCTTAAAAAAGAAGCTGGCGAAGCCTACTTTGCCTTTAAGGATTTACCACTAGACATTGTGGTTGATGTTGCCAGCTTTAGGGTTCATGCACTGGCTGAACCGGAAGAAATTGTTATCCCGGATAACACAGGAAGAGCTTCATCTTCAGACTCGCAAAAACGTGTTCTGGTTGCTCCTGCACCTCATACACGCACTACACTGAAAAAACCATCCTCTTCAACAACAAGAGCGATTAAACGCGCTCCTGTTAAAGCTAAGAGGAAGAATGTTGAACCTCGTCAGGACGGGATTTTCATACGTTTTACACTGTTGGTAGTAGATTATATAAGAGAGAAATTCATCTGGGCCAGAAAGAAACCATCCCCTGTTTCAGTTGATGCGGAACACGATAAGCGTATAGCTGAAAACTATGTGTTCGATGAAGTTCAAGGCATCTACGTCCCACGCGCTGAGCATGAAAGACGTGCCAGATTTAACAAAGATGACTACAAACCTACCCCGGATGAAATCAGACGTTTTCCAAGTCGTCCTAAACTCGATCAGACTGAACATAATATTAGTCTAGATCTGATTACTCCCATACAGTCTGAAAGCAAAAAAATATATACTCCGCGCTTAAAACCGCCAAATCATAGATAACAAGAAAAAAGAGATAATAATTACATCTAATATCTCCTTTTTTCATGGTATGTGTTATTAAAATAATAAATTGCTAATCAACAATTTTAAATTGTGAAACAGCCATAATAAAATCATCTTCCCATCGCTGCGTTCTTATTGTTCTAGGATGTGGTGCTCTAAGCGTATACTTCGGAAGATCTGGATGATGTAATTTTGAGAAGTGTTTTTTTGGCAATCCGTCAATATTATCAAAAACCAGATCTTGGTATAAATCCTTCAGTCTTTTATCATACTTATGATTCGTAAAAAATATACATACATCTGGTTTAAGAATACTAATTTCTTCCTTAACGAGATAGTCTAGCGATGCAATATCTTGTGCAAGTTCCGTGCGATCTGGTGAGCCACAATCAACATCAAATCTATTGAGATTAGACCACGCAATAGCATATGGTTCAATATTTAGTGATCTTTCCACTTTCCTAATTACATTCCAAAAAGCACTACTGTAGTATGATTCTCCAAAATTGAATTTTTGATAAGTAGCTTGCTGATCTGCTATGGAGGGAGATTTACTCCAGCCAAACGTCTCTTGCCCCACAACCATCAACTTTATCTTCTGATATGAATACTTACTGATATTTAAAAGAAGTGGTCCATGTAGATTTTTATCTGAATATCTTTCACTATACTTATTGAGAATACTAATGTTATTGATGTATAGCTGATTAAGTCTGTTATTCATTTTTATTCACCATAAAAAATTCGGTTAATGAAACACGATACCCCCGGCATTAAACATGATAAACATGTAGATAAAAACCACATCTTTTATTAAGCGGACTGGATCTATACTTCGCCCGTAAATTACGAAAGATGAGCAATATTTGTAATTCATCACGATTGAGACCATACAGTTATCGTGTCAATAAATAAGCTAATTCCCCCATAATTTATCGATCAGTTAGCTATTTAGCTTACATTTGCAGGTTTTATATTCAACATCCAAAATGGCAGATACACTTTTAGATGAATTACCTAATGGTTTTAACTTTGAATATAATGTTCTTAATTTCCTGATATCCTTAATTTTTCTCATCTCCCTGATTGATCTTATTGCATCCTTTTTATTAACAGCAGCAACTAGCAGATTAGCTTGTTTTATATACTCTGCATGATTTTTATCGCCTTGCTGCTTTAATGTATTTATTAATCCTCTAATTTTAAAATACAATGCAAGAATATCCATAATGCTTTCTTTTTCAATTACTTTTTTCTTCAAATTGAAAAGACACATTCTTATACTATCTTTTCTTTTTTGTGTTGGCCTAAGCTCTTTGATTACTTTTACACCATGTACGATTTTGGAATGACCATTCCTTAAAACTTTTGATTTCTGTCTATTTAATCTAACCCCACTTTTGAGCGCCATTGACGAAATCATTGTTTTTATTTTTGAAATATCTTCATTATTAACTTCTGATTCGAAACTAATAGTTATGTCATCGACATATCTCGTGTAATTTCCACCTAATTTTCCGACTTCCTCACTGATAAGAGTCTCTTCTTCTAAAAATACCAAGTTGGCAATGTCAGTACTTAACTTAGTTCCTTGAACAAGTGAACCTTCAAGTGTTGATAGCTTGGCTATTAATGATGAAACTTCAGGAGAGAAGTTCATGTAATATTGAAATGCTTTAGCTATCAGTTCTTCTTTTATAGAAGGAAAGAAATCCTTCATATCTTCTTGAATGATAATTGACTTATCACAATGGAATATACAATCATCTAAATAACTGACTCCTTTCCTACCTCCAGTAATATACTCCGGGAGTGATATCTTAGAAAAAATACGCTGTTTAATAAGCTCATGTATTTTTAATAACTCACCAACTACTTTATACGTCGTTCTTTTTTTTCCTTTCCTTATTACTGGTACCGCTTTGAAATAACTCTTTTTGTTTTTTAAAACATAAGCGAGCCTCTCTTCGTTTGTTTCTAGTATTTTGAATAGAGACTCTATATTAGCAAGTGGCCTATTTGAATAACTCCAATTTTTATGCATTAACTAATGTATCCATTATAGTTTTTTTGAGCATATTATTGATATCAGAAAACTCATCATTTGCCTCTTCACTTTCAGAAAGAAGAATAATGATATTTAGTGGAATATGTAGCGCTAATGATATTTTTTCTAATGCTGTAATAGTAGGGTCTCTTTGATTGTTTTCTATACGAGATAAATAAGATTTAGTTAAATCCGTTCTATCTGATAGTTCTTGTAGTGTGAGCTTACGTGTCTCACGGCATAGTTTAATGGTTGAACCAATATCTAACATAATGTACCTCAGACAATGGGATTGACATGGCTGGCTGCTCGTTCAAAAAATGAAGATGGATACATAACAAATCTCCTTAGTAGGTAGAAATCAATGAATATCAGAATCACCGTGTAGAAACTTAACTACAGCCAAGATCCTAGCAACATAGGGAAGATAATCTAAGGCAGACCAGCCTTTTGAATTTTCCCTGATTCTCTCTTCAAGGGCTTGTATTGCATCATCCAGTTCTTTCAAAGAGCTATTGTCTACAGTGTGTTTGCTCTTCTCACGCACTCGGCGCAAAGTGTCTAAAACATCTTTCATAAAAACCTCTCATTTTAACAACACGATGCAACTTGCATCCCCGCCAAAATGTCCTGTGGATCGTGTTGCACACCGTAGACAAAGCCAGCCAACACCCATCCAACACAACTGATTGGATACCCCGCCATTTCAGCATTAAACAATGCCGTATCGTAGATATACGATTGCAACATGCATTTCGCATAAAGTTACGATCACAATGAAGAGGGACATGGGCCACGTCTCGTATTGGAGAAATGGTTGACTGAAAATTTCACTCAGTCCTTTACCGATCCTAGAGGTTTTTAAAGAGCAAAGACAAACGAGTTCGTTCGTCCATGATTTGATAATAACCTAGTGTTGCCTGACAGGCAACTTATTAAATATGTCATTTTGGAATATAAAATCATTTATTATGCAAAAAAACCACATCTAGATCCACAGACATGGTTCTTTTGCACTTACAGTAAGGGAGTTTTACATCCTCCTCCTGAACACAACATTGTCAGAGAAGATAGCCTTGCCAGCTATAAAGGCCACAATAGCAATTATTGGTAGGCTGATAGTAGCTCCAGCAATCCCCGCAGACATACCGATAAGAATAGACAGTCCAAATGTCAGGAAGATAGCTACGGCAGCATACCATTGTGGATAAGCACCATATAAGACAGTCGCCATGCAGCCAGTACACACATGCACACCGCGCTTGCTCTCTTTCAGGCAAAACGGACACTGGATTGTATTGTTTTCCATGATAGTCCCTTAAATCGCTTTCCAGCCATTACTGGTTTTAACAAGATTAATCATGCCATCTTCCGGTTCATTCATACCCTTGACGCTGGAGAACGCTTTCTTGTCCACCCATGAAGGAACATCCGCCAACTTCCATGTATATGACACGCGAACAACTTTCTGATCACCGTTTCCCGGTTCGGTCCATTCCTTTATCTCAGAAACTTCCCGATGACCAACACAGGCACCTTTCTCACGGTCCCAAAACTCAACCTCTTGGCCCTTGTCCGTGACTTCCAGAACATCAACACTGCTAAAGCCATTTACCTGTTGTGAAACAGTAAGCAGCGCTTGTTCAACAAGTCCTTTAAGGATTTCATCACTGGCACTGTATCCAGCAGAACGGTAGCCACGGTTAACCTTAATCGGAAAACCTTTGTTGAATACAATGTCGTTGTCCTGCAGGGAGTAGCACAGCTTCGATTGTGATATTTTCGCGTTGATCGCTTTCTCAAAATCGCCTTTTTCACCGCATCCCGTCAAAGCAAGAGCTGTGCAAGTAACGAGTAAAATCTTCTTCATCTTCCTATCCATCCTGATAATCAAAAATGCTTTTATAAAGAGGTAGTCTGCAGCGCATCTGTAGTCGTTAAGGCTTGTTCTTACTGGCATAACGCAACAAAACCACCTGATTAACCAATTGATAGGATTCAATTATTTTTGTGGGCCGTCATATCGTTTGTAACGATCAAAATAAAATTAACGATAGATGCAGGCTATCATATTTTTATATTCGATCGATAGGACCAATTAAAACACCGATCGATAAATCACTTTCAATCGTTATTATCTATCAATAGCTTATTATCGATCTGTAATATCGATCATTTTCTTGCTAGAGGAATCGTTAATGAGTAGAGTAAACCAGAGGACCACCAGACAGTTTACGAGCTGATTCAAGTGGATAGAGCGTTGGACCATGAGATAAGCGGTTAATGTCGATTTATGGCCTTTAAATAGCTTTGATTAATGCAACATCAGGGAAAACAACCATGAAGGATGCCGTTAGCTGATTAGATAAAAACTCACAGGCTTTTGATAAGCGGCTTTCTTCTTCAGCCATTAACACAAATTTAAGTAGCCAGAGGTATCTCACATCTGGTACCGGCGTCTTTACGCCTATTTTTTCGTTTACTGTTTATATGGAGTTAACATGAAAAAACTGTTTATCGCTGCTCTGGTGAGCCTGCCTCTTACCGCTTGCACAACCTACGGCAACAAATCTCTGAAAGACGAATCCCAACAAACCGTAAAAGCCAAAATCGTTAAAGGGAAAACTACTCAGCAAGATGTAATTAATGCATTCGGGGAACCACAAACGCGAGCTACCAATGACGGTCAGGAAATGTGGTCCTACTCCAGCATGTCAGGCGAGAGTCAGATCTCGAACTACATCCCCGGTCTGGCCCTGCTTAAAAACAGCAACACAGCTCACATGAACTCCCTTGAGATCTGGTTCAAGGGGAATGTTGTTGAGCGATATAATTTCAGTCAGACGGCGAGTAAGGTTTCTCGTGGGTTGCTGGATTGAATGATATAAAACTCCGGCCAAATCCTATCATCTACGCTTAAATACCAATAGTGTCAATGAACCTCACCAGCGTTGAGCTTCATTGACACTGTAGACGCACACCTTCTTCTATTATCCACCTATTTGTGATGCCTACATCCTGCTAAATGAGAAAGCTATAGTTAGATCAGTGCTTTCTCATTTTATATGATAGATACCCTATTTAACCAAGAGTTATTTCTTGCTCTGGATTATATCATTAACATGACTAATAGGAATATAACTAGCGATACTTCTCCATATTCTCTCTCCTTCTCAATTTATGGTCTATCACATTAAATTTAATTTTTTCAAAGTCGTCATAAGAGAAACCAAGATTTTTAAGTATGAAAAGCTCAATCAACAGTTCCAACTTTAACGTTAAGTAGAATAGATCTATACCATCTGGAATATTTGTATACTTGCTGTCATTGTAATGCGTATAATAATTTCTCGTATCCCTTAATAAAACATCTAACCCTTCACGAGATTCATTGTCGAGAAAATCCACATATGCTTCATCAAGAATAACATCCTCTATTCTTTGTATATAGGTTTTATCGTTATCTTTAGTTAATTTCCTATGCAAACATTCAATTACTTGAGAGTATGTTATAAACTTTAAAACCAAGTCCAATTTATTCATGCTAGGGAGAAAATATAATCTCAGCAAATGCTCTGCTTCACTCATGATTAAATTCCATTTACAAAAAACATTCTGGACATCATTAGTGTTGTAATGGAACAAGCAAAAGTTATTACCTTGAATCGTTTCGCTTGAAAATGAAGGCTTGTAATTAATTGTAAAAACCTTATCTTCATCATCAATTATTTTATATCCATACTGCCTTACTATATTTTTTGCACCAAATGATATAAAAGTAATGACTTTGTGTAATACATCTTGCACGTAATCATAGTCCAATAATTTATTGGATGCGATAGCTATTTGAGAGGTTCTTTTCCCTGATTGAAAAGAATGTGTTGATGTAATAATAATATTAACATCATTATATTTTAATGATACTTTTTTTTGCATCAAATTATCATAGTTTTGAATTTCATGATAACAATTTTCAAAAAACCAATTATCACAGTCAATATTACAAGAGAACTCTTTTATCTTTAAACTTCTCACATCATCTAAATAACTAGTGCCAACTATAAGAATAGAACCAAACAAAATACATTTTTGTACTGGCTCACACCCAAAACTTATTCCACCCGTTGTTTTTATTTTATACATAGGACTGGGGATTGAAATATAAGAATCACTAAACTTACAGTATATATTTTCTTCTATTACTTTATCATTATTACTAAATGGTTTGTCAGTATTAAGTTCAAATGAGCCATCCTCATATATTGTTAACTTACCTGATATATTTTTCCCTTTCTCATCATTGATAAAGAAATCACCATTAATTTCATTAACTATTTTATTCATCGCAACCTTCATAATAATTAATTGTAAAAAAAGTTATATCTAACTCTCATTTTATGATTCATTCTCACACAACGCAACCGCAATATTAATTCTATCGACAGTCTGAGATGATGGCCCATAAAGATCGCCCTCAATTTCATGTTTGAACTCACCGTTCCTGAAGATTACAGCATACTTCAGCTAAGGCTTCACGTAGGTCCTGCAGGCCAAGCGCCGTTTATCAGCTTCGACGTATATGAAGCATTGGCTTATATCCTGCAGTACCCATCATCATCCAGAAAACTAACGGGGCGTGTTGGGAGACAGGCTGTTGTAGATTTTGGTTTCTGACATCAGCGATCTTATTGTCTCTTTGCTGACTTGGCTGAGTTCAGAGGCTAACCTTCTATAAACATTAACCATTCGTTCCTTATCACAATCATCCGCTGATTCAGACAGGAAAAAATAATCGTAATCTTTAGCATAGATGCTATTACCGTTTTCAAGGGTAAGTTATACACCTTGCTCGTGCTCTTCAATGCCTTTAACTATACAGGTCATAAATGGTATTTTTCCATTTTCATGAAAGAGCGTAATTATTTTAAAATTATTCATTTTTATCTTCCCTTTTTATATTTTCGATACTACATTTGTTTTAGAATGATAAAACTTAACTCAAGCAATATTACATCCCCACATGAGATACTCGTGTACACCTTAATTTACTCGCTCTCTGAATATCACCTTCGTGAACAAATCTTCGCCCTGAATATTATCCCAATCTAACGGTTCTTCTGGCGGTAAAAGCATTTCTCCCTTGGTAGCAATAGCTCCATCCGTGCTTTTATCCATCATCTTCGCTTGGGATCTTTTAGCCTGCAATCTTGCGATTAACAAATCAATATCCTCTTGGTCCTTAACATCTTCTATCACTGACTGAATCGACCTGCTTTTCACTTCAGCATTACTATTTGTATCGCGCGTACCAAAATCATTTTCGGTTTGTTCTTCCATTGTCTCTTTCTTTTTTATAATCTCTGAAACAAAGCGAGCACGATCACCATTAAACACAATAGCAGGATTTATAAAATACCAGTTTTTTTCATTCGTTTTAGCAATAATACGCTTCTCAATAAGTTCTTTTATTCCTCTGTAAAAGATAGATTCAGACAAAACGAAGTGGTCTATTTTTTCCGCAAGCGACATTGCTTTTTTACAGCTCAGGTAAAAGTGATCTTTACCTATCGCATCCTGATAGATACGGAGAAATATGAAAAACACCTTGTATGCTGTTTTCGTTAAGTCAAAATATGCTTTTATCTGGGAAGTGTAGAGCTTAATGAACTCTTCTTTATCGACCTCTTGTGTATGTACGATATTGGCAAAATAAGATTTGCTGGTATCCTTCCTTTCAATAAGTTCTGTGCCTCTTGAAACAGTCAGGTTTTTCTTTCTTGTTTCAATCTTTATCTCGGTCTCAAAGCAAAAAGGATTTAATCCTAAATCTAAATCAACTTCTATTTCATTCATCACGACATTACCTCTTATTATTTTATTTACAATTAAATACCATGCACAAAATAGATATCAAGTTTTTTGCATATTTTTTTGCGAAAATATTTTAGAAATCGCAAGTATTCCAGTGACGATAATTTAAAGCACTGTCATTTTATAGGTTAAAAATGACATAGAAACTGACTACAGAGTCAGGAAAGCTCACTGTACAGTCAGGAATACTGACCACAGAGTCAGGAACACTGACTGTACGGTCAGTCACGTTTTTTCGTTCCATGCCTTATACAGCAAGGGCTACAAGCCGATTTTGTCTTAATTTAATTTTGTAAGAAGTAAGAGATAATACTTAAGAGGATAAAAAGAAACCGGGCGATTTTTATGATCGCCACATGGGGTTTCAAGACAAAAATGATTAGCCATTTCCGGTTGCATTATTATTGTAAAGCTTTCCTTTTTATTCCATTAAAATCCTTTTTTGAAAATCACCACCATCTATGAGCTGACGCTCATGTGCTAAAGCACGGCTACGCCCTGACGCTGATATTAATATATGTTCACTTTGATTATGCAGTTTCCATCTAATTTAGTAAAGTCGAAAAGGATCGGATTAGATCTTTTCATCATTCAGTCTTAAAACAGACCCTATAATCGAGTTTAGTGTTATCTCTGTAAAACAGACTATTCACCCTTCAACGCATGAAAGATATTCACAGAAGCAGCACTTCGTGATTGTTCAAGACAATCACATTGCTGGAACAGGGTTCATCCCTGTAATGATGGATTTATTCATAATGAATTGCGGCGATAGCCGCTATGTAGTAAAGGAAAAACAATTAAATGTCACTAAAAACCAGCAGTGGTTAGTGATTGTATAAAACAATCACTTGCTGTTTATCATTAAAAGTAAACATATAAACGACAATCAAACGGTGCCATTGAACCGGCACACGCTACGTTAAGATTATTAAACCCATTATATTTAAAAGATATTTCACAATGAAAGCTTCCTGTACTGAAAGCAAAGTTTCCTTTGTGGAAATTTCCCGCTAGTTAAAAGTCACCGAAAGCAGTGAACGTAATTTCGCAAAAGTGTATTATTTTTCCTTTTTTCACATTTATTTTTGACAATGAATTGCTCTGCATTATATAAATAAATACAATAATAAAAAAGGAAAATACATGAGCATTGATTACAATAAAATAATGACCTTAAGCAGTGAAGGAGTGGAAGATTATATATGCGGAAATCATTTTACTGATAAGCAAAAGCTAGAGATATACGGATTCCACAATAGAAACAGAAAAAATAAAGCAACAGTAAATGTAAACAAAGAACATAGTTTTGATATACAACGGGGAATAGCCTATGTTCACACTTTTGTAGATAATCTGGAAAAGCTCGGAAAGAACATGTCTGGTGCAGAATATACAATAATGATCCGTTTATGTAAGCTCATGCAGCATGAAAACTTAATCGCCAGCGTATCACAATCCGCTCTCGCAGAAGAACTTGGTATGAGTAAATCTAACGTAAGTAAATGCTGGAAGAAACTTATAAGTAAAAACATTCTGGTGCAAGAAGGAAAACATACAATGATCAATGCGAATCTCTTTCTGTAGGGCCAGTACAGAATATTAAATCCCATACTGAGAACAACCAGTGAAGGAAAAGAAACCGTATTTATCACAGTTTGCGAAGATACTATATATATTGACAAAGGTAAAAAAGCAAATAATTAAGATGATAAATCCTCCCTCTCGACTCCTGATGTTGCAACTCAGTATCAGCAAACAACGTGTTTGATGATTTTACTGAGGAAATTGATAATGAAGAAAACATACAACAGTCATTAACATTAAAAAGAGGTTTTTATGAAAAAAAGCAAAATAATAGTCCGTGGAAATAGTTATTTCGATGGTATCATCATTTTATTCCAAATGGATGGAGAGAAATATTACTATGAACCTATCCCTTCATATTATGCAAAAAACTCTATTTATAAAGTTTCATGCTCAGATATTGAAGATGAGTATAAACCCTACTTAGATAAACTCAATAGCGATATAAATTTAGAAAGAAATGGTGGCAGCATACTACATGCAGCAAATGTTTTAGAATTCAAAAATGAACCATCATACTCTCTGTGTAAAAAAATATTAAAAAAATCAGGGGCAAATATACAGTATTTAAAAGACCCTACACAGGAGTTGTGTAATATAGCGGTTCGTAACAATGGCTACAACCTTAAATATGTCATCCCATTTATTAAGCAAGAAAGATTAAATGATTTTTATAAAGTCGCCGTGAATAGCAATGGAATGGCTCTTGGTCAGATACCTAACCCATCTTATGAATTACAGTTAATGGCTGTAAAGAACTGTGGCGGTGCCTTAAAATACATTACTAAACCCACAAGGGAGATAGCCTTAGAGGCAGCAAGAAATTACGCCGATATTTTTGCATTCGATAATAGGAAGAAAATTAAAAAATATTTAGATGATGATTTTATACGTGAATCTGAAGACATTGAACTTGTTCCACTTATGATGTTTAGACAATCCATCAAATTCTTTAGAGAGTTAAAGATTCACATGGTGATATTCATGGAATATTTTAAAGCTAAACTATTATCATAAAAGGCTCGTCATGAGCCATTTTAAGCTCTCGTAAATAACCATGTTAGAGGTAAACTCTGAGGCGAACAATGGAAATTACACACAGTCTAGGTGATTTTTTTTATCATTATTGTTAATTGAACTTTATTCTATTTTTACTTCTCATATCCTGAGAAACAGGTTCAGATAAAGACTGTTTTACATTTTTTAATTTGTCTTTAAAGCTTATAACCTTTTCATGCGTCTGAGTATAAAGTTTATTAAACACTTCAACACCCAAAAACTCTCTAGCTGCATCTAATGTCCTCCTCATATGATTTTCTCTTTTAACAGCAAAATCAACTTGAGAAGCCATCTCTTTAGTTAGCGTCTGAACTCTATTTATATAAGCATCTTTTGCTACTGGATCATTTATATCAGCAGGAAGCATTCCAACAGAAAAATGAGGTGCATCTTTAAATGCTTCCGATTTGGAAACGACGACATCCCTTTCTTTAACATCACCCTCATTTTTTATTTTTTCATTAAAGCCTTCTTTGTTAAACCATACACCTAAAGAACTGGATACTCTCTCAGCATGTTTAACTCTCATTACAGCCCTATTATCAAACATTGCTGTATGAATTTCTTCTGAAAGATTTCTATTGCCTTGCTTGAGTATTTCATCCTGAACTCTTTTCAATGCAGCATTATCAATACCAGTATCAGCATTAAATATTTTCTCATCCGCTTGTTTTTTTATTTGGTAAAACTGTTCGTTTACATTTATTATATCATTTAAGTTATTAACTTCTGCCTGTTCTTTCACTATAACATTTGATTCAGATACAGACTCAGGTGTTGGCGCTATGTCTAAAGACTCTCCAGCATAAAGCTTATTGAAAACCTCAACCCCTAAAAGCTGTTTAGCGGCCTCAATGGTATTGTTCATATGGCTTTCTCTACTAACCGCAAAACTAACCTGATACTCCATATCTTTGGTTAATTGTTCTACCCTTTTTATATAAGCATCCTTTACATCTGGTTCATCTATATTATGTTGATACATACCAACAGAAAAATAAGGTGCGTCTTTGAAGGCTTCGGATTTAGATGCCACCACATCTCTTTCCTTGACATCTCCCTCTGATTTTATTTTATCGCTAAAAGCACTAACATTAAACCATTCGTTCAATGAACTTGAAACTCGCTCCGCATGTTTAACTCTCATTACAGCGCTATTCTCAAACATAGCTTTATGCAACTCTTCAGCAAGACCTCTATTCCCCTGTTTTAAAACTGCTTGTTGAACCCTTTTTAAGGCTTCATTATCTATTCCTGTATCAGCATTAAATATTTTATTGTTTGCGTCAGCTTTTGCCTTATAAAACCTTTCATTTATTTCTGATATTTCTTCCCACGTACTCTCTTTCATATTATCACCTATATATTTTGCTAATATATTTATTATATTTTAAATTAACAACTAGTAAATATATGGCACTGATATCTTTTGTTATTTGATAAAATAACATCACGACTCATCAATAAATAAATAAACCAATTAATTTGACACCTCCCGTATATTTAATAAAATATATTGATATTTATTATTATAATGAAGCGATACATGAGAAAGGTTCAATTAGACAATAGTGATTTATTAGCATATTTTAATACAATTGAAGAACTCAAAAATCATCCATCAATGGATGAATATAGAACAGGATACCGTAAGCTACGCGATGATGATGCATTTGCATATGAAATAAAAAAATATAGGTCTGCACATGCCACACTGCGCAGACTGGATAAGAAAAGACAATCTCTTTTGGCTAGCTTTATTAGTGAGCTTAATCCTATAAGTAGCTCAGCAGCTAACACTGCTGCTAAAGCTTCAGGAAGTCTTGATAAATTTCATGAACGTATACTTTACAGGAAAACCATCGAAGAAAAAAGTGATGCCGAAATTATTGCTCTGGTGATAAAACAACGTACAGAGGCCGCTCTTGAGTTCCAGCGTTCAGTTGAGTTGAGTTGAGTTTTGAACAGCTATCAAACATTGCCTTATCATTTAGAACATCAGACAAGATGAGAAGGAGAATGTCTTTATAAGATTTGGCCCAATAATTTTAAGAAAACTGTAACGAATCCTGTTGATTAAGTTAACAACTTTGCTATATTCATTTTTGCCTAATATGCTTAGGCATAACATCAATTGCATAAAAATTTTCTTAAACACTGGACGGCAATTTATCAGTGAAGCACTTCAGGTATTAAACAACATACGTACACTTCGCGTAAAGGTACGTGAAACCGATCTGGCAACACTGGAAGAAATGGTGGAAAAGCTCTCTGTTATCATCGAAGTGCGACGTGAAGAAGAAAATGCTGCCCGTCGAGAGCAGGAAAAACATCAGGCTAAGCTAGAGGCTTTCCGCCAGAGAATGCTGGAAGATGGTATTGATCCTGCTGAACTCCTTTCACTGACCTCCCCATTAGCGAAAGCAACAATAAAATCCCGACGTGCACCCCGTCCGGCTAAATACAAATATACAGACGAAAACGGTAATGAGCAGACTTGGACGGGTCAGGGTCGTACTCCTAAAACTATACTTGAAGAAGGTAAAACACTTGAAGACTTCGCAATCTGATCATTCTAAGGCCGTCAATATAATTTGACGGTTTTAAAAATCCGGCTATATGTAATACCAGAATCCATTCCGGCATTACACTATTAATATACTCATACATCCCTCTAAAGGATCTTTTTCTGATATTATCTCATTATATCCAGATTCCAGTTCAGCACACCATAATCATCCATAGATTTTCCTTCCTCCAGATTTCTTATCAACATATCCTTAATATACTTACCATGATAAAACATTACTCTATTCAATAACTCTGCCATATCGATATATTCCTTTCTTTCTTTCCCCGTACCAAAAAGGATTTTGTAATAATCAAACTCCTTTAGAACCTCTAACATATGAACACGTAGCGCAAAATCAATGGCATCCTGCTCCTTAACGAAAGTCATGACATTTTCATCATTTACACTTGCCATACCGTAAATCTTGTTTACGTATAACATTAATGTCACTGATATTGCAAAGATCATCGTTTCATCTTTTTTATTCATTTTGTTTTTTTTCATTTATATCCTCTCTTATTGATATTTAGTATTTAATAAAAAGTAGTCGCAGGTATTAACAATACACCCAAGCATTACGTACAAGCCGTTCTGCTACTTCTTCGTAGTTAACCTCTTCAATATTCCCATGATGGCCTTCCTGCGCGGTTAACTTGTCAAAGTTATGACAAACATGATTAATCGTTATCCTTATAAATGCACTCATAAAATCAGCATCATCGACAAGATGCGAAATGCTGTCACTACACATATCCTGCATTGTTTTCCAGCTCGCTTCAAAAGAACGCTTTGCAAGATCATAGAACAACTCAGTAGATGTATTTTTACTTTCAATATTTTTAGTCATGATTACTCCTCATTTTTACATGATATATTTTAACTTACTCTTATTTTCAGCCCCTGAATACGGGGCTAAAAAAACTACTTTTGAGAATCTATCATAAAATCCATTTGTTTATGAAATGCCTTTAATGCTTTCAATATAAAATCGTTATCAATGAGTCTTAGTGATAACTTTACATCAAAGAATGTATTCCTTACGACTTTAGGGAACATCTGTTTTGCTACTTTAATACTGTCCTTATAAGTATTCATCATAAAAGCTTCTTCATGCTTGAGTTGTTCTACTTGTTCAGGATGGTTCTGAATAATAGAACTCACACGCAATTCAAAACATTGTTTAGATAAATGCAGTAATGTCTTGTTTGCTTCTTTTTTCAGATCTTTATTCATGATTTCTTCCTCTTTATTTAATGCCAAGTTTAGGATAGATTTTTTTGAACTCTCTATAAGAGTATTTTAAATCTTCCATAACTTCATCAATCAAAAAAATACATTCCCCAACATTATTGTCTCTCACCCACTTGAGGAAGTCTGGTTTTGTGATATAAATAATATGATCCATAACCATATTCATATATTTTTTATCATAAAGATGACGTTCAAATTGATCACCCATTATCTTAAACATGTTTTCCACATAAAGAGCTAAGTTATCCATTGCCATTCTTGAGAAAACTTCAGTTTTATCATTATCAAAGATAAATGATATCTCAGGCACATTTATATTTTTCATGTTATTTTCCTTTTATTAGTTAGATGTATTACGAGAAGCAGTTATAGCTTTATAAATCCACTCATCAACTTCGCTTTCAATGAAAGCAACAGCTCTGTCACCGATTTTTATTTGTTTGGGGAACTTCCCCGCGCTGATAAGTTTATAAATCCACGTCTTGCCGAACCCGGTTTTCCTTATTACTTCTGATAAGCGAATAAGTTTTAAAGTTTTATCTGTTTTGTTTTGAACCATGTTTATCTCCTGTGTTGTTCGATGGAGATAATTCTAGGATTTCGGCTGATTCTAAACTAGGGATGTTCACCAACCGTGAGTTTCGCGGAAATTTTGGAGGGAGACTCTTTATAGGGACGTTCGCAGGTTGTGAACATCCCTTGTGTTTACTTTTTGTTTTTATCTGTGGCTTTATCGTTAAATGTTATCACGTCAGTGATCTTCCAGTCCTTTAACATATTGTTTTTAATATAAAAATCATTTAAAACCTTGAAGTACTCATCGTTATCAAGATAACTTTTCGCGTAATCATAATCAGTATCTTTGATGTTATCACGGCTCCGAATCCCACCAGTACCATGTAGAATGTCAGCTAAGATGTTGAAAGGTATGTTCTTACCTTCGTTGTAGAGCTGTTCCCATGAGATCAAATCCATCAAAGGGATGACTTTGTAATCAAGTATTCTTTGAAAAGTCTTATGACCAAACCGAAAAGTTCGTTTTGGTGGTTTTGCCGTTTTAAGCTGCTTTTGCCATAGAGCAATCAGCACCTTCAGGTGTTCTGCGAGATCGTCGCTGCTGGCTTCTTCCAAGTCAATTTCAACCAGTATTTTGTTGGCAGGATTCATGCCACCTTGTTTCAGATACTCAGAGATGTAGTCAGAACTCACAGCAACAGGGTCTGTTTGCTCTGAAGTCTCCAGCCGATACATAGCCCGCCCATAGTTCAATAATGCACTTCTGGTCATTGGTCTGACAGCATAGCTATGTGAGAGTCTCTGATTGTCTGAAATCCATTTTGATTCAAGTATCGCATCACCACATCGGATTTTCGCCTCATGGTATATAGCCTGCATTTGATTATTTTTGCCTGCTGTATCCCATTGCTGTCTCGTTTTGTAAGCCAGCATCCGTCTTTCAAGTTCAGCATAGATTTGTTCTAGGGTCAGGTCTTTCAGGCCATCGTATCGGCGTACATCAAACCAAGATAATGCAGTCCTGATTTCTTCCATTTCTTTTTGTGTAGTCATTGTTCTACCGATTGCTTTTGTGTTTCATAAAAGTTAACCCATTCAACATGATAGAGAAAGTAGTAAAGAGGTGCAGGTTTTCAGAATAGTGTGAGAGGAGAGAAGTGATCTTGGATGTAAGAGCATTCATCTTGACTAAACATTTTTTCTTTACTTAAAAATAAATAATTGTTTTATATCAATTACTTTAAAGAGGATAACGACAATATCATGTTGATAATTAAAGTTAAATAAGATGCGTATAGTTAGATGGTTATGACAACAACCAATTGTTTTTAATTGACATTTTATTGATAAGAAAACAATAATGATGGTAAATATGTTGGTAAAAATATATTTAACTTTAACAAAGCCAGTAATAACAGGAGATACAGATGAAGTTCGAGTCCAGTCAGAGGAGCCAGATTTAAAGAAGCCCGCTTTTTAGCGGGCTTTTTGCTTTATATCTGGTAATCAATCACTCCCTCGTCCGGTTCCATCACCTGCCGTTTAATCTCCTCAACCGACAGGCCCGCGTTACATAACTCAATAAATCGCCAGACGTAATTGCGCTGTAACTGCCCGCGTTTCAACCCCAGCCAAACGGTATTGGCGTCGAAGAGATGCCGGGTATCCAGGCGCACCAACGTCCCCTCTTCCCGCTCGCCGCTGGACTGTTCCGCCACGAGACCAATGCCCAGCCCCAGTGCGACGTAGGTTTTAATTACGTCGGAATCCTGCGCGCTAAGCACGATATCCGTCAGCAATCCCTTACGTGCGAACGCCTCATCAATACGCGAACGCCCGGTAATGCCCTGACGGTAAGTAATCAACGGCCACTGTGCGATGGCCTCAAGCGTGAGCGGAGAGGACTGCGTCAGCGGATGTTCGACAGGCACGAGCAGGCTGTGATACCAGCGAAACCACGGAAATGCGACCAATAGCGGATCGTTACTCAGCCGCTCGCTGGCGATACCAATGTCCGCCTCACCATTATGCAGTAAGGTTTCAATTTCCTGTGGCGTGCCCTGAATCAACTCCAGACGAACTTCCGGAAAAATATCGCGGAACGCTTTGATCACGTCTGGCAGACTATAGCGCGCCTGGGTATGGGTTGTGGCGACAGTAAGCACACCGGACGTGTCGTTGGTAAACAGATCCGCCAGACGCCGGACGTTACTGGCTTCATTAAGGATCCGCTCAGCGATCGCTAACAGCGCCTTACCCGGTTCGGTCATGCCTAGAAGACGCTTTCCCCTGCGGATAAAGATTTCGATGCCTAACTCATCCTCCAGTTCCCGAATATGTCGGCTGACGCCTGACTGCGAGGTATACAGCATATTGGCAACGTCGGTCAGGTTGAAATCCCGACGGGCCGCCTCCCGAATAATTTTTAGCTGCTGGAAATTCACGTGTTGCTCCGGAAACATCAGACATGACGCTATTGTTAAAGTCTGACGTCCGGCATAACAAATAATAAAAACCCGCAACTTATTCCGTCAGGGAATAAGGCCTAACTGACCAGTTGCAGCTCGCGATTTGCCAGTGCCGGGCTACTGACCAATGACAGCAGGATCTCTTTCACCGCCTGCGCCTGTGGCGACAAACTGCCTCGTGCCGATATATTCAGCGACAAGGACAGATTCATGGACGGCGCTGTGATCCGCGCCATCCAGCCATTTGCCGCACCGCATAATGAACGCGCAGCGGATTCCGGCAATACGGTGACCCCCATTCCACTGGCAATCGCGGCGGTCAGGGTGGCGATCGATTCTATCTCTCCGATGACCTTCGCGGTTAAGCGACGCAGTGAAAAAGCCTCATCGACCCGCAAACGCACGGCACTGTAGTCGCGCGGCAGGAACAGATTCATCTGAGCGACGGCGGTGAGGTCGACACTCGGGCCAGGGCAATCTCGGGTGCCGACCAGAAACAGATCTTCTTTCAGCAGTGGCTGGCTGGAAATACCCGCCAGCGGTGAACGCTCATACAATACAGCCATATCAAGATGACCGCTGAGTAACTTATCGTTGAGCACTGCGCCGCTGTTTTCATGTAAATAAACCAGCACTTCAGGCAGTTCCGCGCGTACGGCCTGGAGCAACGGCATGGTCACCGACGAGGCCGCCGTTCCCGGCGCCAGTCCAATCGACACCTGCCCCGTCAGGGTCTGGCCCACGTTATAGACTGCCAGTTGCGCCTGCTCGCACTGACGCAGGATCGCGCGGGCATGAGTATAAAGGATCTTCCCCGCTTCGGTCGGGGTTACACCCCGCTTGGTGCGTATCAATAACTGTTGGTTCAGTTCACCCTCCAGCGTGGCGACCTGTTGACTCAAAGCAGGCTGGGCGATGTGCAATACTTCAGCGGCCTGGGTCAGGCTACCAATATCGACAATTTTCACGAAATATTTCAGTCGTCTGAAGTTCATTTTGCCTCCTGTCGGGAATGCCAGAACCTATGCTGGCAGTGATGTCAGGAGAGAATTGCAAGATGCTTGCCAGTTTCTTATCAAGGTTTTCGCGCGTCTTAACCTCCCAAAAAATAAGCGCTTATGATTGTTCCGCTTATGGCCCTGTGCCGTCAGCACTTTTTGATCTGCCCCATTCGGGGTAGCACTGCACCAGAAGAGGGCAAGATCAACGATCAGAAGTTCGCCGCTTTGCTGGTTTTGTCGACAAACAAACGCACAATCGTATTTCCCCCTTTGACAACATCGGGCACCCTCGTTAATATGCGCCCCGTTCACACGATTCCTCTGTAGTTCAGTCGGTAGAACGGCGGACTGTTAATCCGTATGTCACTGGTTCGAGTCCAGTCAGAGGAGCCAAATTTAAAAAAGCCCGCTTTTAGCGGGCTTTTTGCTTTCCTTCTCACCATAAAGCCTATATTTTCCTGTTCTTCGCCAAACAAGAATAAAAATCGTTTTCTCTTTCAGCCTGTCGCGGTAGTCTCATAACAGCCACTTATACGTCGGCCGCAATGTGTGTGACCTTGATTCCCATACTAATAATAAAAACAGTACTGACAGGATTACTATGGATTCCACCCTCATCTCCGCTTCCGCGCAGGAGCAAACACCTTCACTTCATCGTGCCCGGCGCGCTGCGCTGGGCAGTTTTGCCGGCGCGGTTGTCGACTGGTATGACTTTCTGCTTTATGGCATCACCGCCGCGCTGGTCTTTAATAGCGAATTTTTCCCTCAGGTCAGTCCGGCGATGGGTACGCTCGCTGCCTTTGCGACCTTTGGCGTCGGGTTCCTGTTCCGCCCGCTTGGTGGGGTGATTTTCGGCCACTTCGGCGATCGTCTGGGGCGCAAACGGATGCTGATGCTCACCGTCTGGATGATGGGGATTGCCACTGCGCTAATCGGTATCCTGCCTTCATTCGCCACTATCGGCTGGTGGGCGCCGGTTATGCTGGTCGTGCTGCGCGCGATTCAGGGCTTTGCCGTGGGAGGTGAATGGGGCGGCGCGGCGTTACTCTCCGTTGAAAGTGCGCCAGAACACAAAAAAGCGTTTTACAGCAGTGGCGTACAAGTGGGATACGGCGTCGGTCTGTTGCTCTCGACGGGGCTGGTGTCGTTAATCAGCTATCTGACCACCGATGAGCAGTTTCTGAATTGGGGCTGGCGTATTCCCTTCCTGTTCAGCATCGTTCTGGTGCTGGGCGCGCTGTGGGTGCGAAACGGAATGGAAGAATCCGCCGAATTTGAGCAACAAAGAGAACAAGCGCCCGAGGCGAAAAAGCGGCTGCCGGTTCTCGAAGCGCTCGCACAACATCCTGGCGCGTTTTTGAAAATTATCGCTCTGCGCCTGTGTGAGCTTCTGACGATGTATATCGTTACCGCGTTTGCGCTGAACTATTCGACGCAGAATCTCGGTCTGCCACGTGAGCTTTTTTTGAATATCGGCCTGCTGGTCGGTGGATTAAGCTGCCTGACCATCCCTCTTTTCGCCTGGATGGCCGATCGTTTTGGTCGTCGTCGCGTCTATATTACCGGAGCGTTGATAGGGACGCTCAGCGCGTTTCCCTTCTTTATGGCGCTTGAAGCGCAATCTCTGTTCTGGATTGTGTTCTTTTCCATCATGCTTGCCAACATCGCGCATGACATGGTGGTTTGCGTTCAGCAGCCGATGTTTACCGGCATGTTTGGCGCAGGTTATCGCTACAGCGGGGCGGGAGTCGGTTACCAGGTGGCGAGCGTCGTGGGCGGCGGCTTTACGCCTTTCATCGCCGCTGCGCTGGTCGCCTTCTTTGGTGGGAGCTGGCACAGTGTCGCCCTCTATTTACTGGCAGGTTGCCTGATTTCAGCCCTCACCGCATTATTTATGAAAGATAAGCAACACGCCTGATCGTATTGCGAGGGCCATTCGGCTCTCGCATCCTCTCAAAAACTCTCACTTTTGTTTCATAAACGCCTGACATACTATCGGGTGAGCAGTACACCTGTAAAACAAGGAGACACAGATGAAGAGTAAGGGCTCCAGCCTGACGCCAGCGCAAGCGTTGGAAAAACTTGACGCGCTATATGAGCAGTCGGTTCAGGCGTTGCGCAGTGCCATTGGCCAGTACATTGAAACCGGGGAGCTTCCCGATATCACCGCCCGCAATAAAGGTCTTTTTGTTTATCCGTCGCTTTCCGTGAGCTGGGACGGTAATGCCACCAACCCGCCAAAAACGCGCGCCTATGGTCGCTTCACTCACGCGGGATGTTACTCAACTACCATCACTCGCCCGACGCTGTTCCGTCGCTATCTTGAAGAACAGCTTACACTGCTTTATCAGGATTACGACGCGCATATCACCGTAGAGCCTTCACAGCATGAGATCCCCTACCCCTACGTGATTGACGGATCCGAGCTGACGCTGGACCGTTCCATGAGCGCCGGGTTAACCCGACACTTCCCCACCACTGAGCTGGCGCAGATTGGTGATGAAACGGCAGACGGTATTTATCATCCGGCAGAATTTTCGCCGCTGTCGCATTTTGATGCGCGCCGGGTCGATTTTTCCCTCGCGCGGCTACGCCATTACACGGGTACCCCGGTGGAGCATTTTCAGCCGTTTGTCTTGTTCACTAACTACACCCGTTATGTTGATGAGTTTGTCCGTTGGGGATGCAGTCAGATCCTCGATCCGGACAGTCCTTATATTGCCCTTTCCTGCGCGGGCGGTATCTGGATTACGGCAGAAACAGAAGCGCCCGAAGAAGCGATTTCGGATCTGGCGTGGAAAAAGCATCAGATGCCCGCCTGGCACCTTATCACCGCCGATGGGCAAGGCATTACGCTGGTGAATATTGGGGTGGGTCCGTCAAACGCCAAAACCATTTGCGATCACCTGGCGGTGCTGCGCCCTGACGTCTGGTTGATGATTGGCCACTGCGGTGGTCTGCGCGAAAGTCAGGCTATAGGCGATTATGTGCTCGCGCATGCTTACCTGCGCGACGATCAGGTGCTGGATGCGGTACTGCCCCCGGATATTCCAATCCCAAGCATCGCGGAAGTCCAGCGCGCGCTGTATGACGCCACGAAGCTGGTCAGCGGTATGCCGGGTGAAGAGGTGAAACAGCGGCTGCGTACCGGTACCGTGGTCACCACCTCCGATCGCAACTGGGAGCTGCGTTATTCAGCCTCGGCGCTGCGATTTAACCTGAGCCGCGCAGTCGCGATTGATATGGAAAGCGCGACCATCGCCGCACAGGGTTATCGCTTCCGGGTGCCGTATGGAACGCTGCTGTGCGTGTCAGATAAACCGCTGCATGGCGAGATCAAACTGCCCGGCCAGGCGAACCGTTTCTATGAGGGCGCGATCTCCGAGCACCTGCAAATCGGCATTCGCGCCATTGACCTGTTGCGCGCGGAAGGCGACCGCCTGCACTCGCGCAAGCTGCGTACCTTCAACGAACCACCGTTCCGTTGATTTTCTTCTGAATCCGAAAAGCAAAAAGCCCGCTAAAAAGCGGGCTTCTTTAAATCTGGCTCCTCTGACTGGACTCGAACCAGTGACATACGGATTAACAGTCCGCCGTTCTACCGACTGAACTACAGAGGAATCGTTGTGGAGGCTTATCTTAACGGCGAAAAATCTTTTGTCAAACCCCATTTCCAACAACAACGTTCAGTTGCCGTTTCTCTCAACAATTTGTTGCAATTACGGCCATTTTCCAGGGAAAAAACTTTGCAGCTTTTTACTTTCTCCCTCATCATTTGAAATGTGGTTTCAACTTTCTTCTCTAAGGTCAATTTTGAACGTCTCCACTGCTCTACGCCAGGCCGTCGCCCGCACGCCCTGGTACGCTAAACGCAAGAGTTATAAGGTGCTTTTTTGGCGAGAAATTACCCCGCTTGCCGTCCCCATTTTTCTTGAAAATACCTGCGTACTGCTCATGGGCGTACTCAGTACGTTCCTCGTTAGCTGGCTGGGTAAAGAAGCCATGGCGGGCGTCGGCCTTGCCGACAGTTTCAATATGGTCATTATGGCGTTTTTCGCGGCTATCGACCTGGGTACGACGGTTGTGGTGGCGTTTAGCCTCGGTAAGCGCGACCGCCGACGCGCCCGGGCGGCAGCCAGACAGTCGCTGGTCATCATGACGCTGTTCGCGGTGATACTGGCGGCGGTGATTCACTATTTTGGCGAGCAGATTATCAATGTCGTCGCCGGAGAGGCGACAACGGAAGTTAAAGCGCTGGCGCTGACATACCTTGAATTAACCGTCCTCAGCTACCCTGCCGCTGCCATTGCCCTCATCGGCAGCGGCGCGCTACGCGGCGCGGGCAACACAAAAATCCCACTGCTGATTAATGGCGGGATGAACATCCTCAATATCATTATCAGCAGCATCCTTATTTACGGTATTTTTTCATGGCAAGGTCTTGGCTTTGTCGGTGCGGGGCTCGGATTAACGATCTCACGCTATATTGGCGCGGCGGCCATTATCTGGGTGCTGATGATTGGCTTTAATCCGGCGCTACGCATTCCGCTCAAAAGCTATTTCAAACCGCTTAACTTCGCCATTATCTGGGAAGTGATGGGGATTGGCATCCCTGCCAGCATTGAGTCAGTGTTGTTTAACGGCGGCAAACTGCTAACGCAAATGTTTGTTGCTGGCATGGGCACCAGCGTTATCGCGGGTAATTTTATTGCCTTTTCTATTGCCGCGCTGATCAACCTGCCCGGTAACGCGCTGGGGTCAGCATCGACGATTATTACCGGCAGACGTCTGGGAAATGGTCAGATCGCGCAGGCGGAAATCCAGTTGCGCCACGTGTTCTGGCTTTCAACCATTGGCTTAACCGCCATCGCCTGGCTGAGCGCCCCGTTTGCTGGACTTATGGCATCATTTTATACCCACGATCAGGACGTCAAAGACGTTGTCGTGGTTCTTATCTGGCTCAACGCGGCGTTTATGCCTATCTGGGCAGCATCGTGGGTGTTACCCTCCGGATTTAAAGGAGCACGCGACGCACGCTTTGCTATGTGGGTATCGATGCTGGGAATGTGGGGCTGTCGCGTTGTGGCGGGCTATGCGCTTGGGATCGTATTGGGCTGGGGCGTGGTCGGTGTGTGGATGGGGATGTTTTTTGACTGGGCAGTACGCGCAGCGCTGTTTTACTGGCGTATGGTCAGCGGTCGCTGGCTATGGAAATACCCACGTCCGGAACGCGAAAAGGCGACAAAAACGCCGGTCGCGGCGGAATAAACAGCGAAATGAAGAATATTTCGGCAAACAAACGCAAAAGCGTATTCAGGCTTTGACATTAACATTCAGCGTCGCTAATATGCGCCCCGTTCACACGATTCCTCTGTAGTTCAGTCGGTAGAACGGCGGACTGTTAATCCGTATGTCACTGGTTCGAGTCCAGTCAGAGGAGCCAGATTTAAAAAAGCCCGCTTTTAGCGGGCTTTTTGCTTTTCTGTTTTCGTCTGTTTAGCTTCAGATACCGACGTGTTCGTGAGTGATCTTCACCGGCATACCTGAGCGGCGTTCAAGCGTCTCGCTGACCCGATGTACATCCACGCCCTCGCCCGCCATAAAGGTGCGCATGGCAGGGGTGACAGGCAGCGGAACTTTTTTGTCAGACTCGAATTCCACACGATTACGCGAAAGCGGTTCATGCACCTCAACCCAACGGCTACCATCCGGTTCAGCCGTCATTTTTATCGGCTGATCGATAATTTGTACCCGTGTGCCAACCGGAACATTATCAAACAGATACTTAATATCGTCATTACGTAAGCGAATGCAGCCCTGACTCACGCGCAGACCAATACCGAAATTCGCATTTGTGCCATGAATGGCATACAGCTTACCGATATAGATCGCATACAGCCCCATCGGATTGTCCGGCCCGGCTGGCACGAACGCTGGCAGCGTTTCCCCTCGCTTTGCGTATTCGCGCCGGGTATTCGCCGTCGGCGTCCAGCTCGGCGCTTCCTGCTTACGCTGAACGGTGGTCACCCAATTACGCGGCGTCTCACGTCCCGCCTGACCAATGCCAATCGGAAGGACTTCAACCGTATTGCTGTCCTGCGGATAATAGTACAGCCGCATTTCCGCAACGTTAACCACAATCCCCTGACGCACCGTGGCGGGCAGAATGAGCTGCTGCGGCACCACCAGCGTTGAGCCAGACGTCGGCAGGAAGACGTCAACATCCGGATTCGCTTCCAGCATGTTGCTTAAGCCCTGTCCATACTGAGCGGCAAACGCCTCCAACGGTTGGGTATTATTCTCCGGCACCGTTATCGTCAGCGGTGTGCCCACCAGTCTGCTGCCTTCCGGCGGCAACGGATAAGTCACCGCCAGCGCGCTCTGCCCGGCCAGCAGCAGTAATAACGAACAGAAGCCTTTCACTCGAGGTCTCATTTCCCTTTCCTCAATCACGTCAGATATCGGGAAATTATAGCTTTTATAACTGTATTATCTAATTCCTGGCGATCCCGCACGGCCAGCGCCCCGATACAAAAGTACAGAATCTTTGCGATATGGCTCGCGGGCGGGTTTTGTTGATCGACATTAGAAAGGCCTGACACCACGAGATGTTCAGGCCGGAGAACGTCAATGCTGGCGCAGGGCAGATTATCTGCCGTCGGGTAAAACAATATTGCTGGCGGCTAACTGTCCCATATTGCTGTACATCGCGCAGGCAGCTTCGACAATCGGCATCGCCAGCGCCGCGCCGCTGCCTTCGCCCAGCCGCATACCCATATTAAGATAAGGTTCCAGCTCCAGATGCCCCAGTGCTATCCGCGCCCCCTTTTCAGCCGAAAAATGCGAAGGGATCAGATAGGGCTTACTCTGTGGGGCGATCTGGCAAACAGCCAGCGCGGCGGAATAGGAAAGGAAGCCGTCCAGCAGCACCGGTAATCCACAGGACGCCGCCCCCAGCATCACTCCCGCCATGCCGACCAGGTCAAAGCCGCCGACTTTGGCTAATACGTCGATGCCATCTCGCGGATCGGGCTGATTAACGGCAATGGCGCGGCGAACCACCGCCACCTTATTGCCAATGCGCGAAAGCGGCAAATTCGCGCCAATGCCCACCACAGCTTCGGCTTCGCTACCTGTTATCACGCTGACAATCGCCGCGGCAGGCGTGGTGTTTGCCATTCCCAGTTCGCCGACGCCAAATAAGGTCACGCCGTTTTGCGCCAGCTCCCGGGTGTAACGAATCACCTCCAACAACAGTTCCTCTGCCTGGCCGCGACTCATTGCCGGGCCGCTGGCGATGTTGCCGCATCCGCGCGCCACGCGCATATTTACCACGCCGGGGATCGGGTCGGCGTCAATACCCACGTCAATCACATGTACCTTCGCCCCTGCCTGCGCCGCCAGCACACACACGCCCGTGGTACCCCGCGTCATATTAGCCGCCTGAATAGCGGTCACCGCTTTTGGCGAAACCGCCACCCCTTCGTCCCAGACACCATGATCGGCACACATCACCAGCATCGCTTTATCCGCGACGTGCGGTACGCCCTTCAGGCCTGGCATTCCCGCCAGTTGCACAGCGAGGGACTCCAGGCGACCAAGGCTGCCCGGCGGCTTAAGCAGGCCATCGATATGCTGCTGGGCACGCGCCATTGCATCACGGTCTGTCGGCGGAATGTGGTGAAGTAAAGAGGTTAAAGTCTGCATAAGGGTTCTCGTTATGTTGGCTGACTCACAGCAGAGCCAGCAGGAAGACCAGCTCACCCAGTTCGATGGCTGCCCCAAGCGTGTCGCCGGTTTGCCCGCCCAGCGTGCGTTTCAACAGTTGTCCAAGCAGGAAAATAGCCGCGGCAGCCACAATCATTGCCCCAACGCCGTGCATTCCCGGGAGCAGAACAGCGGCAAAAATCACTGACAGGCCGAGAGTGATACAGGTCTGGGTCCCGGTGACGTGGCCGATAAACACATTCCCCAGGCCTTCTTCCCGGGCATAGCGGTGGCGGTACATCAGCAGAACGGCTGAACCTCGTCCCACCGCACAGGTCGCCGCCAGCGCCGCCAGCATCGGCGTACCCCGTAGCGCCAGCTCACTGACCACCAGCACTTTCGCCAGCAGAACAAAAATCAGCGCCAGCCCGCCGTGGGTGCCGAGGCGGCTGTCACGCATGATCTCCAGCATCCGCTCGCGGCTGCGCGCGGAGAAAACGCCGTCACAGGTGTCCGCCAGACCGTCAAGATGAAAGCCGCCGGTCATCAACGCCAGCGCTAACACGCTGAACAGCGCCGCCAACGGAATACCGCACCATTTCTCAAACAGCAAAAACACCGCACCGCTCAGTCCCCCAAGCAACAGGCCAATGACCGGGAAGGTGATAATCCCGCGCGAATAGTGCTCAAACTCCAGCCCTGACGACCAGCGCGCCGGAACCGGTAAACGGGTGATAAAAGAGAGCATCGCCCAGAACAACTTACTCATTTAATTTTGACTCCAATGCCTGATACCACCAGCCAGACTTCATCCGCCGCAGCCGCAAGACGCTGATTAACGCGCCCGGCAATATCCCGAAAATGGCGCGCCAGCCGGTTTTCCGGAACAATCCCCATCCCCACTTCGTTCGTTACCAGCACAACCGTTGCCGGTGAGCGCTGACAGGCGCTAATGAGCGTCTGGATCTCCGCGTCAATCGCCTTTTCCAGCGCGGCATAATCCCAGCCGTCGGGATCGCTGTCGCCGCCACAGGCAAAAAGCAGATTGGTGACCATGGTCGTAATGCACTCCAGCAAAATAGCGTCGTCAGGCGCGTTATCTGCGCCAATCAGCTCATCCAGACGCTGCCAGCGTTCGGCCGTACGCCAGTGCGCTGGACGCCCGTCGCGATGATGCTGAATGCGAGTCGCCATCTCCTCGTCAACGATTTGCGAGGTGGCGATGTACAATACGTGGGGGCATTCGGCGATCAAGGCTTCCGCATGACGGCTTTTCCCGCTGCGCGCGCCGCCGGTGACGAGAATCATACGGGCTCCTGATGGTTTTGCATGATGGTATAGATTTTCTCAATATCGATGTGTTGCCGCATCGCATCCGCCAGCAGATCAAACTGCTGCGATTTATATTGCGCGTACTGAAAGGTGGAATCCAGCGGTTCCAGCCCTTTACGCATACGCAACCCATTAATCAGCGCGCGGGTAAAATCATCGCTGTCAAAAAGGCCGTGCAGGTATGTGCCAAACGCCAGCCCGTCAGCGGTTACTGCGCCATCCGCCACGTGCTCCCCGTTCTTATGCAGTTGCATCACCGGCTGGCTGTCTCCGGTCAGCGTCGTTTCGCCCATATGAATTTCATAACCGCGCAGCGGCAGCCCCGCTGCTGCTGACAGCCACCCGGGCAGCGAGGCCGACATTTTCGCATCCACCTGGGTGGTGGTTTTATGCCAGGCAAAATGGGTCACAGTGCCAAGCAGTCCCAGCCCCGGAAGGGTGCCCAGCCCCGACTCCACCTCGTCAATAATGCTTTCCCCAAGCATCTGGTAACCGCCGCAGATCCCGAAGACCGGTACATTTCTCCGGTGCGCCTGCATCACCGCGTGCGCCATGCCGCTTTCCCGTAACCACACTAAATCGCCGAGCGTGTTTTTGCTGCCAGGCAGGATCAGCAAGTCGGCATCAGCCAATTCCTCCGGCTGACGAACGTAGCGCACTCTGACGTCCGGCTGCGCCGCCAGCGCATTAAAATCGGTAAAATTGGAGATGTGCGGTACCTGAATCACCACAATGTTGATGTCGCGTCTGTCGGTACGCAGATACTTTCCTTTTTGCAGCGCCACACCGTCCTCATCTTCCAGATCGACATCCAGCCATGGCATCACGCCCAGCACAGGGACGCCGGTCAGGTTTTCGATCTGCTCAATGCCGGAATAAAGTAGCGCCACATCGCCGCGAAATTTATTAATGATCACCCCTTTCACCCGCGCGCGCTCATGTTCGCGCAGCAGCGCCAGCGTGCCAAAGATTGAGGCGAAAACCCCGCCCCGGTCGATATCCGCAACAAGGATCACCGGACACTTCGCCATCTCCGCCATGCCCATATTGACGATATCCCGGTCACGGAGATTAATTTCCGCCGGACTGCCCGCGCCTTCCAACACCAGGACGTCGAATTCCTGCGCCAGACTGGTATACACCGAGAGGATCTGCTCGCGCAGGCGCGGTTTATAGTCGTGATAGCTTACGGCATCCATGTCAGTCGCCACCTGCCCCATCAACACTATCTGGGCCTTGCGATCGCTGGTCGGTTTTAACAGCACCGGGTTCATCCGTACATCAGGGGAAATGCCAGCAGCTTCCGCCTGGAAAATTTGCGCGCGCCCCATCTCTTTACCGTCCGGCGTGATGCCGGAATTAAGCGCCATATTCTGCGATTTAAACGGCGCGGCGCGCAGACCGTCCTGATAAAAGATGCGGCACAGTCCCGCTACCAGCACGCTTTTACCGACGTCAGACGCCGTCCCCTGCAACATAATCGCCTGCGTCATGACGCCTCCTTGATCGAATGAAAAGTGTGTTGCCGCATGCGGCTAAAAAATTCATCTTCGGTTTTGCACAGCGGCAGCCCCAACTGCGCGTGCAGTTTGACCAGCCAGGGCGGGGTTAATCCGGCGAGTTCAATTAACGCGCTTTGGGCAAAAACGTCGCCCGGCGCACCGTACGCCAGCACTTCACCACGGTTAAGCACATAGACGGCATCGCTAACTTCATAAATGAGATCGATATCATGACTGGAAATTACCACGTGATTCCCCTGCGCCACGATACGTTTAATGATGGCGATCATCTGGCGACGACCAGAGGGATCCAGCCCCGCCGTCGGCTCATCCAGCAACAGATATTTCGCGCGCAGCACCAGTGCTCCGGCGATTGCCACGCGCTTCTTCTGCCCGTGGCTTAAACACTGGATCGGCTGCTGGCGAAAATGCCGGGCATCCACCAACGTCAGCGCATCATCAACCCGGCGGGCGATCTCATCTTCCGCGACGCCAAGATTACGCAGGCTGAAGGCGATATCGCTGTCGATATCGGTATAAAAGATTTGTTGATCGGGGTCCTGAAACACTGTCGCCACCTGCTGACGCAGCGCCAGCAGGCCGCGTTTGCTGTAGTCCAGCGGTTTCCCCTGCCAAAGTACCGCCCCCTGCTGCGGCCGCAGCAGGCCGCTCAGGTTCATGAATAACGTCGATTTCCCGCAGCCGTTCGCCCCCACCAGCCCGGTGACAGCGTGTGCTGAAAAATCCAGCGTCAGTCCTTTAAGTACCTGCGTTTCCTGATAGCGAAACCAGAGATCGGCGGTGGCAAGCATGTGATTCCTTACAGGTGAAAATCACCCTGATACAGTTTGATATCCAGCGTCGCAGCCATTTGCTGATAACGAATCAGCACCCGGGTAAACAGTAAACCCACCAGCATCGCCAGCGAACGGTAGCCATTTGGCAAACTTTTATAACCAAAACGCAGCGTTTGCGCGCGATGAATCGCCAGCGCTTCGTCTAACAGAATAAAAATGAAGCGCCAGGTCAGCAGGATCTGCTCGGTCAGCAGGCGGGGGACATGCGCCCGCCTGAGTAACGTGATCAACTGGGGAAACGGCAGATTCAGCACCAGCCAGAAGGTAGCGGCCAGCGCAGTCAGGCTGCGCCAGAACGTCTCATTCGCCGTCTGTAAGCCCTGGGCGCTGACCCCAAGCCAGAAGTCGCCAACCGGAAACGCCGCCAGCAACATCTGCGGATCGCGGCTAATGCTGAGGAGAATGGTAACCACGCCCACCGCTAAAAAACCAAACGGCAGCGCCATCCAGCGACACCAACGGCCAAACGAAATACGCAGCAGCCAGCAGGTTAAACCGGCTATCAGCGCCAGTTCAATACCCTGCCCCCAGGGCGGCAGGGTAAAGGCCAGCACCATCATCAGCAACCAGAACACAAACTTACGCTCCGGTGCTATATGAAGCCAACGGCTTTGGTAGCTTAGTCTGTCAAGCCCGGTCATCACGGCGTTGTCTGCCTTTGGTATAACCAAGAATATAGAAAATCACCGCCGCGCCAAGTGACCCCTGCAACGTAAATAGCAGGCTTTCAATTTCACCGCTGGCCGGCTCGTACAGCGGCTGGAACCACGGCTCGTAGTGCGGCGCGACGACCTGAATCTGGCTTTCCGCTTCGCCATCCGAGCCGCCGTATTCTCCGCCGTGGTTGATAAAAAACGGCAGAATAACGAGGGCAATGACCATCACCAGCAGTATCAGCGTCTTTTTCATCTTAATGTCCTTGTGCGGTTATGAGTTGCCGTTTCGTCAACTGGTCATAAATCATGACGGTCAACAGCCCTTCAGCGATAGCAATCGGGATTTGCGTCAGGCAGAAGATCCCCATGAATTTAATGACCGATCCGGTTGCCCCCGCCTGCGGATCCGGGAAAGCCACGCCAAGCTGGACCGACGTGACAAAATACGTCACCAGATCCGCCAGCATGGCGCAAAGAAAGACGCAGACATCACGACGCAGCCCGGCGCGACAGGCCATTTTCCACACCAGATAGCCAACAACCGGGCCAATCACCGCCATCGACATGCCGTTTGCGCCGAGCGTCGTCAGGCCGCCGTGCGCCAGCAGCAGCGCCTGGAACAGCAGCACAATGGCGCCAAGCACGGCTACCACCCCCGGACCAAAGAGGATCACCGCCAGCCCGACGCCGGTAGGATGAGAACAACTGCCCGTCACAGAGGGGATCTTCAGTGCGGACAGCACAAATATAAACGCGCCGCACAGCGCCAACAGAACCTTCTGATGGCTGTCTTCCATCACAATCTGACGCAGGCGCACCAGCCCGTACCACAGACACGGTAAAAACAGCAGCCACCAGGCGAGCGCCCACATCGGCGGTAAAAAGCCTTCCATAATGTGCATCGCGAACGCCTGCTCGGGTACGAGCATCAGCAATAGCGCCGCAGCCAGACCACTGAATGACAGCTTTTTCAGCTGCTGTTCACGTTTCATTGTGCATTCTCCCACTGTTTGTTGACCAGAATGGTCGAGAAATAAGGCAACGGCTGGTCGTCGCTAACCTCATTGAGATGTCGCCAACACTGTTCGCCAGGCAGGGTGGCTTCCGACATCATCAGCGCGCACTCCAGCAACCCGGCCTGCTTCAGTAGCGCCTTAATGCGTGCGAAGCGACCATATACCTTCATCAGTACCAGGCTGTCATGCTGATGTAAGGCGCGGAGAATGTCCGCTTCCGGCGCCGTGCACGAAACTACCGCCAGCGACTGCTGCTCCATTGCCAGCGGGGTTTTCGACCGCGCGGCGATGGCGGCGAATGACGTGACGCCGGGAACAATGTCGAGCCAGTCCGGGCAGCCGATGCGCTGGAGCAAAAAGACCCAGGTGCTGAACAGCATAGCGTCGCCAAGGGTAATGAAACCCACCTGTTTTCCGGCGGTCACCGCCTGAACCAGCTCAGCGGCGACGTCGTCCCAGACCGCCTCTTTTTCCGCGCTGTCCGCGCTCATGGGAAAGTGACAACAGCGGATTTCAGTTTTCGCGCCGACATATTCGCGAACAATGGAAAGCGCCAGGCTGTCACCGCCCTTCCGCCCCGCCGGAGCATAGAGGATATCCAGCGACCCCAGAATACGGGCGGCGCGAACGGTAATCAGATCCGCGGCGCCCGGCCCGGTGCTCAGCGCGTAAAGTTTTCCGCTCATGCCGCCGCCTCCATCGCCATGTTCAGCGCCTGCTGCAGATGCGCGACAAACATCGCACGTACCGCCGGATTTTCGCCAAGTCCATTCAGCCACGGTGTCGCCGGGATACCGGCCGCATTGAACAGGGTTTTCCATGAACCCTCTTCGTCAGAAGCCATGTCGTTAATCGCATGGTCCCCCGCCACCAGCATCAGCGGCATGAGATGAACGGCACGGATGCCTTCTTTACGCAGACTGTCGATCAGCACCCCCACTTCCGGATAGCTTTCTACCGCGCCGACGCGGGCCGGAAAGCCCTGCGCGGTCATCATATGGTCAAGGCAGGCATAGGCGGCAAAGGCATGATGACTGGCGCCGTGGCCCATAAATACCACCTTTTCACCCTCGCCCAGCGTGGGCATCTGCTGCTGCAAGGCGCACATCAACTGCGTGTAGTCGTCATGACTGCTCAGCAGCGGCACCCCCAGCGTCAGACGGGCAAACAGTGGCCGCATCGTCTGCACTTCGCGAACAATTTTCTCGTATTCGTCGCCGTTAATAATGTGCAGAGACTGAATCGCCACGTCCTGATAGCCCTGTTCGGCAAGCTTTTGCAGCGCCTGCAACGGCGTGTCGATGTCGATACCGTCCCGCTGGCGCAATTTGCGAATAATCATTCCCGAGGTAAACGCGCGAAACAGATCCCGATCGGGACAACTTGCGGCAAGATCGCGTTCGCAGGAGACAATGTTTTTCTCGCAGGTATCGTGATAGCTGGTGCCAAAGCTGACCACCAGAAGCGCTTTTTTCATTGTATGACTCCTTTAGCAGCGGCCAGCCAGCGTGACAGACGCTGAGCAAATGCGGCCTGACTTTCCAGTAATTCTTCTCCCGTCACCAGCGGCGCCGGGCGGGTAATGACGATGCAAGGGATCCCTGCATCCAGACAGGGTTGAACTTTTTCCTGATACCCCCCCTCAGCGCCTGAGGCTTTGGTTATCACGACGTCAGCCTGACACTGGCGGTAAAATGCGGCGTTAAACTCTGCGCTGAATGGACCACAAAGCGCGAATATTTCCCCGACGCCAAAGCCAAGTTCTGCGCATTGCGCTATCACTTCAGGCACCGGCAGTACCCGGGCAAGCAGGGTTTTCTCCGGTAACCCCGCACGCCAGTTCGCCAAATCTTTACTGCCGGTCGTCAGCAAAACGCGCTCGCCCAGCCGTCCTGCCACTTCACAGGCGTCGGCGATACTGTTTACGGTGTAAAACAGCGGATGCGTTAAGTCACGGAGCTGTTCGGGACGCTGATATCGACTGAGCAAGACGCCAGCCTGCTCGCAGGCGCGCATGATGTTGCGGCTCACTATTTCGGCATACGGATGAGAAGCGTCTATCACCCAGCGCGTGCCGTTTTCCTTCAGCCAGTTGACCATCTGTTCCTGCTCCAGCCGTCCGCAGCGCACCTGACCTTTGATATCCCCCGCCAACTGTTTCCCGGTCGGTGTCGCCACAGACAGGGTGTACGCCACGTTGGCGGCATCCAGTTGCTGGCAGATCGCCCGGGCGTCACTGGTTCCCCCTACCACCAGCACCTCGCCGCCACTCACAGTGCGTAGCCTCTTGGCGTGATCATCAGCCCCTCCCGCACATAGGTGGCTTTGTTGCCCACAATCACCAGGCTGGTCATGTCCACCGGCGTAAAATCCATTTCACCGAGCGTGGTCAACCATTTCTCCTGTTTTTTGCGGCCCGCTGACTTCACGACCCCGACCGGCGTTTGCGCGCTTTTGCTGGCGGAAAGCAGTTCAAACGCCCGCGCCAGATGCCCCTCACGGCCCCGGCTGCGTGGGTTATAGAAGCAAATAACAAAGTCAGCTTCCCCGGCGGCGGCGATGCGCTTTTCAATCACCTCCCACGGCGTAAGCAAATCGCTCAGGCTGATGTGGCAGAAATCATGCATCAGCGGCGCGCCAAGCAGTGAAGCAGCGGCAATGCTGGCGGTCATCCCGGGGATCAGACGCACCTCTACGTCCAGTTGCTGCTTGCTGACCAGTTCCAGCACCAGTCCCGCCATGCCATAAATGCCCGCGTCGCCGCTACTGATCAGCGCCACATTATGTCCGGCCTGCGCCAGCTCAATCGCCGCCTGGCAGCGTTCAATCTCCTTGCACATTCCGGTTTTGATGACCTGCTTGTCGCCGGTAAAAGCTTTCACCAGATGGGTGTAGGTTTTGTAGCCCACGACGATCTCCGCCGCCTGCAACGCCTCCACCGCCTCCATGGTCATCATGGCTTTTGAGCCAGGGCCGATTCCAATTACGCTTAACATCAGTGTGAAACTCCTAAAGTAATAGTGACGCCCTGTTCCCGCAGGGTTTCGCCTAACAACTGCCCATGACTCAGCAGCCAGGCTGCCGGCCCCGACACACTTCCGACGCCGACCGTCTGGCGAACAAACGACGATGCCGGAAAGCGGTGCTCATGTTCACGCAACACGTCAGCGCTAAAGGTTTCAAACGGCACGCGCCAGCATGACGCGAGCTGAATCAACCCTTCTTCATCTTTTTTTAGCGACACGCTGCCAATGGCTTTCAGGGCGAGCGGGTCAAAACGCTGCGCGGCGAGCTGACGCGCCAGCAGCGCCGCCAGCAGCGGAAACGGCGTATCCCGACGACAGCCGATTCCGGCCACCACACGCTGCGGCACCAGCTTCCAGTGACGCACTGGAATATCAGGCAGTTCGTCACGCAAGGTGATACACACCAGCGCATCCAGCTCGGGTAACTGCCTGAGATCGGTCACGGTGATAAATCCGCGGCGGTCGCAGTGGCGCACGTCTTCGTCCAGTTCGGTATCCCACCACAAACCGACCCGCTGATTGCTCACCAGCATCTGGTTGACCACTTTGACCGCCGCGCGGAAATCATTCATGCGCGCGTTAAGCTGAAAAGCGAGGGTATCCAGCGCCGCCATGTCATTAACGTCGGTCGCCGTGGTAATCACCGGATCCGCGCCCAGCATCCCCGCCAGATAGCGGGTCAGCGCATTTGCTCCGCCCGCATGGCCGGAAAGAAGGCTGATAACGTGCTGGCCGCGTTCGTCAATAACCACCACCGCCGGATCGCTGAACTTGTCGTTCACAAGCGGCGCCAGTACGCGGACCGCAATGCCGGTCGCGCCAATAAAAATCAGCGCTGAATAATGACTAAACGCGTCACGCGCCGCCTGGGCGAAACCGCCGTCAAACGGCAAAAAACCGTCCTCAAGCAGCTTCTCGCTGGTAAAACAGGTCAGCGGCAGCATCGCCGCCAGCCGTTTCGCCAGTTGCACCCCGCCGGGCGTCAGGCAAAACAGGGCAATGGATTCAGGCTTTACGGTATTCATGGCTAAAGTCCGCCGCATACAGTTTTGAGTAGTGGTACTCCTCACCCAGGAAATCCCCGACCAGAATCAGCGCCGTTTTGCGGATCCCGGCGTCACGCACGCGGTCTGCGATGTCCGCTAGAGTGCCGCGCACGGTCTGACTTTCCGGCCAGGTGGCTTTGTAGATCACCGCCACAGGGGTGGTCGCCGGGTAGCCGCCGTCAATTAGCCGTTCCGCCACCCGATGAATGCGCTGTACCGAAAGATAAATCGCCATTGAGGTACGGTGGCTGGCGAAGGACTCAAGCTGCTCCCGCTCCGGCACTGGCGTACGTCCTTCAAGCCGGGTGATGATCAGACTCTGGGACACCTCCGGCACGGTGTACTCAACGCCCAGTTCCGCCGCCGCGCCAAGAAACGCGCTGACGCCCGGCACCACTTGCCAGGGAATATCGCGTTTGGTCAGTTCCTCACCCTGCTCACGCACCGAGCCATATAACGAAACGTCCCCGGTTTGCAGACGTACCACCGTTTTCCCGGCCTTCACGCCCGCCTCCATGAGATCGAGGATCTGCTCAAGGTGCAACGCCGCGCTGTCATGGCACTCGGCTCCCTCAGGACAATACTCAAGCAGTTCGGTGTTGATCAGCGAACCGGCATAAATCACCACCTGCGCCTGTTGCAGTAAGCGGTAGCCCTTGAGAGTAATCAGCTCGCGGTCGCCCGGACCGGCACCAACGAACCACACACAGCGGGGATCAAATGTCTCAGACATAGCGTTCTTCCTTCTGACAGGCGATGACAAACACAGGGTTGTTCGGTTTGAAAAAATGGCCGCTGCCGAGCGCGGTCAGGGACGACACTTGCAGTTGCAGGCAGTCAACGTCGTGTATGTCCAACTGCTGCAAATGCGCCAGCGCGGCGTTGAGGTTTTCCTGCAAGATGAAGGTCATTACCAGACGTCCGCGTGGGTGCAACTGGCGCAGCGACCAGTCGATAAGCCCGGTCAAATGGCCGCCGCTGCCGCCCATAAACACCGCGTCGGCTTTTTCGGTCAACATCATGGGGGCTTCCCCCGGCAGGATATCGATATTCGGACAGGCAAAATGTTGACGATTCTCGTCCAGCAGCCGTAGCGCCGCCGGGTTACGTTCGATGGCCGTCACGTGCAAAGAGGGATAGCGTAACGCCGCCTCTATAGAGACGCTGCCCGTTCCCGCGCCAATATCAATCAGGTGACTGGCCCGGTGTAGCTCCAGTTTTGCCAGCGCAATCGCCCGTACCGCCTCTTTGGTCATCGGCACGTTTCCGCCGCGCAGAAAAAGCTCATCTTTCATCTAAGATCACCACCGCATTCATCTCGTAGTCGGCCTGTACCTCACTGGCGCGCAGCCAGTGGATCCGTTCATTGTCCATCGCCAGGTTCTCGCCAATCACCATCCAGCTATCGCCTTTGCCGCGCGCCACCAGCTGCGCGGCGATATCCCGCGGCCCGCACTGCGCGTCGGTGACCATCGCCACTTTGCGATGCGCCGCCAGCGTATCGAAGCAGACGCTGCGCCCGTGGCTGCTGGTTAACCACATGTCGTTCATGTCGATACCTGATCGGGCGCAGAGATACTGCACGGCGCTGATCCCGGGAATAATGCGTACCCGCTCAATGCCAAAGTGCGCGACCAGCCGCGTACCGATGCCATAAAACAACGGATCGCCAGAGGCGAGGACCACCACATTTTTATCCTGCTGCGTCTCAATCCATGCCAGCAGCGCCGGAATATTGGCGCCGAGCGTAAACCTTGCCCCCTGAAACGCCGGAAACTGCTGCAAGTGACGTTTACCTCCCACCAGCACGTCGGCATTCGCCACCGCGTCCCGCGCGGCAGGCGTCATCAGATGCAAGCCCGCAGGCCCCATTCCTGCCACCGTTAACATTGCAACTCCTGAGCTATCGCCCCGAGAGGACGGTTGCTTCCCAGTACCTGGTTATCGAACGAGAACATAATGGCGTCGCAGGTCGGCGGGGTTTTGGTAAAGCGCAGCATCTGCTTCACGCGCAGGCAGATGCGTTCCGCAAGATGGTCATAAATGCGCTGATAGCCATACGCGTCGATATGTTCCATCGCCGCCTCGGTAGTGTCGCAGTCGCTGACCTCTCTCAACAGCGCCAGCGGTGCGCCGAGCAGCGCCAGGTGCGCCACCAGCGTTTCCATTCGCGCATCGGCAATATGGCTATGGGTATGGAAGATCCCGGCGGCGATTTTGATTAGTTTCCCCGGATGACCGACCAGAACGATGTGGCGGAAACCGAGCCGCACCGCTTCTTCAATCATGTAACCGACGAAGTTACTCATGGTGACCACCACTTTGCTGTCAATCCCCATTTGCTCGCGCACGAAGCGCTCGCCATGATTGCCCGGCACCAGCACCACCCGTTCAAGCCCCTCGGCGCGCTTAATCTCCAGCTCCAGCGACAGGGATCGTTTCCAGCTTTCCTCCGACATTGGCGTCACGATGCCGGTGGTGCCGATAATGGAAATGCCGCCAACGATCCCCAACCGCGAGTTGTAGGTTTTTTGCGCCCGCGCTTCGCCTTCCGGCGCGAATATTTCAATTTCCGCGCCGCGCGCCGGGCCTATCGCCTCTCGCACCGCCGATTCAATGGTATGACGTGGCGTGCGGTTAATAGCGGCGCTGCCAATCGGCAGACCAATACCTTTACGCGTAACGGTGCCAACCCCCTCCCCGCCCAGCAGCGTTATTTCACCGCTGTCGTTCAGCGTCACGCGGGCGAAAATCAACATGCCGTGTGTAGCGTCGACATCATCCCCGCCGTCTTTGCGGATCGCGGCAATCGCCTGCTGGCCTTCAATGTGCGGTGATTCCACATTAAGGCACAGCGTGACGCCGGACGGCGTGACGATGGAAATTTGATGGATCAAATGCTGGCGTAGCACCATCAGCGCCGCGACTTTTGCCGCCGCCGTGGCGCACGAACCGGTGGTATAGCCTTTTCGCAGCGCTTTACCGTTGTGCCAGACGGGAGCATCAAACGTCTGATCGCTCATCGCGCCCCCTCAAGGTGATAAAGGATGGCGTTGATAATTGCCGCTGCGACGTTGCTGCCGCCTTTACGTCCGAAGGCGGCAATAGCGGGTAATGGGCTGCGCGTCAGCGCCTCTTTTGATTCCGCCGCTCCGACGAATCCGACCGGTACGCCGACCACCCCATTCACCGCCGCATCATGTTCAAGCAGACGAAATAACGCGGTGGGGGCATTGCCGAAAACAAACACTTTCTCGCTCTCTTCCGTCACGGCAATATCCACGGCCGCCATTGAGCGAGTGATCCCCTGTGCTTTCGCCTGCGCCACCACCCGCGGATCGCTGATGTAGCAACGGCACTCACCGCCGAATTTCGCCAGTAGCGTTTTGTTGATCCCCGACAGCGCCATCGTGGTATCGGTGTAGATCACTGACGGACGACGCAGCGCCGCACAAAGTCGGGAGAGTGCATCATCGGAAAACCAGAGAATATCGAGCCAGTCAAAATCGGCGGTGGTGTGGATGACACGCTTGATAATGGCCTCATGCAGTGGGCTGGCGAAGCGGTATTCCGGGCGCGTTTCATGGATGATCTCGCCAATGATGTCGAAGCTTTTGGCCTCTATCGCCATCGGTTGTTGGATGTAATGCATTGTTTAATCCTCAGGCCATGCCAACCACCAGCCAGCGCGTCAACATAAACAGCGCCAGGGCCAGCGTGGACGCAACCCACATCAGTCGAATCGTTTGGGGAATGTCATTTACGGTAATCTCGCGCTGCGCGTCGCCAATCCACGGCTTTTCAACGCGCTCGCCAAAATAGTCATTTGGACCGCCGAGGCGAATACCCAGCGCGCCGGCCACGGGCGCTTCCGCCCATGCGCAGTTGGGGCTGCTGTGGTTATAGCGATCGCGCCAGCCAATACGCAGGGCGCGCGCGCCGTCGTTGCGGCACAAAAATGCCGCGGCGCTCAGCAGCAGCCAGCTCAACCGGGCGGGAAGAAAGTTTGCGAGGTCATCAAGACGGGCGCTGACCATGCCGAGCGCCCGGTACTTTTCGTGCTTGTAGCCCACCATCGAGTCCAGGGTGTTGACCGCTTTATAGGCCATCGCCAGCGGCGCGCCGCCCAGCATAAGAAAGAACAGCGGCGCAATAATGCCGTCGACGGTATTTTCTGCGACGGTTTCCACCACCGCCCGGTTTATTTGTTGTGGAGCCAGCTGCGAGGTGTCACGACCGACAATCCACGACAATTTCTCCCGGCTGGCGGCGAGATCCCCCGCGCGCAGCGGGCGCTCCACGTCTCTGGCGGCATTGGCCAGACAGCGACCGGCCAGCACGGTGAAAATCATCCACACCTCCACCAACCCGCCCAGCCACGGATGGATCAGCCGGGCGGCGGTCAACGCGCCCCAGGCCACTGCCCACGTCACCCCCACCACCACCAGCCACATCACGCCGCCACCGATGCGCAGCGCACGCTCGCTGTGGCAATGACGACGAACCGTCCGCTGTACGACGGTAATCAGGTTGCCTATCCAGCGCACCGGGTGCGGCCAGTGCTGCGGGTCGCCAATCATAACGTCGAGGAGCCAGGCGACACACCACGCAAGCAGTGTCATAACGCCTCCCTCGCCGCCTGCAGCCAGCGGGTCAGCATGAGCGGACGTTGGGCAAAATGGACATGCAGATAACTGGCGAAAGTATTACCTGCCTGCCAGCCGCCGGACCACTGCTGCAGCGTTTTACCGTCGCGCACCTTGCGACAGGCCATCACGGCAGAAATTTGCGGGAAAAAATCGGAGTAGTGAAATTCATGGCCGCGCAGGATTTCGCCTTCCGCCGCCAGCAGGGTTGGCTGCAGCGCCTGCGCTTCGCAGTAGCCAAAGCGGGTCAACCGTTCCCCCATTTTGCTGTAACCGGGAAGGATATCCGCCATGTAATGCACGAATCCACCGGCGTCCTCCAGTTGCGTACCGAGGTACATTAACCCGCCGCACTCGGCATAAATGGCGACGCCACGCTGGTGCGCATCGCGCAGACTCGCCAGCATCGTGCCGTTAGCCGCCAGCGCGCTGGCATGCAGTTCAGGATAACCGCCACCCAGCCAGACCATCTGACAGTCGGGTAAAACCCGGTCATGCAGCGGGCTGAAGCGGACGATCTTCACGCCGGTACGCTCCAGCAACGTCACGTTATCGGGATAGTAAAAATTAAACGCTTCGTCGTCGGCCATCGCCAGCGTGAGTCCCTTTCCGGCGTCCTGTGCGGGCAATTCCGGCCATGCGCCCTGTGGTAAGGTTGCTATTTCGCTTATCGCTAAAAGGTGGTCGATATTGAGCGTCTGCTCCAGCGTAGCGGCAAAATCCAGCCAGGGTTGCTGTGTCACCACCGACTCGCGGGCAGTCACCAGTCCAAGATGGCGCTCCGGCAGCGTCACGCCCTCAACGTGCGGCACATAACCCAGCACGGGCACTGCGCAATAGCGCTCAATCGCCGTTTTAAGCAAGTGAAAATGCGCTTCGCTGTTGACGCGATTCACCATCACGCCCGCGAGGTTAAGCGTCGGGTCGAATTGCTGAAATCCCATTACCGTCGCGGCAATGGAGGTCGAAACGGCCTTGCCATCCACCAGCAGGATCACCGGACACCCAAGTTGTTTCGCCATCGCCGCGGTACTGCAATAGCCGGGATCGGTGCCGTATCCGTCGTAGAGTCCCATCACGCCTTCGATAACGGCGATATCCGCCTCCTGCATCTGCTCGCAAAACAGCGCATTGAGGACGGGTTCGGGAAGCATAAAGCTGTCGAGATTACGGGAAGGTGTACCGCAGACCGCCGTATGCCAGGCGGTATCCAGGTAGTCAGGGCCGACTTTACAGGGCTGGACGCGAAGCCCTCGTTGTTTTAGCGCGCTAAGCAGACCCAACGTAACTGTGGTTTTTCCACAGCCACTCCCGGTACCTGCCAGAACAAACGCATACTGCTGTGCCGCCATGACCCTGATCCTGTTCAGGGTGGTAGGGATGTACTGACATCCAGTCTTTCGACTGTCTGTTTTAAAGCAACCCACTTCCCACCGAAGTTGTTGAATGTATCCGACAGGCAGGTCTTCTGGCTTAGCGTCATCCTCTCCCGTCCTTCCCAATCTTGCGATCAGTGGTCTTTACGGGGTCGTCAGCATCACAGCAGCGGGGGCTGCGGGGGATTTTCACCCCCTTCCCTGACACAAATATGTCTAACCTGTCGGCTTCAATGATGAACAGACTGGCATCTGCTCATCATCCTAAACTCTTTTTTAACGCATTCTTTTTCGCGCGGGTATTGCAACCCTCAACGGCAAAACAATGCCGGATTAACACGCTTCTTTCTGAAAAGACACGCAGAAGAATAATGAAAACCCTTCACAATGAAACTGTATCTCATCACAAAAATAAAAACTGGCGAAGTTTACGCTGCAAATTTTGATATTTTATTGCGCTATGACAATTTATTGCTGCGCCAAATAAAATAAACCGCGAATAATGGCTCGTTCACGGGAAATATCAAAAATCGGCAATAGCAAAATATTGCTATTTACGCCGATTCTACCGGTAGATTTTCTGCGGCCTGCTGCCGATATGCCTGCGGCGTCACCTGATAAGTCTGACGAAATACTTTGCAGAAATAACTGGTTTGAGAAAAACCTAAATTGCGGGCAATACTGGCAATGCTCCAGTCACTGTGGCAAAGCAGTTCCCGCGCGCTGGCCATACGCTGTTGATTCACCCATGCGTTAAAGCCGATCCCCTGATATTTTTTGAACAACTTGCTGAAATAGTACGGGCTGAGGTAGACGTGTGATGCCACGTCTTCAAGGCGTAAATCGTCGGACAAATGGGCATCAATATAGCGCAGCGCTTTTTTCATTTTGCTGTCATGCGGACTGGGCGCACGCGCCGGACGCGACGGTTCCGCGCTCTGTTCGCTGTCTTTGATTACCACAAAATTCAGCTGTTTTTTCAGGCAGTTTTCGACAATTAGCTTCAACAAATCCGCAGATGCCATCACTCGCGAGTAGTCCATTTCCGGGACGTTGCGAAATTCATTGAGCAGTTCCGGGTCGGCCTGCCAGCGGTCGTCAACGTTGAGAATATCGACCAAATCAACCCCCTCATCGTTACGCAGACGCACCTGACCACACAATACGAACCCAACCAGATGCCCGGCGATAACCAGGGGGATAGAAAAATCGGTTAACCCGGCATGGCAACGGTAGATACAGGGCTGATCCGATTTCGAGGCTTCCAGCCCTCCGCAGCGATCGCTCATCCGGCAGCGGGTGCTGTGCTGAGGATGTTGACGCATCAGCTGACAAAAAGGCGTGAAATTAAATAGCTCAGAAATCTCATCACCGTGAATATTGACAACCACAACGGCCAGGCTTGTGGCTTGCGCAAAATCCTGTGCGATTTTATTAATGAGTTCTGAGTTCAGGGTACTCGCAGAAATCATGATAAAATCCCTCAGTTAATCCATTGTTATAATTAAAACATATTTTTTACATTTACTTTTTGTCATCGGCTGTCCTTAGTTAATGACTGAAAGCCAAATGACAATAACAAAAGTCTCCCGGGCTGGGGAGACTTTTTAGTCAGTTCGGGAAAGCAGATCACGAAATCGTTATTGATTTCGTGATAATAACCTTGTTGCTCAGGAAGAGGCGTTCGTTTCCTCAATTTTACAGGCATTGCAGGGCAAATTTTTGCCAATGAAAAAGCGATAAATGGCTGCGCCGCCGCATGCGCCAATCACCGGTGCAATAATCGGCACAATAAAGTAAGGAATATCCCGCCCGCCGGTCATCGCAATATCCCCCCAGCCAGCCATCCAGGTGAACAGCTTAGGGCCAAAATCACGGGCTGGATTCATCGCAAAGCCAGTCAGCGGCCCGGTGGACGCGCCGATAACGGCAACCAGGATCCCAATAAGCAGCGGCGCCAACGGCCCTTTTGGCACACCGTTGCCGTCGTCCGTCAACGCCATAATCAGTCCCATCAGAATCGAGGTGATAACCACTTCGACGCCAGCCGCCTGCCACACGTTCAGCGCAGCCGCCGGATAAGTACTGAAAATACTGGCCAGGTACAGACTGTCGACGCTACCGCGCACCATGTTGTGGGCGGTTTCATACTCGGTGAACAAACTGCCATACAGCAGATAGGCCAATACTGCGCCGCCAAACGCCCCTGCCACCTGGGCAACGGTGTAAGGCAACACTTTGCGCCCCGGAAAACAGGCAAAAAGCCAGAGCGCGACGGTAATCGCCGGGTTGAGATGCGCCCCGGAGATCCCCGCTGTCAGGTACACCGCCAGGGAAATACCCAGACCCCAAATGATGCAAATTTCCCAGAGACCGAGGCTGGCGCCAGCGACTTTCAGAGCGCTAAGACAGCCGATGCCAAAAAACAGAAACAGCCCGGTGCCCAAAAACTCGGCAATACATTGCGCTTTCAGTGAATCATTCATTGTGACACCTTCTTAGAAGCGTTCGTGTCTGACCAGCGGACCCTTGCTGGCCGTAGAGTACAACGACACTTACTATAAAAACGGCTGGCTGAAAATTGTTGGCAAACTGAACCTGCCGGGGCTCTGAAAAATCGTGTTGAGATAACAAATTTTTGCCATTGCATTATTCACAAACAGGCATTAACCACGCAGTCAGGCATTTAAACCGCAAACTTAAAGATAATAAAAATTCGTTATTTGCAGGTTTCCTTTTTTCTATAAAGGTCACACTTCCCTTTCCCGCCCATAACAAAATAAATTATTTATGTCACGCCTGAAAATGTAAAAATGGAATCACAAAAACCAATTTTTACTATTCATAAAAATATCAACACCCTTTAAAAACAGTCACATAAAACAATTCACACCAAATTAATCACATTCAGCGCCAACTATTTTTCCACGCATACTGTCAAGTCAGCCATTCTTTTTCCTCGCTTCTTTTTATAGTCATGAATATCGGGACAACCCACGCGAGGTCTTTATGCAACAAGAAGCATTAGGAATGGTAGAAACCAAAGGCTTGACTGCCGCCATAGAGGCCGCAGACGCCATGGTGAAATCGGCCAATGTCATGCTGGTCGGCTACGAAAAAATTGGCTCAGGCCTGGTAACCGTCATCGTTCGCGGTGACGTCGGCGCCGTAAAAGCGGCGACCGATGCCGGTGCTGCCGCGGCAGGCAACGTGGGAGAAGTGAAAGCCGTACACGTGATTCCGCGCCCGCATACCGATGTTGAAAAAATCTTACCGAAGGGAATTAACCCATGAGCAGCAATGAACTGGTTGAACAGATCATGGCACAGGTAATCGCCCGTGTGGCGACGCCTGCGCAAACGGGTACCCCTGATACACCCCATCCAAAACGAGAGACGGCTATGGCAGAGAAAAGCTGCAGTTTAACGGAATTTGTAGGCACCGCGATTGGCGACACCGTCGGTCTGGTTATCGCTAACGTCGACAGCGCTCTACTTGAAGCAATGAAGCTTGAAAAGCGCTATCGCTCCATCGGCATTCTGGGGGCGCGTACCGGCGCGGGTCCGCACATTATGGCGGCAGACGAAGCGGTAAAAGCCACCAACACCGAAGTGGTCAGCATTGAACTGCCGCGCGACACCAAAGGCGGCGCCGGTCACGGTTCGCTGATCATTTTGGGCGGGAATGACGTTTCTGACGTCAAGCGGGGGATCGAAGTCGCATTAAAAGAACTCGACCGCACTTTTGGCGATGTCTATGGCAACGAGGCCGGGCACATCGAGCTTCAGTATACCGCCCGCGCCAGCTATGCGCTGGAAAAAGCCTTCGGCGCTCCTGTTGGCCGCGCCTGCGGCGTGATTGTCGGCGCGCCGGCATCGGTCGGCGTGCTGATGGCGGATACCGCCCTGAAATCCGCCAATGTCGACGTTGTCGCGTACAGCTCGCCAGCGCATGGCACCAGCTTCAGTAACGAAGCGATTCTGGTGATTTCCGGCGACTCCGGCGCGGTGCGTCAGGCGGTTATCTCCGCGCGTGAAATCGGCAAAACCGTGCTGGCGACACTCGGTAGCGAACCGAAAAACGATCGCCCGTCCTATATCTGATATCCGTGAGGCTCATTCATGAGATCGAAAAGATTTGAAGCACTGGCGAAACGCCCTGTTAACCAGGACGGGTTCGTTAAGGAGTGGATCGAAGAAGGCTTCATTGCGATGGAAAGCCCGAACGATCCGAAACCCTCGATTAAAATCGTTAACGGCGCGGTAACCGAACTGGATGGCAAATCCGTCAGCGAGTTTGACCTGATCGACCACTTCATTGCCCGCTACGGCATTAACCTGGCGCGCGCGGAAGAGGTGATGGCGATGGACTCCGTCAAGCTCGCCAATATGCTGTGCGATCCAAACGTGAAGCGCAGCGATATTGTGCCGCTCACCACCGCAATGACCCCGGCGAAAATTGTCGAAGTGGTCTCCCACATGAACGTGGTTGAGATGATGATGGCAATGCAGAAAATGCGCGCCCGTCGCACGCCGTCACAGCAGGCCCACGTCACCAACGTTAAAGATAACCCGGTACAGATCGCCGCTGACGCCGCCGAAGGGGCATGGCGCGGTTTTGACGAACAGGAAACCACCGTTGCCGTCGCGCGCTATGCGCCGTTCAACGCTATCGCTCTGCTCGTGGGTTCGCAGGTGGGGCGTCCTGGGGTTCTCACCCAGTGTTCACTGGAAGAAGCCACAGAGTTAAAGCTCGGTATGCTGGGCCACACCTGCTACGCCGAAACCATCTCTGTTTATGGTACCGAACCGGTATTTACCGACGGTGACGATACGCCGTGGTCGAAAGGGTTTCTCGCGTCCTCTTATGCCTCTCGCGGACTGAAAATGCGCTTCACCTCCGGTTCCGGCTCAGAAGTGCAGATGGGCTACGCGGAAGGGAAATCCATGCTTTATCTCGAAGCGCGCTGCATTTACATCACCAAAGCGGCTGGCGTTCAGGGACTGCAAAACGGTTCGGTGAGCTGCATCGGCGTTCCTTCCGCCGTTCCTTCCGGGATCCGTGCGGTACTGGCTGAAAACCTGATCTGTTCGTCACTGGATCTGGAATGCGCCTCCAGTAATGACCAGACCTTTACCCACTCCGATATGCGCCGGACCGCCCGCCTGCTGATGCAGTTTCTGCCGGGAACGGACTTTATCTCGTCCGGTTATTCCGCGGTGCCGAACTACGACAACATGTTTGCCGGCTCCAACGAAGACGCAGAGGACTTCGATGACTACAACGTTATTCAACGTGACCTGAAGGTCGACGGCGGTCTGCGTCCGGTCCGCGAAGAAGACGTTATCGCCATTCGTAACAAAGCGGCACGCGCGCTGCAGGCAGTATTCGCCGGGATGGGCCTGCCGCCGATCACCGATGAAGAAGTGGAAGCCGCCACCTACGCGCACGGCTCGAAGGATATGCCGGAACGTAACATCGTTGAAGACATTAAGTTCGCTCAGGAGATCATCAATAAGAACCGAAATGGTCTGGAAGTCGTAAAAGCGCTGGCTCAGGGCGGCTTTACCGACGTGGCGCAGGACATGCTTAACATCCAGAAAGCGAAGTTAACCGGGGACTATCTGCACACCTCCGCCATCATCGTCGGCGACGGACAAGTGCTCTCTGCGGTCAATGACGTCAACGATTATGCCGGTCCGGCAACAGGTTATCGCCTGCAGGGCGAACGCTGGGAAGAGATTAAAAACATCCCTGGCGCACTTGATCCCAACGAGCTTGGCTAAGGGGTGAACAATGGAAATCAATGAAAAACTGCTGCGCCAGATTATCGAAGACGTGCTGTCTGAAATGCAGACCAGCGATAAGCCGGTCTCCTTTCGCGCGCCGGGTAGCGCTGCCGCTTCTGCCGCTCCAACAGGAGACAGCTTTCTGACCGAAATCGGCGAGGCGAAACAGGGCACGCAACAGGACGAAGTGGTCATTGCGGTCGGTCCGGCGTTCGGTCTCTCTCAGACAGTCAACATTGTTGGCTTGCCGCATAAGAGCATCCTGCGCGAAGTGATTGCCGGCATTGAAGAAGAAGGCATCAAAGCGCGCGTGATTCGCTGCTTTAAATCCTCCGACGTGGCGTTTGTCGCGGTCGAAGGCAACCGACTGAGTGGCTCCGGTATCTCTATCGGCATTCAGTCGAAAGGCACCACCGTGATCCACCAGCAGGGGTTGCCGCCGCTTTCTAACCTGGAGCTGTTCCCGCAGGCGCCGCTGTTGACGCTGGCGACCTACCGGCAGATCGGTAAAAACGCCGCGCGCTATGCCAAGCGTGAATCGCCGCAACCGGTGCCGACGCTGAACGACCAGATGGCGCGTCCGAAGTATCAGGCGAAGTCGGCCATTCTGCATATTAAAGAGACGAAGTACGTCGTAACAGGCAAAAACCCGCAGGAACTGCGCGTGGCGCTTTAATAAGGATCCCTTTATGAATACCGATGCAATTGAATCGATGGTTCGGGACGTGTTGAGCCGCATGAACAGCCTGCAGGGCGACGCGCCTGCCCCGGCGGCTGCGGCGGTAAGCCGTTCAACTCAGACCGTTAAAGTGACCGATTACCCGCTGGCGAACAAACATCCGGAATGGGTGAAAACGGCCACCAATAAAACGCTGGATGATTTCACCCTGGAAAACGTGCTCAGCAATAAAGTCACCGCCCAGGATATGCGTATTACACCGGAAACGCTGCGTATTCAGGCCGCTATCGCCCGGGATGCCGGACGCGACCGCCTGGCGATGAACTTTGAACGCGCTGCTGAACTGACCGCCGTACCTGACGATCGCATTCTTGAGATTTACAACGCACTGCGTCCTTACCGCTCAACGAAAGATGAGCTGATGGCCATCGCGGACGATCTCGAAAACCGCTATCAGGCGAAGATCTGCGCCGCCTTTGTGCGCGAGGCCGCGACGCTCTACGTCGAGCGTAAAAAACTGAAAGGCGACGATTAACGTTAAGGAAACGCGATGCGATATATAGCTGGCATTGATATCGGCAACTCATCAACAGAAGTCGCTCTGGCGACCCTCGATGATACTGGCACGCTGACCATTACCGGCAGCGCGCTGGCGGAAACCACCGGAATAAAAGGCACATTACGTAATGTGTTTGGCATTCAGGAGGCGCTTACGCTTGCGGCCAAAAACGCCGGCATCACTGTCAGCGATATTTCGCTCATTCGCATAAACGAAGCCACGCCGGTGATTGGCGATGTGGCGATGGAAACCATTACGGAAACCATCATCACCGAGTCCACTATGATCGGTCATAACCCCAAGACGCCAGGCGGCGTTGGTCTGGGGGTGGGTATGACTATCACGCCGGAAGAGCTTCTGACACGCGCGGCAGATGCACCTTACATTCTGGTGGTATCGTCGGCATTCGACTTCGCCGATGTCGCCACCATGATCAACGCCGCTGTTCGCGCGGGCTATCAGTTAACCGGCGTCATTTTACAGCAGGATGATGGCGTACTGGTCAGTAACCGACTGGAAAAACCGCTGCCTATCGTTGACGAAGTGCTGTACATCGACCGAATTCCACTCGGCATGCTGGCGGCTATCGAAGTCGCCGTACCGGGCAAAGTCATCGAAACCCTGTCTAACCCGTACGGCATTGCCACCGTCTTCAACCTGAACGCGGACGAAACTAAAAACATTGTACCGATGGCGCGCGCCCTGATTGGCAACCGCTCCGCCGTCGTCGTTAAAACCCCCTCGGGAGACGTGAAGGCACGCGCCATTCCCGCCGGGAATATTGAGCTGCATGCGCAAGGCCGTACAGTGCGCGTTGACGTCGCCGCAGGGGCTGACGCCATTATGAAAGCGGTTGGCGACTGCCCGAAACTGGATAACGTCACCGGTGAAGCTGGCACCAATATTGGCGGTATGCTTGAACACGTTCGCCAGACCATGGCGGAACTGACCAACAAACCCAGCAACGAAATTTTCATTCAGGATTTGCTCGCCGTCGACACCTCCGTGCCGGTTAGCGTCACGGGCGGACTGGCCGGCGAGTTTTCGCTGGAACAGGCCGTTGGCATTGCCTCTATGGTGAAATCCGACCGTCTGCAAATGGCGATGATCGCCCGGGAGATCAAAGGAAAGCTGAACGTTGACGTGCAGGTTGGCGGCGCAGAAGCCGAAGCCGCCATTCTTGGCGCGTTAACCACGCCAGGCACCACTCGTCCGCTGGCCATTCTCGATTTAGGCGCGGGATCTACCGACGCTTCGATCATTAATCCGAAAGGGGAAATTATCGCCACCCACCTCGCCGGCGCAGGCGATATGGTGACGATGATCATTGCCAGAGAGCTTGGACTCGAAGACCGTTACCTGGCGGAAGAGATCAAAAAATATCCGCTGGCGAAAGTGGAAAGCCTGTTCCATCTGCGTCACGAAGATGGCAGCGTCCAGTTCTTCCCTTCCCCGCTCCCTCCAGCCGTGTTTGCCCGCGTTTGCGTTGTCAAACCCGACGAACTGGTGCCGCTGCCGGGTGAACTGGCCCTGGAAAAAGTGCGTGCGATTCGCCGCAGCGCTAAAGAGCGTGTTTTTGTCACCAATGCCCTTCGCGCGCTGCGTCAGGTCAGCCCTACCGGCAACATTCGCGATATTCCATTTGTGGTGCTGGTGGGCGGATCGTCTCTGGATTTCGAGGTACCGCAACTGGTAACTGATGCGCTGGCGCATTACCGGTTAGTCGCCGGGCGCGGCAACATTCGCGGAACTGAAGGTCCGCGAAATGCCGTCGCCACGGGCCTGATCCTTTCCTGGCATAAGGAGTTCCCCCGTGGACAGTAACATCAGCACGCCAGCCATTGTGATCGCCCCCATCGGCGACTGTCTTACCGTCTGGCAAGAGGTGCTGCTCGGTATTGAAGAAGAAGGCATTCCGTTTGTCATTCAGCCCCAGAGTGTCGGAGACGTCGTCCACAGCGCCTGGCAGGCGGCACGCCTGTCGCCACTGCTCGTCGGCATCGCCTGCGACCGGGAAAAACTGGTGGTGCATTACAAGAATTTACCCACTTCAGCGCCGCTGTTTACGCTGACGTATCGCCAAAACAGCCTTGACCGGCGAAGTACTGGAAACAACGCGGCAAGGTTAGTCAAAGGGATCCCTTTCCGGGATCTCAATGCTTAATCCACAGGAGAATCGCAGTATGAATAACGCATTAGGGCTGGTTGAAACAAAAGGGTTGGTCGGCGCCATTGAAGCCGCAGATGCGATGGTGAAATCCGCCAACGTACAACTGGTCGGCTACGAGAAAATCGGCTCCGGCCTCGTGACTGTCATGGTGCGCGGCGACGTTGGCGCGGTTAAAGCGGCGGTTGACGCAGGCAGCGCAGCAGCAAGCGCCGTCGGCGAGGTCAAATCCTGCCACGTTATCCCGCGTCCGCACAGCGACGTTGAGGCCATTTTACCGAAGTCTGCCTAAGCACTGCCGAAAAGGAGCACAGCGTGAAGCAATCACTGGGATTACTTGAAGTTAGTGGTCTGGCATTAGCCATCAGTTGCGCGGATGTCATGGCGAAAGCCGCTTCCATCACGCTGGTTGGCCTTGAGAAAACCAACGGTTCAGGCTGGACGGTGATCAAAATCACCGGTGATGTGGCCTCGGTTCAGTCCGCCATTATCACCGGTGCCAGCTTTGCCGAACAGCGCGATGGTCTGGTGGCGCGCAAAGTTATCGCCAGACCTGGCGAGGGCATTCTTGCCCGTGCGACGGTAGCCGCACCTGCCCCCGCGCCAGCGATCATCGAGGAACCCGAAACTGACGTTGTTGCAGAAGAGTCTGCACCGGTAACCGCACCTGACGACGGAATCATCAGTTGCAATTTGTGCCTCGACCCGGCCTGTCCGCGTCAGAAAGGCGAACCCCGGTCGCTCTGCCTGCATTCAGGTAAACGAGGTTAAGCGTAATGGATAAACACCTTCTGGAGACGACGGTCAGCAAAGTGCTGGATGAGATGCGGGAGCGCCCAATTCCGTTGGGTGTGTCTAATCGTCATATTCATCTGAGCGCCGAAGACTATGCCCGTCTTTTTCCGGGACAGCCGATAAGCGAGAAGAAAGCGCTGCTGCAACCGGGGCAGTACGCCGCTGAACAGACCGTCACGCTGGTGGGTCCCAAAGGTCAGATTAAGAATGTGCGTCTGCTGGGACCACTTCGCCGCACCAGTCAGGTTGAAATATCGCGAACAGACGCAAGAACGCTGGGGATCGCCGCACCACTGCGGATGTCCGGAAACCTCAACGGCACTCCGGGTATCCGCCTTGTGAGCCCCTTCGCCGAGATTGAGCTCGCTGCCGGCGTTATTGTCGCCCAGCGTCATATTCACATGTCGCCGCTGGATGCGCTGATCCTGCGCGTCGCGCATGGCGACAACGTCTGCGTGGCGATCGAAGGCAGTGAGCGTCGGCTCATTTTCGATAACGTCGCGATTCGCGTGTCGCCCGATATGCGTCTGGAAATGCATATCGATACCGACGAAGCCAACGCCGCCGGGGCCGACAGCCCCAACGCGTTCGCCACGCTGGTTACGCCGCGATGAACGGCGAGCTGTTGCAGCGAATCGTCGAGGAGGTGGTCACCCGCCTGCAGCGTCGTGCCGAAAGCACGCTGACGTTGAGCGTCGCGCAACTGCGGGAAACGCCTTCCCGAATGCTGTTTTCCCGGTATTCCTCTCTGCACGTTTTGCAGGTCGACCTGCCCCTGCTGGAGAAGATTGCCGAAAACGACGCAACGGATAGCGCAGCCGTCATCCTTCACGACGCGCTGGCGTTTGGTCTGCAGGTGCGACTCTCGCTACGCCGGGCGCTATTGCCTGCCCTGCCGGTGAAAAAACTCGCCCGATTACCGCTGACGTTCTGTGACGAGCAAGGTGTGCGCATCGTGCTGCATCCGACCCGGCTGGTCAGCTATGCCGATGTCGTCCGCTTCTCCGGTGGCGTATTCGTGCTGTGTCGAAAATGTGTTGTCACCGCGCTGGCTCGCGATGCCGCGAGCTCTCGCAACATCCAATTCATTAAGCAGGAGTGAACCATGCATCTGGCACGCGTAACAGGCGCGGTGGTATCCACGCAAAAATCGCCTTCCCTGGTCGGGAAAAAACTTCTGCTGGTGCGCCGGGTAAGCGCCGACGGCGAACTGCCTGCGAATCCAACGGCGGGAGATGAAGTTGCCGTTGACTCCGTTGGCGCAGGGGTTGGCGAACTGGTGCTGCTGAGCAGCGGTTCCAGCGCCAGACATGTTTTTTCCGGCCCGAACGAGGCCATTGACCTCGCCGTCGTCGGCATTGTCGACACGCTTTCGCGTTAAGGAGACGGCATGGCGATTTATACCCGTACTGGCGACGCAGGCACTACCGCGCTGTTTACCGGGCAACGTGTCAGTAAAACACACCCGCGCGTGGAGGCATACGGCACCTTAGACGAGCTTAACGCCGCGCTCAGCCTGTGCATTTGCGCCAGCCAGAGCGTACAGCACCGCGCCCTGCTGGAGGCAATCCAGCAACAAATATTCTGGTTCAGCGCGGAGCTGGCGAGCGAAAGTGATGAACCGCCAGCGCAGCAGCGCTACATCAGCACGGAAGAAATCGTCGCGCTGGAAGCCGCCATCGACACCGCGATGGGACGTGTCGCGCCGCTGCGCAGTTTTATTTTGCCCGGCCGTTGCGAAGCCGCCAGCCGACTTCACTTCGCGCGCACGCTGGCGCGCCGGGCGGAACGTCGTCTGGTTGAGCTTTCCGCAGCATTCACCGTCAGGCACGTGCTGATGCGCTACATCAATCGCCTGTCGGATTGTTTATACGCGCTGGCCCGCGCCGAAGATCACGACGCGCATCAGACAAAAATTATCCAGGAGGTGACGAAGCGCTATCTGGCGTCGGCTCAGCCGCCTGCCCAAAAGGAACATGTTATGTCGCTTTCATTTGGCGATCTTCATCAGTTAACCCGCGCCGCCGTGGCGCGGGCAGAAGAAATCAACGTCCCGGTGGTGATTAGCATAGTCGATGCCAACGGGACCGAAACCGTGACGTGGCGGATGCCGGATGCATTGCTGGTGAGCAGTGAGCTGGCGCCGAAAAAGGCCTGGACAGCGGTCGCGATGAAAAGCGCAACGCACGCGCTTGCCGCCGCAGTCCAGCCCGGCGCGCCGCTTTACGGACTGGAAACGCATATGCAGGGAAAAGTGGTCACCTTTGGCGGCGGTTTTCCGCTATGGCGTGACGGAAAACTTATTGGGGGTCTTGGGATCAGCGGTGGCAGCGTTGAACAGGACATGGACATTGCACAGGCTGCAATTGCGGCAATTAACGTGAGAACACATCAATGAATACTTCTGAACTGGAAACCCTCATCCGGACCATTTTGACTGAACAACTGACGCCTGCGAAAACCGACATAAAGGGCAACGGTATTTTTCAGTCCGTGGGTGAAGCCATCGACGCCGCCCACCAGGCTTTTTTACGTTATCAGCAGTCTCCGCTGAAAACGCGCAGCGCCATTATCAGCGCGATACGGGAAGAGCTTACGCCGCATCTTGCGGACCTGGCGGCAGAAAGCGCCGCAGAGACGGGGATGGGTAATAAAGAAGATAAATTCCTTAAAAACAAAGCGGCGCTGGAAAATACGCCGGGGATCGAAGATCTCACCACCACCGCGCTCACTGGCGACGGCGGCATGGTGCTGTTCGAATACTCGCCATTTGGCGTGATCGGTTCCGTCGCCCCAAGCACGAATCCAACCGAAACCATTATCAACAACAGCATCAGTATGCTGGCGGCGGGCAACAGCGTTTACTTCAGCCCACATCCCGGCGCAAAAACCGTATCGTTGAAGCTGATCGCCATGATTGAAGAGATCGTGTTTCGCAGCTGCGGCATTCGCAACCTGGTGGTTACCGTTGCCGAACCGACCTTTGAAGCCACTCAGCAAATGATGGCGCACCCTAAGATCGCCGTCCTGGCGATCACCGGCGGTCCGGGCATTGTGGCAATGGGCATGAAGAGCGGGAAAAAAGTCATCGGCGCCGGTGCGGGCAACCCGCCGTGCATCGTGGATGAAACCGCGGATATTGTTAAAGCCGCGGAAGATATCATCAACGGCGCCTCGTTTGACTACAACCTTCCCTGCATTGCCGAGAAAAGCCTGATCGTGGTTGAGTCGGTCGCTGAACAGCTTATTCAGCAGATGCAGAGCTTTGGCGCGCTGCTGCTCAGTCCGTCAGAAATCGAAAAACTGCGCGCGGTCTGCCTGCCGGAAGGCGTCGCCAATAAAAAACTGGTCGGCAAGAGCCCGTCGGCGATGCTGGAAGCCGCCGGTATCGCCGTTCCGGCTAAAGCGCCGCGCCTGCTGACAGGCGTCGTTAGCGCGGATGACAGTTGGGTCACCTGCGAACAATTGATGCCGATGCTGCCGATCGTAAAGGTTAAGGATTTTGACGCCGCATTATCGCTGGCTCTGAAAGTGGAAGAAGGACTGCACCATACCGCCATTATGCACTCGCAAAACGTGTCGCGGTTGAATCTCGCCGCGCGGACGCTGCAGACCTCCATTTTCGTGAAAAATGGCCCGTCCTACGCGGGGATTGGCGTCGGTGGCGAAGGGTTCACCACCTTCACGATTGCCACGCCAACCGGCGAAGGCACGACTTCGGCGCGCACCTTCGCTCGTTCTCGTCGGTGCGTACTCACCAATGGCTTCTCAATCCGCTAATGAGGTGGTGATGAAAACCTTTTCGCTGCAAACGCGTTTATACAGCGGGCCGGGAAGCCTGAAGGTGCTCGGTCGATTTACCCATAAGCACATCTGGATTATCTGTGACGGTTTTCTGGCGCGTTCGCCGCTGATTGAAGCTCTGCGCGACGCGATACCGGCGAGCAACCGTATTAGCGTGTTCAGTGAGATCACTCCCGATCCCACCATCGCCACCGTGGCGCAAGGCATCGCCCATATGCAGTCGTTGCGTCCAGACATTGTGATTGGTTTCGGCGGCGGCTCGGCGCTGGATGCTGCCAAGGCCATTGTCTGGTTCAGCCGTCAGTTCGACATCGAAATAGAAACCTGCGTGGCGATCCCGACCACCAGCGGCACCGGTTCGGAAGTGACCAGCGCCTGCGTGATCGGCGATCCGGACAAGGGCATTAAGTATCCGCTGTTTGACAATGCGCTCTATCCGGATATGGCGATCCTCGACCCGGTACTGGTGGTCAGCGTACCGCCAGCAATTACCGCCAATACCGGCATGGATGTCCTGACCCACGCGCTGGAAGCCTATGTTTCAACGCGTGCCAGCGACTTCACCGATGCGCTGGCCGAAAAAGCGGCGCAGAGCGTTTTCCAGTATCTGCCGGTCGCGGTGCGTAAAGGGGACTGCCTTGCCACGCGCGGCAAAATGCATAACGCCTCAACGCTTGCCGGCATGGCCTTTAGCCAGGCGGGACTGGGCCTTAACCACGCCATCGCACATCAGTTGGGCGGGCAGTTCCACCTGCCGCATGGATTAGCGAATGCGCTCCTGCTTACCGCGGTCATCCGGTTTAACGCCCACGATCCGCGGGCGGCGAAACGCTACGCGCGCTTTGCCAGAGCCTGCCATCTCTGTCCGGACAGCGCCAATGACACCGCCTGCATCAATGCGCTGGCGCAGCACATTGAGCAGTTAAAAAAAGCGTGCGCGATCCCTTCTCTCGCCGATGCGCTGAAAGAAGAGAAACAGAACTGGGCCCGGCGGATCCCGGCAATGGTGCAGGCCGCACTGGCAGACGTCACGCTGAAAACAAACCCGAAAGCAGCCGATGCCCGCGCCATTCAGGCACTGCTTGAGGAGATGCTATGAACACCGCGCAGATGGCCGACATGAATGAAGTGGATGCGCATACTGTTCGCGAACGCGTGCGCGCAGCGGGAATCGTTGGCGCAGGCGGCGCGGGCTTTCCAACGCACGTTAAACTTCAGGCGCAGGTAGAAATTTTCCTGGTGAACGCCGCGGAATGCGAACCGATGCTGAAAGTTGACCAGCAGTTAATGGCGCAGCAGGCGGCTCGTCTGGTGCGCGGGGTGCAGTACGCGATGAAAGCGACGGGCGCGCGGGAAGGAATTATCGCCCTGAAAGAGAAGTACCAGCCTGCTATTGCGGCGCTACGCCCGCTTTTACCTCCGGCGATGCGTTTACACATATTGCCGGACGTTTATCCGGCAGGGGATGAGGTGCTGACCATCTGGATGGCGACGGGTCGACGCGTGCCTCCGGCGGCGCTGCCCGTCAGCGTCGGGGTGGTGGTTAATAACGTTCAGACCGTGTTGAATATTGCCCGTGCGGTAGAACAGCAGTACCCGGTGACGCGCCGCACGCTCACCGTTAACGGCGCAGTGGCCCATCCGCAAACGCTGACCGTCCCCATCGGCATGTCGCTGCGCGACGTACTGGCGCTGGCGGGCGGCGCCACAATTGACGACCCGGGTTTTATTAATGGCGGGCCGATGATGGGCGGCCTGCTGACCTCGCTGGACACGCCGGTAACCAAAACCACTGGCGGCCTGCTGGTTTTGCCGAAAACCCATCCGCTGATTCAGCGTCGTATGCAGGACGAGCGCACCGTCTTGTCGGTAGCGAGAACCGTGTGCGAACAGTGTCGCTTATGCACCGATCTCTGTCCGAGACACCTCATTGGTCATGAACTGTCTCCACATCTGCTGGTGCGCGCCGTGAATTTTCACCAGGCGGCGACGCCGCAGTTACTGCTCAGCGCCCTGACCTGCTCGGAATGTAACGTCTGCGAAAGCGTGGCCTGTCCGGTTGGCATTTCACCGATGCGCATTAACCGGATGCTCAAGCGCGAACTGCGCGCGCAAAACCAGCGGTATGAAGGTCCGCTTAATCCGGCGGATGAAATGGCGAAGTATCGCCTGGTGCCGGTGAAACGCCTCATCGCCAAACTCGGGCTGACGCCCTGGTATCGGGAAGCGCCGCTACGTGAAGACGAACCGGTCACAGAAAAAACCACGCTTTTGCTCCGTCAGCATATTGGCGCCAGCGCGGTGCCTTGCGTGCAAAAAGGCGAACGCGTAACGCGCGGCCAGTGCGTTGCCGATGTTCCGCAAGGCGCGCCAGGCGCCCCCATTCACGCCAGTATGGACGGTATTGTCTCTGAAATCACAGAGCAGGCCATCATCGTTGTAAGAGGTTAACCATGTCTCAGGCCATAGGTATTTTAGAACTCACCAGCATTGCCAAAGGAATGGAAACCGGCGACGCAATGCTGAAAAGCGCCAGCGTGGATCTGCTGGTCAGCAAAACGATTTGTCCCGGTAAATTTCTGCTGATGCTCGGTGGCGATGTTGGAGCGGTACAGCAGGCTATCGAAACCGGGACATCGCTCGCAGGCGAAATGCTGGTAGACAGCCTGGTGTTGCCAAACATTCATGCCAGCGTACTGCCTGCCATTAGCGGCCTCAACAGCGTCGATCGTCGTCAGGCTGTCGGCATTGTCGAAACCTGGAGCGTCGCGGCCTGCATCAGCGCCGCCGACCGCGCGGTGAAAGCCTCAAACGTGACGCTGGTTCGCGTCCATATGGCGTTCGGCATCGGCGGTAAATGTTACATGGTGGTGGCGGGCGACGTTTCTGATGTGAACAACGCGGTGACGGTAGCCAGCGAAAGCGCGGGGGAAAAAGGACTGCTGGTTTACCGCTCGGTTATCCCGCGGCCGCATGAAGCCATGTGGCGTCAGATGGTGGAGGGATGATGGAAAGACAGCCGACCACAGAACGCATGATCCAGGAGTACGTGCCGGGTAAACAGGTCACGCTGGCGCATTTGATTGCAAACCCTGGCAAAGATCTGTTTAAAAAGCTGGGATTGCAGGATGGCGTTTCCGCCATCGGGATTCTCACGATAACACCCAGCGAAGCATCCATTATCGCCTGCGATATCGCCACCAAATCCGGGGCGGTGGAGATTGGTTTTCTTGACCGCTTTACCGGGGCAGTCGTGATAACCGGCGACGTTTCAGCGGTTGAATATGCGCTGAAACAGGTGACGCGCACCCTCGGCGAACTGATGCGCTTCACGGCCTGCCCGATCACCCGGACCTGACGTTATGAAACGCATGATGTTAATCGGCCCGAGTCAGTGCGGGAAAACATCCCTCACCCAGGCGTTACGAGGGGAAGCGCTTCAGTACCAGAAAACCCAGGCTATTGTCTGGTCCGCAGAGACCATCGACACGCCCGGGGAATACCTGGAAAACCGCTGTCTGTACAGCGCACTGCTGGCCAGCGCCTGCGAGGCTGACGTCATCGCCCTGGTGCTGAACAGCGATGCGGGATGGTCACCCTTCTCGCCCGGATTTACCGGGCCGATGAACCGCCCGGTGATCGGCATTCTCACTAAAGCCGATTTAGCTAACCCGCAGCGCATCACCCGCGTCACGCAGTGGCTGACGCTGGCGGGCGCGCAAGAGGTATTTGTCACCAGTGCCGTAAACAACAGCGGACTTGATGAACTGTTTGCCTTTCTGAATCAAAAGGAACCTTCATGTCTCACAAAATAATGGCGATTAACGCGGGAAGTTCGTCGCTCAAATTCCAGTTGCTGGATATGCCGCAGGGCGACCTGTTGTGTCAGGGATTAATTGAACGCATTGGTATGCCTGATGCCCGGATCACGCTGAAGGCGAATGAGCAAAAATGGCAGCAGACCGCGCCGGTGGCTGACCACCGCGACGCGGTGACCCTGTTACTGGAAATGTTAATCAGCCACGCCGTGATCCGCAGCATTGAGGATATCGATGGCGTAGGCCATCGCGTGGCGCACGGCGGTGAAGCCTTTAAAGACGCCGTGCGGATCACGGATGATTCCATCGCGGAAATTGAACGACTGGCTGAACTGGCGCCGCTGCACAATCCGGTCAATGTGCTGGGTATTAATGTGTTTCGCCAGTTGCTACCGAACGTACCTGCGGTAGCCGTTTTTGATACCGCCTTTCATCAAACGCTGGACGAATCCGCTTATATTTATCCGCTTCCGTGGCGCTACTATGAAGAGTTTGGTATCCGCCGCTACGGCTTTCACGGGACCAGCCACAAGTATGTCAGCGCCGCGCTGGCTGAGAAACTCGGCGTGCCGCTCAGCGCCCTGCGGGTGGTGTGTTGTCATCTTGGCAACGGCAGCAGCCTCTGCGCCATTAAAGGCGGTAAGTCGGTCAATACGTCGATGGGCTTTACCCCGCAGTCCGGTGTGATGATGGGAACCCGCAGCGGCGATATTGATCCGTCCATTTTGCCCTGGATAGCCCAGCGGGAAGGCAAAACGCCGCAGCAGCTTAACCAGTTGCTGAATAATGAATCCGGCCTGCTTGGCGTTTCCGGTGTATCCCACGATTACCGCGACGTTGAGCAAGCCGCCGACAGCGGAAATCAACGGGCGGCACTGGCGCTCACGTTATTCGCCGAACGTATTCGTGCGACCATCGGCAGCTATATTATGCAGATGGGCGGTCTGGATGCGCTGGTGTTTACCGGCGGTATTGGCGAAAACTCGGCGCGCGCCAGGGCGGCGATTTGTCACAACCTTCACTTCCTCGGTCTGAATATTGATGAGGAGAAAAACCAGCGCAACGCCACATTCATTCAGGCTGAAAATGCGCTGGTAAAGGTCGCGGTCATCAATACCAACGAAGAGTTGATGATAGCGCAGGACGTCATGCGGATTGCCCTCGCCGAAACGTCCACGCTGGCGGTTTCCGCCTGAGGCGCGCCGCGCACATTGCGGTAAATCATGGTAATAGCGCAATCGCCATGACACTATGCGCCGGGGATGACAGAGCAGAAAGGTGAAAATGTGGCTGTTGCGCAATGCCCCGCTTCGTGCGGAGAACTCATTCAGGGCTGGATTATGGGCAGCGAGAAACTGGTCTCCTGCCCTGTTGACTGGTACAGCACCGTTGAAATCAGCGCCGGTTCGCCGCTGGCGGATGAGCGCCCTCTGTCACGGGCCATGGTGAATACCCTGCTTGCGCACTGGCAATACCCGGACGAACTCAGTCAGGACATTCGCATTGATATTCATTCCACGATCCCCATCGCCAAGGGGATGGCAAGCAGTACAGCAGACATCGCCGCCACTGCCGTAGCGACTGCGCGCTATCTGGGGCGCGCACTGGACGAGACCACCCTTGCGCAGCTTTGCGTGTCGCTGGAACCCACCGACAGTACCGTTTTTCACCAGTTAACCCTGTTTGATCATAACGATGCGTCAGTGCGCATCGGTTGTGAATGCCAACCGGAACTGGACCTCCTTGTACTGGAAAGTCCGCAGACGCTGCGCACGGCGGATTATCACCGTATCCCACGTCAGGCGGGGCTGGACGCTGGCGCGCCAGCGTTGAAAAGAGCCTGGGAGAAGGTTCAGCAAGCCTGCGCGGAGCAAAATCCGTACCGGATGGGCGAAGCGGCAACGTTGAGCGCCATCGCCAGCCAGGCGCTGCTGCCGAAGCCCGACTTTGACGCGCTATTGTCGCTCATGGAAGAGTGTGATTTGTATGGCGTGAACGTCGCACACAGCGGCAGCGTAGTCGGGTTGATGCTCGACAGGCATAAACATGACGTCGAATACGTGACGTGGCTGCTGAAGAAAAAGAGATTAGCTGAACACTGGCCGGAACAGCATTTGCTACGGATGGTGCGCGGTGGCGTGACATGTCAGTGAGGACCAGACGATCCTCACTGCGTCAAGACGTTACTCTGCTTTCGCTTCGCCGTTTTTGAGTTCGCCCATCGCTTTCAGCTTTTTAGAAATATCGCGACGCTCTTTAGAGATTTCAGCATTTTTGATGATGTAGTCATCAACGCGATCTTCATAGTCGCTTTTCATGCTGGCGATGATGCCCTGAATGGCTTCAACGCTCATACCTGGCTTGATGTAGTCGCTCAGGTTGTCCAACAGCAGAACGCGTTTCTGGTTGTCACGGATCTTTTTCTCAACGTCCTGGATTTCACGTTGCAGTTTATTTTTGCGACGGAACAGACGGACAAATTCCAGCACGTCCTGGAAAGATGGCTTGGTAGTTTCCATTTTTACACCCCTGATAATGTGAGATTCGGATTCGTTTAAACTATAGGGCTTACATTACTTTTCGTAGCCATAAATGACAATGGCGACGTCCTTGTTTTCATCATACCCTTATTCGTTGCTGAATCGAAGCAGCACCCGGTTCATTCTCCTCATCTGCTGATTATTTGCGCAGCGCCCGGCAGATAAGATGTGAAAGCAGCTCCAGCTGGCGTGCGGTTTCCAGACTCAACCACACATAACCGTGGATCGGCGTTTCCGCTACATTGCGCTCATCATGCTGGCGGATAAGCGTCCGCAGTTCATTAACGGTATCATTCAGTTTTTCGGTATTGGTAAGGATCGGCTGCGGGTTCCCTTCAAACAGCGCGTGGGTGATGGTCAGCAGCGCCTGCTGCGTCATCTGCTGAGTTTCCCGCAACGTGTGGGCGTTGAGCATCACAAAGTGGCTCGCGCGCGTTGCCCACAGGGCGTTGATTTGCAGCTCCAGCATGCAGACCAGATTGCGATTCACGGTCTGAATGGCTTCGAAAATCGATTTCTGAATACGCGTCTCTTTGCTGGCTGGCGTGATAAGCCCGCGCATTTTCACCACATCGCTCAGTAGCTGTTGCAGGTGCTTCTCCAGCCTCGGCCGTTCCAGCAGATTGGGCGACAGCGCCGCCTGATAAACCCGGTTGTATGCTGTCACGCAATGCGCCAACTGGATACGCCAGTGAATGAAGGCCCGCTGCGGCCAGATGCCGGTAAACAACATCGCCAGAAGCGAGCCGAGAATGACATCGCCGCCGCGCCACAGCGCGGTCTCCATATCCCCGGCTGGCGCGCCAACCACCACGGCAAGCGTAATGCCGATCAACAGCGCCTGATACGGTTTTTTCCCCAGCGCCAGCCAGCCGCAGAGAAACATCGCCGCTGCGCACCATAACAGCATCAGCGGTAAGGAAAACAGCTCAAGACGCAGCGCCACCAGCCCGAGTACCGAACCAAGAATTGTGCCGCCGATTCGCTCGAAGGCGCGGGGAACCACGTTTCCCCAAAAGGAGATCGGCCCCATGATCACCACCAGCGTGATCAAAGGCCAGGTGCCTTCCGGAATGTTAAACAACCGGACGAGGAGAAAGGTCAGGATAAAGGCCAGCGCAATACGGATGCCATGCACGACACGGTAATGGCGATACAGGCGGATTTCGAAGGGACTCAGCGACTTGTCGGCACGCACTCATGCACTCCGTCAGAAAAACAATAAACGGATTGTACCTGCTTTTACACTGAAAATTTCACCGTAGCGGACAGGACATCTCGCTAAGCGTAGTCTCACTTAGCGCCAGTCCGCCAGGTTTTCGCGCTTATTTGACGACAGGTTGTACGGCGATATACATCTCAATGTCCCAGTAGCCGTCTTTGCAGCCATCGTTAAGATAGACTTCAAAGCACGGTTTGCAGGCCATCTCATACGCTTTGTCCTGCAACAAACTATTGAAGAACTGATACCACGGCGTGGCGAAATCCGTGTCCGTTACGCGGGCAACCGCCGTAGCGTACTGCCCGCCCTCGATTTCGCTCAGCGTAACGCCTTCGCTGTTTTCCGGGATAACGAAATCGGTCGGGACGGACACCACCGTACTGCAGCGCAGTTTCTCTGCGGGAACGTCGTCCGGATTGTCAAAATACACGGCGATCCATTCATCCGTTACGATCTGTTTGCCGTCCACCCACATCATCAGTTGCTCAAAGCCCTGCTTCACCGTTTGTTCCCAGGGTCCCACCAGGTGGAAACCCGCTACGGTTCGCTTATCGACTTGTCTGATCTCGTAGTTCATGTTGCCTCCATTGTTACACTGTATTTATATACAGTGTAACGAAGTCGAAATAACAGCCACAAGTTATTTGTGATTATTATGTGAGCAGAGGCGAACTCCTGCCAGTCTCCTGTCAGGCTTTATGGTGGAAGTAGTCGCTCAGTCGCGAGAACAGGCCGCCCTTGTCAACCGCTTCCAGCGTCACCAAAGGCCAGTGGGCAATCAGCTTGTCGCGATCATACAGCTCGATTTCCCCGACCCGCTGATGGGCGGCGAGCGGCGCTTCAAGCTCTGCTTTATCCAACACATATTTCGCTTTGATGTGCGGAATTTCCGCTTTTGGTAAGGCCATCCAGAAATCCTGCTCGGTGCCCAGCGCAATCTTCTCTTTATCGCCATACCAGATCCGCTCAGCGCCTACTTGCTTACCGCTGCGCAGGATCTGCACCGTATCGAAATTCTGCTGTCCCCAATGCAGCAGTTTACGCGCCTGTTCCTCCCGGCCCTTCGGGCTTTCTGCCCCCATAATGACCGCAATAAGACGCCGCTTGCCATCCACCGCGGAAGCAATCAGGTTAAAGCCCGCGCCAGAAGTATGTCCGGTTTTCAGGCCGTCGACGTTCAGCGATTTATCCCACAGCAGACCGTTGCGGTTGTACTGGGTGATGCCGTTCCAGGTCAGGCTTTTCTCGCTGTACATGTGATAAAACTCAGGTTCGCCGTGAATGATCGCCCGTGAAAGCACGGCCAGATCGTACGCGGAGCTGTGTTGTCCCGGCGCATCCAGGCCGTGAACCGTCTCGAAATGGGTGTCCTGCAAATGCAGCTTCCTGACATAGCTGTTCATCATCGCCACGAACTGCGGCTGCCCGCCGGCCACATAGTCCGCCAGCGCAACGCAGGCGTCATTACCGGAATCAACAATCAAACCACGGCTGAGATCGCGCACCGAGACGCGTTCACCTTGTTTGAGAAACATTAGCGAAGAGCCGACAAACACCGGGTTATCTTTGGCCCATGCGTCGCGCCCAACCGTAACCATGTCGTCAGGAGAAATGCGCTTGCTGTCGATGGCCCGGTCAACCACGTAGCCGGTCATCAGCTTGGTCAGACTCGCCGGGTTGCGCTGCTGATGTTCATTTCCGGCGGTAAGGATTTGCCCGGTGGTGTAGTCCATCAGCACCCATGAAGCGGCCTCTACCGCAGGTGGCTGCGGCGCGAAGTCGACAGTGCTTGACGCAAGCGCGGTAGAAAGGTGCGTAGCGAGTAACGAAGCGGCAATAAACAGACGGCGTTTCAACAGCATATCCTCAGGTGTGACAAAAGAGCCGTCCTTTTTACGGAAAATCTGATAAACGAACAGGGATTAATTGCAAGAAAATGTGACGTAAGACACGTTTTTCCACTCAGGCGGGGTCCGCATTTTTACCTCACGCCATTTTATTCGCCTCCTGACAACAGCTCTGGCTGATCGCCCCGCCGAATTTTGCTACTCTGTTGCGTTCAGGCAGCGCGCAACTTTCAGCCACGGAATACACTTTTTTATGAATGACGGTCAGCAGCAACCCACCTTTCTCTTTCACGACTACGAAACCTTCGGCACGCATCCGGCGCTCGACAGACCCGCGCAATTTGCCGCTCTTCGCACAGACAGCGAGTTTAACGTTATCGGCGAACCTGAGGTGTTTTACTGCAAGCCTGCAGACGACTATCTGCCGCAGCCAGGGGCCGTGATGGTTACGGGTATTACGCCACAGGAAGCGCGGGAGAAAGGCGAAAACGAGGCGGCGTTTGCCGCCCGCATCCACGCGCTGTTCACCGTGCCAAAAACTTGCATTATTGGCTATAACAACGTGCGCTTCGACGACGAAGTAACGCGTAACGTCCTGTACCGCAATTTCTACGATCCCTACGCCTGGAGCTGGCAGCATGATAATTCGCGCTGGGATTTGCTGGACGTGATGCGCGCCTGTTACGCCCTGCGCCCGGAAGGGATCGTCTGGCCGGAAAACGAGGAAGGGCTTCCCAGCTTTCGCCTGGAACACCTGACAAAAGCGAACGGGATTGAGCACAGCAACGCCCACGACGCCATGGCGGACGTGTATGCGACGATAGCGATGGCGCAGTTAGTGAAGGCGCGGCAGCCGCGATTGTTTGACTACCTCTACACGCACCGCAGCAAGCACAAGCTGGCGGCGCTGATCGATGTGCCGCAAATGAAACCACTGGTGCATGTCTCTGGTATGTTTGGCGCATGGCGCGGCAACACCAGTTGGGTCGCGCCGCTGGCATGGCATCCCGAGAACCGCAACGCGGTGATTATGGTGGATCTGGCGGGGGATATTTCACCGCTCCTCGAACTCGACAGCGACGCCCTTCGTGAGCGGCTGTACACCGCCAAAGCCGATCTCGGCGATAACGCCGCCGTGCCGGTGAAACTGGTGCATATCAATAAATGTCCGGTGCTGGCGCAGGCGAATACGCTGCGTCCGGAAGATGCCGACCGGTTAGGGATTAATCGTCAGCACTGCCTCGATAACCTGAAAGTGCTGCGCGACAACCCGCAGGTGCGTGACAAAGTGGTGGCTATTTTTGCCGAAGCGGAACCGTTCGCAGTTTCCGATAACGTCGACGCCCAGTTGTACAATGGCTTCTTCAGCGATGCCGATCGCGCGGCCATGAAGATTGTGCTGGAAACGGACCCACAAAATTTACCTGCGCTGGACATCACCTTTGTCGACCCGCGTATTGAGAAGCTACTGTTTAATTACCGCGCGCGCAATTTCCCCGGCACGCTGGATGAAGCGGAGCAGCAACGCTGGCTTGATCATCGTCGCCAGGTCTTTACGCCGGAATTTTTGCAATGCTATGCCGAAGAGTTACAGATGCTGTATCAGGAATATGCGAATGACAGTGAGAAGCAGGCGTTACTGAAGTCGTTGTGGCAGTACGCGCAAGAGATCGTCTGAAGGTTTCCCTCTGCGCGAACGCAGAGGGAAGCATGGGTCACGCTTTCTGTACGGTGATGCTCCAGGCGGCATCGCCAACCTGTTGGTAATCGGTAATAGTATGCCCCTCTTCCGCCGCCCACTGCGGGATGGCTTCCGTGGCCTGGGTGCAGTCAAACTCGATTACCAGTTCGTCGCCGCTCGCCATTTCCGCCAGCGCTGCTTTTGCTTCAATCAGGGGGAACGGGCAAACCTGCGTTACCACGTCCAGTTTTTTAATCGCCATCATTTATCCTTACGTTTAATTCGCCTCAGCGGTCGCCAGTCGGGCTTTACGCTGCGGTCGTACATACACTATCCAGGATGCGGTCCACACTCCAAGGATCATAAAGGCCAGACCAATCCAGCCCTGCCAGGTCATCATAGCCGTCATCACCAGGCCGTTACCGATCGAGCATCCTCCGGCGATGCTGGCGCCAACGCCCATCAGGATCCCGCCAAACCCGCTGCGTAGCGTGGTTGGCGCATCGGCAGCGCGTACGCGAAATTCCCGGCTGGCTTTTGCGGCAATAAACGAGCCAAAAAAGATACCGAGCACCAGGAACACGCCCCAGTTAAGGAATTTGCTGTCGCCTGCCACCAGGAATTGCAAAATATTGGCGGTCGGCGAGGTAATGCCCAGGCCAAACATCCTGCCGGTCGCTTCGCTCAGCGGCCATGCCAGCAGCGCGATCAGGCCGATAAGGACTGCGGTGACAAACGGATGCCAACGCTTTTCAAACAGAATGTGCGCCAACCCGCGACGGCGCGGCGGTAGCGTCGCTACCTTCAGCTTCGGCTTTTTCAGCTCTTTCGCCACCACCCACAGCGTCAGCACCAGCAATAAGGCAATCAGCGGCCAGACGGAAAGGTTGAGCGTGTCGGCAATCGAATTGTGTTCAGTGCTGTAGGTTTTCAGCGTCTGGTTAATTCCGCTGGCGTGCGGTGAACGCATTACCGCACTCATTACCATATAGGTAAACAGCGCAATCCAGCTGCCGATCAACCCCTCGCCCGCGCGATACCATGTACCGGTGGCGCAACCGCCCGCATAGACAATACCAATGCCAAAAATGTAGCCGCCCACCACGGTGCCGAGCCACGGAAACGTCCCCGCGTCATAGCTGACAACCCCGGTCTGGATCAGCGTAAACACGCCCACGCTCTGAACGCAGATCGCAATCAACAAGGCATAAAACATACGGTTGTTTTTTGCGATGTACATATCGCGGAATCCGCCGGTCAGACAGAACCGTCCGCGCTGCATGACAAAACCCAGCAGCGCACCGCAGAACAGTCCGCTTATTATCATTGAAAGCATAAATTAATTAGCCTGAAGAACATTTGTCAGGAAATTATTCATGACGCGGTTGTTCATAACCAATAACCAAATTCTCTAAATTAGAACGAAAGGTTATTAAGCCAGACAGGGAATAAAACGCAGGCATAAAAAAACCGGAGAACAGGTCTCCGGTTTGATTGGATTATGCGATTAAGCGATATCTTCGTACTGCGGAACCGGATTGCGGAAGCTTTTGGTCACGCAAGCCAGATACACCAGACCAATGCCGGCCCAGATCAGCCCCAGAACCATTGAGCTTTCTTCCAGGTTAATCCACAGAGCGCCCACGGTCAGCGCGCCGCAGGTCGGCAGAATCAGGTAATTGAAGTGGTCTTTCAGCGTCTTGTTACGTTTTTCGCGGATCCAGAACTGTGAAATCACAGACAGGTTCACAAAGGTAAACGCCACCAGCGCGCCGAAGTTAATCAGCGCCGTCGCCGTCACCAGGTCAAAATTGATCGCCAGCAGCGCGATGGCGCCGACCAGCAGCACGTTCCATGCCGGAGTACGCCATTTCGGGTGTACGTAGCCAAAGAAGCGCGTCGGGAACACGCCGTCACGGCCCATGACGTACATCAGACGAGACACGCCCGCGTGCGCCGCCATACCGGAGGCCAGTACGGTTACGCTGGAGAAGATCAGCACGCCCCACTGGAAGGTTTTACCCGCCACGTACAGCATGATTTCCGGCTGAGACGCATCCGGATCCTTGAAGCGGGAGATATCCGGGAAGTACAGCTGCAGGAAGTAAGAGGCGCCGATGAAGATCAGGCCGCCAATCAGCGCGGTCAGGAAGATCGCCTTCGGGATCACGCGCTCTGCGTCTTTGGTCTCTTCAGACAGCGAAGAGATGCCGTCAAAGCCGAGGAACGAGAAGCACAGGATGGTCGCGCCAGTGATCATCGGCACCACGTGCGCGCCTTCAGACCAGAACGGACGTGAGCTTACCAGCGTACCCGCGCCTTCACCGTGGGAAACACCGTAGATAATCAGGCCGACAATCACCGCCACGATGCCCATCTGCAGGATCACGATCAGGGTATTGAAGTTCGCTACCGTTTTGATGCTGCGCAGGTTAGAGATGGTCATAAAGGCCACCAGCGCGACAACAAAGATCCATGACGGTACTGACGGCACCAGCGCTTCGAAATAGATTTTTGCCAACAGGATGTTGATCATCGGCATGAACAGGTAGTCCAGCAGAGATGACCAACCCACCATAAAGCCAACGGTCGGGCTAATGGATTTCTGGGCATAGGTGTACGCCGAGCCAGCGGACGGGAAACGGCGAACCAGTTTACCGTAGCTCAACGCTGTAAAAAGAATCGCGACCAGCGCAAAGGCATACGCCGTTGCCACGTGACCGTCAGTGAGGCCCGAAACGATACCGAATGTATCGAACAGCGTCATCGGCTGCATATAGGCAAGACCCATCATTACAACCGGAATCAACGTAAGGGTTTTACGTAATTCCACGCGAGAGGTGTTTGGAGTAACGTTATGCGACATGGTCATTCCCCTTTACGGCGAATGCCGTCGCGTAAGCAAAAAATTGCCCCATTTTCTGGATTCCTCAGCGACAACAACTGTCGGTTTTTAGTAAATATCTATCCGGTACGAAGCCCGGCCTCTTGGTATGAATGATTGGTTTGATGCAAAAAAATAACCGACGCGTAGTAAAACGTCGGTTAATGTCATTTTTTGCAAGCGGCGCATTGTGCCTTAAATTGAGGCGAAATGACAAGAGAATGAGAGCCTTGTCATAAAAAATTTTTTCTTAACTGCTTGATTTGCTGGACTCGCCGCTTGTGTAAACACCAGCGATAGCACTATTTGCTAAAATCTCGTCCCGCCACCAGGCGCTGGCCAGCCCGGCGGTGCGCACATTCCAGCCAACCCACACGGGTTCAGACAGTACCTGCGCGTCCACTTTCTTTTCGATGAGCGCGCCGCTTTCAAGGAATCGCTGGGCCAGATAGCGCGGCAGATAACCGCAACCCAGTCCGCTGATTTGCAGTTCCAGTTTGGTTTTAAAATCGAAGACGGTTATCGCGTCCTGATCGTCCAGTAGCTGCGTTGCCGTTGAACAGGCGGGGTGTGCGCCGTCACCGACCACAATCGCCCGGTGGCGTCTGATGGTGCCGCGGCTCAACGGTTCGCTTTCTTCCGAAAGCGGATGATGAGGCGCAACCGCGAAAACGTGTTCCAGATCGCCAAGACGCGTATAGCCAAATTCGCTGGATGACGGCGGTTGATGCATGGCGCCGACAATAATATCCGCCCGTCCCTGGGTCAGCGCATCCCACGAGCCGCCCAGCACCCCGTTAACAAATTTCAGCCGCGTGACGCTGTGATGTTGATAAAATAACTCGATCAGCGGGGCGAGCAGGGAAAACGGAAAAGTGTCGTCAACGCCAATGATCAGCTCATTTTCCCAGCCTTCGTGCAGTTTCACCGCCTGTTTTTCCAGCTCCCGCACGGTATGCAGCACTTCACGCCCTTTTTCCAGCAACATCTGCCCGGTGCGGGTGAAGCGGGCGCGATGGCCGCTGCGATCGAGGATCTGAATATTCAGGTCGCTTTCGAGGCGGTGAACAGTATAGCTGAGCGCCGACGGCGTCTTATATAACCGCGCCGACGCTGCGGCAAAACTGCCCTCTTTTTCCAGCGCATCAAGAATGATCAGCACGTCCAGCAGTGGTTTCATACACGCCCCCTTGCGATGGATGGCAAAAGACCGCTGGCGATATGCATTACTCCATCGGCATCAGCAGCGGGTCGGGATACTGATATTCAAATCCTAGCTCATTGCAGATCCGGCTACCGTCAATAATTTTGCCTTTACCGTTGTCCGGCGAGTCCAGGAATTGCGGCGGCTCGGTGCCCAGCAGTCGCGCCATTTGCGGATAAAACACTTTTCGCGCAGGGTGGACGGGGGCACAGATATTATAGATGTGCCCCCCTTTCGGCGCCTGAAGCAGAAGCGTGATGGCGGCAATGACATCTTCAAGATGGACGAGATTGACGCCGTGTTCGCCATTTGGCGCGGTTTTTCCGGCGAAGAAACGCCCCGGATGCCGCCCGGGTCCGACCAGCCCCGCCAGGCGCAGAATATCCACTGAGGTGCCCGGCAGATGATGCAGCCAGTCCTCCAGCTCCTTCAATACTCGCCCGCTGGCTGTGACCGGATGACGCGGCGTGTTTTCTTTCACCGTGCCCGATGTATCGCCATACACCGAGGTCGAACTGGTAAAGATAATGCGCGGAATGCGCCAGGCCAGCGCGCTGTCCACCAGTTCCTGCATTGCCTGTAAATAGAATTCTTCTCCAGGACCGCTACGACGAGCCGGTAACGTGATCACCAGCGCGTCGACGTCCATCAACGCCTCCAGATCGTCCGCCTCGCAGACCAGCTCGGGCTCCAGACGCAGTGGATACCCTTCAATACCGCTCATTCTGGCCGCTTCCACCCCATCCAGGGTGGTTTTGCTCCCCTTCACCTGCCAGCCTCTGGCCGTCAGCGACATTGCCAGCGGCATGCCCAACCATCCTAAACCGACAATTGCGACCTTTTTCATCCGTTTTCTCCTGACTCCGGCACTATTTATATAAGGCTACGCCTGCGTATTCAGACTGACAATTCATACTATAAATAGGAATGTAAAAAAGCGCTTGCTTTATCACGCCAAAGTGGTTTAGGTTAAAAGACATCAAATGAATAAGCATTCATCGAGAATTTTATGACACGCGTTCAATTTAAACACCACCATCATCACCATCATCCTGACTAGTCTTTCAGGCGATGTGTGCTGGGAGACATTCAGATCTTCCAGTGGTGCATGAACGCATGAGAAAGCCCCCGGAAGATCATCTTCCGGGGGCTTTTTTTTGGCGCGCGTTTCAGACCGGTTCAGACAGGATAAAGAGGAAATAAGAATGTTAGATAACACCCGTTTACGCATAGCTATTCAGAAATCAGGCCGTTTGAGTGATGATTCACGCGAACTGCTGGCACGCTGCGGCATTAAAATTAACTTACACACCCAGCGTCTGATTGCGATGGCCGAGAATATGCCGATCGATATTCTGCGCGTGCGTGACGACGATATCCCGGGTCTGGTGATGGATGGCGTGGTCGATCTTGGCATTATTGGCGAGAACGTGCTGGAAGAGGAACTGCTCAACCGCCGCGCTCAGGGTGAGGATCCGCGTTACTTTACCCTCCGTCGCCTCGACTTTGGCGGCTGCCGCCTTTCCCTGGCGACCCCGGTTGACGAAGCCTGGGACGGCCCGGCCGCTCTCGATGGTAAACGCATCGCCACCTCTTACCCGCACCTGCTGAAGCGTTATCTCGACCAGAAAGGCGTCTCCTTTAAATCCTGTCTGTTAAACGGTTCTGTGGAAGTCGCGCCGCGCGCGGGCCTCGCCGATGCCATTTGCGACCTGGTCTCTACCGGCGCCACGCTGGAAGCTAACGGACTGCGCGAAGTGGAAGTCATTTACCGCTCAAAAGCCTGCCTGATCCAACGCGACGGCGACATGGCCGACGCCAAACAGCAGCTAATCGACAAGCTGCTCACCCGTATTCAGGGCGTGATTCAGGCACGCGAATCAAAATACATCATGATGCACGCGCCAAGCGAACGCCTGGAAGAAGTGATCGCCCTGCTGCCAGGCGCAGAGCGCCCAACGATTCTGCCGCTGGCGGGCGACCAGCAGCGCGTGGCTATGCACATGGTCAGCAGCGAAACGCTGTTCTGGGAAACCATGGAAAAACTGAAAGCGCTTGGCGCCAGTTCGATCCTGGTGCTGCCGATTGAGAAGATGATGGAGTGATGGCCATGAGCTTTAGCACAATCATTGACTGGAACGCATGCAGCGTTGAAGAACAGCGCAACTTACTGATGCGCCCGGCGATCTCCGCGTCGGACAGTATTACCCGCACCGTGAGCGAGATCCTGGATAACGTAAAGGCGCGCGGCGACGCTGCCCTGCGTGAATACAGCGCGAAATTTGATAAAACCGACGTTGGCGCGCTGAACGTGTCCGCTGATGAAATTGCCGCTGCTGGCGCCCGCCTGGGCGACGATTTAAAACAGGCGATGGCAGTCGCGGTGAAAAATATTGAGACGTTCCACACTGCGCAGCAACTGCAGACCGTGGATGTGGAAACCCAACCCGGCGTACGTTGCCAGCAGGTCACGCGCCCGGTCGCCTCAGTCGGCTTATATATTCCGGGCGGGTCCGCGCCGCTGTTTTCAACCGTACTGATGCTGGCAACGCCGGCGCGCATTGCGGGCTGCAAAAAAGTGGTGCTCTGCTCGCCGCCGCCGATCGCCGACGAAATTCTGTATGCGGCGCAATTGTGTGGGGTGCAGGAAATATTCAACGTCGGCGGCGCGCAGGCCATTGCCGCGCTGGCGTTTGGCAGCGAGTCGGTGCCGAAGGTGGATAAAATTTTCGGTCCGGGTAATGCGTTTGTCACGGAAGCGAAGCGGCAGGTCAGCCAGCGTCTGGACGGCGCGGCGATCGATATGCCTGCCGGTCCGTCTGAAGTGCTGGTGATTGCCGATAGCGGCGCAACGCCGGATTTTGTCGCCTCCGACCTGCTTTCGCAGGCGGAACACGGCCCGGATTCACAGGTGATTTTACTGACCCCGGACGCAGACATCGCCAGACGCGTTGCCGACGCGGTAGAACGCCAGTTGGCGGAACTGCCGCGCGCGGAAACCGCACGCCAGGCGCTCAGCGCCAGCCGCCTGATTGTCACCCGCGATCTGGCCCAGTGTGTCGAGATTTCGAATCAGTATGGTCCGGAGCACCTTATCGTGCAGACACGTAACGCCCGCGATCTGGTGGATGATATCACCAGCGCCGGTTCGGTTTTCCTTGGCGACTGGTCGCCGGAGTCAGCCGGGGATTACGCTTCCGGCACCAATCACGTGCTGCCAACCTACGGTTATACCGCGACCTGTTCCAGCCTTGGACTGGCGGATTTTCAGAAGCGTATGACGGTGCAGGAGCTGTCGAAAGCGGGCTTTTCCGCTCTGGCGTCCACCATCGAAACGCTGGCGGCGGCAGAACGCCTGACCGCTCATAAAAATGCCGTCAACCTGCGCGTCAACGCCCTTAAGGAGCAAGCATGAGCACTGAAAACCTTTTTAGCGTCAGCGAGTTAGCCCGTGATAATGTCCGCAATCTTACGCCGTATCAGTCTGCCCGTCGCCTGGGTGGCAACGGTGATGTCTGGTTAAATGCCAACGAATTCCCGACGGCAGTCGAGTTTCAACTGACGCAGCAAACGCTCAACCGCTATCCGGAATGCCAGCCCAAAGCGGTGATTGAACACTACGCCCAGTACGCGGGCGTTAAGCCAGAACAGGTGCTGGTTAGCCGCGGGGCGGACGAAGGCATTGAACTGTTAATCCGCGCCTTCTGCGAGCCGGGTAAAGACGCGATCCTCTACTGTCCGCCGACCTACGGCATGTATAGCGTCAGCGCGGAGACAATCGGCGTCGAATGCCGTACCGTACCATCGCTTGCCGACTGGCAGCTGGATATGCAGGGCATTTCGGACAAGCTCGACGGTGTTAAAGTGGTTTACGTGTGCAGCCCAAATAATCCGACCGGCCAGTTGATCCATCCGCAGGACTTGCGCACGCTGCTGGAACTGACGCGTGGCAAAGCGATTGTCGTCGCCGACGAAGCCTATATTGAGTTTTGCCCGCAGGCGACGCTGGCAGGCTGGCTGTCTGAGTACCCTCACCTTGTCATTCTGCGCACCCTGTCGAAAGCGTTCGCGCTGGCCGGGCTGCGCTGCGGCTTTACGCTGGCCAATGAAGAGGTCATCAACCTGCTGTTGAAAGTGATCGCCCCGTACCCGCTTTCAACGCCGGTCGCCGACATTGCCGCTCAGGCGCTTAGTCCGCAGGGAATAAACGCGATGCGCGAGCGCGTGGCGCAGATTCTGCTGGAGCGTCAGTATCTGATTAATGCCCTGCGCGATATCGCCTGCGTGGAGCAGGTGTTCGATTCGCAAACCAACTATATTCTCGCGCGTTTTACGGCCTCCAGCCGCGTATTTAAATCTTTGTGGGATCAGGGCATTATCTTACGAGACCAGAACAAACAACCTTCATTAAGCGGCTGTCTGCGCATTACGGTTGGAACACGGGAAGAAAGCCAGCGCGTCATTGACGCTTTACGTGCGGAGCAAGTATGAGCCAGAAGTATCTCTTTATCGATCGTGACGGAACCCTGATCACCGAACCGCCCAGCGATTTTCAGGTGGATCGCTTCGACAAACTGGCCTTTGAGCCAGAGGTGGTGCCGGTCCTGCTGAAACTGCAAAAAGCGGGCTATACGCTGGTGATGATCACCAACCAGGACGGTCTGGGAACCCAGAGTTTCCCTCAGGCCGACTTCGAGGGTCCACATAACCTGATGATGCAGATTTTCACCTCGCAGGGCGTGCAGTTTGACGAAGTGCTGATTTGTCCGCATCTGCCCGCCGACGCGTGCGACTGCCGGAAGCCGAAAACCCGGCTGGTTGAGCGTTATCTTGCCAGTCAGGCAATGGACAGCGCCAACAGCTATGTTATCGGCGACCGGGAAACCGATCTTCAGCTTGCCGACAACATGGGCATTCGCGGCTTACGCTACAACCGGGAAACCCTGAACTGGGCCATGATCGGTGAGCAGTTGACGAAACGCGACCGTTACGCCCACGTGGAACGTAAGACCAAAGAAACGCAGATTGATGTGAAGGTGTGGCTGGATCGTGAAGGCGACAGCAAAATCAACACCGGCGTCGGCTTTTTCGACCACATGCTGGACCAGATCGCCACCCACGGTGGTTTTCGCATGGAGATAATGGTCAAGGGCGATCTCTATATTGACGATCACCACACCGTTGAAGACACCGGCCTGGCGTTGGGCGAAGCATTAAAGCTGGCGCTCGGCGACAAGCGCGGGATCTGCCGTTTTGGTTTTGTCCTGCCGATGGATGAATGCCTGGCACGCTGCGCGCTGGATATTTCCGGGCGTCCGCACCTGGAATATAAAGCTGAATTCGCTTATCAGCGCGTGGGGGATCTGAGCACCGAGATGATTGAACACTTCTTCCGCTCGCTCTCTTACACCATGGGCGTGACGTTGCACCTGAAAACCAAGGGCAAAAACGACCATCATCGTGTGGAAAGCCTGTTTAAAGCCTTTGGCCGCACGCTGCGCCAGGCTATCCGCGTGGAAGGTGATACGCTCCCCTCCTCCAAAGGAGTGTTGTGATGAACGTAGTGATTCTGGATACCGGCTGCGCCAACCTCCATTCGGTGAAATCTGCCGTGGCGCGGCATGGATACAACCCGCAGGTCAGCCGCGACCCGGACGTGGTACTGATGGCGGACAAACTGTTTTTGCCCGGCGTCGGCACAGCGCAGGCGGCGATGGACCAGCTGCGCGAGCGCGAACTTATCGATCTGATCAAAGCCTGTACGCAACCGGTGCTGGGCATATGCCTGGGGATGCAAATTCTGGGACGTCGCAGCGACGAGACACAGGGCGTGGATCTGCTGGGAATTATTGAGCAGGACGTGCCGAAAATGACCGATTTCGGACTGCCGCTGCCGCATATGGGCTGGAATAGGGTTTATCCGCAGGCCGGAAACCGGCTGTTCCAGGGGATTGAGGACGGCGCGTACTTTTACTTCGTGCACAGCTATGCCATGCCGGTGAACCCGTGGACTATCGCACAGTGCAATTACGGCGAACCGTTTACCGCCGCGGTGCAAAAAGACAACTTCTACGGCGTACAATTTCACCCTGAGCGTTCGGGTGCCGCAGGCGCGCAGTTACTGAAAAACTTCCTGGAGATGTGATGATTATTCCGGCATTAGATTTAATCGGCGGCACCGTGGTACGTCTCCACCAGGGCGACTACGCAAAACAGCGCGACTATGGCAACGATCCGTTACCACGTTTGCAGGATTACGCGGCGCAGGGCGCGGAGGTACTTCACCTGGTTGACTTAACCGGGGCGAAAGATCCGGCAAAACGCCAGATCCCGCTGATCAAAACGCTGGTGGCGGGCGTTAACGTTCCCGTCCAGGTTGGCGGCGGCGTGCGCAGCGAAGAAGACGTTGCCGCCCTGCTGGCGGCGGGGGTTGCCCGCGTAGTGGTCGGCTCAACGGCAGTGAAGTCACCGGAGGTGGTGAAAGGCTGGTTTGAGCGCTTTGGCGCGGACGCGCTGGTGCTGGCGCTCGACGTGCGTATTGATGGCGCAGGCAATAAGCAGGTGGCGGTCAGCGGCTGGCAGGAAGATTCCGGCGTTTCGCTGGAAGAGCTGGTTGAAACTTATCTGCCCGTCGGCCTGAAGCACGTGCTGTGCACCGATATTTCTCGTGACGGCACGCTGGCAGGGTCTAACGTCTCGTTATACCGTGAAGTGTGCGCAAAATATCCGCAGGTGGCGTTTCAGTCCTCTGGCGGAATTGGCGGCATTGAAGACGTGGCCGCCCTGCGCGGCACCGGTGTCAGCGGCGTGATTGTTGGACGCGCGCTGCTGGAAGGGAAATTTACCGTGAAGGAGGCTATCCAATGCTGGCAAAACGCATAATCCCGTGCCTCGACGTTCGTGATGGCCAGGTGGTGAAAGGCGTGCAGTTCCGCAACCATGAAATCATCGGCGACATTGTACCGCTGGCGAAGCGTTATGCGGACGAAGGCGCCGACGAACTGGTGTTCTATGATATCACAGCCTCCAGCGACGGACGCGTTGTCGACAAGAGCTGGGTGACACGCGTCGCGGAAGTGATCGACATTCCTTTTTGCGTGGCGGGTGGAATTAAATCGGCGGAAGACGCCGCGCAGATCCTCTCCTTTGGCGCAGACAAAATATCCATCAACTCCCCTGCGCTGGCGGACCCGACGCTGATTACCCGCCTGGCGGATCGTTTTGGCGTACAGTGCACCGTGGTCGGCATTGATACCTGGTACGACGCTGAAACCGGTAAATATCACGTGAATCAGTATACCGGCGATGAAAGCCGTACCCGCGTTACCCAGTGGGAAACGCTGGATTGGGTGCGGGAGGTGCAAAGACGCGGCGCCGGTGAAATCGTCCTGAATATGATGAACCAGGACGGTGTACGTAACGGCTACGACCTCGAGCAGCTGAAAAAAGTGCGCGACGTCTGTCATGTCCCGCTGATTGCCTCCGGCGGCGCCGGCACCATGGAGCACTTCCTTGAGGCCTTCCGTGACGCGGACGTCGACGGGGCGCTGGCCGCCTCGGTCTTTCATAAACAAATTATCAATATTGGTGAGTTAAAAACGTACCTGGCAACACAGGGCGTGGAGATCAGGATATGTTAACAGAGCAACAGCGCCGTAAGCTGGACTGGGAAAAAACCAACGGACTTATGCCGGTGGTCGTACAGCACGCGGTATCCGGCGAAGTGTTGATGCTGGGCTATATGAACCCGCAAGCACTGGATAAAACCCTTGAGACCGGCAACGTGACCTTTTATTCACGTACGAAACAGCGGCTGTGGACCAAAGGTGAAACCTCCGGCCACTTTCTGAAGGTGGTGAGCATCGCGCCTGACTGCGACAACGATACCCTGTTGGCGCTGGTTAACCCGATTGGCCCAACCTGCCATAAAGGCACCAGCAGTTGCTTTGGCGAAGCCAGCCACCAGTGGCTGTTCCTGTATCAACTTGAACAACTGTTAGCCGGGCGTAAAACTGCCGATCCGGCCAGTTCCTACACGGCAAAACTGTACGCCAGCGGCACTAAGCGTATTGCGCAGAAAGTCGGCGAAGAAGGCGTTGAAACGGCGCTTGCCGCCACGGTGCATGACCGCGATGAGTTGACCAACGAGGCTTCTGATCTGATGTACCACCTGCTGGTGCTGTTGCAGGATCAGGAACTGGACCTGACGACGGTGATCGAAAACCTGCGTAAGCGTCATCAGTAATCTTAATATGTAAAAAAACCGGGCGCAAAGCCCGGTTTTGTATTTACTGGCCTGAGAAGTTGCCCCCCTCCGGCAAAATCACGTTTACTGCGCTTTCGGCTTATAGTTACGCAGCGCGTTCCGTCCAAGCACCACACCCGCGCCAATCATACCGCCCAGCAGCACCGCCAGCACCAGGGTGATGGCTTTTTTCGGGCTGTCGCGGCGAATCGGCAGCGTCGGTTTCATCACATAGCGATAGGCGTGAACACTGTCCGGTTCGATTTTCAGCGCTTTCACCGCCAGCAGATTCTGGCGCGTCTGGTAGTAACCATCCGAAAGGGCTAACGGTCGGGTCGCTTCGTTCTGCACCATTGAGGAAAGCGCGTCGCTGCCCAGCATAAACATCGTATCCTGCGAAACCTGATCGGCCTGCTGAACCTGCGGCAATTTGATGTTCGCTTCTTTGGCGACGGACAGCGCCTGGCTTATCTGCGCGATACGCAACGCTTTTTGCTCCAGGGCGACTTTTTCCTGCGCGTCGAGCGATTGTTCAAAGTCTGAAGTGCGGGTAGTGATGCTTTTCGCCAGGTCCGCATTGACTTCTTTGGAGATGGTTTCATCCACCTGCTGAATATACTTCGCCAGCGTTTTCTGCGCATCTTCCGCAGTCGGCGCCTGATACGTCACTTTCAGCGGTAACGGCTGACCTTTCACAGAGGCGTCAATGGTGAGCTTTTCGGGTTCATCCTGATTGTCGAGCGTTTCAGATAAAGCAGAAAATGCCGAATTAAAACGACCAATCATATTGGCTTGCAGATCGTTGATCTGTGGGGCGTTGCCGCCATACAGCACGTTCATCGCATTGGAATAGGTCGCTAACTGGCCCGCATCAGGTTGGGTGATGATGGCAGTCGACGTCCATTTCTCTTTCGCCACGGCCAGATAACCGACAGCCAGTAAGATGGCGATAATGACACAAGCAAAGATAGTGACCTTACCGCGCCATAACTGCACAACTAAATCAATTAAATCAATCTGTTCCGGTTCGTTATTGCGACCGGTGAGGTTGTTATTTTCCACTTATATCAATACCCTGAATAGGAAAAGACTTATGGTGGTACAGTGTAACGATAAAATGCCGGGATGCTATAAGAAATTTGATAAAAAAAGTAATTTTACGAGGCTTTATGAGGGATTCCTTTCCCTGTTTAAAAATCATTTAATCACTGCCAAACAGATCGCGGGTGTAGACTTTTTCTACCACATCCTTTAATTCTTCAGCCATACGGTTAGAGATAATGACATCCGTTTGCTGCTTAAACCGGGTTAAATCGCGTTCAATGCGCGAATTAAAAAAGGTGTTCTCTTTCATCACCGGTTCATAAATGACCACTTCCACCCCTTTCGCTTTAATGCGCTTCATGATCCCCTGGATGGAAGAGGCGCGGAAGTTGTCCGACCCGCTTTTCATGATCAAGCGATAGATGCCCACGACTTTTGGCTTTCTGGCCAAAATAGCGTCGGCGATAAAGTCCTTTCTCGTTCTGTTAGCATCGACAATCGCGGAGATGATATTGTTGGGAACGGACTGGTAGTTCGCCAGGAGCTGCTTGGTATCTTTTGGCAGACAGTAGCCACCATAGCCAAACGACGGGTTGTTATAGTGATTACCAATTCGCGGATCCAGACATACGCCTTCGATGATCTGACGCGTGTTCAGTCCCAGACTTTCGGCATAGCTATCCAGTTCATTAAAATACGCAACCCGCATGGCCAGATAGGTATTGGCAAAAAGCTTGATCGCTTCCGCTTCCGTGGAGTCGGTGAACAAGGTCGGGATATCTTGCTTAACGGCGCCTTCCTGAAGAAGCGTTGCAAAGCGCTCGGCCCGTTCGGAACGCTCGCCGATAACGATTCGGGAAGGATGCAGGTTGTCATAAAGCGCCTTCCCTTCTCGCAGGAATTCCGGTGAGAAAATAATATTTTTGGTGTTGAACTTATTGCTCATCGAGGCGGTAAAGCCTACCGGAACGGTAGATTTTATAACCATTACCGCATCGGGATTGATTTTAAGAACATCCTGAATGACAGATTCAACGCTGGTGGTGTTGAAGTAGTTCGTTTTAGGATCGTAATCTGTCGGCGTGGCGATGATAACGTAATCTGCGTTTTTATAGGCTTCGTTTTTATCTAATGTCGCCTTGAAGTTAATTTTTTCAGACTGCAAAAATTGCTGTATTTCTTTATCGACAATCGGAGATATCCGATCATTTAACATTTCTACCCGGGAAGGGACGATGTCTAACGCAATAACATCATGATGCTGTGCGATAAGCAGACTGTTAGACAGGCCAACATACCCGGTACCGGAAATGGTGATTTTCATTTCATGCTCTCAGAATTAACTCATAATGATGTCATGACTTGTTAAAGTCCTGACGCGTTATTATTGTTTTAGCGTCCGAACGAATAGAGTGTCAACGAAGCCTGACACAATTAAGATTTTCTTTATCAGACTAAAGCAATATTATTAAGTTAATATGAAGCAACAGAAATAAAGCAATAAGAATTCGGATAAAAAAAGCCCGGCAAAAAAACCGGGCTTTGTAAGCTAAAAGAAATTAATCCAACCATTCGGTGTGGAAAACGCCTTCTTTATCAGTACGCTTATAGGTATGTGCGCCAAAGTAGTCACGCTGCGCCTGGATCAGGTTAGCAGGCAGGACTTCCGCACGGTAACTGTCATAGTAGGCGACTGCCGCAGAGAACGTAGGTACAGGAATACCGTTCTGCACCGCGTAAGCCACGACGTCACGCAGCGCCTGCTGGTATTCATCCGCAATATTTTTAAAGTACGGATCCAGCAACAGGTTGGCGATACCGGCATTTTGCGCGTAGGCATCGGTGATCTTCTGCAGGAACTGCGCACGAATGATGCAACCCGCACGGAAAATCTTCGCGATTTCACCGTAGTTGAGATCCCAGTTGTACTCATCAGACGCAGCGCGCAGTTGTGAAAAGCCCTGAGCATAAGAAACGATTTTACCGAGGTACAGCGCGCGGCGCACTTTCTCGATAAATTCCGCTTTATCCCCTGCCGGCTGCGCTTTCGGCCCCGTTAATACTTTTGAAGCAGCAACGCGCTGCTCTTTTAGCGAAGAAATATAACGCGCAAAGACCGATTCGGTGATCAAGGACAGCGGTTCGCCGAGATCCAGCGAGCTCTGGCTGGTCCATTTACCGGTACCTTTGTTGGCCGCTTCATCCAGGATGACATCAACAAGGTATTTACCGTCTTCATCTTTTTTGGTGAAGATGTCTTTGGTGATGTCGATCAGGTAGCTGCTCAGTTCGCCGTTGTTCCATTCCGTAAAGGTGCTGGCCAGCTCTTCATTGCTGAGATTCAGACCACCTTTCAGCAGTGAGTAGGCTTCAGCAATCAGTTGCATATCGCCGTATTCAATACCGTTATGGACCATCTTCACATAGTGGCCTGCGCCGTCAGCACCGATATAGGTCACACAAGGTTCGCCATCTTCTGCTACTGCAGCGATTTTCGTCAGAATCGGGGCAACCAGTTCGTACGCTTCTTTCTGGCCGCCAGGCATGATAGATGGCCCTTTCAACGCGCCCTCTTCACCGCCGGAGACACCGGTACCGATAAAGTTAAACCCTTCTGCGGACAGTTCGCGGTTACGGCGAATGGTATCCTGGAAGAAAGTGTTACCGCCGTCAATGATGATGTCGCCCTTATCAAGATAAGGTTTCAGCGAATCGATGGCTGCATCCGTGCCCGCACCAGCTTTCACCATTAACAGGATGCGACGAGGCGTATCAAGGGATTCAACAAACTCTTTCACCGTGTAATAAGGCACTAGTTTTTTGCCAGGATTTTCGGCAATCACTTCTTCGGTCTTTTCACGGGAGCGGTTGAAAACGGAGACGGTATAACCACGGCTCTCGATGTTGAGCGCCAGGTTGCGCCCCATCACTGCCATACCGACGACGCCGATCTGTTGCTTGGACATTACATACTCCTGTCAGGTGTGGTCACCGCAAGTTATGCGGTTTATATGATATCATATTTATAATATCATATACATCAGTGATGCAAATATTAATTTTAGCTACGAAATCACTTTTCTCTTATTGCGAACATCCATTTTGTCAATGTGTTTTTCCCAAGCAGACTTTTGAATAGCAATGAGACAAATACCGAAAGAGAAAAAACCGTTAAATCTTTGATGAACATTGGCATTAGATTTATATCCAGTTTGTTCAACGCTTTATCTATATGAAATAGAAGTGGCCCATGAAACAATGCTATATAGAGGCTATTTTTTCCACATATACCAAGTAACCATGACAAGCGTGGATATTTTTTGCACATTTGCGAAACACATAATAAAATATAAATTGCAAAAAGTGATGTTATTAAACAAATCATATAAGGATGAAAAACAAAAATTCCTATATTTATTATTACATTCAGTTTAAATATAGAAAAAATGATCACAACAATATATAAGAGCAAGCATGTTATTTTTATTTTAAAATTCAACACATAATCTTTTAGATAATAGCCAAGCAAAAATAGCGGTATCGTAAATATTAGAGACTCAGCGGTAAAGGGTAAACGGGAATTAATTAAAAATTTTGAGTCATCAAATAAAACTTGAAGAATATCCTTATATGATGTCAACGCTATCAGAACCAATAAAAGTGACATCCATATGAAATTATTTTGCTCAGATTTAGCAACAATCGAGCCTAACAAAATTGTAACAAATAATGTTGGCATGAACCAAAGAGCATAAAGTGGAAATTGGAAAATACCATAGGCATCAGAATAAAGATTATACCATTTACCATCCCAAAATATCATATTATACAGTAATACAGTAAAAAACACAGGTTTTATGATTGAAGAAATTTTATCTTTAAATACAACTTTAAGCTCTTTCTCATTATAAAAAGTTCCTGAGATAAAGAAAAAAAATGGAACTAAAAAAAGCATTAAAAACCTTACAAATAACTCATGTGTTAAAGGGTAATAAAAACCATCGCTTAAATGACTATGAAGTCCTACCATTGAAAGTATGCTGATACCCCGAGCGTTATCAATTGTAACATTTCTTTTATTCATATTTTTTACTTGTTGAATATTATACGATTTGAAAACATAAATACACTTATGCTAAGCAATATAAAACTTACCAGTTCAATGGTAATAATTGAATATATAGCCCCCAGAGCTTGATGATATCTAATAAAAATATACATTATGGGAATCGCTAAACAAATGCAAACCAATGATATACACATACCTATTTTATAGAGACCTTGCGACTGCAATAAGGCAGTTAACGCACCATTTAGGCACTTTATACCTGCTATACATAAAAATCCCAATGCAAAATATTGAAAGTATACAGTCGGCAATATAAACATCTTCCCTAGTGTATTTAACATGATATAATAGCCGATTGAACTGACTACAACATAAGCGGCCATCATTATTATAAATGGTCTCACGTTAACTTCTTTTTTCCTCAGATCAAATCTGCTAAACTTTGCATATGCAACAGTTGAGAACACGGAAGAAACCATAACTAATGGATCGACCAACCGAAACATCTGACCATATACAGCAAGGTTTTGCGGGTCATATATATTTAAGTAGATATTATCCAATCTGCTATAAATTATTACAAGAAAAGCAGTAATACCTATACTGTAAGTATTTTTATAGAGTTTTATTACGGACCTAAATTCAAATTCCCGTAATCCTTTTGCAATATGAAAACCTATTTTTCTAAATAGTGCAAAAAAAACTGAAAGAAAAAACATGCTTTCTACAAGCAAATAGCCATAAGGTTTATACTCAACACCATTTAAGTAGAGTATGCAAAAAAACGAAATTACTATTATAGATGCAACAATAATAAATGGTGTTAACTGTTTATTTTCATTTAATGATTGGAAATAGCTATTCGAGAGGTTAAATAATAAAGAAAAGATTAGTGCCATTGAAATTGGGGTAAAAATTTCTATATTGTACATCATTGCATAGCAACATCCCGCCATCAATGAGGAAAACAAAAGACCTGTCCCTATTTTTTGATAAAAAACTGTTATTAATAATTGTTCCTTGTTTGTTACCTCACCATATTTTTTAATTACGAAAATGTCGACTCCAAAGTCACATGTTACTCTTAAAATTTCGACCACGCCGATTAAAAATATGAATTGCCCCCCTTTTTCTGTTCCAAGAGAACCTGTAATTAATATTATAGCAAGGGTCTTTGCTCCAAAGTAGCAGATTTTATTAAATAGAGCATAAACGCCATCGTTAAATATTTCTTTTAGCATTACTTATTGCCTACTTTATTACTACATGAAGTTAGGAGTGGAGCTAACAGAATAATGGGAAAAGATTTAATTATATAAGCAAACGGTAAGACCAGTTCTCCTCTTATTGAATAAAAAAGCCCTGGTAACATTGCAATAGCAATAAAATTTAATATAACCAGTGAACTATTTAAACACTTCTGGATAAATGCAAGCATACATAGTAGATAACAGAGATAAATGAAAAAGCTAAATTTAATATTTAATACAGTAGCTTCTAATATTCCTGATGATGAGAGCGCTATACCACTGGAGATATCGCCGAGTACTATTAATGAAAACTCCTTATATATTTGAGAGTCACTAATAAAGCCTAATCCACTGATTGGGAAAATTTGTGTGAATATTATATTAGCGTCTATCTTATCCCATCCTTGCGACACAGGCAAAACAAATACATCCTGTAAACCCGCCAAGGTTGACGAAAGAGAGTCTAAAACTATGATTAAATAACTTACGAAATTTATTTCATAGCCTTCTCTAAAATATGAAATTAAGGAAAATAGTATAAAACCGATAGCTAAATTTTGAATGCGGGATATTTTTACAAATTTATTTTTTATAATATACCTTAGAGAATATAACGATAGCACAATGATACATATAAGAGAAAAAAAGAATTTACTTCTTATACCAATTAATAGCTCAGAAGCTAATAGTAAAAAACTTATCAACCTCAAACTAGTCGGAGCCCTAAAATAAAATGTTGCCAGTGACATAATTAAAGAAAAACCACTGATAGCCCGAATAACGAATGGAACTTGTGCGATCAAGGCATCCCCTTCCGTATAAATAGCCAAATGGCCTAAACCAGAACCGATAATAAATTTAAAGTAAAGAAATGTTTTAAATAATTGGCAAAAACCAACGACATAAAACAAAAAAGTAAAGAGTGTATTAACTGATTTTCCTTGTGAGACCACCCTACTGGAGAAGGAAGAAAAATATAATATTACATTTAGCAGAATACACCATAAACAAACCAATTCAAAACCATGAGTTAGCTCTCTAAATATCAATAAATAAATTGCGGGTATTCCAATTATTAGAGAGAAAGCATACGCATACAATAACTGTAGCGACAAAAACCTTGCTCTTGCAAAATAAAAATACACCATGATAACAATTAACAAAACTGACAATGAGGATGACATTATTTCAAAAATGATCTCATATGCCTGATAAGCTAATATATTTTCACATAATAATAATGCAAGAGATAAAAATACGCAAAAATACAAAGGAATATATTTTGCGATTCCTCTTATTGAAGTTTGATGTTCGGTTGTTGTAATCATTTTCTGAGAAATATATATACATGGAAACGTTTAAGGAAAGAATACAATCTACTCATATATCTGATAAAAATATTTCATGAAAAAAAATGCCAAACATTAATATATTTGGCATTTACTGAACCAACCTTAACCTTTAATTTTTTCAAGTAATTCAAAGGTTTTTTCTTTCATCAAATCTATATTTTGATTCGTTTCGACATTTAAGCGTATTACTGGTTCAGTATTAGAACTACGTAGATTAAAACGCCAGTCTTCAAACTCAATACTTATGCCATCCGTATAATCGATACCTTTGGCATAATCTATATAATCATTAAGAACTTTTTGTATTATATATTCTTGATTCTCTACGTTACAATTAATTTCACCGCTCGCCGGGAACGCCGCCATCCGGTCGCGGACCAGCTCGCCCAGCGACTGCCCTTTCAGGCATACCAGCTCCGCCACCAGCAGCCACGGGATCATCCCGCTGTCGCAGTAGGCGAAATCACGGAAGTAGTGGTGGGCGCTCATTTCGCCGCCGTAAATAGCATCTTCCGCACGCATCCGCTCTTTGATGAACGCATGACCGGTTTTCGACATCACCGGCGTGCCGCCTGCGGCCTTCACCACGTCGACAGTGTTCCAGGACAGGCGCGGGTCGTGGATGATCTTCGCGCCCGGGTGTTTTTCGAGGAACGCTTCCGCCAGCAGGCCGACGATGTAGTAGCCCTCAATAAACTGCCCTTTTTCGTCGAACAGGAAGCAGCGATCAAAGTCGCCGTCAAAAGCAATCCCCATGTCCGCGCCGTGCTCAATCACCGCATTGCGGGTATCGTCGCGACATTCCGGCAGCAGCGGATTAGGAATACCGTTCGGGAAGTTGCCGTCCGGGGTGTTATGCACCTTGATGAACTCCACCGGTACGCCCCGGGCCTTAAAGCGCGCTTCAATAGCGTCCACCACCGGACCCGCCGCGCCGTTACCCGAGTTGATCACCAGCTTCAGCGGGGTGAGGTTGTTGACGTTGATGTAGCCAAACAGATGATCGATATAGGCGTCGCGCAGGGTGATCTGTTTATAGCTGCCGCGCTTATCCATATTGACCGGCGGAAAGTCATTGGCTTCCGCCAGGCGCTGGACGTCGCGCAGGCCGGTGTCGCCGCTGATTGGGCGCGCGCCCTCACGCACCAGCTTCATGCCGTTGTAGTCCATCGGGTTATGGCTGGCGGTGACTTCAATGCCACCGTCAACGCCGAGGTGGAAGGTGGCGAAATAGATCTCTTCGGTGCCGGAAAGGCCAATATCCAGCACATCGACGCCCGCGTCCTGTAACCCCTTCGCCAGCGCCAGCTTCAGCGCCTCACTGGTCAGACGCACGTCGCCGCCGAGTACAATGGTTTTCGGTTTGAGAAATTCGCCGTAGGCGCGGCCAATCCGCCACGCAATATCTTCGTTTAATTCTTCGCCCAGTCTGCCGCGAATATCGTAGGCTTTGAAACAGGTTAATTTTGTCAT
>NZ_JAOWIB010000092.1:0-15671 GCF_030332325.1 Citrobacter sp. Cs237 | reverse complement strand
ATTTCACCGCTCGCCGGGAACGCCGCCATCCGGTCGCGGACCAGCTCGCCCAGCGACTGCCCTTTCAGGCATACCAGCTCCGCCACCAGCAGCCACGGGATCATCCCGCTGTCGCAGTAGGCGAAATCACGGAAGTAGTGGTGGGCGCTCATTTCGCCGCCGTAAATAGCATCTTCCGCACGCATCCGCTCTTTGATGAACGCATGACCGGTTTTCGACATCACCGGCGTGCCGCCTGCGGCCTTCACCACGTCGACAGTGTTCCAGGACAGGCGCGGGTCGTGGATGATCTTCGCGCCCGGGTGTTTTTCGAGGAACGCTTCCGCCAGCAGGCCGACGATGTAGTAGCCCTCAATAAACTGCCCTTTTTCGTCGAACAGGAAGCAGCGATCAAAGTCGCCGTCAAAAGCAATCCCCATGTCCGCGCCGTGCTCAATCACCGCATTGCGGGTATCGTCGCGACATTCCGGCAGCAGCGGATTAGGAATACCGTTCGGGAAGTTGCCGTCCGGGGTGTTATGCACCTTGATGAACTCCACCGGTACGCCCCGGGCCTTAAAGCGCGCTTCAATAGCGTCCACCACCGGACCCGCCGCGCCGTTACCCGAGTTGATCACCAGCTTCAGCGGGGTGAGGTTGTTGACGTTGATGTAGCCAAACAGATGATCGATATAGGCGTCGCGCAGGGTGATCTGTTTATAGCTGCCGCGCTTATCCATATTGACCGGCGGAAAGTCATTGGCTTCCGCCAGGCGCTGGACGTCGCGCAGGCCGGTGTCGCCGCTGATTGGGCGCGCGCCCTCACGCACCAGCTTCATGCCGTTGTAGTCCATCGGGTTATGGCTGGCGGTGACTTCAATGCCACCGTCAACGCCGAGGTGGAAGGTGGCGAAATAGATCTCTTCGGTGCCGGAAAGGCCAATATCCAGCACATCGACGCCCGCGTCCTGTAACCCCTTCGCCAGCGCCAGCTTCAGCGCCTCACTGGTCAGACGCACGTCGCCGCCGAGTACAATGGTTTTCGGTTTGAGAAATTCGCCGTAGGCGCGGCCAATCCGCCACGCAATATCTTCGTTTAATTCTTCGCCCAGTCTGCCGCGAATATCGTAGGCTTTGAAACAGGTTAATTTTGTCATATATTCCACTTAATTTTTATTTAATATTTCGGAGATAGTCATAGGTCTTATTTTCGTCCATACCGGTCCTGAAAACGCACCACATCATCCTCTTCAAGGTAAGATCCAGAACGCACTTCAATTAGGTCGAGTGGAATTTTACCGGGATTTTCCAAACAGTGTGTTGTGCCCAAAGGAATATAAACAGACTCATTTTCGCTCAACAGCCTAACTTCCCCATTTACGGTGACTTTGGCAGTGCCTGCTACCACCACCCAGTGCTCAGCGCGATGGTGGTGCATCTGCATTGACAACCCTTCGCCGGGTTTGACAGTAATGCGTTTCACCTGGTAGCGGTCACCGGCGTCGATAGAGTCATATTTGCCCCAAGGTCGGTAAATTTCTCTGTGTACACGATGTTCATTACGCCCATTAGATTTAAGCAATTCAACCACTTTTTTGACATCCTGTACTGCGCAGCGATCAACAATCAGTACTGCATCTTTAGTCTGCACAACGACCAGATCTTTCACTCCGACGGTAGTAACCAACCCTGACTCGGCATAGATATAGCTATTTTCGGTCTTATGGCAGATGATGTCACCATGACAAACATTGCCCTCAGCAGTATGCTCGCTAATCTCCCACAAAGATGACCAAGATCCCACATCACTCCATCCCGCATCCATGGGCACAACAACAGCATCAGAAGTATGCTCCATCACAGCGTAATCAATTGATTCATCTGGGCAGGCATGGAACTCATCTTCTTTAATTCTGATAAAGTCAAGATCCATATTAAGATTTGATATTGATTTCTCACATGCTAATAATATATCAGGACGATATTTTTTTAATTCTTCCAGATAACGACTGGCGCGAAAAAGAAACATACCACTGTTCCAATAATAATCGCCGCTAGCTAAATATTCCTGAGCAATTTCCAACTTCGGTTTTTCAATAAATTGTTCTACTTCAAATGCTGTGTTACCATCTTTATCCAGTAATACATTTCCCCGACGGATATAACCGTAACCAGTTTCTGCTTTGTCAGGAACAATACCGAAAGTCACAAGCTTTCCACTTTGTGCAAAAGGGATTGCCTTATTAACCGAATCACGGAACATACTTTCATTAGCAAAAACATGGTCAGCTGCTAAAATTAATAACAATGGATCTTCTTCTGAGTAGTTATTTTTAGCGATCAACGCAGCAAGTGCTACGGCTGGAGCTGTGTTGCGTCCTACTGGTTCTAATATAATATTATTAGTTAGTTGTTTCACCTGAAGCAATTGTTCAGCAACAATAAAACGATGTTTTTCATTACAGATAACTACTGGATTCGTATGATCAATACCATCTAATCGAGCAATTGTCGATTGAAGCATAGATAAATTATTTTGTAAACAAAGAAACTGTTTTGGATAAAGTTCTCTCGATAATGGCCACAAACGACTGCCACTTCCACCGGCCATTATAATAGGTATTAATGTTTCTTTAACCATTTTTCTATTTGTTCCTCTAAAATTATATGATACTTAATTTTATAATCAAATGTATCATCTGATGTAAAGGCTAAATGATAATTCTCACAAAAGTTTTGATTATTATATAAGTATACACTTTTATCCTTATGCTCTCTGAATGCAGAAATGTTTGAAGCAAGAACGTTCTTTCCACAAAGTCTTCCCTCAATAACTGGACGGCCAAATCCTTCGTGAATTGAATGCGCCCACATTAAAGAGCAATTTTTTATTTCTAAAAGAAGTTCATCATCAGTAAGAACTGGAAGTATACTTACATTTTTAATATTGAGAGAATTGAGAATGCTACTTGCCCATTCTATATGTCCACCTAGCCCGATAACTTTTAAGTGATGAGAATTGCAAAATCCACAGTTTTTCCATAACTCCATTGCGTTAAAAAAATTTTTATTAGTACCATTTCCAGAAATTAAGACTGTGTATGGTAAACTATTAATGCTCGAAAAACCTGTTTCTTTTAATCTCTCCTCAAGAAGGTAAAAAGAATTAGGAAAAAGATAAAATGTACATTTTTTTAACCATGAAACATTTTCACCAATTCTTTTCGTAGTTGCTGAGACAAAAGCTACGTCTCTGCCGAAGAAAGCATGTATATGTTGGGTTATAACTATATATAAAGCTGATAAACTTAACTTTTTATTAGCTTTTTTATTAGGGATAAAATCATGTATTATTAAAAGGCTTTTATTTGTAAAAGCAGACAAAATGGAACAAGAGTTATATGGATATATTACTTTATCATAACGTCCAAAATAACTGAGAAATGGTATTATAATTTGCTCGCATAAAATAAACAACAAATCAAGAATAATACGTGGCAATTTATTGAGATAAGAAGGACAACTCCATTCATTTACTAAACATTCGTTTTTTTGAAACGCAACATTTAAATTAGAAGAGTAAATTGGAATACCCCGATATAATATTCCTTTATAAAAATTAAATAACAAAACTTTCTTCATATAGATCCCAATAAATTTATTATAACATTCCAATTATAATGCTCTTTTAGAACTTGTAAAGCACTACTATTTCTTAAGTGAGGCATATTCTGAGCGGGGGAAAATGATTCGATATAATGGATAAAATCCTCCTTATTTTTTGCTTCCATGGCGTATGCTCTTAATTTTGGCATAGAATCCAAGACAATATTAGTGGTGATTACGGGAATTTGCAGAGCAAATGCTTCAAGAACTTTATTCTGTAATCCAGAACCATCAAATATAGGAAATACTGCCAAATCCATGGTTCTCAATAATCCGTTCAAATCTTTAACATAACCGTGAATCTTAATTCCACTTTGTGCATCAAGCGCTTTTATTTTTTTACTAGGATTAGCACCAATAATATGAAGTTTATATTTTCCAAATTTCAGTTTTTTTAATAGCTCAGCTAAATAAAGAGCAGCCTTGACATTTGGATAATAACTCATATTGCCCCAGAAAGCCAAATTAATTAAATTATTATCTTTATCCTTTCTTTCGTTATAGTTTATTATTGGTATATTCACCCCATTCGGAACTATCTGAAAACCGGATTTCCCAATATAATTTGCATCTCTCTCTGAGATGATAATGCTTTCATCAACCAAGTCAAAAACTTTAGTCTCTACCAAGGCAAGCTTATTGGATTCATTGTTACATATCCTTCTCATCAAAAAGTTTTCTGTCGCTGCGCGATTTTTCATATTTAATGATAACGCATCAACATAATCACAATAAACCTTCACATTAAGATTATTTTTTTCCCTTAGGTCTATTGTTTTTTTTATTAAATACTCTAACCGTATCAGTTGAAAAATTATTATATCATATTTATTGACAATGAGTAACTTCCTGAGCTCTAGCCACGATGTCTGATCATAGTACATCGCACATTGCTTTGCTGTTTCATTGTTAAAAGAAAAAATATTATTTATTTTTTTTAATTTAGTAATGTTACCTGATACGCTAACATTAATATATTTATCTATATCACCTCGTGAAGCTGGGGGGGATTCTATAGAAAAACATCTATAATGAAACTTTTTGAGAGTTCTTTTATCTGATTGTATGCCCGTAATGCATCTCCAGTAATAAGAGGCCAAGGGAAACGCGCACTTACAAACAAGATTTTTTTCATTCTAACCCAACCCTTTTAGATATTAATTTATTGCTGCCCTGTATTAAAGTTATGTTGTACAGAATATTTAAGAACGCTACCGCCCCTGGCTTTACAGCTACCAGTGCACTGTGCTCTTCGAAAGATGTATAAAAACCTGCCTTTATCCGCAATCTTTAAACTCAAATGCCAATTGTCTTACCAATTGAAGTCAGAAACAAGGAGAAACATCCAAAAAACGGTCTAAATATTAGTAGCTAAATATATGAATTTCTCTACATTTCCGTAAGTTATGCAAAACGGCAGTAAACATTTCTGGCAATGTGACTGCTTAACCGGAATGTTACTGCCGTTATTAGTTTTTACACGTCACGAAATGACGTTTTTTTAAGCTTATTCGCTAAGCAACTTCTCAATGCTCTTACGGAACTTCGGCCCTTCTTTCAGGTTACGCAGACCGTACTTCACAAACGCTTGCATGTAGCCCATTTTTTTACCGCAGTCGTAGCTGTCGCCGGTCATCAGCATCGCGTCAACCGACTGTTTTTTCGCCAGTTCTGCAATGGCGTCGGTCAACTGGATACGTCCCCAGGCGCCTGGTTCGGTGCGCTCTAGTTCTGCCCAGATATCTGCGGAAAGCACATAACGCCCCACGGCCATCAGATCGGAATCCAGGGTCTGCGGCTGATCCGGTTTCTCAATAAATTCGACAATGCGGCTGACTTTACCTTCGTTATCCAGCGGTTCTTTGGTCTGGATGACGGAGTATTCAGAAAGGTCACCCTTCATACGTTTCGCCAGCACCTGGCTGCGGCCGGTTTCATTGAAACGCGCCACCATCGCTGCGAGGTTATAGCGCAACGGATCGGCACTGGCATTATCAATGATGATGTCCGGCAGGACGACGACAAACGGGTTATCGCCGATCACCGGGCGGGCACAAAGAATGGAATGGCCCAACCCCAGCGGCTGCGCCTGACGGACGTTCATGATCGTCACGCCCGGGGGGCAAATGGATTGCACTTCCGCCAGCAGTTGGCGTTTCACGCGCTGCTCGAGGAGTGACTCTAATTCATAGGAGGTGTCGAAGTGGTTCTCAACGGCGTTCTTGGACGCATGGGTCACCAGAAGGATTTCTTTGATCCCTGCAGCCACGATCTCGTCAACGATGTATTGAATCATCGGCTTGTCGACAATGGGTAGCATCTCTTTTGGTATGGCCTTTGTTGCCGGTAACATATGCATACCGAGCCCGGCTACTGGTATAACTGCTTTTAAATTCGTCATTCTTTTTCCTACCCTGAAATGGCTGATAAAGTATAGGCCTTAACCACATGATAGCCAGAAACTGGCTCATTTCTCGTCTTTTGTGTTTTAAGTCACACATGCGAGTCAAAAGTGTCTTTTAACACTACACTCCATCAGCGGCAGTTTTACTCAGACTTCTCGGAAAACCCTGACTAAAATGATTACCAAAGCGCTTTCCGAATTATCGCAGGTAGCGACACCATAACGTTATAGTATTACTCAGAAACAAACGTTATGTCGTCTTTCTTGTCATGAACAAATTCATACTTCAGCGTCCGATCCAGCCCTTGCGACAAAGAATAAGGTGCTACAAAACCGGATGAATGCACTTTTGTGGCATCAAATTGCGTAGTCGCGCAGAACTTTTTGACACGTACCGAACTGACAGCAAATTTCTTACCAGAAAGCTTACTCAGCACATCAAAACAGTAGCCCCCCAGCATACCCAGCGGGTATGGCAGATGTACTGAAGGGATTTTTTTACCTAAACTTTGCTCAACCTCAGTAACCAACTGGTTCATGTTGAGATCGGGTTTATCCACATAGTTGTAGACTTCGTAACCAGCTTTAACGTTTTTGAGCTTGTATTTGATGAATTCGACGATGTTACCAACGTAAGCCATAGACTTATAGTTCGTACCAGAACCTACCATCATGAATTTACCCCCAGCTATCTGTTTAAGCAGGTTGTAAACGTTCCCCCGGTTACGTTCGCCGAAAATGACGGTGGGACGAATGATCGTGAGAGAGCGCTCATCAGGCTCTTTTGCATGCCATTCACGAAGCACTTCCTCCGCTTGCCATTTACTTTTCCCATAATGGTTGAAGGGATCATGCGGGTGCGTTTCGTCTGGATTTTTTTTGTTCAATCCATAGACCGCAACGGAACTGGTAAAGATGATGTTTTTTACACCATTTTTTTCCATAGCAGCAAGGACGTTACGTGTTCCCTGAACATTTACATCATAATAAAGCGACGTTGGACTGACATCGTCACGATGTTCTGCAGCCAGCAGCACTATGGTGTCAAAACCGGCGAGCGCCTGATCAAGCGCATGCTGATCGCGGACATCTCCAATCTGGGTGATTTCTGGATAGAAATGACTCTGCTGCTTATCCAGATTTTTGATGTTAAAGTCAGCTACTGCTGTTTCCAGAAGACGAGTCCCAACAAATCCTGAAGCCCCGATCAGCAAAACGTTATTGTTCATAAATCACTTAATCTGGTTATCAAACAAGAACATATGATAAAGATGAGAACCTTCCCTGAGTAGTCAATGCTGCCCAGCCCCAGCTTTAACGGTAATCGGGCAATTATAATCTTTTAACACATGAGATCCAGTGAGATTATGGTAGCTTGCGCTACCCCCTCCCCTCCGGCAACCGGAAGTTAATCGCGTCCACATTCACGACCTGATGATTTATCCGGTCAATGTCAACCGAGCTTTGGCCTTTTTCGTTTACCGCCTGAACGTTCGCCAGCGACAGCAGGGTGTCGTTTTTGGCCATAAACTTACCGCGCACGTCTTTGCGCAGGTCAAAATGCATCTTCAGCGCCGGGCCAACGGTGGATTCCTGCATCACTTTGATATTGCGTAAGAAAAGGTGCTGAGGCTTGTTGTGTAACTCCAGCGTTGCCCGCTTCATGTCGATGTTGGTGAGGGCGACAAACGAGGTCGCGTTGCCGGATGAAATTTGTATTCCGCGCAGTTTATACGCAAGTTGGGTATTATCCAGGCGGATATTATTCAATTTAAAATTTTGCGGAATCGACAGGTAGTTGCCTTTTACCACCCCGTAGCCAATCAGCATGCCGGCGCTATTTACCATATCGATATTATCAATGACGAAATTATCACAGCCATAAATAGCCACCGTTGCGTTATCAATCCCGGCCTTTTTACTGAAATCGGGGGTGATATTTTTCGCCTTTACGTTGCGAATGACAAAATGCTTGCCGTTCTCGACGTGTACCAGTTGGCGGCAGTCGGAACCGGTGATGTTGGCGACGACAAAATTTTTAACCGTCTGCGTTTCTGGATAGGTGTTGTCGTAAGTGCTGCCCGCCAGGCCAATCCCAATCCCCCAGTTGATCTTGCCGTTGGTACAGTTAATACGCTCAATCACATGGTCAGAAATGAGGATGTTGCGGTCATTAATCGCCACATTCCACTCAATGGCGTCTCCCTGTAAGTCAGTGAATGTCCCGTTGGTGATCCTCGCGCCGTCAACCTGATTATGAAAACCCTGGCGCAGGATGGCATAGTTCGCCTGGGTCACGGTGATGTTGTCGATGACCAGATTACGCATCACCTGCGGTTTTTTCCCACCGATATAAATTTGCGTCACCGGGCCGAAGCCGCTCATCGCAATATCCCTGATGACACAGTCAGAGCCGCGCATGTCCAGCGTGATATTGTGCAAACTGCCGCCCTTCTCACCGGTGACCTGGCTGCTGTCCTGAAGAACAAAACGCCCACGTCCATTGCCGCGCAACGCCCCTTCCACCCGTAAGGTCTTACCCGGCGGAATAAAAATAGCGGCGTTGATGTTGTCGCAAACCAGACCCGCCGGAACCCGCACGGTTTGTGCGTCGGCAAAGGCCTGCCTGAAGGAAGCGATCCAGTCTTTGGGGTTATAGTCCTGGATGTTGACGGTGTTGCCCGCGGTCACGGCGCGGGCAAAAGGAGAATGGAGTGCAGGAAGCGCGGCAAGCACAGAGCCTGCCGCCAGGAAGGTGCGTCGGGAGAGCGTCGTTTCTGGCATACAACCTCGTTTTACATCGTTTGCAGCAGGCTGGCTAACTGACGGTTGATCACCTGCTGGTTAAAATCGTGTTCAACTTTTTCACGTGCGTGCTTCACCACTGGCTCAAGCGTTGCGCGATCGATCTGGCTAAACCCGGCAAGCTGCGCCGCCAGCGCCTGCGCATCGTTTTCCGGCACCAGCCAGCCTGACTTTCCGGCTTCGACCAGTTCCGGAATACCGCTGTGGACAGTGGAAACAACGGGGATCCCCACCGCCATCGCCTCCATCAGCGCGACCGGAATGCCTTCCATATCGCCATCCGCGCCAGTAATGGAGGGCAGCAAAAAGAGATCCGCCTCGTCGAGCATCGCCTTCACTTCGTGGCTCGGTTTGAAGCCCGGCATCTCAATCACGTCATCAAGCTGATACTGTTCGATAAGCGTCCGCAAACGCCGTTCCCAGGGCCCCATCCCGAGGATACGGTAACGAAACGCGACGCCCTGCTCTTTGAGCTGGCGACAGGCTTCTATCGCCACGTGCAGCCCTTTTTTCTCGGTCAGACGCGCCACAGAGATCATCTCCAGCGGCGTGCCGGGCGCTTTCACCGGGCGATGGCTGAAGCGCGCCATGTCCACCCCCATCCGCGAGACGGCGATTTTTTCCGCCGGGCAGCCCATGCTTTTCAGACGCTTAGCCCACAGGTCGCTAATAGGCAGCATCAGGTCGCCACGCTGAAACAACTGCTGGTATTCAGGGGCGTAGTGATTCAGAACCTCCCGGCTGGAGATATCAATGCCGTGGAAAATGGTCGCAATTTTGCCCCTGATCACCCCCAGTTCACGCAGCTTGGTCGCCGTTACGCCGGCAGGGCCAAAATGCGCGATGAACACATCGGCCTGCAAAGGCGTGCTCACCTGCGCGCAAATAGACGACAGGATCAAATTGCGTGATTCGTCGCCATAGCGGGAGAAATTCAGTGATTTCCACGTCGCCGCCCGGTGCAGTCCCGGCAGCGTTTTCAATGCCCGGTAACGCAGTTTCGCCAGCCGACCCTGCGGTTCATCCTGCAGCCAGCGGGTCTTCGCCGCCAGGTTGTATTTTTCCCAGGCGGCATGGGTGTTTTGCGTATCACCTTTTTGCAGGGCGACGATGTCCACATCAAATCCCATATCAATAAACGCCGTGATCTGATTAAGAACAAACGTCTCTGATGAGAGTGGGAATTTCAGCAGAAAAAAGCTGACCTTCATCGCCCCTCCCGAATTCTGTCGAGAACGGACTTAATCATGGCAAACCCCTTGGTTCGCTCCTGCGTGACGGCGTTATCCACTTTTTCACTGAGCGCGGGCAGTTGCGCCAGCGTATCTGCGACCACGCCTTGCAGCGACCCGTTCAGCAGGTGACGAATATCAATCGCCAGCTCTGGCAGGCCTAACTGCTGCATGATCCCGGCGGATTTGTGCTCGTAGTTAATCGCGATAGCGGGCGTGCCAAAGTTCATCGAAATGATGGCGGAATGCAGACGGGTACCGATGGTCAAAACACAGGAAGCAAGGATCTTGCCCAGTTCCACATCGTTCAGTTCATCCATCGCGATATGGAAATGCGCCGATGGCTTCACAAATTTCGCCATCCGGAGCGCCACCATGCGGTCATCGCGGTTATAGCGGTCAATACTGGTACAGGTTGAAAGCACCAGCACCTGATAGCCATCGTCAATCAGTCTGTTCACAACTTCCGCAAAAGCCTGCTCATACGCTTGCTGAGTCGTGCCCAGACGTTTGTCGAAGGGCTCGAGATCGCGCAAGGTGATGGCCACGGTTTTTCTTCGCGCGGTGACATCCAGCCAGTGCTGTACCGCATAACTGGCGACAAAATCATCATGGCGGCGCTCTACCAGCCATGCGGTATCCACGCCTTGTTCCACTTTACGGGTGTCGATTTGGGCAGCGGTCATCAAATCGCGGCTGACCGTTTCACGCAGGATCAGCGCATCAGTGCGCCCAAAAACGTAATGAGCTAACTGATTAAAGTCCGGGTTCTGGAAAGGCCCGACGCTATGGCCGACCATATAAATCGGTTTGTTCGCCATAAACGCGCATAAGGGATACTCAAAATGGGTCAGGCCGTACAGGTCCACGTAGTTAGAGCCACCAACCTGAATGACCGCGTCATACTGGGCGATAAACCGGGCAAAGTCGGCAAATTCCGGCGCTAGCGCAAAGTTACGCAGCGATCCTTCCTGCGCAACCTTCGCCAGTAAAATTTTGTGCTGAAAGCGACGGCGCAACACTTTTTTGACCCGGCCATTCAGCCCGGTCATCTGCTGCTGTTTCTGGCTTAGTTGATACAGCGGATCGGCAATAATTGGCCGTCCCTGTAACCAGGCGGAACTGACCGGGAAACGGCTCATCACATCCATGTCGACTTCAGGTTCTTGTTGGCGGATGGCATCGAGTAAACCGCGCATAATGGCGCTATCACCACGGTTCCCACAGGTGTGGTTGCCTAATACTAATAATTTCATAAGTTGCCTCTTATCGATTTATTTACCTGTCATCCGACACGTAATAATTTTTTCATTCTTGCACTGCCGAACAACTGTCTTTTCATTTCCATGACCAGCGCGTTGCGTGAAAAAATAAGCATTAAAATAAAACTCACTATTCCGACCACGACCTGTAAAGTGAAGACACCGGACAGCGGCAAGGCTTTGTCAAATAACTTCCCTGCGCCGTAGGCGGTGATAAATGTGGGCAACGAGAGATAAAACGGCAGCCACAGACTCAGAATGTACTGGCGGTAGCTGGAACCGAGCACCGGCTTAATCATGATGAAATAGCTCAGTACGGTATTCACGATCTGCACCAGCAGGAAGCCCAGCGTTACGCCAATCGCCCCCCCCATCTGCCCGCCGATAATGATTGCCGGAATAAAGAGAAAAGTTTTGAACACATTGAATTTAAAACTGATATCCACCCGCGCTTTCGCCATCAGTAAGGAACCAATCGGGTTACCCACCGAGCGCAGCAGACCGACGATGCACAGCAGTTGCAGCACCGGGATAATACTGTTCCACTTTTCGCCAAACACCAGCGGCACGAAGTTATCCGAAACCACCATCAGCCCGAGCAGCGCCGGAAAGTTAATGATTCCCACAACGGACAGCAGTTTGTAAAAGTTCACGCGCAGCTTTTCCGTGTCGTCCTGAATCTTGGCAAACGCCGGAAACAGCACGCGGGTGATGATCGGGTTAAGCTTCATTGGCGGCACCACCGCCACGTTATAAGCCAGATTGTAGCCACCCGCGACGCTGGCGCCGAGAATGCGCGCCAGTACCAGCGTGGAAAGGTTAGTATTGACGTAGTTGACGATGCTGTCCGCCGTCAGCCAGGCGCCAAAGCGCAGGTTTGACGAGACGGACTTCAGGGAAAAATGCAGACCCGGGCGATAAATCTTGCGGCCAAAATAACCGAACAGCAGGGTGCGCACGACACTGTTGACCAGATACCCCAGAATCGCGGTTAACGCCAACGGCCAGAAATGGGCGCTGACTACCGTGAAAGTAAAGCCCGCCAGCACCGCGCTGGTTTCGATCATACCGATCTTGTTGAACTCCAGCTCTTTTTGCATCAGCGCGCGGAACTGCTGCCCATGCGGGATCACGACAAACACCAGCGAAAGGGTTTTTATCAGCGGCGACAGATCCGGATTATGCAACACGCCCGCGATAACATCGCTCAGCAGATATACCGCCACGCACACCACAATCCCCAGCCCCACGTTCAGCCAGTACAGGGTGGTAAGCTCGAGGTGACTGATCGTTTTGCGCTGGATAATCGAGTTGGCAATGCCGAAGTCGCACAGGGTATCTGCCAATGCGATGATGACCAGCGAGACGGTCAGCAGGCCGAACTGATGATTATCGATAATCCGCGCAAGCACGGTCATCTGAATCAGCCCAAGACTGATGATAATGACCGTGGCGATGGCCGACCATTTGGCGCCGCTGATGGTTTTTTCTCGTAAGCTCATCTTAATACGCCGCTTTGTTAACGAAACCTTTGAAAACGGTCAGAAAAACGATTTTGATGTCGAACCAGATGCTCCATTCGCGGATGTATTCCAGGTCGAATTCGACACGTTTTTCCATTTTCTCCAGCGTGTCGGTTTCGCCGCGCCAGCCGTTGATCTGCGCCCAACCGGTAATGCCTGGCTTTACCTTGTGGCGCAGCATGTAGCCTTCAATCAGTTGTCGATACTGTTCGTTGTGCGCCACCGCATGTGGACGCGGGCCGACAATCGACATCCCGCCAGTCAGCACATTGATAAACTGTGGCAGCTCATCAAGCGAAGTGCGGCGCAGGAAATTACCCACTTTCGTCACGCGCGGATCGTTCTGCGTCGCCTGCGTAACCACCTTGTCGTTTTCCATCACCTTCATTGAACGGAACTTCCACACGTTGATCGGCTTGCCGTCCATACCGTAGCGGGTCTGGCGGAAGATCACCGGACCTGGCGAGGTCAGCTTCACCGCCAGCGCGATACCGCACAGTACCGGTGAAATCAGCAGCAGGATCAGCGAGGCGAGCACAATATCCTCCGCGCGTTTCAGCAGTCGGTTAATGCCCGACAGCGGCGTGTCATACAGCGGCACCACCGGCACGCCGCTCACTTCTTCAATGCGCGAATGCAGGATGTTGAAGGTAAAGACGTCCGGGATAAGGATCACCGAACAGGTGGTATCCGCCAGTTCACGCACCAGCTTTTTCACCTGCGCGCCGTCGCTCATCGACATAGCGATATAGACGTTATGGATGCGTGAGGCTTTGGCATCCTCAATCAATTGTTCAAAATTTCCGGCCCAGTCAGAAGATACACCGCCCGGTTTCGGGTCGTGATAGACGCCGACCACCTCAAAGCCCAGCCACGGTTCGTTGCGAAAACTGTCGAGCAGCGCCTGTCCGGCTGGCAGGTCGCCCGCTACCGCCACCAGGCGTTTGTTATAGCCGCGGTTGCGCAGCCAGCCCGCGCCGTAGCGGATAAACGAACGGCAGATCACAAGGCCAATGCTGCTCAACAGATACCACGCCAGCCAGGTGCCCAGGCGATTATCGAAATCCTGGTTAAACGCCACCAGACCCGCGCAAAAAACGAGGCTCAGCGTCCAGTTTTGCAGCAGGAGCGTCAGTTCTGTGGAAATTTTGACGCCGCGCCAGGATCGGTAAAAATCGGTCATGCCGCCCAGCATCTGAAAAACAACCAGCGTAATCAGCGCCACCAACAGGTGCATATACAGGAAGGGCCGTCCACTCACTTCGCAGACCAGCCACAGCCCGCCAAACATGATGGTGATATCTGAAAAGCGTTGCACCATAGAGATTAACGATGCATTGGTTTTCGCTCGTTCGCGCTTTTTTAGATTTGTCATCGTTGTTCCTGTTATTAGCCCCTTACCCGCGACCGGGTAAGGGAAGACCTGACCTTACTGATTCAGCAGCGTCAGCAGAGTGCGCGTTCGCGCTTCCATCAGCGGGATATCACCGCGCGATTCGACGTTCAGGCGTACCACCGGCTCGGTGTTTGACGAACGCAGGTTAAAGCGCCAGTCGGCAAACGACATGCTGATGCCGTCAGTGCGATCCACCGACAGCGCTTCTTTCGCGAAGTACGCCTCCACGCGGGCGATCGCCGCCGCCGGTTCCGCCAGTTGGCTGTTGATTTCACCGCTCGCCGGGAACGCCGCCATCCGGTCGCGGACCAGCTCGCCCAGCGACTGCCCTTTCAGGCATACCAGCTCCGCCACCAGCAGCCACGGGATCATCCCGCTGTCGCAGTAGGCGAAATCACGGAAGTAGTGGTGGGCGCTCATTTCGCCGCCGTAAATAGCATCTTCCGCACGCATCCGCTCTTTGATGAACGCATGACCGGTTTTCGACATCACCGGCGTGCCGCCTGCGGCCTTCACCACGTCGACAGTGTTCCAGGACAGGCGCGGGTCGTGGATGATCTTCGCGCCCGGGTGTTTTTCGAGGAACGCTTCCGCCAGCAGGCCGACGATGTAGTAGCCCTCAATAAACTGCCCTTTTTCGTCGAACAGGAAGCAGCGATCAAAGTCGCCGTCAAAAGCAATCCCCATGTCCGCGCCGTGCTCAATCACCGCATTGCGGGTATCGTCGCGACATTCCGGCAGCAGCGGATTAGGAATACCGTTCGGGAAGTTGCCGTCCGGGGTGTTATGCACCTTGATGAACTCCACCGGTACGCCCCGGGCCTTAAAGCGCGCTTCAATAGCGTCCACCACCGGACCCGCCGCGCCGTTACCCGAGTTGATCACCAGCTTCAGCGGGGTGAGGTTGTTGACGTTGATGTAGCCAAACAGATGATCGATATAGGCGTCGCGCAGGGTGATCTGTTTATAGCTGCCGCGCTTATCCATATTGACCGGCGGAAAGTCATTGGCTTCCGCCAGGCGCTGGACGTCGCGCAGGCCGGTGTCGCCGCTGATTGGGCGCGCGCCCTCACGCACCAGCTTCATGCCGTTGTAGTCCATCGGGTTATGGCTGGCGGTGACTTCAATGCCACCGTCAACGCCGAGGTGGAAGGTGGCGAAATAGATCTCTTCGGTGCCGGAAAGGCCAATATCCAGCACATCGACGCCCGCGTCCTGTAACCCCTTCGCCAGCGCCAGCTTCAGCGCCTCACTGGTCAGACGCACGTCGCCGCCGAGTACAATGGTTTTCGGTTTGAGAAATTCGCCGTAGGCGCGGCCAATCCGCCACGCAATATCTTCGTTTAATTCTTCGCCCAGTCTGCCGCGAATATCGTAGGCTTTGAAACAGGTTAATTTTGTCAT
>NZ_JAOWIB010000091.1:0-88856 GCF_030332325.1 Citrobacter sp. Cs237 | reverse complement strand
ACTGAATCGCCACGGATAACCTAGACACTTCTGAGTCGTTGATAATATAGGTTTTCATATTCAACTGGTGGCATCTGCTCGCTCGAACCATGCCGACGCTTACTGTTATAAAACATTTCGATGTAATCAAAAATATCGCTTCTGGCTTCGTCTCTAGTTCCGTAGATCTTTTTCTTAATCCGTTCGCGCTTCAGTAGCTGGAAAAAGCTTTCCGCAACCGCATTGTCGTGGCAGTTTCCGCGACGGCTCATGCTGCCTTCCAGACCGTGTGATTTCAGGAACGACTGCCACTCATGGCTCGTGTACTGACTGCCCTGATCAGAGTGAACCAGTACCTGCTTTTGAGGATTACGCCTCCACACCGCCATAAGTAATGCGTTCAGGACAATCTCTTTTGTCATTCGGGGTTGCATTGACCAGCCGATAACTTTTCGGGAGAACAGGTCAACCACCACGGCCAGATACAACCAGCCTTCGTGGGTTCGGATGTAGGTTATGTCCGTAACCCAACGTTCATCCGGTGCTTCCGGGTTGAACTGCCGCTGGAGCTTGTTGGGCGTCACAATACTGGCTTCACCTTTACGCGCCCGTGGACTTCGGTATCCGACCTGAGCCTTTATCCCCACACGTTGCATCAACCGCCAGACTTTGTTTACACCGCATTGTTGCCCGGAATCCCGCAGATCGAGATAGATCTTGCGATAGCCATAAACACAGCCCGACTCCAGCCAGAACTGCTTAATATGTCCCGTCAGCTTCAGGTCAGCATGATACCGTCGTGAATGTGGCTGCTTAAGCCAGGCGTAAAACCCACTCGGATGCACATCCAGCACCTGGCAGAGCAGGCGGACAGGCCAGCAACGATTGTTGTCACGGATAAAGGCGTACCTCAGTCGGACAGCTTTGCGAAGTACGCCGCGGCTTTTTTTAATATATCCCGTTCGTCAGTAACCCGCTTTAACTCCTTCTGGAGTCGGCGGATCTCGGCCTGAGCATCTGACTGTTCATTATTAGTGGAAGAATCCGGACCGTACTTCTTTATCCAGGCGTAAAGGCTGTGGGTGGTGATATCGAGACGAGTTGCAACGCTGGAAACAGAATGACCACGATCAACAACCTGTTTGACTGCTTCAATTTTAAACTCTTCAGGATAACGCTTACCGCTCATGGGCACCTCTCTTTAAGTCATCTTAAATGACTCTGGGGTGTCTGTTAAACCCGTGGCGATTCAGAATGGTCATTAAAACGAAGACAGAATAGATGAAAAACGTCAAAAAAGCCACACTTTTAGCTCATATTCTTCACGGTGCAGAATCATGGATTCTTCAAAACATGATTCGATATTTAGGGGATAATATTGTTTTACTTCAACATGATGGTGTGACATGCTTTAAACCCGTAGATACAGAAGCACTCACCGATTACATCGAACAGAAGACAAAATACAGTGTGAGATTTGATGTTGAAGAACTAGCAGTTGATTTCACTGATATTCAGGATACATCATGTATTGACTTAGACTATGATAACATCTTTGAGATGTACTCTAAAGCCAGTTAATTATCGCATATTGAGATAAAGGGGCTGACATAGCCCCCTCAAGGATATCACTTTAGCCAGTCGACGCAATGCCCTGCATTCATACTGAACAGCTATTCAAAATGCAGTATTGCTCTTTATTGTTCTGACTTTTTCTTTATACCGCTGTTCTATAACGCCCATGGAATAAAGTCTTCCGACAAGTTTACTTGTTATATTAGCATTAATTGCATATGGTTCATCTTTGATAATCCGCCATTGTTCCAGTTCTCTTGAGAGCAGCAGATGTTGTTCATTCCTAATTTTCAGGACATTGGAGTGCACAATAACTCCTGTCACCAATTTAGGAAGCTTTGCCCCATAAAGTTTAGTTTTTGTTGGATGAACCTGATGACCATGTTTAGCAACAATTTTTCTCATACAGGACATAAATAGTCGATTAACTTTCTCACCTGAAAAAGTAATATCATCAACATAGACTGTCATAGTCACATTTAATGACAGGCTTAAATTTTCTAGCTCTGTAAACATTCTAATGTTGGACCAAAATGCCAACGGCATACTAATCCTACTACCTGTAGGTATATGCCCATGGCAAGTGCAAATATGCGATAGAATATCAGCTATATCAGATGAAGTTTTCATCACTGAATAAAAGAAAGAAAAAACCATATTCCTTGTTGTCGATGGGAAAAATGATTTAATATCTGTCGTAAGCAAATTTAACTCATTTATATGCGCACTAGCATTACTAATATTGGAACATGTTTTTTTTCCAGAATGCAGATACAATGGAGTCTGAATGCGGCATATAAGACTAGCGATCCTCGTGTGCACCACATCCAGTTTGTGAACTGGCTTTTGTATTTTTCGCACTTTTCCTTTTTTTGATAATTGCTCAAATACAGAATAGTTTTCATCATCGCTTGTTAACGTGCGGAAATCACAAAGGTTTATATTTAAAAGTTGTGCCAGTCTTTTTTTGTTTTTCAGTTTATATAGCGGGGAATCAATTAAATTGTATGATTTATCTCGCGTTGAGATTTTAAGTTTGGGTTTAGATTTCATTTTTTTTAGCAATCCATTCGACTACATTTAAAATTTTACCCGCACAATTCAGTCTAAACCGCTCTGAAAATTTATTACTTTTATACAGAGACTCGGAGAAAAAAAGTAATGATTTAACTGGGATGTCAAAATGTTCTGAGTACTTATTGAGCACATCTAACGAAGGAGCTACGGAACCATTTTCCAATAGTATGATAGTTTCTTTTGGAAGAGAGATCGCCTGAGAAAGTTCCAAAACAGTTTGCTGATGGTATTGTCTTATCAATTTCAAGGCTTTATTTAACATACTTATACCTAATTGTTTTGAAACTAGGGAGGACACATTACTCGTCTCCCCCTTCAAAATAGTTAATCACTGTACATATGATGTTAGCTACGCGAATTGCGAGTTTCACACCTTTCCATCCAGTAACCAACCACTTCTTCAAGGTTGATTTGCTCTGTGCCTGCTGTTCTTTAGTTAAGCTGTCTTTTTTCATGTCGACTTTTTCCTTATGTCCGATGGCGCGTGAACTTTTTGTTCACTGAAACACCAAAGGCTCGCCCTCATAAGGATGAGATTGAACAGCACTAGCTCCCCGCTCCACGAACCCTCTGTCGCCCAGAGGGTTCGAATACCCATCATGCTATGCTGCCAGTACTGCCCGGAGGCGTCAGGAGCCATGCGTGGGGGTAAATAGGTAGAAAGCGGTTAAGCTTTCCGCGAGTTTTACAACTCAGTTGATGACGATTTATCTCAAGTCTTAACTAATGTGTTCATGCTACAGCATTTATCTGAAAATGTTTAAAAAATTTATATAGCATTTATCATGTTGACATTGAGATTCTTATAACAAAAAGGACTATATTTCATTGCATTACCCTATCACTGGCGCTTAAGGTGCAGTCATAGCCTCAAGCTGAATCAGAAAAGTCAGCGCTGCATCACGGTCTTCTCCGCACATTTCCTTAGACGGTTGCAAACTTCCGCAAACTTCTGGCCTCAACTCAGATCCAAAAATCATACAAAGATTTTCATTCGATAGCTGGACACACCTAGTATTAGCTGGCTTTCCCTGTGGCATCCCTGGGATTGGAGATGAGATGGAAGGAGCAATACAACAAGCCCCACAATCGCTACGACAGTCCATTTAGCCTTCTGATCAAAATTTAGCTTAATCGTCAACAATAACAGAAAGGCACTTCCACAGACAGGTCACTGTTTAGAGGCAACTAAATCAAAATGGGAAACGCTTACTAACTAATTGAAAAATATAAAAATACGCAGCACTGTCTTTAAGACATCTAGCCCCATCATTTTCTGATGTAGAATTTGTTAGGATTTTCGTTGACTCACGTTCTCATGCTACCTATTACATGGAGTTACTATGGGCATTTACGTTAGGAAAAGCATTCGCGTTGGACCGATAAGATTCAACCTATCCAAATCTGGAGTCGGCGCATCTATTGGTATAAAAGGGCTGAGATTCGGTACTGGTCCAAGAGGAAATTACATCCATGTTGGTGCTGGCGGAGTCTATTATCGTGCTTCGCTTTCACCAAGCATGATCCCAGAGAGCGGGAAAAAGGTCCAACGTGTACCTAATGAATCCCCTGCAAAACATGACAAAACGCATGCGCCTCTTGAGGAAATCGAATCATCCCATATTTCGGAAATCGTTGATTCCAGTTCCCGAGAACTACTTGATGAGTTGAATAAGAAGCGTAAGAAGTTTCAGATATGGCCCTTCGCCATTTTCCTTTCGATTGCGATATTACTCTACGGTTTTTCAGAGGCATGGCCTGAGTGGTGCCTAGCTATAGGATTTATCGTAGGCGGAGTAGTCTCCGTTTTTGCTTACATGTACGATCAGCTTAGAAAGACCACTGTTCTCTTTTATGATTTTGATGATCAAATGATGACATGTTACCAGCAACTTCATGACAGTGGAGCCAAACTCGCAAGTTGCTCAAAGGTATGGCACGTAGAAGCATCTGGAGCCGTTTATGACCCTAAGTATCATGCCGGTGCAGGCAACCTACTACGTAGAAAAGCCACCTCTATCAGCAAAGCAAAGCCCCCCTTTGTTAAAACGAATATTGAGACGATTGCTATCAAAGTCGGTCGTCAAACATTGCATTTCTTTCCAGATAGAGTATTGGTTTTTGACCCTGATGGTGTGGGCGCTGTTGGTTATAACCAGCTATTCGTTAATGTTGCCGACAGTCGATTCATTGAAAGCGAAGGTGTACCTGGAGATGCCATAGTCGTTGGAAGGACATGGAAGTATGTGAACAAGTCTGGAGGCCCAGACAGAAGATTTAAAGACAATTCAGAACTTCCTATATGCCTGTATGAAAATCTTTCGTTTACAAGTCATTCTGGACTAAATGAGTTATTACAACTGTCTAAAACTGGCTATGGAGAAAGCTTTTCACATTCAATTGAAACACTTAGCAAAAAAGTCATTTCTGCTTAGCGATGTCTTTTTTATACTGCGAATAATTGACTATTAGGCTTGCCGTTGGGCATGCCGGGGATGGGGCTGGAAATCGAGGGGGCGGTGCAACACGCCCCGCAATCCGGACGGCATTCCATAACGGGCTCTCTTTTTTTGACGTCCGGACAGTACCACCTTTTGTACACCAGTAAAAGTGCGAATTCCGCTTGCCTGAAAGCCCCGGCGCGAGTAGTTTGACGCGATAATTTAGCTAATCTCCACAACAGGATCTTTTCGATGCCAAGAGCGAACGAAATCAAAAAAGGTATGGTACTGAACTACAACGGCAATTTGCTGATTGTGAAAGATATCGATATTCAGTCTCCTACCGCCCGCGGCGCGGCGACGCTGTATAAAATGCGTTTCTCCGACGTCCGTACCGGTCTGAAAGTTGAAGAACGCTTTAAGGGCGATGATATCGTTGATACCGTGACCCTGAACCGCCGTGGCGTCGATTTCTCTTATATCGACGGCAATGAATATGTCTTCATGGATAAAGAAGACTATACGCCTTATACCTTTACCCAGGATCAAATCGAAGAGGAATTGCAGTTTATTCCTGAAGGCGGCATGCCGGACATGCAGGTCCTGCTCTGGGACGGACAACTGTTGGCGCTTGAATTGCCGCAGACAGTGGATCTGGAAATCGTGGAAACCGCGCCAGGGATTAAAGGCGCCTCTGCCAGCGCACGTAACAAACCTGCGACCCTGAGTACCGGTCTGGTGATTCTGGTACCGGAATACCTGAGCGCCGGAGAGAAAATCCGCATTCATATCGAAGAACGTCGCTATATGGGACGCGCGGATTAACAGAAGAGGTAGCGGATGGCGGTGTAAACCTTTTATCCGGCCAGTGCTCTCTTCGCTGTAGGCCTGATGAGCGCAGCGCCATCAGGCCTCTTTACGTCAATAACGCGTCATTACAGCAGATCGCGGAACTGAGTCTGTTTCAACGCCAGCTCAACGCCGCGCACTTCCGCCAGCCCTTTCAGACGGCCAATCGCCGAGTACCCTGGATTGGTTTTCTTATGCAGATCGTCCAGCATCTGATGCCCGTGATCGGGACGCATTGGAATGGGGCGGAGATCTCCCGCCTGTTTACGACGCTGCTCTTCACGCAAAATAGCCGTCACCACGGCAACCATGTCGACATCGCCCTGCAGGTGCGCGCCTTCGTGGAAGGTTTTCGGATTGTCTTCACGGCAGGTGGAGCGCAGATGCGTAAAGTGAATACGATCGCCAAAGGTTTCGATCATTTTCACCAGGTCGTTGTCCGCGCGCACGCCGTAAGATCCTGTGCACATGGTGAAGCCGTTGTGAATGCTGTCCACCGTCTCCTTCAGCCATTGCATGTCCTCCATGGTCGAGACGATGCGCGGCAAACCGAGGATCGGGCGCGGCGGATCGTCCGGATGAACGGCAAGACGGACGCCCACTTCTTCAGCCACCGGCACAATCGCGCGCAGAAATACGGCCATATTCTCACGCAAATCGTCTTTGCTGATGCCGTCATACTCCGCCAGGCGCGCGCGGAACTGATCGAGAGTATAACCCTCCTCCGCGCCCGGCAGGCCGGCGATAATATTACGGGTCAGCTTTTCGATATCCGCCGCGCTCATGGCGTTGAAATACGCCTGCGCCTGACGCTGTTCTTCATCGGTATAATCCGCTTCAGCACCTGCACGCTTCAGAATGTGCAGCTCAAAAGCAGCAAAGGCGATCTGATCAAAACGCAGCGCTTTTGAACCGTCCGGCAGCGTGTATTCCAGATCGGTACGCGTCCAGTCGAGGATCGGCATAAAGTTGTAACAGACGGTATCGATACCGCAGGTAGCCAGATTGCGGATGCTCTGCTGGTAGTTAGCAATCCAGGTCTGATACTGACCGGAACGGGTTTTGATATCTTCATGCACCGGAATGCTTTCGACCACGGACCAGGTAAGCCCTTTCTCCGCCAGAACCGCCTGACGCTTTTTGATCTCTTCGACCGGCCACACTTCACCGTTTGGAATGTGGTGCAATGCCGTCACAACGCCCGTTGCGCCCGCCTGACGCACATCATCAAGCGATACCGGATCGTTTGGTCCGTACCAACGCCAGGTTTGTTCCATTGTTCACCTCACAAGTTGTTATACCAAAATAGGGTCATTGAATGACGACTACCATACAGGCTTCTCATCACCGATCAATCAGGGCCGCATCATTGATTGATCCAGCTCACATTCCCTGGAATAATTCGGCTTACCAATTCAATTTGTTGTCATATAACTTTACACTGAGCGTGTTAATTTATCGTTAATCAGGTGTATAAAAAATGACTACTATTGCCTCAGCCATCCTGCCCGATAGCGTCCGGACGCCGCAGTATGACCGCAGCCGACTCGCCTCGCGTATCGTCCATTTCGGTTTCGGCGCGTTTCATCGCGCCCATCAGGCGCTACTTACCGACCGGGTACTGAATGCGCAAGGCGGCGACTGGGGCATTTGTGAGATCAGCTTGTTCAGCGGCGACAGGCTGATGAGTCAGCTCCGCGCTCAGGATCATTTATATACCGTGCTGGAGAAAGGCGCGAACGGCAACCAGGCGATCGTTATCGGCGCTGTCCATGAATGTCTGAACGCAAAGCTCGACTCTCTGACCGCGATTATTGGAAAATTTTGCGAGCCGCAGGTGGCGATTGTCTCGCTGACTATCACTGAGAAAGGCTACTGCATTGACCCCGCTACCGGCACGCTCGATCTGACCCATCCCCGTATCCGGCACGACATTGACTCACCGGGTGAGCCGCATTCCGCGCCGGGCATTCTGGTCGAAGCGTTGTCCCGCCGTCGTGAGCGGGGGCTACTCCCTTTTACCGTACTGTCCTGCGATAACATTCCTGACAACGGTCATGTGGTAAAAAACGCGGTGCTGGGAATGGCCGAAAAGCGCGATCCGGCGCTGGCAATGTGGATCCGCGAGCATGTCAGCTTTCCCGGGACGATGGTTGACCGGATTGTCCCCGCCGCCACAGACGAAACGCTGGATGAAATCTCCCGGGCGCTGGGCGTTGCCGACCCGTGCGGCATCAGCTGCGAGCCGTTTATCCAGTGGGTCATTGAAGATCGCTTCGTCGCCGGGCGCCCGGCATGGGAAACCGCGGGCGTTCAGTTGGTCACCGATGTCCGGCCCTGGGAAGAGATGAAGCTGCGAATGCTGAACGGCAGCCACTCATTCCTCGCGTATCTGGGTTACCTGTCCGGATTTCAGCATATCAGCGAATGTATGCAGGACGAGGCCTTCCGTGAAGCCGCGTATCAACTGATGATGCGCGAACAGGCGCCCACACTGAGCATTACCGATGTCGATCTGCAGCGCTATGCCGGAAGCCTGATCGCCCGTTTCGCCAATCCGGCGCTGAAGCACAAAACCTGGCAAATCGCGATGGACGGCAGTCAAAAACTGCCGCAACGCATGCTGGCGGGGGTTCGAATTCACCTTGAACGCGGCAGCGCATGGCCGCTGCTGGCGCTGGGCATCGCGGGTTGGATGCGCTATGTGTGCGGCGTTGACGACGCGGGCGCGCCAATTGACGTTCGCGATCCGCTGAGCGACAAAATTCGTCTGCTCGTCGCCAACGTGGGTGAAAACGAGAAGGTGGCAAACCTGCTCACTTTGCAGGAAGTTTTTGGTAGCGATCTGCCGAAAAACCCTGTTTTTGTGCAGGCTATTGAAACAGCCTGGCAACATCTTGCCCGGCACGGCGCGCATCAGGCGGTCATCAGTACGTTAAAAATTTAACAATTTCTGCCATTAAGGCGAACGAATGCCGCGTTCGTTCGTCCCGCCCTTCTCTTTTCCGCTTTTTTTCGCCAGGATTAATGCAAATCGTTACGGCATATCGTTCTGGAGCAGGCGTGACCAAAACTAACCTCATCACTGGTTTTCTGGGAAGCGGAAAAACCACCTCCATCCTTCATCTGTTAGCGCACAAAGATCCCGCAGAAAAATGGGCGGTGCTGGTTAATGAGTTCGGCGAGGTCGGTATCGACGGCGCGCTACTCGCCGACAGCGGCGCATTGCTGAAAGAAATTCCCGGCGGCTGCATGTGTTGCGTTAACGGCTTACCGATGCAGGTTGGCCTGAATACCCTGCTGCGTCAGGGAAAGCCGGATCGTCTGCTGATTGAACCAACGGGGCTGGGTCATCCAAAACAGATCCTCGACCTGCTTACCGCGCCGGTATACGAGCCGTGGATCGACTTACGCGCCACCTTATGTCTTCTCGACCCACGCCTGCTACTGGATGAAAAAACCGTTGCCAATGAGAATTTCCGCGACCAGTTGGCCGCAGCGGATATCGTGGTGGCGAATAAAAGCGATCGAGCAAGCGCAGAGAGCACGCGCGCGCTGGACGCCTGGTGGCGGCAAAATGGCGACAATCGCCAGCTCGTTCACGCCGATCACGGACAAATTGACGCTCAGTTGCTGGATTTACCCCGCCTTAACCTGAAAGCGCTCCCCGCCAGCGAAGCGCACTCGCACAGCCATCCGGAAAAAAGAGGGCTCGCGGCGCTAAGTCTGCCCGCCCAGCAGCGATGGCGACGCAGCCTCAACAGTGGACAGGGGCACCAGGCCTGCGGCTGGATTTTCGATGCCGATACCGTTTTCGACACCATTGGCCTGCTGGAATGGGCGCGGCTGGCGCCGGTTGGACGGGTGAAAGGGGTGATGCGCATCCCGGAAGGGCTGGTGCGTATTAATCGCCAGGGTGACGATCTGCATATTGAAACGCAAAACGTTGCCCCGCCGGATAGCCGCATTGAGCTGATTTCCAGTCGTGATGCCGACTGGAATGCGCTGCAGTCCGCATTGTTGAAGCTTCGTTTAGCTGACCACGCGTAAGGTTGTCTGCCGCCAATAAACAGCGAAAAGATGTCACTATGAAAACCCGGTTGTCCCTGATACTTCTGCTGAACGCGGCAGGCCTGGCCTTATTCATGAGCTGGTATCTTCCTGCTCAGCACGGAATCTGGTCCACCGCCGATTCCAGCATTTTCCACTTCTTTAATCAGAGGCTGGTAGAAAGCCGCGCATTTCTGTGGCTGGTCGCGCTCACCAATAACCGCGCGTTTGACGGTTGTTCGCTGCTGGCGATGGGCTGTCTGATGCTCAGTTTTTGGCTCAAAGAGACCCCTGCGGGTCGCCGTCGCATCGTCATGACAGGTCTGGTGATGCTGCTTACCGCCGTGGTTCTCAATCAATTGGGCCAGGCGCTGCTGCCCGTCAAACGCGCCAGCCCAACGCTCAGCTTTGAACACATTTATCGCGTCAGCGAGCTGCTGCATATTCCGACGAAAGATGCATCGCGCGACAGTTTTCCTGGCGATCACGGCATGATGCTGCTTATTTTCGCCGCCTTTATGCTGCGCTATTTCGGCAAAACCGCTGGCGCGATCGGCCTGCTTATTGCGCTGGTTTTTGCTTTTCCGCGCGTGATGATTGGCGCCCACTGGCTGACTGATATCGTCGTTGGATCATTGACCGTGGTGTTGATTGGGCTGCCCTGGTGCCTGATGACACCATTAAGCGATCGGCTGATTGGACTGTTCGACCATTATCTTCCCGGTCAAAACAAACAAGTTTTAAACAAATAAATTAAAGTGATTAACATCATCAGGGGGTTTGCTTATCCCTCTGCTGATGTGCAAGGTAAATTTATCTTTATTATTGTCATTTTCCTGTCACACTATTCCTGTTATGAATGAGTAAGTTGCGTATATTGCCCTCTTTTTGTACTTAATTTAACCAATCCCGTTTATTCACTTTCCCTATCACAATTTCTTATAAAAATTCAGATAAAATCGCTCGCAAAGCCTGTTGCATTACGGTAACCTCGGACTCGTTTTGCCTCGCCAGGGAATTATTCTTGCCGCGAATAAATTTGTGCGTTCTGCCACACTTTTGTGCTTAAAGAATTGTCTCATTGTGCGCTGGTAATTAGTCTCGTCACGTTTGGCATTTTTTATAACGATATTTATCGTTAAGGACTTCAAGGGAAAACACACAAAATGGTCAAATCTCAACCGTTCTTGAGATATATCTTGCGCGGGATCCCCGCGGTAGCAGTAGCGGTACTGCTTTCGGCATGTAGTACGCCATCTAACACCGCAAAGAATGTGCATTCTGAGACGCTTGGTGTGAGTCAGGAGACTTCTTCACTGCAAGCTTCTCAGGATGAATTTGAGAGTATGGTGCGTAACCTCGATGTAAAATCGCGGATTATGGATCAGTATGCCGACTGGAAAGGCGTGCGTTATCGTCTCGGCGGCACCTCCAAGAAAGGCATTGATTGTTCCAGTTTTGTACAGCGTACATTCCGGGAACAGTTTGGTTTAGAGCTTCCACGCTCCACCTACGAACAGCAGGAAACCGGTAAATCGGTGTCACGCAGCAATCTGCGTACCGGCGATCTGGTTCTGTTTCGCGCAGGATCAACAGGTCGTCATGTGGGGATCTACATTGGTAATAACCAGTTTGTCCATGCATCCACCAGCAGCGGCGTCATCATCTCCAGCATGAACGAGCCGTACTGGAAAAAGCGCTACAACGAAGCGCGTCGGGTTCTTACCCGCAGTTAATCGTGAGGTTGCTATCCCTTGGCTATCCTGACGAGACTCCGGAATACATTGCAGGCACCGCTTCGGCGGTGCTTTTTTTTGCCCTGTCCCCCGCCCGTATTGGGGAAAAATATGTCTCGCCGAAGCAATCCAGGCTATAGTCTTGTAATTACGTCATTTTCGCCATCAGCGGCAACCGTAAGGTCAAACCCGGTATCATGTTCACTCGCGTCTTAACGTCTGGTCGAAAAATTATCTTGACCTGTCTGGTTACCGGGGTCATCGTTGCCCTGTTTATCAGCAGCCTGCAATTTCTGATGGCGTGGCATAAACGAGAAGTTAAATACGACACCTTAATTTCCGACATTCAGCATTATCTTGACAGCTATTTTGCTGACCTGAAAACCACGTCTGATGTCCTTCAGCCGTTCACCCTGAACACCTGCGAGCAGGTGGGCTCAGAGCTGACCTCCCGCGCCGCGTTTAGTCTGAACGTACGTGCATTTCTTCTGGTGAAGGAAAAAAAAGCCTTTTGCTCCTCGGCGACCGGCGCGATGGATACGCTGCTGAACGAACTGGTGCCCGCAATTGATATCAGCAAAGACATTGATATGGCGCTCCTGCCGGGTACGCCCATGATGCCCAATAAACCGGCCATGGCGATCTGGTATCGTAATCCTTTGTTGGTTAACAGCGGCGTATTCACCTCACTGAATATCAATCTCACCCCTTACCTGCTCTATACCGCAAGGCAGGAGGAATTTGACGGTGTGGCGATTATCGTCGGCAACAACGCGCTTTCCACCTTTTCCGACCATTTGCTGACCCTTAACGAGCTGGGCGATAACCCGATACGTGAAGCCAAAATTGACGGTGTGCCGATGACGATTCGTCTGTACGCAACCAACTGGACCTGGCCGGAATTGTGGTATGCCCTGCTGCTTGGCGGCATGGGCGGCAGCATCGCCGGTTTACTCTGTTATTACATTCTGTCTCTGCGCCTGCGCCCCGGCAGGGAGATCCTGATCGGCATTAAACGCGATCAGTTCTACGTGGTGTATCAACCGGTGGTCGATACGCAAACCCTGCGCGTGACCGGCCTCGAAGTACTGCTCCGCTGGAAGCATCCAACCGCCGGGGAGATCCCCCCCGATGCGTTTATCAATTACGCTGAAGCGCAGCAGATGATCGTGCCGCTGACGCAGCATCTGTTCAGGCTGATCGCACGCGACGCGCCTGCCTTACAAGCCGTTTTGCCCGTGGGGGCGAAATTTGGCATCAATATCGCGCCAGACCATCTGCACAGCAGCAGCTTTAAAGACGATGTGCGCCAGCTGGCTGCCGCGATGCCGCCAAATCATTTTCAGCTGGTGCTTGAAATTACCGAACGCGACATGCTCCAGCAGCACGAAGCCGCGCAATTGTTTGAATGGCTGCACAACGCAGGCTTTGAAATCGCAATCGACGACTTTGGTACCGGACACAGCGCGCTTATTTATCTGGAGCGTTACACCCTGGATTATCTGAAGATCGATCGCGGCTTTATTCACGCGATCGGTATGGAAACGGTCACTTCACCGGTGCTTGACGCCGTGCTCACCCTTGCGAAACGCCTTAATATGATGACTGTGGCCGAAGGCGTGGAAACGCCCGAGCAGGCGAAATGGCTGCGTGACAGAGGCGTTCGCTTCCTCCAGGGCTACTGGATCAGCCGACCGCTGCCGCTCGACGATTTTGTGCGCTGGGTGTCAGAGCCCCCTACGCTGAAGAGGTAATACGCAAACTCGGATTCACAATACGCACAGCCTGCCCTATTATTCCCTTGCCTGCGCTGGCAGGCAGTCACGATAAGGAATCCCGTTGCAAATGATCGTTCGCGTATTGCTGCTGATTGTTCTGTCATTGGCCTTTAGCATCCAGGCCCAGACAATTAAAGAGAGCTATGCTTTTTCCGTTCTGGGCGAGCCACGATACGCCTTTAATTTCGATCATTTTGATTACGTTAATCCGGCCGCGCCGAAAGGGGGACAGATCACCCTTTCCGCCATCGGCACCTTTGACAATTTCAATCGTTATGCCCTGCGCGGCAACCCCGGCGCGCGTACCGAGCAGCTTTACGACACGCTGTTCACCACGTCGGATGATGAGCCAGGCAGCTACTACCCTTTAATTGCCGAGAGCGCACGCTATGCCGACGACTATTCCTGGGTGGAAGTGACGATTAACCCGCGCGCCCGCTTTCACGACGGCACCCCCATTACGGCAAAAGACGTCGCCTTTACCTTCCACAAGTTTATGACCGAAGGCGTTCCTCAGTTCCGCCTGGTTTACAAAGGCACGACCGTTAAAGCCATTGCGCCGCTGACCGTGCGGATGGTGTTAGCGAAGCCAGGTAAAGAAGATATGCTCAGCCTGTTCTCGCTGCCGGTGATGCCGGCGTCTTACTGGAAAGATCATAAGCTCAGCGATCCATTATCGACGCCGCCGTTAAGCAGCGGACCTTACCGCATCAGCCAGTGGAAAATGGGTCAATACATTGTTTATACGCGGGTGAAAGAGTACTGGGCGGCTAACCTGCCGGTGAATCGCGGGCGCTGGAATTTTGATACTATCCGCTACGACTATTATCTCGACGACAATGTGGCTTTCGAAGCGTTTAAAGCCGGAGCATTTGACCTGCGTCTGGAAGGCGACGCGAAAAACTGGGCGACGCGTTACGTGGGAAAAAACTTTGATAAACAGTACATCGTCAAAGACGAGCAGAAGAATGAATCAGCGCAGGACACGCGCTGGCTGGCGTTTAATATCCAGCGTCCGGTGTTCAGCGACCGCCGCGTCCGCGAAGCCATCACGCTGGCCTTTGATTTTGAATGGATGAATAAAGCGCTGTTTTACAACGCCTGGAGCCGGGCAAACAGCTATTTCCAGAATACCGAGTATGCGGCCAGAGCGTATCCCGACGCGGACGAACTGGTGCTGCTCGCGCCAATGAAAAAGGATCTGCCACCGGAGATCTTTAGCCAGATCTATCAGCCCCCCGTTTCCAAAGGCGACGGCTACGATCGAGAGAATCTGCTGAAAGCGGACGCGCTCCTGAAAGAGGCGGGCTGGGTATTGAAAGGCCAGCAGCGGGTTAACAACGCGACCGGGAAACCGCTCATCTTTGAACTGCTCATCTCCGCAGGCAGCAACAGTCAGTGGGTTTTACCGTTCCAGCATAATCTTCAGCGCCTGGGCATCACGATGAATATTCGCCAGGTCGATAATTCCCAAATCACCAACCGTATGCGTAGCCGCGACTACGATATGATGCCGCGACTGTGGCGGGCGATGCCGTGGCCAAGTTCCGATCTGCAAATCTCATGGGCCTCTGAATACATTGACTCCAGTTATAATGCGCCCGGCGTAAAGAGTCCGGTAATTGATCGCCTGATCGCGCAAATCATCGCCGCGCAGGGAAACAAAGAAAAACTTATTCCACTTGGTCGCGCGCTGGACCGGGTGCTGACATGGAATTACTACATGCTGCCAATGTGGTATATGGCGGAAGACAGACTGGCCTGGTGGGATAAGTTCTCCCGTCCCGCCATCCGCCCCATATATACTTTGGGCCTGGATACCTGGTGGTATGACGTGAATCGCGCGGCAAAACTGCCCGCCTCCAGACAACAGGGAGAGTAAATGGGCGCCTATCTGATTCGCCGGCTGCTGCTGGTTATCCCGACGCTGTGGGCCATTATCACCATTAACTTTTTTATCGTGCAGATCGCCCCAGGCGGTCCGGTCGACCAGGCGATTGCCGCCATTGAGTTTGGCCAGGCTGGGGCGCTCCCTGGCGCGGGGAGCGAGGGCGTTCGGGCCAGCCATGCGCAAACCGGCATCGGCAATATCAGTGACAGTCACTACCGGGGTGGCCGCGGGCTCGACCCGGTAGTTATCGCTGAAATCACCCAACGCTACGGCTTTGATAAACCCCTGCATGAACGCTATTTCACCATGCTCTGGAACTATCTCCGCTTCGATTTTGGCGACAGCCTGTTTCGCAGCGCTTCCGTGCTGACGCTCATTAAAGACAGTTTGCCGGTTTCGGTGACGCTTGGGTTGTGGAGCACGCTGATCATATATCTGGTCTCCATTCCGCTGGGGATCCGCAAAGCGGTACATAACGGCAGCCGCTTTGACGTCTGGAGTAGCGCGTTCATTATCATCGGCTACGCCATTCCGGCGTTTCTTTTCGCCATTTTGCTGATCGTGTTCTTTGCCGGCGGCAGCTACTACGATCTGTTTCCACTGCGTGGGCTGGTCTCGGCGAATTTCGACACCCTGCCCTGGTATCAGAAGATAACCGACTATCTGTGGCACATTACCCTGCCGGTACTGGCCACGGTGATTGGCGGCTTTGCCGCGCTTACCATGCTGACAAAAAATTCATTTCTTGATGAAGTCCGCAAACAGTACGTGGTCACCGCCAGGGCAAAAGGGGTGAGCGAAAAAAACATTCTCTGGAAGCATGTTTTCCGTAATGCCATGCTGCTGGTGATTGCCGGCTTTCCCGCCACCTTCATCAGCATGTTTTTTACCGGCTCGCTGCTGATTGAAGTGATGTTTTCACTGAATGGTCTGGGACTCTTAGGCTACGAGGCCACGGTGTCCCGCGACTATCCGGTGATGTTCGGCACGCTGTACATCTTCACCCTGATTGGCCTGCTGCTGAATATCCTTAGCGATATCAGCTATACGCTGGTCGATCCGCGTATTGATTTTGAGGGACGCTAATGGCGCGTTTAAGCCCCGTGAATCAGGCCCGCTGGGCGCGTTTTCGTCACAACCGCCGCGGCTACTGGTCGTTATGGATCTTTCTTGTCCTGTTTGCGCTGAGCCTGTGCGCTGAACTGGTGGCGAATGATAAGCCGCTATTGGTGCGCTATGACGGAAGCTGGTACTTCCCGCTGGTCAAAAACTACAGCGAGAGTGATTTCGGCGGGCCGCTGGCGACAAAAGCGGACTACCAGGACCCATGGCTGAAGCAACAACTGGAACATCGCGGGTGGATCCTCTGGGCGCCCGTTCGCTTTGGCGCAAACAGCATCAACTTCGCCACCGACACCCCCTTCCCTTCGCCACCGTCGGCGCAAAACTGGTTGGGTACAGACGCTAATGGCGGCGACGTGCTGGCGCGGATCCTCTACGGCACCCGTATCTCTATTCTGTTTGGCCTGATGCTGACCTTGTGCTCAAGCGTAATGGGTGTGTTGGCCGGTGCGCTACAGGGCTATTACGGCGGAAAAGTCGACCTGTGGGGACAGCGGTTTATCGAAGTCTGGTCGGGGATGCCGACGCTGTTTCTGATCATACTGCTATCAAGCGTCGTACAGCCTAACTTCTGGTGGCTGTTAGCGATTACGGTGCTGTTTGGCTGGATGAGCCTGGTGGGCGTGGTGCGCGCAGAGTTTTTACGTACCCGTAATTTCGACTACATTCGCGCTGCCCAGGCGCTAGGCGTCAGCGACCGCAGTATTATTTTCCGCCACATGCTGCCCAACGCGATGGTGGCCACGCTAACGTTTTTGCCGTTCATTTTGTGCAGTTCCATCACCACCCTGACCTCGCTGGACTTTCTCGGCTTCGGTTTACCGCTGGGATCGCCTTCGTTGGGCGAGCTACTTTTGCAGGGCAAAAATAATCTCCAGGCGCCCTGGCTTGGGATCACCGCCTTCCTGTCGGTGGCGATTTTACTCTCGCTGCTGATCTTCATCGGTGAGGCCGTCCGTGATGCCTTCGATCCGAATAAGGCGATATAACATGACGCAACCGTTACTGTCGATTGACAATCTGACCGTTGGCTTTCGCCGCGAGGAGAACGTTCGCACCGTGGTGAACGACGTTTCGCTGACGGTGAACGCCGGTGAAACGCTGGCGCTGGTGGGCGAATCCGGGTCCGGCAAGAGCGTGACGGCGCTGTCCATTCTTCGCCTGTTACCCTCCCCCCCGACGGTTTATCTTTCCGGCGACATCCGCTTTCACGGCGAGTCTCTCCTTCACGCCAACGAAAAGACGCTGCGCGGCGTGCGCGGCAACCGGATCGCGATGATTTTTCAGGAGCCGATGGTTTCGCTGAACCCGTTGCATAATCTGGAAAAACAGCTTTATGAAGTGCTGTCACTGCACCGCGGTATGCGCCGGGAAGCTGCCCGCGCCGAGATCTTAAGCTGTCTCGACCGCGTCGGTATACGCCAGGCGGCAAAGCGGCTGGGTGATTACCCGCATCAACTTTCCGGCGGCGAACGCCAGCGCGTGATGATCGCGATGGCGCTGCTGACGCGACCGGAGCTGCTGATTGCCGACGAGCCGACCACCGCGCTGGATGTTTCGGTCCAGGCGCAGATCCTGCAACTGCTGCGCGAACTGCAGCACGAACTGAGTATGGGGATGTTGTTTATCACCCATAACCTGAGCATTGTGAAAAAGCTCGCCGACAGCGTGGCGGTGATGCAAAACGGTCGCTGCGTTGAGCAGAACCGCGCGGACATCCTGCTTAACGCGCCAGTGCATCCTTACACACAAACCTTGCTCAACAGTGAACCAGTGGGGGATCCCGTCCCGTTGCCCGCTGAACGGTCTCCGTTGCTGATAGTCGACGATCTGCGGGTTTCGTTTCCGATCCGCAAAGGGGTCCTCAAACGCGTGGTAGCCTGCAATAATGTGGTAAAAGGCGTCAGCTTTAGCCTGCGCCCGGGCGAAACGCTGGGACTGGTGGGCGAGTCAGGTTCAGGCAAAAGCACCACCGGCCTTGCGCTGCTGCGCCTGATTTCTTCGCAGGGCAGCATTGAGTTTGACGGTCAGCAGTTGCAGTTTCTAAAGCGTCGCGAGCTGTTGCCGGTGCGGCATCGCATTCAGGTAGTGTTTCAGGATCCGAACTCCTCGCTGAATCCCCGTCTCAACGTGCTGCAAATCATTGAAGAAGGATTGCGCGTCCACCAGCCTGCCCTGTCTGCCGACCAGCGTGAGCAACAGGTGATAACGGTAATGGCCGAGGTGGGGCTGGACGCGGAGACGCGTCACCGTTATCCGGCAGAATTTTCCGGCGGTCAGCGTCAGCGTATTGCGATAGCCCGCGCGCTGATACTGAAACCGTCGCTGATCATTCTTGATGAGCCGACATCATCTCTTGACCGCACCGTACAGGCGCAAATTCTCGCGCTGCTGAAATCGCTACAGGCAAAACATCGCCTGGCCTATATTTTTATCAGCCACGATCTGCACGTCGTTCGCGCGTTATGCCATCAGGTAATTGTGCTGAGACAGGGAGAGGTTGTGGAGCAGGGGCAATGCGAGCACGTCTTTAGCGCGCCGCAGCAGGCGTATACGCGTCAGCTTCTCGCGCTAAGCTGACGCTCAAAACGGATTGTTGTTGGAGAACGGTTCGGCAATCGCCACGCCGAAGTTTTTCAGGCGGCAGGTTGCGGCAAACTCATCCTGGCGATTCACGAACAGACACGGCTCGCCTTCACATTCCAGTACCGAACATGGCACTTCGATATCGCTGAGCGCCTGACTCAGTTTATGCATGACCGGCCATGCGCTGTCGCCGTCCGGGCTCAGCAGTTTGAGCGCCACCAGGCTATTCTCGACGGCCTGGCCATTTTGCGGAATCGGTTCAACTTTCGAACCTGCAAAACCCGCAGACCAACGATAGTTCTGTGGCAAGCGATGTACGATTGAGAGCTGTAATGATGTCACTTTCTTTCCCCGGAAGTACAATTACTTCACAATTTATTTACATCCATATTAACACATCATTGACAATCCGTCCTTAAACAGATGCACAATGTTGCGATCCTTGTCCCGTCCGGCCTGTTTGGCTTTTGTGAAATAAATTTTTGTGTCGGGACACATTCGCGGGCTATATGTACCCGTTTCTGCGATCTAACTCAACCTTTTTAACTACAATGATGTGACTTTTTACATAAATTGATTTTACATAAAATAAACATATATCGGGGAAATGATGGATTTGTCGTTGACGTACATCAACAAAGGAAGCCAGCAGGCTTCCATGTTGTGTCTGCGATCACCGTTTTTTCGGACGGCTTGCATAGAGGTAAAACAAAATTGAACAGGTCGCACAAAACGCGATCGACCAAATCATCGGCCACGCCGAGTTAAACGTGGCCAGAGAGAGCAATGCGCCTACCACCGCGCCAATGCCAAAACGGAAGGTCCCCGCCAGCGACGACGCGGTTCCCGCCATGTGGGGAAACTCGTCAAGAATAACCGCCATAGCGTTGGAAGAGATCATCGATACGCAGCCGACAAAGACAGCCACGCCCAGCACCAGCGACCAGAACCCGACCCCTGCCAGCGCGCTAACCACCATCCATACCGCCATTGCCAGTTGGATCCACAATCCCGTTCGGAACATATTCAGCGCGCCGATACGTCGCACGAAGCGGCTGTTAATGATCGTCATGATAAACAAAAAGACGATATTCAGAGCGAAGTAGTAGCCAAAGTGCTGCGGGGAGACGTGGTTAATCTCGATATAAACGAAAGGCCCGGCGCTCAGGAAGGAGAACATGCCGGCAAAGCTAAAGCCGCTCGCCAGCATATAGCTCAGCACACGCTTATGCCGAAACAGCGACGCAAAGTTGCCAATCGTGGTGCGAATATGAAACGGCTGGCGCTTTTCAACCGGTAGCGTCTCTTTGATCAACACCGCGATCATTACCGATGCCAGCACCGCCGCCACCGCGAGGATCCAGAAAATAGAATGCCAGCTCAACCACACCAGCACCCAACCGCCGATAATCGGCGCCATTAACGGGGCGATAGTGGTCACCAGCATCACAAAGGACATCATGCGGGAGAATTCATCTTTTGGATACATATCGCGCATCAGCGCGTTGATCACCACGCTGGCCGCGGCTGCCGCCAGACCGTGAAAGAAACGCATCACAATGAGCTGATCGATGGTTTGCGCCAGCGCACAGGCCACCGCCGCTGCCGCGAACACCAGCGTCCCGCCCAGGATCACCGGCTTGCGCCCCAGACTGTCCGCCATGGGTCCATACAGCAACTGACCCAGCGCAAAACCAAGGATATAGGTGCTCAGCGTCATCTGCGCGCTGCCCGCAGGCACGCCAAACTGTTCCGAGATCACCGGAAGCGCCGGAAGATACATGTCAATCGACAGCGGCATCAGCATGGCCAGCAGGCCGAGAATAAAGACGATGGCAAGGGACGAACGCTGCCGGGTGGTCACAAATTAGCTCCTGAATATATCAATGCGGGGGCTTAACCCACGCTGGCAATTTCTTCTTCAGTCAAGGGGCGATACTCGCCTGGCGCAAGGTCAGCATCAAGGGCGATAGCACCGATCCGCTCACGATGCAGCGCCACCACATGATTACCGACCGCGGCGAACATGCGTTTCACCTGATGATAACGCCCTTCGCTGATGGTCAGACGTACCTGGGTCGGCGTAATAATCTCAAGCGTTGCCGGTTTCGTCAGATCTTTCTCGTTATGCAACTGCACGCCTTTGGCGAATTGATCCGCGGTGTCGTCGGCCACCGGCGATTCAAGAGTGACAAGGTACGTTTTTTCGCAATGATGGCGAGGAGAAGTGATGCGGTGCGACCATTGACCATCGTCGGTCATCAGCACCAGACCGGTAGTGTCTATGTCCAGCCGTCCTGCGGCATGTAACTTGTACGCAACCGGCTCATCGAGGAAGTAGAGCACGGTCGGATGATCCGGATCGTCTGTCGAGCAAACATAGCCCTGCGGTTTATTGAGCATGAAGTAACGGGGTCCGTGCTGCTGGACCAGCGTGTTGCCGTCATATTCAACATTGTGCTCCGGCAGCAGTTTGAACGCTGCGTTGCGGACAACCTCACCATCCACGGTAATACGGTTAGCGCGGATCTCACGCCCGGCAATAGCGCGGCTGACGCCGAGTTGCTGAGCGATAAATTTATCAAGTCGCATGAGTTTGATTTTGCCTGTAAAAATACGGGAAACGGGCAATGTGCCCGAAAGTGGCGTCGTTATTTGCCCAGTATAGCGGGCTAACAACATCCCTCAAGGGAAAACGATTCGTGGCATACTATACCCGAGTTCGTTACGCATTGTGAGACCATGATTTTTACACTTCGTCCCTACCAACAGGAAGCCGTGGACGCCACGCTCAACCATTTCCGCCGCCACGGTACGCCAGCGGTCATCGTCCTCCCTACCGGCGCGGGCAAAAGCCTAGTGATCGCCGAACTGGCCCGTGTCGCCAAAGGGCGCGTGCTGGTGCTGGCCCACGTCAAAGAACTGGTCGCGCAGAACCACGCTAAATACTGCGCGCTGGGGCTGGAGGCCGATATTTTCGCCGCCGGGCTGAAGCGCAAAGAGAGTCAGGGGAAAGTGGTGTTCGGCAGCGTACAATCCGTCGCGCGCAATCTTGACGCTTTCCGAGGCGAATTTTCGCTGTTGATCGTCGATGAATGCCATCGGATCGGCGACGATGAAGAAAGCCAGTATCAGCAAATTCTGGCCCACCTGACAGAAGTGAACCCTCACCTGCGCCTGCTGGGGCTGACCGCCACCCCGTTTCGCCTGGGTAAAGGCTGGATTTATCAGTTCCATTATCACGGCATGGTGCGCGGCAACGAAAAGGCGCTGTTTCGCGACTGCATTTATGAGTTACCGCTGCGCTATATGATCAAACACGGTTATCTGACGCCGCCGGAGCGTCTGGATATGCCTGTCGTACAGTATGACTTCAGCCGTCTGCAGGCGCAGAGCAACGGTCTGTTTAGCGAAGCCGACCTGAACCGCGAGCTAAAAAAGCAGCAGCGCATTACGCCGCATATCATCAGCCAGATCGTCGAATTTGCCCAACGCCGTAAAGGCGTGATGATTTTCGCCGCCACCGTAGAGCACGCCAAAGAGATCGTCGGATTGCTGCCCGCTACGGACGCCGCACTGATTACCGGCGACACGCCAGGCGCGGATCGCGATGCGCTCATTGATGCTTTCAAAGCGCAGCGTTTTCGCTACCTGGTGAATGTTTCCGTCTTAACCACCGGTTTTGATGCGCCGCATGTCGATCTGATCGCCATTCTTCGCCCAACCGAGTCGGTCAGCCTGTATCAGCAGATCGTCGGGCGCGGTTTGCGCCTTGCGCCAGGAAAAACCGACTGCCTGATTCTGGATTACGCCGGAAACCCGCACGACCTGTATTCCCCGGAGGTTGGAAGTCCAAAAGGCAAAAGTGACAACGTGCCGGTGCAGGTGTTCTGCCCCGCCTGCGGATTCGCCAATACTTTCTGGGGGAAAACCACCGCAGACGGTACGCTGATCGAGCATTTTGGCCGCCGTTGCCAGGGCTGGTTCGAGGATGATGAAGGGCTTCGCGAACAGTGTGACTTCCGCTTTCGTTTCAAAAACTGCCCGCATTGCAACGCCGAAAACGATATCGCCGCCCGCCGCTGCCGCGAATGCGACGCCGTGCTGGTCGATCCCGACGATATGCTGAAGGCGGCGCTAAAACTGAAAGACGCGCTGGTACTGCGCTGTAGCGGCATGGCCTTGCAGTACGGTCAGGATGAGAAAGGCGAGTGGCTGAAAATCACTTACTATGACGAAGACGGCGCAGACGTCAGCGAACGTTTTCGTCTGCAAACGCCCGCCCAGCGCACCGCCTTTGAGCAGCTGTTTATTCGCCCGCATACCCGCACGCCGGGCGTTCCGCTACGCTGGCTCACCGCCGCGGATATCCTCGCGCAACAGCCGCTGCTGCGCCACCCCGATTTTGTGGTCGCGCGGATGAAAGGCCAGTACTGGCAGGTGCGTGAAAAAGTGTTCGACTACGAAGGACGCTTTCGCCGGGCGCATGAATTGCGCGGTTAATCGTAGTTTTGATTGATGTGCCGGGCGTTTGAGTATAGAATCTCGCCCGCTTTTGCATACGCAAAGCAGATCACTTACCTGTTGCTGGGTCGCCTGTAGCAGGAATTATTAAAGAGAGATTTAAATGTTTACTATCAACGCTGAAGTACGTAAAGAGCAGGGTAAGGGTGCGAGCCGCCGCCTGCGTGCCGCTAACAAGTTCCCGGCGATCATCTACGGTGGCAAAGAAGCCCCGATCGCTATCGAACTGGACCACGATCAGGTTATGAACATGCAAGCTAAAGCTGAATTCTACAGCGAAGTTCTGACCATCGTTGTTGACGGTAAAGAAGTAAAAGTTAAAGCTCAGGCTGTACAGCGCCACGCGTTCAAGCCGAAGCTGACCCACATCGACTTCGTTCGCGCGTAATCGCCAACACGTCGAAGAGAAACCCCGCCGCGGCGGGGTTTTTTTATGCCTGTTAATTCCCACCCGATGTGCGGCGCTGCAACTGGTCGCGCAGGTTCGGCGGCGTACCTTTAATGGTCAGCGTATCGGTAGCCGGATCCCAGAAAATTCGCTCGCCTAATAACATCGCGTCAAAATTAATGGTCAACCCGCCGCCGCTGCCGGCATATTTGGTCAACTGGCGCAGGGTGCTGCGATCCGCCGGGAAACTTTCTTCCAGCGCGTAACCTTTTTCGGCGGTAAACTCGCTGAAGCTCACTTCACTGACGCCGGAAAGCTCTTTTGACAGCGACTCAAGCTCGATCTCTTCTCCGGCCTGCAGCTGTTCACTGCAGTAGCTGTAAACCTGCTGACGCACATTCTGGCGTTCGGCTTTGTCAAGCTGCGCCTCTGCGGTGAAGTCATCGACGGCCTGCAGCAGTCCGCGGTTTTGCGCTTTGGCGTTCAGCCCTTCGCTGGCGCCAAGAAAATCCATAAAGAAATCGGCGACTTTGCGCCCTACCCGCCCTTTCAGGAAGGTCAGATAACGGGTGGACTCCGGGTTGGTTTCCCATTCGGTGAGATCAATACGCGCCACAATATCCGCATGGTTAATATCCAGATAGTGCGTCGGGTTGATATCCAGGTTTTCATTTACACGCATGCTGCTTAAATTGTTCAGCACCGCCACCAGCAGGTACTCTACCGCCAGATAGCGATAGTGGCAGAACAGGACGATACCGCCGTCCGCGAAAGGATACTTCGCTAACTCATCGCGTAAACGGCCGGTCGCCGCACGGCTAAAGGCGAGAAAATCCTCCTCCCCCTGACGCTGCAACCGCAGCGCTTGCGCCAGTTCACTTTCTTCGCTGAACAGGCCATACGCTTTATTTTTCGCGCTATAGACCCGGTGCAACTCGGCCACCATCTCAACAACGGTGTTTGTCGGTTCCAGTAATGAATCGCGCAAGACCAGCTCAAGGTTTTGCTCATCGCGTTTGATAAGCTGGTGCAGGGCAATCTGGTTGATATCCAGACTCATGATAAACTCTCCTTTAAGACCGGGCGGTATTCAACCACCACCCGCGAAGCGACGCAACAGAAGATGCCGCGCCGTTTTGCCTTTAGCACAGTAATGCGAATTATTTGCGGATAAAAAAGCGGAAAAAAAACTGCTGCTACGGTAATATGTTGCCCTTTCATGAACAAACTGATTTCGATTTATGCCACAAATCTCCCGCTACAGTGACGAACACGTTGAACAGATGCTCACCGAGATGCTCAACGTACTGGAAAAACATAAGGCGCCGACTGACCTTTCCCTGATGGTGTTGGGAAACATGGTCACTAACCTTATCAACACCAGCATTGCCCCGGCTCAGCGCCAGGCGATAGCCAACTCTTTTGCCCGCGCGTTGCAGTCTTCGATCAACGACGACAAAGCGCACTAAAGCCGACTTCGGGGAAACGAACGACACGTTATGGTAACTCATCGTCAGCGCTACCGTGAAAAAGTCTCCCAGATGGTTAGCTGGGGACACTGGTTTGCACTGTTCAATATTCTGCTGGCTATTGCGCTCGGCAGCCGTTACCTGTTTGTCGCCGACTGGCCGACAACGCTGGCCGGTCGCGTTTACTCGTATGTGAGTATCGTCGGACATTTCAGCTTTCTGGTGTTTGCCGCCTATCTGCTGATCCTGTTCCCGTTGACGTTTATCGTCATGTCCCAGAGGCTGATGCGTTTCCTGTCCGCCATTCTGGCGACCGCCGGGATGACGCTGTTGTTGATCGACAGCGAAGTCTTTACCCGTTTCCACTTGCATCTTAATCCCATCGTCTGGGAACTGGTGATTAACCCTGACCAGAATGAGATGGCGCGGGACTGGCAGCTAATGTTTATCAGCGTGCCCGTGATCCTGCTGATTGAGATGCTGTTCGCCACCTGGAGCTGGCAGAAGCTGCGCAGCCTGACGCGGCGCCGACATTTCGCCAGGCCGCTGGCCGCCTTCTTTTTCGTGTCGTTTATTGCCTCGCACGTGGTGTATATCTGGGCCGACGCGAATTTTTATCGCCCGATAACCATGCAGCGCGCCAACCTGCCGCTGTCTTATCCGATGACAGCGCGCCGTTTTCTGGAAAAACACGGCCTGCTGGACGCGCAGGAGTATCAGCGTCGTCTGGTTGAACAGGGTAATCCGGAAGCCGTTTCCGTTCAGTATCCGCTGAGCGAATTGCGTTATCGCGACATGGGGACCGGACAAAACGTGCTGTTGATCACCGTCGACGGCCTGAACTATTCGCGTTATGAAAAGCAGATGCCAGCCCTTGCCGGATTTGCCGAACAAAACATTGCCTTCACGCGCCATATGAGTTCCGGCAACGCTACTGACAACGGTATCTTTGGCCTGTTCTACGGCGTCTCGCCGAGTTATATGGACGGCATTTTATCCACCCGCACGCCAGCCGCGCTGATCACGGCGCTCAATCAGCAGGGCTACCAGTTGGGACTGTTCTCCTCCGACGGTTTTACCAGTCCGCTGTATCGCCAGGCGCTGCTGTCAGACTTTTCAATGCCGAGCGTGCAAACGCAGTCCGACGAGCAAACCGCCAGCCAATGGATCAACTGGTTAGGGCGTTACGCCCAGGAAGATAACCGCTGGTTCTCGTGGGTTTCGTTTAACGGCACCAACGTGGATGAAGATAATCAAAAGAATTTTGTCCGCCGTTACGCCCGTGCCGCTGGTGATGTCGATAAACAGATAAACCGGGTACTCGGCGCCCTGCGCGAGTCCGGTAAACTGGACAACACGGTCGTCATTATCACTGCGGGTCGGGGTGTTCCGTTGAGCGAGGAACAGCGCAACTTCGACTGGTCGCGTGGACATCTGCAGGTTCCGTTAATCATTCACTGGCCGGGCACCCCCGCCCAACGGATTAACAGCCTGACCGATCATACGGATGTGATGACCACGCTGATGCAGCGACTACTGCACGTAAGCACCCCTGCCAATGAATATTCCCAGGGGCAGGATCTGTTTAACGCCAACCGTCGCCACTACTGGGTAACCGCAGCGGATGGCAATACGCTGGCGATCACCACGGCGGACATGACATTGGTGCTGAACAGTAATGGCAAGTATCAGACGTATGATTTACGCGGCGAGAAGATCAAAGATCAGAAGCCGCAGCTAAGCCTGCTGCTACAGGTCCTCACGGATGAGAAACGTTTTATCGCTAACTGATTTATAATTAATCAGTTAGCGGGATGTCCCCTTGCATTCGGTGTGGAAAGCGGTAGTATTAGCACCCACGAGTCGGCACGTAGCGCAGCCTGGTAGCGCACCGTCATGGGGTGTCGGGGGTCGGAGGTTCAAATCCTCTCGTGCCGACCAAAAACACATTAAAAACCAGCCTTTTACGGCTGGTTTTTTTATTGGCAAATTTCTGCGGGGAATAACCGGGGAAGAACAGGGGAAGAACCGCTGACAACATCGTCATAAATTGGTTTAAAAAACCCTTCAGCTTACGACCCTCTTAGCTTGACACGGGATAGGTTTACAGCAAAAATACTGTATATAAAAACAGTAAAATTGGAGAGGGGATCGGTATGTTTGTCGAATTAGTTTACGACAAGAGAAATGTTGCAGGTTTGCCTGGTGCCAAAGAAATAATTCTGTCTGAACTGACAAAGCGAGTGCACAGGATCTTTCCTGATGCTGATGTGAAGGTTAAGCCGATGCAAGCGAACGGGCTGAATAGCGATGCCAGTAAGAGCGATCGCGAAAAACTGAACCGTATGCTTGAGGAAATGTTCGAAGAATCAGATATGTGGTTAACTAGTGATTAACTTTTTAGTTCACGTGTTCTGTATTTTGCCATAACAGAACACGTGTAACTCAAAAGTTATGTGCTCAGTGCCGCGTTCTGTCTTCTAAAATCTGTTGATAAATAACAATTGCTTCATCAATTAACGCCAGAGGGTACATTGTGTTGATGTGGATACCTGAAGGACATTTGATCCGTTCTGCATCCCTTTCACTACGAAGTTTTTCACACCAACCCCATAATTCCTGTACAGACAAACCTTCAAGCCCGAGTTCCAAAAGTCTTTTAGGGATGCTGCTGAAACCTGATATATCACGAAGATTTTCTAATGCGTTAACTTTTAATTCGACATCATTAACCCTACCTTCGAGTTCCTCACGTTTCGCGATTTCCATAACCCAAAGGTTGACAGCTTGCTGAAGTTTTTCGGCATATTCCCTGATATCAGACTTTCCATTGGTGACAGGTGGCGGGTATACACCGTGTTCACGAATCGAAGGAAGAACTTTATGAAAAAGCCAACGCTGGAACTTTTTCCCTGCAGCTGACGTATCTTGAGCTAAGACACGGTAAAGGCCTGGCTCTGTCAGAAATGCTTCTGATTTCGGTTGATCATCTTCAATTAAATCGATGTTTTTGATTTCATCTGAATCCAGCGTTTTGCTAACAGCCTTCATCACCGGCAAAAGACTCTGCGGCGTTTTCCCATCCATCTTTCTGTTTTCAATGGAAAGAGTCTTCAATACATCAGTAAACGAAATATACAAATGCCCTTTCTCACTAAAACTTCTAATGTAACTTTCGCCTGATTCACCTTCATAACACAGCTGAAGCAGATTTGTACTCATATGGCCTCCCTCCGGTTCGTTTCAATGATTATACAGATGCTTGTCTTTCTGTCATTGGTAGCGGTTATTCGTTAAATCAAACCCACGAACGATGGGCAAAATATTTGTCATCAGTAAATCACGCAGCTGGCTAGCCATTATACTTAGACTTCGCCGCAGGAGGTTTCTATGTGTGGAAGATTTTCTCAAGCACAAACCCGTGAAGAGTATCTGGCTTATCTCGCCGACGAAGGCGATCGCGATATCGTATATGACCCAGAGCCGATTGGCCGGTACAACGTCGCGCCCGGCACTAAGGTTTTGCTGCTGAGCGAACGCGACGAGCAACTGCATCTTGATCCGGTCCTGTGGACTTACGCACCCGGATGGTGGGATAAAGCACCATTGATAAACGCGCGCGTCGAGACGGCGGCCACCAGCAGGATGTTCAAGCCTCTCTGGCAACATGGCCGGGCAATCTGCTTTGCTGATGGATGGTTCGAGTGGAAGAAGGAAGGTGATAAGAAACAGCCCTACTTCATTCATCGGGCCGACGGCCAGCCAATATTCATGGCGGCGATCGGCAGCACACCATTTGAGCGCGGCGATGAGGCGGAAGGTTTTCTCATTGTGACATCGGCAGCGGATAAAGGTCTGGTAGATATTCACGACCGTAGGCCACTTGTTTTGTCGCCAGAAGCGGCAAGGGAGTGGATGCGCCAGGACGTAGGCGGGAAGGAAGCTGAAGAGATAGCAGCTGACGGTTACGTGCCGGCAGACAAGTTTATATGGCACGCCGTTACGCGCGCCGTGGGGAATGTAAAAAATCAAGGGCCAGAGTTAATCGAGCCCATTACCTGACCACAAGCAGATCCGAAAACCGAGTGGTGTATCGTGGTGAAAGCATTTCTCGCTTCATCTGCCACTGCTGTTGAATGCCCTGCCCGGCAAAGAAGAGTGTTCCTTTCCCGTCTTTCGCGTTCAAGTGATCGAGCACCTCCATCAACTTATCGCTTCCAGCGCGCGGCGCGTGCTCATCGAAAAGGTTCAGCTGGGCAACGCCCCGGCTGAAAAAATCTCCCAGTATGATTCCAGCTTTTTGATAGCGGTGGCCATCCTTCCAGATTTTTTCCAGGCACTTTACCGCGGCGTTGATGATGTCGCGGGAATCCTGAGTGGGGGTAAGAAGCTTAATTGATGCACTGTTACCGTAGTATGGCTCGTTAAGTGCAAAGGGAGAGGTTTTCACGAATGCAGAAATAAAGCGGCAATACTGGTGCTCGCCGCGAAGCTTTTCGGCGCCACGCGCTGCATAACTGCAGATAGCCTGGCGCATCTGTTCGTACTCGGTGACGCGTTCGCCAAATGACCGACTGCAGACGATTTCCTGCTTTGCCGGCGCAAACTCCTCCAGATCAAGACATGGTTCGCCGCGCAGCTCCCGAACCGTTCGCTCCAGGACGACATTGAAGTGCTTTCGAATAATCCACGTACTCTGCTCAGAGAGGTCCAGAGCTGTTTTGATGCCCATGGCATTAAGTTTTTTACTGATTCTGCGACCAACGCCCCAAACATCCTCTACAGGCACGATCGCCAACAGCCGACGCTGCCGATCGACATTTGACAGGTCAACTACCCCGCCCGTCTGCCGCTGCCATTTCTTTGCGGCGTGGTTGGCGAGTTTAGCGAGAGTTTTTGTCTGAGCAATGCCAACGCCAACGGTGAGGTGCGTACGCTTCAGAACGGTAGCGCGGATCTCTTTGCCAAAGTCAGTCAAATCCCGGCAGCTCCTAACGCCCGTCAGGTCACAAAAAGCTTCATCGATACTGTAAATTTCGACGCGGGGGCTCATTTCTTCCAGCGTCGTCATTACCCGGTTCGACATATCAGCGTAAAGCTCGTAATTGCTGCTGAAGCACACAACGCCAGCTCGCCGGAAAAGTTCCTTTTGCTTGAAGAAAGGCTCGCCCATTGCTATCCCTGCGGCTTTTGCCTCTGCGCTGCGCGCGATCACGCAGCCATCGTTATTTGAGAGAACGACAACCGGCCGCCCTCTCAGGTCCGGCCTGAATACAGTCTCGCATGATGCGTAGAACGAATTCACATCACAGAGCGCAAACATATTCAGCTCGCCGATTTGACGATGAAAGTAACAACGCCGAAAACGTCCAGTGTGTCTTCACTGCCAACAACGATCGGACTGTAGGCGCTGTTCATAGGATTGAGTTGCACGGTCGGGCGCAGCTGCAGGCGTTTAACAGTGAACTCCCCTTCCACCGCAGCGATCACGATATCTCCATGCTCAGCTGTTCGCGAGCTGTCAACCACCAGCAGATCACCGTCACTGATACCGGCTTCGATCATAGAATCACCCGCGGCTTTGACGAAATATGTCGAACTCGGGTGAGCGACAAGTAACTCATTGAGATCAATGCGCTGTTCAACGTAATCAGCCGCTGGGCTTGGGAAACCACACTGTACTAAGTCACTGAAAAGCGGAAGAGCGATAATTTCTCGCAGTTCTGTTGGCCTGATGAATTCCATTGCACACACCTCAAATACTGTTTTTATATACAGTAGTTTTATTTGTAAGTGTCCGCAAGATACGGGCTCAACCGTAACTGTTTAAAGCTTCGCCGTTTCGTTTCTAAGTTTCTATGCCGATTCGAATTATGAATTTTGTAAATTTTATGCCAGTGGCTCTTTATGAGCAGATTTAAGCCGCCGCCCATTCTTGCACACGATGGGCAGCGGTTTTTTACGAGCCCTGTTCATGCTTTAAAGCCTCTTCCGTTTGTTTCTGATTCCAGATGCTGTCAGCTGGCATTTCTACACGAACGCTGACGAACTGGTCAGCCGGGATGTCAACCGGCTCGCCATCTGCCAATCCATCACGCTCATTCCTGGCAAATGCTGGCGCAGAAGGATGTTCGCGGTGATAGGTTTTTACCAGCACAGAGCCGTCTGCGTTAACCTCGTAGTCCAGCCATATAAGCGGTTGCTTATTCCTGTCTGTGGGAATCTCAAACCCTCCGTCGATACCTCCCCATGCAGCGTCTGAATTGAGTGCTTTACAGCCTTCAATAAGATATTGCCCGACATCCAGACGAGTGACCGTGACGCCTTCTGATTCGTCGTTAGTTTCATACTTACCATCAGTGAAGATTTTGACGACCGGGGATGCCTGCTTTATAAAGCCATTACTGTCTACAGCAGTATTTTTTGTGTCCCACAATGTTCTGCCATTTGTCGATGTAATTAAGTTCGTCTCGCTGATTCCACCTGCAAAAACTCTTATCGGGCCACCATTAAAATGGAAGTTGAGCACAGCAAATGTATCTCTGGTCCTGAAAAACAACGATGGGGAATACTGATAAAAAGGCGTATCACCGCTCGTAACTTGAGCATCATTTCTGAATGCACACAATCCCGTTCCCTGCGTTGTAAAGTTGTCGTTGACCAGAGAACTGAAATTAGTCGAGTTCGTTGTAATTGCACCATTAGCTAACCCAAGACCAAACATGCCGGGCTGCATGACATCATTGCTCGTTTTTCCTGTGTTTTTCGTTGCAGAAGTTCCCAGACCGAGGTTTTTGCGAGCGCCAGTTTCGGTTGTCGAACCAGTACCACCCTGCTCCAGAGACAGCGCTGTAGTGAGTCCGCTTAGCGAGGTAATGTCATCGTTTGCACCTTTTGCCGCCTTGCCTGAGAGAGTAGTGATAATGCTATTCCATGCTGGTCCCGTCCATTTCGTCCCATCCGGCAAAGTTACTGTTACATTGCCGTTTCCAGAAAAAATACTTTGCCAGTTCTGTTTGTCGTAATTCAGTCCACGCAGCGCTTCTGCACTTTGTGCCACCAGCGCAGCAGTTACCATGTTCAGCGCAACGCGGGGAACAGCTGACCAGGCCGCGCCGGCCTGAGTAGGCCCGGTAAAGTTGCTGACCAGCGTAAGTTGCGCATTACTCTCAACCGATTTAACGGGCAGCGTATAATCAACGCCACCCACAGTGGAGACAATAAAGTCACCTGCTGCGAGTTCGGTTGCGAATGAGGTTCCGGTACCGCCAACAATAGCGGACCCGTTTGTCAGGGTGATAGTTCCTGTAGACATATGCGCTCCTTTCGGGTAATAAAAAACCCCGCCGGAGCGAGGTCAAATTTTTGAGGATAAAAACCCTTTTGTGTTTGAGAAAAAACACATCATTAGATTAAAATTCACCCATAACAACAAAAGGGAATTACATGAAAACTCGTCTTTTACTCACAGCCATTACATTTTTTATGTTTGGCTGCTCTGGTCATGAAAGAGAATATAATTTCAAAATGGATTACCCAGTAGATGCTGCGCGCTTGTCACTTGGTGGTGATATTCACGTCAACATCGACTGTGTAAAAAGGAAAATTAACGTTATTTCTGATAGCAGCAATGGTATTTTTAGCCGCCATGTTAATAAGCGACTGAGTAACATTTGCTATAAGAAAGCAGATAATTTTGATGTCGTGTACCGGTTCGAGCCAGTAAAGGGAGTTAAGCAAAACATGATCGCCACGCATTACCCCCGCGTTCCACCTGCGTCAAATACCGACAAACTGAGCGATGGGGATTCGTAACCCACGCCCCTGAAGTGTCTGGCTCCAGTTGCGCTGATTTTTTGAGATGTATCGGCCCTGCAATTGCGAGCCAGTCCATTTCAGAGCAATACCTGAGTAACCAGTTACCCCTCCATCATCACTGAGGTTTCCGGGGCAATTATTTACCAGAATCCACGGTGTAAAGCTGAGGTTTAACACAAAGGTATTGTTCTGAAGGTCATAGTTCGCAGGGACATCAAAGAAGCCAACTACCCGGGGCATTTTCGATGCTGAAGCTGCGCTCCAGATAAGGTTTCCGGCACTATCGAAAACATCCAGGTAACCGCTCTGCATTCCGATGTTTCTCGTCGTTCGGATCATGCTGCCAGCATTATCTTCAAGAAGCTCAGCTCCAGGCAAACCATACTTATTCACATCAAGTTTAAGCCATCGCAATGTTCCGTCATTCCAGAACTGTTGCTGGGTGAAACCCAGTGTACTTCCGTCACCGAACGGGCTATCCACGCGGTAAAACCCTTTATCCGTAACAGCGCCCAGCGAGCGCTGATCATAAAAAAGGGTGGACCTGTTTTGTGAGTCAACGAGCAACTTCCCGGCACTGTTATAAACTTCGAATCCGCTCATTGAAAGTTATAAACCTCGACTGTGAAAGTGAATGCAGGGCTACCAGTGATCGGTAAATAGAATGCAGTAAAGCCGCCATTAAAAGCGCGGCAGTAATATTCATTCGCAGTTACCCCCGACGTTACAATCGTTATAAATGAGCCATCCTGAGTTACACCCGAAAAATAAACGTCTTTTACCGTTTCTCCAGCAGCAAACGTTACAGATGTGCTCCCTATATATCTGATTGCATAATCAGTTAGATCTACAGCAATACGCCCTGCACTATCCCAGCATTGTAAACCTTGCGGCATTACCATAACCCCATTCTGACGCGCAGCACGTTGTTGCTGTCGTAAATCTGAATAAGAGTGCTGGTTATCAGCATTCTTCCCCCTCCAGCTACGCCGTTAATTTCGAACGTCCCGTTTTTATCAATTCGCCATCCCTGCGACCCTGCAACATAATTATTTGACTGGATGAAATTGCCGATTTTGGCATTGGTGATCGTGCCATCCTGAATAAACGCTGAGCTGATAAACACCTGACCGTTTACCACCGCGAACGGCGAATACTGGGTATCACCACTGCCGCTCATCAGCACGAACTGGTTAGCGTTGAAACCAACCCGCGTGACTACCGGCTTCCCTGCCTCTGCAAGCACTGCAATAGACATCCCGGCGTTGTACATCACCCCGTTTATTCTCACGCCCGTTTTGAGGGTGTAGATTGCCGAAGCACCGGAGGCATCTACGACAGCTGTAAGCTTGTCTTCCAGGGAAGCGGTAACATCCTCAATCTGCGCCTGCACCTGCGTCGAAAGTTCGGCCATTGCATTATCAACTTCAGCAATCGTCGTTTTAACCACCAGAATATCGGCACGCACTTCTCCGTATTGTGCCCACTGGTGCTCAACAGTTCCGTGGTTCGCCAGGGCGTTCTGTAGAATTCCCTCAATGTTGGTATCGATGTCACCGGTGAGGCGTTCCCCGTCGGCAGAGGTTAGGAAATCGTCTGCGATATCTCCAAGATAATCATCGGCGTTATCGTTAGACATCCCCCTTACCCAGTCGGTATACCCAGATTCGTTACCTGTTCTGTCGACCAGCTGCGCGCGGTACCAGAATTCCTGCCCTGCTTTAAGGCCGAGCTGGGTGTATTCCGCAGATGGATAAGGCACGTCTGAGAGTAATATTGGATCCGAAAAGTCACTGTTGGCAGTGTACTGAATTTCCGTTTTTAGCGTATCGCCGGTGTTTGCCGGGAACCCCCAGTTAAGACGAATCCCCCAGTTAATGCCCGTGGCTGTGAATCCTACTGGCTTAGGCGGATTACCTACTTTGCCGGTCAGTGTCTTCTCTTCTGAATATCCCCACCCGGAAGAAATTTCAGCGGCATTAATTGCGCGCACGCGCACCAGGTAGCGCCCGGCATAAATCCCAGGGACGTCAAATGACGTGGTGGAGCTGCGAGGCATGTTCACCCAGTTTCCGTCGTTGCGGCGCCACTGTCCCTCATAGGCAATAGCATTTTGTGCCTGGTCCCAGCTCACGCGCATGGTCTCGACGCTGATATTCTGCTGAACCACAGAAAACGAGCTGATCACGATGTTCGCAGGCGGCGACTGGTTACCCGGCGGGACCACGCTCACCGGCCGCTGGTCGATGATGGCTCCGGTATCAATACGGTCATATTTATCCGGATCGTGCCATGCGGCGGTAATCGAGAAAGTGCCATCATCGTTATCAGAAACGCTGACAACACGATACTGCTGCGCGTAAAGCTCGTCAGATTCAACCACCCAAACAGCTTCGGCCTGCGGCGTCTCACTGTATGCCGTGGTGACTGTGACTGATTCACCGTTCACGGCCTGAATGGTCCTGCTCTGTGATGCTCCGGAAGGTAGGTTGAGAATAAGGCGATCACCAGCTGCCGCATCTGCCACGCGGTCAAGTTTAATAACGCGACCGTTGACGGCGCTGATGCGGCCGCCCATCACCTTTCCGGATAGTAGCTCGTCTGCCACGGCGATGATGTACCCCGGCTGCGGAATGTTTCCGTCGAGCCCGACATCAAACGAAACAACGCGATCCTTGTTGTTGGTGAGGATGCCCCAGCGGCCTTTTCGGTTTGCTTCAGACTGCCTGGTACAGCCGATGGCTGTCATTTCCAGCTGATTGAAACCGTACCGCGCCACCAGCGCCTGCTCAAATACCGGCTCCATCGCGTCGGCGTAAGCATTACCGGGATCAGACCATGATACCAGCGCTGTGGTGTAGCGGCTTTTCGTGGTGCTGCTCGAATAGGTGAAGCGACCGCCAACAACGTTAGCGCGCGTGTAGCTGTAATCAACATCGCGCGGCATGTCAGCCAGGGCAACAATCTGATCACCGCCCCAGTAGGTCATACCACGGAAGATAGCAGCAAAATCACGCAGGACTGTGTAGGCGTCGTTCCGGTCCTGGATGTACACGTTACAGGTATAACGTGGTTCGGTACCGTTGCCCCCCTTGCCGTCTGGTACCATCTGATCGCAATACTGGGCAACCTGATACAGCGTCCATTTATCGATATTCGCAGCAGTCAAACGGTGGCCGAGGCCGAACCGGTCAGAAACAACCAGATCGTAAAATATCCACGCCGGATTATCCGTCCATGCCCACTTAAACGCACCGGTCCATGTACCGCTGTACGTTCGTGTTTCAGGGTCATAGTTATCTGGCACACGAATAACACGCCCGCGAGGCTCGCAGGAGATCTGCGGGATAGAGCCGTTAAACTGGCTGGAATCGAATTCGATGTAGAGTAGCGCTGTGTTGGGATAGCGTAACTTGGCGTCAATCACCTCAGTGAAGCTCTGCAGCGTCATCGTGTCGCCGATCTTCGCGCTGTTGGCGTCAGAGGTAATCTTACGCAGACGGATTGTCCAGGTGCTGCCAGCCTGCGGTAAATCGATACGGTGGCTGCGCTCATAACCAGATGTCGTTTTTCCGGTCACGCTGGTATTGAGTATTGTCTGCCATGCCCCCCCGTCAGTCTGCAGGTCAATCGCATAATTGACCGAGTAACCCACCAGATCGCCGTCGTCCTCCTGTTTGAAAAGCGAGGGCCATTTCAGACGCAGGCGAACTGCTGAAAGCTGCGTATTGGTAAACGTGCGCGTCCAGGCTGTAGCGCTTGATACCTCAGTTCCTACGCTGATTTCGTTTTCGGTACCGGGAATACCCTGAATATATTTTTGCGCCTGCGTTCCTGCGCGAAACTCCCACGTTACGCCGCTGAAGTTTTGGGAGCCGTCAGCGTTCTCCAGGGCTGTTCCGTCCAGGTAGATATCTTTGCCGGTTAGCTGCCCTGCAAACTCCCCTTCACCAAGCGCAACGAGGATTTTTGCCTTCGCTACAGATTGCAGGTCATCAGGCTGTTCGGTAGGGGTACGGGAACTTGAGCTGCCGCCCTTGCGGCCTCTAATCGGAGTAGATGTAGCCATATTGCGCCCATAAAAAAGCCACCCTGAGGTGGCTTATTGCAAGAGAGAATTAATTAGATATTTTTTCGCTAAATGGGTTTACAAAATCAGCTTCTGCTTTGAAAAACTGACAATCACTGGAAGACGTTACTGATACTGGAATACCGGTATCTTCAACTTCATATAGCTTTGAATATTTATCAGAAACTTTGCCAGAAAATTTCTCGCGGCAAATAAACTCTCCGCCACGGGTTACTATTACTGTTGCATTTCCGCCGATTAGGATTCCTTCATCAACAATATGATGCAGGCCTGAAATGGTCAGTCTTAAATATTTCTTCATTGTTGATCCTCAACGTAAATCCCGGCTGAAATAATCGCGCCGCCTATGCGTCGGCGACCATAAAGAAGCGGTACCGGATAGCCCTGCGCAGCGGTGTTTGTGGCTCCGCCGAATGCGTATGAGGCGCGGTTATCTGCGCTTTGTTTGCTGGCTAATCCGGTTGGTTGAGGTGAAAGCATTTGCACAACACCACCAAGGATCAAAGCGCCACCAGCTTGATAGAAAAATGGTGATGCTCCTGCAAATGGTGTGAAATTCAATACCACCCCTACTGCTACTAACACCGCACCTAAAATAGTTTGTAATACACCTGCTTTTTTACTTCCAATCGGCACTGGTACTATTCTTATAACCTCACCCTTAACAGGAAAACCTAATTCATCAATGCCTATATTTTTCTTCCCACGAAAAACCGCATAAGAAAGTCCTCTTTGCTTACTCGTATTCATGAATTTTTCGAAACCATTAATCGTAGCAGATAAGGCTTTGCAGGCTTCTTGGGTTGTGCTTAACGAGCGATAATGTGTTTTACCAAAAGTCTTTCCTAGAACGCCGCCAAGTTCAATGCGTGTCATTACATCTGCCATGAATCACCCCGGTAAAAAAAACCACCCGAAGGTGGCCTTTTAGTATTAAAAATAGAATCTAGTTTATCGACATCGGGAGTATGTCCACATTCCCACTTTGGTCGATAAATATCCTTAAAGCTCGTGGAGCATTTTCTTTTATTGAAAACTCCCGTTCTTTTTTAGGTGCGCCATTACATAGGCCTTTCCCAGCAAACCCTGCTCCGACCAATACATCGCCAGGGTTTAAGAAAGCAGTGACTTTTTCACCAGTATCAAGTTCAGCCAGATACTTACCATTGATATAGGTTGTAATAGCGCACCCACCAGCAACGAAACCTTTATCGCGAATGATAGTCACGGCAGTTGTGTTTGTTTTCTGTTGAAATTCTTTTGGTGCTGATACTTCTTTTGCATACTGCGGGAGAACTGGCTCTGTCGAACAACCAGCCATAATTAACAATGAAAATGCCAATAATGTTTTTTTCATATCCCTAACCCCTTTGGTTTTGCAAAAGGTTAACACAGAGATTTGTAACGTAAAATCTTCATCGTCCGTTCCTGCCAGTAACCACCATATGGTACGCGCTGGCTAAGATGCCCGTACAGATGATGCAGTAGCATATTGCCTTCAAGCAGGATCCCCGCGTGATTCCATTTATCGGCTTGGACCTGCATGATCACCATATCGCCTGGCCTCGGCGGTCCGTCGAGCTCTCTGAAACCGCACTCGTACCAGCAATCCTGATAGAAGTTGTCCGGGTAGCTGTTTTCCCACCAGGGATAATCGACGCGGTAATCATGGAGCTCGATACCGTGGTTCTGGCGAAAATAGCTCATGACCAGACCCCAGCAGTCAAAGTGACCAAGCACAAACGGACGCTCCAGCAGCGGCAGTTCTCCGCGCGGCTGGATGGTACGTAAATCCCCCTCCGGCCAGCTCACGATGTGCCAGGGTAAAAGCGTTGCATCGCATTGCGCTTTATCCAGTTCGCTTGGTTGCGTCGTGGCATCAGGATGACTGTGAGCGATGGCGATCACAGTTCCCCAGTCTTCAGCTGCTGCGTAATCTTCCGGACAAAGAACAAAATTGTCCTCTGGCGCCACTGCAAGATTACAGCACGGAAAATAACGTTCAACGCGGCTTTTCTGCGCCACCACGCCGCAACACTCGCGAGGATACTCTGCTGCAGCATGAGCCATAATCGCATCGATGGTTTTCTTACGCATATCAGCTCCTGATCAAAGACGTGCCAGGGAACCCACCGAACGGCAGTTCGTTGCCGTCTCCATGCCGGAGCTTACAGGCCGTAAGCGTGCCGGGGCATTCATCTAGCGACGGATCGCTTACTGGGTTGTTGTTTTTATCGAAATAGCGGGTACCGGCATAGTCGCAGCCGTCGCCGGTGCGATACTTGTTCCGGATGCACCAGGTACAGAGCGAATGCAGCTGGCGCGTCGGAATCATCAATCCCTGCAGGTCCATCGGACTGGAAAGTGTGAACTCCACAGACTCGTTTGTCTCTGCGCTTTTGGCATCGATGTAAAATACCTTCACCTTTTCCTGCGTAGGGTCTGCCGTGGCGTTCCCGCCTGGAAAATTTCTGGAATCAAGGTAGTTCGCCAACGTATCATGGATCGTGACCTTCGCCTGCAGCAGATCATCATAGGCAAGACAAAGCGCAGTGACAGAGCTGTCGAGGTTAGCAACCGATAACTTAGGCTGTGCGCTGCTCCCATTGGTGGAGGCCTCAATTCCCTCAATATGACAAGGCCACGCTTTATATTCCTGCCCCTGCCACCATATGGATTTCGCAGGCAATTTGCTTTCATCCCCACCAGCAGCATCAATCTCCTCTGGTGTATGCGCGATATTATACGCATGGAAGCAAAGCACATCTGGCATACCGAAGTCGGTGCAATCCACAGTAAAAAGCCGGACAGAATTCCCCGGCTCGAGTTTTTGATAATCAGCATGAAGGCTCATGGTGCAAATGCCTGTTCAAACGTTGCTGTTACGGTTTCCACTTTTTTATTCAGGGTGACTCGCTGAAGGCTGTCAGCCTCAACACGCCAGAGGGCTAAATCACCACCAGGTGGAGTGAATGTGAAAGACTTGGTTTTATGCCTCCGCAGAAATGAATGAATCTCTCTGGCTATTACCGGATCGCCGGTAAAAGAAAAGGCATAATTTAGAACCTCATCGTTCAGGCCAGAACCACTTACCTGCTTGTACCCATCACCGAACTGCGCCGTTCTGACTGTATCTTTGCTGCTCAGAGTGGGCTGGCTTGCTGCCTGAATCTTCCATGCAAAATGCTCTATGGCCATCATTTACCTCTGTTTAGTGGCATTCCAGATGATTCCCCCAGGCCTTGTTTCGCGCGCGATACCTTCGCGGACCGAACGATCAACAACTTTCTGATAAGCCTGAGCAAGTGCACCATCGCCACTCTGTGGCTGCTTCGTATCGTTAGACTGCGCTGTAGTCACTGAAACGGGTGCGTAAACGTTAATCCCACCGATACCAGAAGCTGCTGCGCTCCCCCCGCCGACCAGACCACCGGAGGCATACCCGCGCATCAGCCGATAAAGATTGGCCACGCCGATGCGGCTGGTTGACTCTTTGGTGAAGACGAACTCCCCGCGGTGAACGATACCGGCTGGCTCGTACTTGCCGCCGTGCCCGGTAAAGCCGCCTGCGTCAAAGCCCGTAGGGCGGAAAGACGGTACAGAAAATGACTGACCTGCAGATGCTGTATTGGTACCGCCACTCACCCAGCCCATTGCGCTCTGGATGGTGTAGGCCACCAGCAGCTGGTTGATAACGGAGACAATCATTTTAAGGATCGAGCTGGTGAAGTCCCTGAAGCTCGCCTTCCCGGTTGTCGTCAGGCTGGTAAGCTGACCCGCCAGCCCGCTGAACGTAGCCTGCGAAATCTGCTGAACAGAGCTGAAAACGTTTGTCGCTGAATCCTGATATTCGGCCCAGCCCTGTTTCGCACCGGCCAGCCAGTTTGCGCGCAGGGCATCTTCAGCCTCGAACGTCGCCCTTTGCTCTTCGAGAACCTTTTGCTGCGCCTGAGGGTTGTACGAATAGCTTTCGCTGAGACGCTGCAGCGTAGTTTGTCGCCCGGCTTCCCGGGTGGATACCCCCTCAGACTGAGCCTGCAGGCCCGCCCTGGCGGCTTTTTGCTGCTGCTCAAACTTCACGGCCTGATCGGCCAGCTGGTTGAGCTTTTGCTGGCTGGCAACCTTATCGCCCAGATCGGCCAGCTGCCGCTTGTACTCGAGCGTTTCTTCCTTGTGCGCCAGCAGGGATTTTTCCTGCGCCGTAAGCTGACGACGACCAGCAGCCTCCTGCAGAACGGTGAACTGATTTTCAGTTTGCCAGAGGTCCTGACGCTGTTTGCTTATGACGTCGTTCACGCTGGTATGCTGCTCAAGCGTTTTAAGCTGGGCCTGAAGGGTGAGAAGTTCGGCCTGCGCCTTTTCCTCGGCTTTATCCCCGGCGGGCGTTGAGTAGCTTTTGCCTTTCGGCGTTTTTGGATCCTTCCACTGCTTTTCAATCCCGGCACGGGCAGCGGCAATGTCCTTTTCAGTCCACAGCGTGGCGACACCGTCTTTCGCATCCTGGCGGTTTTTCTCAATAAGCTGACTGAGCTTTTTCTCTGCTGAAGCCCTCTTTTCTGCCGCCGTCGCGCCGGACTCCACCAGCTGGTTAAACTGCTGCTGGTTGCGGATTGCCTGAGCCTGCTGGTCCGTCCGCATTTTTTCCCGCGCGGCTGCCAGCCCTTCCTGGGCATATTGCTGATCGGCAAGATCGTAAGCCTGCTTTTTCAGCTCCACCTGCTGGCGCGCGTTTCTCAGCCTTTCCGCATCCGCTTTCTGCAGAACGTTGTTACCGGCATAATCCGGGTCGACTTTAAGATTGCTGGACAGCGCGCGGTACTCTTTCTCTGCTGCCTGCCATTCAGCAAAAGAGTCCTGGCGCTTCATCGCGGAGTCAGGATTACGCCCTATGCCAAGCATCGCATCCCATGCGCCGGAGGCGGCATTCTTCACCCAGTTCCAGGCTTTTTCGAGGGAGCCAAGATTATCCTCGACCGCCCCGGCGCGCTGAATGACCGCGTCGGAATATGCCCGCATGGCCAGCTCGGCAGCTTTCTGCGAATCCCCCAGCGCCTGAGCAGAAGCTATCTGTTCATACTGGGTGGCCGTCAGAAAGTGAAGGGAATCGTTGAGCGTAGCGACCGCGTTAACCGGATCATCCTTCAGGCGTTTAAACTGATTTATGGTTTCGTCAACGGCCTGCCCGGTAGCCTGCTGCAGCCTGGCGGCAACATTGCTGACCATGCTGACGTCATTCCCGCTGAACGCGCCGCTTCCAACGACCTGCGCCAGCACGCCTGCAGCGGCATGCTGCGTGATGCCATTACCGGCCAGCGAGCGCGCCAGCGCCTGAAGCTGCCCTGACGTTTTCCCCGCGTAGTTCCCGGTCAGGATCAGCTGCCTGTTAAATTCCTCAGACTCTTTGCTGCCGTCATACCAGGCCTTACCCAGCCCGAATACCGCCGCGGCAATCCCACCAACCAAGCCGGCGATCCCCAGGCCGCGCAGCGACAGCAGCTGGTCTATCCATCCTGCCCGGTTCGCCAGCGTGATCCCGGAGCCGCGCAGCGCACCGAAGTTACCGCGCATGACCTCGCCGATAAGTACCCCCAGCTCCTGCCGGGCTGCAGCACTTTGCAGCCCCAGACCGTGCGTGGCCACTTTGGCAGCTTCAAGCTTGCGGATATAGACCTCAGCCGCATCGCTGGCACCGACCTGCGCCGCCTTCATGCGCAGCAGCTCGGTACCGGAGAGCTTTTGCTCTGCAACCTGTTGCTTCAGCTGGCTGAGGAATCGCGTGCGTGCGGCGGCCGATTTTTCCTCCACGATCTGCAGTTCTTTTTGCCGGGCCGTGGTGCGGGAAATAAGGGCGAGATAATCCTGCTGGGTTATGTTGCCCTGTGCCCTGGCTGCGCGAAAGCGCGCCTGCACGTTCGCAAGCGACTGTGTTTCACCATTGAGCTGGCGAACGCCGTCAATCTGGCGGAAAAATGATGCCGCCAGTTCATCCTGTCGGCGGGCAAGCGCTGCAGCCTGCCCGTCATTCTCACGCATGCGTTGGTTAAGTTCGGTCACGCGGCGATGAGTTTCATCAACGGACCTGGAAACGTTCTGCCAGTCTTTTGTCAGCCCTTCGGTTGCGGCTGACTGACGGGCTTTCATGTCTGCGGCGGCCGCCGCGCCAGCGTCGCCCACACTCTTTAGTGCAGCGCTCTGACGGTCCGCAGCACGCTGCATTCGCGCCTGAACTTTATCAGACTCATCCGCCATTCCTGTCAGTTGCCCTTTGATTCGGGCGACCTGCTCGCTGAAGGTTGCGCGGTCAACATCCAGCTTAATAACCAGATCGCTAATCTGCTGGGCCATATCGGATACCTCCTGTGATCCCCTCAGCGGCGGTCATCAGCGTGTCATCATCCGGCTCGTCATCGCTGATGACGACATCCGAAGGAGAAAGCAGGCTGAAATGTGCGGGGGTAAGTTCCGGGTCGCGGAAGAAAAGAGTGGAGATGGAATAAAGCAGCTCTGAGAAATGCGCATCGAGCTGCGCGTCCTGAAAATAATGCTCCCGGTAGAACTGGTGCCAGTCGCCCAGCTCACTGGAAGTCATTCCAGCCAGCATGGCGCGCCAGTCGGGTCGCCCGAACTCGCGCGCCAGATTCAGGACAAACTTCAGCTCGCTGGCAAGGGCTTTTCCGCCGTAACGGGTTCTGCGCTTTCGGCCTCCGCTGAGGCATCCGGATCGGCAGCGTTGTCATCCTCAACCGGAACGAGCATGCCGGAGAGCAGCTTTATTTCCATTTCTGCTTTACCGATCGCCTCCGGCGGCCAGCCGCTAAGCACCTGCTGATAAAGCGTCTCCACATCCGTACCAGCCGGATCGTTATGCCACAAAGACATCGCAATCAGACGCGCACCGCAGCGAATATTTGAGCCAATCAGCCTGGCCGTCATTTCCTGATCGCTGATGCCGTCGCTGTCAGCGCTGACGGCCTTTTCCTCTGCGGCCATAAACGTGATGTACTCAATACGCTGCAGCGCCGACAGCTCGAAGATGGTCAGTGATTCTTTTTGCCAGGTGAACTTCTCTTTTTTCAGAAACATGCGTCCTTCCTTACGCTGCAGTTACGGTGACTTTGCAGACCGCAACGAAATTACCGTCGCTGGTCATAACAATAACGTCAGCGGTGCCTGCCGCCACGCCGGTGACGGTGATCGCGTTGCCGCTAACGGTGACCGTTGCTTTTGCCCCGTCTGAGGTTGCCACGCGGAACGAGGTATCTGAGGCGCTGGCAGGGTTAACCGTCACATTGAGCGTTGTGGTTGCGCCGACGGCCACGCTTGCCGTGGCTTTATCGAGAGTAACGCCGGTCACGGGGATATTCGGGGTACCGCTTTCTTCTGCCAGTTCCGGCTTGCCGGTATTGGTGATTTTCGCTGTACGGGTAATGACCTCTTTTGCCGGAATGGCTTTACCCAGGCTGCTGCACCAGCCGCGGAAAACGTCGACGGTACCGTTCGGGTATTTGATTTTGTAATAGCGTACTGAGCCATCAATAAACCATGCGACCAGGTCTTTTTGCCCTTCTTCGCCCGGCTTCCAGGCGAGGGTGAACGAGGTATCGCCAGCAGATTTTGCACCCTGGGCCGTCGCGTTCCAGTCGGCATCCTCGTCGTCGAGGTAAGTGTCGTCATACGATTCGGCGGTCATTTCGCCCGGCGTCAGCTCTTTGATTTTCGCCAGGCGATTCCAGTCGATATCAGAGAGTGGGTTAGCGAAAGCGTTGCCCGTTCCGGTGTAAAGCCAGAGCGTCGTACCGGCGCCTTTTACAGGAGCAAGTGGATTTGGTGTTGGCATGTTTTCCTCACATTTCGTAAGTGATTGAATATTTCATATCGGCGGAGGTCCACAGCCCCATCGCATCATCGCGCTGGTAATCGAAGCCTTGTGGAACCATGAGCGTTAACAGTGAATCGAGGCCGGGAACATCAGCGAGGGCCGGATAGATATGGCTTTCCATCCATTCATCCAGTTCGGAATCTGGTACCTGCGAGGACAGGAAGACCTCGATATGTAGCGTTGCCGCCCACATATCGGCATCAAGTTCTTCGCCGGTATACTCCGCATCGGTCAGATAGACCGCGACGGCAGGAAAATCCTCCTCCTCAATGACAGCCGGGCGCCCGTCAAAAAACATGACGTCGATCCCGATGGCCTCTTCAAGCACATCAATAATTTTCTGGCGAATGAGAGTGTGTTTCATCGTGTCAGATGCAACCTCAGTTGTTGCCTGAGGGCATAGCCAAGTTGTTTTGGCATTTCCTCTTCAAGCATGCGTTTCTTCTCTGCTTCGAAAGCAGTAGTGAGGGGCGCGGACAATGGGATTTTGACCACGTCGATGGGATAACGACTTTTTCCTGCAATGCGCTTCATGACGTGCCAGCGGCCGTTCGCCAGGCGCTGGATAAAGGCGTCGCGAAAAACATAACGGCCAATTCTCAGCACGCTACTTTTTCGAACCAGCGGGCCTTTTCTGTTCGTCGCCCTGACCTGCGCGGCACCGAGTTTGATGGCGGGAAGGTTGCCCCGGTTAACCTTAATTCGGGCCGCTGAGTGCCCGGAAGCCGAGGCTTTGTTGATTCTCACCCTTTGTCTGACCAGCTTTACAGGTATCCCCGAAACGCGGTTATCACCGGCTACCGTTTCTTTCGCCACCCTTCGGACGGCAACCGAGACGCCATTAGCAGCAACCCGGTTCACAGCCCATGCGCTGGCATTGGGAACCATATTTCTGTCCAGGCTATCCAGGTTAGCAATCGCCTGCTCAAGACCTTTTATCGACATGAATGCTCCTTAACGACGCCGCGATCCGCCGGGAGGTGATCCACTACCCAGCCATACATGGCAGGAACCGCAATCATCCGGGCCCACGCGATCAACCCAAAATTCACGCCCGTTTACCTTCAGCGTGTCCAGACGTTCCAGCCCGCTTACATCCGATGAGTTCACAAAAAACGTCGGCTTGGTTCCGTCAATTCTGATCCCCGCTTCTGCGAAACCGATGTTCTCTGGATCGTCAAAGACCCCGCGGAGCGTGACGCCGGATAAAGATCCAGAGGTTATCCTTGCCTCTGCGCCCATCACTCCACGTATAGTGGTATCCGCGCGCGCCATCGCTTCATCAAAAAGATTATCGAAATCAGCCATTAGGCCCCCTGTCAGACTTCCCGGGCCAGCCCCTGAGAAACCAGTTCGGTAGCCTCCGCGTCGGTCACGCGAATAACGACACCAGGCTCAACAATTGAGAGGGACTCGTTGCGTGTGGCGTGAAGTGCAACAATGTGCAAGGTCACCAGCGTCTCAACCGCCACCAGCTCGCCGGGTTCATTTGACGCAGGATTCTCGGTAATAGAGCCAGAGGTGTTCTCTGGGCCGGGCTGGCCCGAGGTGCTGCCAGCAGTAGTGCTGGCAACGGACACCTCAGCGCCCTCTTCTCCGTCTTCGTCGAGTTCCTCTTCGAGCTCAGTAATACGTAACGTAAGCTCCTGGATGGTGCCTGTGACGTTGACCTCACGATCAAGCTTTACGCCCAGCTCTTTCAGTCGGGCGATAAGGGTTTCTTTTTCTGTCATGGGAAATACTCCAGAAATGTGGCCCAACAGGGCCACTGGGGAAAGTTATGCCAGCTTGACTGAAACGAACGCGTCCGGATCTGGCAGCAGCATCAGCGGAGCTGACTGAATCATGGTGAACTCGCGAGCCGGGTCGCCCGTTTGCACCCAGTTTTTCGGATAGCGCGTTGAAGCATTAATGCCTTCACGCTGTGCATCTGCATCCAGAATGCAGCCATAGGTACGCAGACCGCGCGCCTGGGTATTTCCCAGCACCATTGTCAGATCCGGCAGGTAGTTCTTTTTGACGTCATCCTCGATGTACTGACCGGAGTACACAACGATGGCCACGTCGCCATACATCCCCTTATAAGAGACGGCCATTCCCAGGTCTTTCACGGCGGTTTCCAGCTCAGAGCTCGAGCCGCGACGCGTATCCAGCTTTTCCTTCACCGCGTCAAAGGAGCGGAACAGCGCCCAGCCCTTTGGATCGAAGACGATAATGTTGACCACACCACTGGCGTTAAGCGCGTACGCTTCAATATCATCGGTCGGGTCGTACGTTTTTTTGTCGCGAGAAGACCAGGCTGCTGCACCCGCCTGGGTGATGTTGTTACCGGCACTGCGTCCCATATCAACTTCAACCGGCTCAAACGCTTCCCCGGTCATGGTGTATTTACCACTGAGGACTGCAGCAACGGCCTGCTTTTCTTCTACCTGCGCAATTGCAAGCTCTTCATCTTTCATGTTCTGAAGAATGATGCGTCGGCGGCGATAGGCAGGGTCGGCCAGATTCTGTGGATCTTCATCAGGCAGGCGGCGGAGGGTCATCAGCGGATTCACTTCGTGTTTTGGCTTCACATACCCCGGCGTAAATTCCGACGTGCTGCCACCACGGGAACGAATCACTTTCCCGGAGACAATCGGCGATACGTACAGCGCCATATTGACCATGCCCGGAATTTGCGACAGGTAGACTTTTTCTGTACTGAAGGGATAAGTTTCGCGAAAGAAGATACGCAGGAAGAGCGGATCGAACTTGAATTTCTTCTCATTGACCGCCAGAAGCTGGGCTGTTGTGTAAACTGACATAGATTTTTCCCGTAAAAAAAGCCGCATAAGCGGCTTTTATGAAAGTTGAGGGTGATTAAACGATGCTGATCGCAGTACCTGCGAACGCGTTACGCTTGATATTTTCGTCGGTAACGGCAGATGGCCAGAGCACATCTTCGATGCGGAAAGAACCGGATTTATAGAATGCCAGTTCAGCACTGCTCTGGTCAGCGGTAACCGCCAGAATGCCGGTAGCTGCACCTGCATGCTCGCCGTCCCAAACGGTTAGCTTGCCGGACGTAGCATCGAGCATGAGCGGGGTCATTGCCGGGGTGGATGCTGTCAGTTCGCCCGGTGCATACGCGGTGTGTGCCGGATCGCTGTTACCGAGCGGCTGGTGATGAGTAAATACTTCTGTGATTGCCATGTTAGCCTCTTAAACGGGGGTGTTTAACAAATCGTCGCCGGCTTCAGCAGAGGCATTCCCTGCTGAAAGAGCGCCTGGTGCGGTTTCCATCAGGCGATCCAGCGCCGTATCGGTACGCGCCTGGGCGCTTTGCGGCGCCGCGGCCAGAATGCGCTGTGCACTCTCGACCGTCATGCCCGGCGTTTCGGCCAGGACACGGGCCTGTGATTCACGACCTTTTGCCTCTTCGCAGTTCAGAATACCCATGATGCGACCATTCTCGGCGGCTACGGCTGCCGATACCTGAGCGCTGAGGTCTGCCGGGGCCGTTAAGGCAGCAGTTGTTGTGTCAACGGTGGTGACCTGCTCAGCCGGTGCAGTCGTCTGTGTTGCTGCCTGGTCAGCTGGCTGATTGGTCGCTGCAGATGCAGAAGGTGATGGCATAGTTCCTCCAGTGGTTGTTTTTTTGCGTCTGTCGAGTGCTTCACGCATCACGCTGAGCGCGTCGGTATTGTTAACAAGTTCATCCGCCAGACCGTTATCCACGGACTCCTGGCCGGAGAAGACGGCCGCTTCGGTGTCCAGTACGGCCTGCACTGACATTCCGGTATAAGCGGAAACCTTTTCGGCAAACATCTGACGAGTGGCATCGATGCGCGTCTGAAAATCAGCGCGAACGTCCTTTGGTAGTTTTTCGTAGGGGTTGCCGTCGACTTTATGATCGCCGCTGTAAATCAGCGTGACCTCAACGCCGTTAGTTTTCAGCGCAGCGCCATAATTACTGTGCGCCATCATGACGCCGATGGAGCCGGTTCTGGCCGTTTGCGTGACAAGCCGTCGCGATGCAGAACTGGCAATTAGCTGCCCTGCGCTGCAGTTCATATCATTTGCCAGCGCCCAAACGGGCTTGATATCCCGCATCCGGGCAATAATGTCGGCACAGTCGAAAGCCCCGGACACCATCCCGCCCGGCGTGTCCATATCCAGCAGAATACCGTCTACGCCTGGATCGCTCATTGCCTGCTGCAGTCGGGCAATGACCCCGTTATAGCCCGTCATACCGGAATAAGGCTGAAGTGACCGGGTTTTGCTGACCAGCGTCCCGGAAACGGGCAGCACCGCGATCCCGTTTGTTACCTGATAGCTCCGCGCTGGCCGGGGCCCCATCTCCTCGTCATCGCCAAACAGCGCCAGCGGCTCTGCAATTTGTTCAGCGCCGAGCGAGACGCCAGAAGCGGAATCAGTCAGTCGGCTGATACCCAGCTGGCCTGCCAGCGCGCAAAAGAAAACCCGCGCGTAGGCGGGTTCAAGCATCAGCGGCTCATTGAAGGCCATGCTGGCAATATGCGGGAGATTACGCAGCTCTGGCGTCATCTTTTACCTCCTCGTTTGATTTTTTCAGCCCAGATTCAAATGCAGCTGCCGCCCATGCCGGAGGTTTAAGTCCCGCGCTCCGGCGCTCCATAGTTTCACGTACCTGCTGAGAAAATATTTCCTGATAGTCATCTCCGCGTTTGGCACACTCCTTCTCATATGTGCTGAGACCAGCCTCAATCAGCATCACGGCCTCCTGCACCTCCTTCAGCCCATCAATAGCCATGCGCCCCGAGCCAATCCAGTTGGCGTTACCCCAGGCAGTTCTCGCCTCCTGGAAGCTAAACCTGGCTTTGGACGGGAGCGTGACAACCCGGCGCGCAATCGCCTCTTCGAGCCAGCAGACGAACATCTGGCAGGCTTGCCGGGCCGCGACAAACTTGCGACGCCCCATAAAGAACGCCCAGGATTCATTGGCGCTGGCGCGCGCCGTCGAATAGCTCATCTGAGAGTAGTTACGGGAAAGCTGCTCATACGAAACACCAAGACCGGCAGAAATATAGCGCAGGAGTGATTGTTCAAAGGTGGAATAACCGTTATCGGTATCCTGTGCTGACTGAAGGTTCAGGGAATCGCCAGGCATAAGATGAGGCACTTTCGCGCCACCGAGGCGAACCGGCGCTGCAGCGTAGTATGCTGCCATTTCGCCAAGCCAGCCCGTCAGCTTATTTTGCTGCTTACTATCCGCGCCGAGGATAAAGTCCATCGCCGTATCGGTATCAAGTTCGCTCTCGATTGTCGCCGCATACATAGCTTTTACAATTGCGCTCTGGAGCTGAGTATTTTGCAGTGTGTCGAGCATTTTCATCTGCTCCATCACGCTGTAAAACACGTTTGCGCCGCGGGTCTGTCCATCCTCAAGCGGTTCAAAAATATGGATGAATGATGGCCTTCCGCCCGGCAGTTCCCGTGGTATATAGGTCCATTTTTGCGACATCCAGCCAGGATAGCTGTCTTCACTGACGTAGTACCCCAGCGCTGCGCCGCTATCACTGATTTTGACACCCGCGCGACAGTTACGCGTGTCACTTGTATTACCGGGATTACTCACGCGTTTTGGACTAACCATTTTAAATTGCGTGCGAAAAAGTCGGGATGAATCACTGTCCCAGGTGGGCTGGACGCACAGTTCACCGTTAAATGCGTGCGTCGCAACGCCTTCACGGATCATCATCGTAAAGGTACGCTTGCGCTCGGCATCAATTCCGCAAAAGTCATCCTCCGCATATTCATACCAGGCGGCCTCCACCTCCCTGGCAAATGCTCGGCTTTCCTCTTCTTTAATGCCGAGATAACGCCAGCTCGGGCAGTAACTCAGTCTGAAGAAAGACCCGACGATGTGATCCTGGTGAAGCTGAACGGCATTTGCCGCATAACCATTGTTACGGACCAGATCATCAGCACGGGCATTCCCCCGGGCGAAGTTCGGCAGAAGTGCGGCGTCGGCACTTTCACTCTGGGGATTCCAGGCATTTAGCTGCCCACCGAATCCGCCGCCACCGGCGTGATAGCCCGCATATTCCCTCAGGGAGGTTTTCCCGTCGGGGCCAATTAAAGAAGGAATTTTCATGCGTAGAACCTTGCCGGCCCGCGGCGTCGTGAAGTGGTACCGACCTGTGACTCTAGATCGGCGATGTACTTTTTCAGATCGCTGACTGACGTCGCCGTAAATTCCACCCTTCGACCGTCTTTCTGTACCGTCGCAACCCGTTTTCCCATCATCAGATCATGTAACGCTGCGCGCGCGGCATCCAGTTCAGCCTGTGTTGCCATTATTCATCTCCCGCTAATGCCCTGGCATAATCCGCCAGAGATTTATTATTTTTACGGCCAGTGTCTTCTTCCCGTAAGCTGGCCAGAAGAGAATCCAGATCCAGCTGCCAGCGGGAGATACTTATCCGCAGAGCTGCAAGTGCATAGACAAAACAGTCAAGCGCCTCATTTCGTCGTTTTTTACTGTCCCAGACGATTTTTTTCTTCCCGTCTACCCACTTCTCAACCTGCTCTTCAGCCGTAAGCTGCTGAGCCTCAGCTAAATCATATATTTCAGGGTTATTAGGGAAGTGAACCGCTCCCGCCAGCGGTTCGTCGCCTTCTGCCACCAACGTGAAACGGTTATAAATCTGCTCTTTCGCGGTGTCTGTTCCTACCTCAGTAAGATAAACGCCGTTCTTGTTACGCTTACGAGGCATATTCGCCACGGGCTTGCCGTAGACAGATGCGCCTTTAACGGGGATGACACGAAACAGACCATGCTTTTTCGAGCGGTTATAAACAATCGTTGGGTCTATGCCGCCGATATCCCAGCAGATGCGGGAAATAAGCATCTCAACGCCGTTAGGCCTCGGATAGGTTTTGTTGATCGCCTCATCCAACCTCAGAAGCGTGGATTCATCATCATGGCGCCCCATAATGATAATTTTGTCGATAAGCCAGCTTTCCTCACCAGGCCCCCAGCCCCAGACACGCATTTCGTAACGGTCAAGCTGGGAGTCAATACCGGCAGTAAGATAGGCCACGCGCTCCGGCACCCTGGCACCGAAGTGCTCAATACGTTCGGCCATCACCTCAGCATCAGGACGCTCACCAATTTTAGGCTCCCACGTTTCACCAAGCGTTGTGTTGACGAACGTCTTACGCTTACCCGTGTCCCCTTTGGTCTTGATCCAGTCCTTGACGATTTGCACCCAGGTTGTGAAGGGGCTATAGGCCGTCCAGATGTGAAAGGTTACGCTGTCAGGCGGATCAATTTCGGCACCCGATGATGAAAACCAGCAAAGTCCGTCGCGCGTCCAGATCCCGGTTTCATCACAGATGTACCGCGCCTGCGAAAAATCGAGCTCCTGCTGTTTAATTACGCAGGCATTGTGTTCACACAGATATATAACGCTGGCAGGATCGCCCGGCGTCCATTTGAACCCGAATGGCGTCTCTTTATCGCCGAATTTAAGGAACTGCTCCTCCCCACAATGTGGGCAGGGAACATAGAAGCGCAAGAAATGCTCAGACTCCTTGGCGGCACGTTCAATCTGGCATGTCCCTTTAATTTTGGGTGTGGATCCTCGTATCGATTTAGGCCAGACCGACCCTTCAATACGTTTATCCCCCAGGAACGTTGGAGAGCCCTCTTTCTCGATATCATCGTCAAATGCCGCCAGCTCGTCATAACCCGCCACATCAACAGATTTTTCACGGTAGTTTTTTGCAGCTTTACCACCGAGGCACCAGAAACCTCGCCCATTCGAGAAACGTTTCATACTCAACGTGTTGTCCCGGTGCTTTTTACCGTACCAGGGCGCCAGCGCCAGCAGTGAGGGGATGTCCCGGATTGTCGGTTCGACATGGGATTTCATGAAGTTTTCTGCATCACCGTCGGTAGGTAACCAGATAAGCGAGTTACGCTGTTTATGCTGGATGAAATACGCATACACGCCGAGCAGCATTTTTGAATAGCCTACTCGGGCAGACTTAACGACATTGACCTCGCGGATATAGTCATTACCCATCGCATTCATTATCGCACGCTGAAACGGCAGCGTTTCCCAGCGCCCTTCCTGATAAGCAGACTCTTTTGGAAGGTAATAATTTTCGTCTGCCCACTCAACCGCCGTTTGCGGTTCTGGCCGGTACAACGAACGGAGCCCCGAGCGCGCGGAGTGCTGTAGCCCCTTAACCTGACTGTTCGATATATTCACTCAGCAACCCCGGTATCATTTCATCCAGCGCAGCTGCTTTGTTCATGGCTTTTATGATGTCCTTCTTGAGGAAATCAATATGTCGATTTTCCAGTTCCGGAAAGCGCCGCTGAACCGACAGAGGTATTCCATCAAGGATACTGGCAATTTCTCCGGCTATCCGCGACAGGACGAACGTGCAGAATGCGGTCTCCACCACCTCAGCGGACTCTTTAGCATTTTTTAGTTCCTGAGCATCAGCCTGGGCTCGGGTAAGCCTATGGCGCTCATAATCAATCGTGCCAGGCACAAGGTCTGATTCTGAATCAACTCTCAGCTGTTCAACCTCTTTTCGCAGCTTTTCGTTTTCTATCGCTGCGTCACGGGCGGAATACCATTCGATTACGGTGGCAGAGTCATAAAGCACTTCATTACCTTTTCCACCACCGCGCGCAACTGGCATTCCCTGATCCTGCCAGTTCTGGATCGTGCGGATGCTGACACCAAAAATCTCTGAAAGGCGTTTTTTATTGACCTCCATGAAGAACTCCAGGCGAAACACAGGGTAAGGAAACCATGCCGGGTAAAATGACAACTACCAGGCTTTAACACTTCCTTTCTTGTGGCGGGTTATACCCTGCAAAGACAGATACTTAGCAAGAAGAAGAACGGAAAAGGCAAAATCCTGAAAATTTTCATAAATAGCGAGAACCTGCGAGGTCGCCGCCCCGTAACATGTCAGATAGCCGGAAAGGACCCGAATAATGCATACATCCGCATATATTATGGGCCCACACTCAAGCAAATAACTTGTATATGGTCGTAAAATCCCAATAGCATCTACCAAAGCAAACTATTGAAATTAACCTGTTCATCATGCTTTAAAATAAACCTATGTAATTAACACTTCCACTTAGTTCCAAACTGTTGTGTGTAGCAACTGACACATAGCCAAGAAAATAAATATCGTCGCAACTTATATGTCACCCCACTAAACCTTATCAACAAACTTACACGTTAAACACTTAATCCCTATCTAAAATCCCTTTCTTATAAGCCCTAGCAAGATAAAGTAGGTTACTTTCCTTATCATCACTATGTAAAATCTCAGCATGCTTATCACTTACTTTAATGAATCCCTTCGCAGCCTGCAGAAGCCCCAAACCTGTCACCAATGGATTTTCCGTGTCGCTAACACTAATAATCGCTCCTAAAACAATATTAACCATATCGTCAGAACCTGGCATTTCAAAACTTAAATTGTAGCGATTTAAGAACCAACCTTTATTAATTTCACTAATTCTGTTTATATCTTCCAAGGAATTACGGAAGCGTTCATAAGCCTTTTTTTGAAAAAGCGGCTCATCGGGAGCATAAGCAACATCTTTGTATAAGTCATCCAGATAATTATGGAACGCATCATAATCAACTTTATATTTATGCTTAAACTCAAGTATCTGCTCCGGATGGATATGTGGTCCGGGAACAGGAAGTGCATCAAAGAGTTCAAGTTTTAAGTTCGTATTTCTATCACTTGTCCCATTCCCCCCTATAAATTCCTCTCCTATCTGATGTAAATTCCAGTCACGCTGAGGCTCATCCTTCCTTAACTTACTAAGTATCTCAACCTGACGTTTTGGGAACTCTATCGGGTACTGATCGCTATTGAATCCGATAGACACTACTGGTCTAGACAAAAAGCCCAAACCAATCAATATATCTTCTCGGGGTAATTGAAAATATATTTCTCTTGAGCCTGGAATTACTAATCTATCCCAAAAAAGAGTGTAATAATTCAAATCTTCTTCATTCAACCCTCGCGCTGTCTGGAATCCACCAGTGGGCAAAACTTCCGTCATAACAGGTGAAGCAACAACACATCTTTCCACAATATTCCCCTTAGTAGTTTTCACTCAAAAGCTTAGGAGAAAGTAACTATCACACCTACAAAAAAAAGTAAACGAAAAATACTGTATACTTGATTTGGATTATGAAACTCTATCAGTCACGCTTGTGGCAATAATAAAAATAATCGACAACATCGGAATACCGAATAAACAATCATCTCAAAAATGAAATCTACTAGCATTTTTCGGAACGTCTTTTTCATAAACTAGTACATAGAACAGTTTGACTGACTTCATAAAATTTATTTTTCCTAGTTAATGAGATGCTCGAACATTTTCTATCTCTCGAATCCCTGCAAAGCGCTTGTTGCCCTTTTCGATAAGTGACAGTAATGGTTTTATCCAAAGCACTGCCTGACAATATGTCATTGGGCTGGTGGTAACGGCACGATCATCGGCTGAGTTAGGTTTGTCGGTATCGGTGTGCATGGCGCTGGCACGTAAACGGTACGCGTATTCGAGCAGCCCACCAGCAATGTCAGCAGGAACAGGCAGATCACAGGTTTTTTCACGGCGGAGAATCTCCCGGTATTCGATTACAGTTTCTTCGGTACTGGTGTCTATCAGAGAGTTAAGCCTGTTGGCATGTTCGGCTACCTGATTGAACCGATTAAAGTTGAATGCCTGCGTGGCGATCACCTGCCCCTGCAAAGTGTTGTCACTTCTCAGAACGTCGTTATCGCTCTGCAGACCGCTGGCGTCTGAACAACTTTTAACGAGTGCGACTGACAGGCCAGCTATGATGACAATCGCGACTGGGAAAAGATTAAGTTTCACTGGTCTATCCCCCAGCACGTCAGTGCGCTTTCCTGATCCCGACGCTCAACCTGACCATAGCAACCATTCTTCTGGCCTTTAGTCAGGCGGCAGTCGCGACCACCGTCTCTAATCCACCAGCGAATCGCCTCGCATGCCCCTTGGCGGTCACCGGCATTGATGCGCTTGTAGAACGTGGAAGGAAAGCAATTACCCGGCCCGATGTTGTACGGGCAGAAAGATGCGATCCCGGCCTTCTGCGGTTCGGTAAGCGGTACCGTAATATTGCGGTCAACCCACGCCAGAGCCTTATTGCGTTCGATGGCGTTCACCTGATTGCATTTCGCCTGTGTCAATTTCATGCCCTGCACAACCGGTTTACCATCAACCATCGTGGCGCCGCGGCAAATAGTCCAGATACCACCGCCATCTTTGTACGCCGTGAGGCTGTTACCCTCTTTCTCATTCAGAAACTGATCGAGAATGACGGATGCCGGCGCACCAGCGAGTACCAACCCCAGAACAGTAGCACTCAATTTTGCTCTGGTTCCCATTACTCACCTTCCTTTTGTAATGCCTCAACGACCACGCTTGCAGCTGCAGGACGTTCGTGAAGCGGTTTGTCACCAACGCCTTTCAAGTAGTCATTGACCATTTTTGTCCGCTTCTCATCCTCTTTACGCCTGCGGTGTGCATCTACACGCCCGTTGATGTAGGAGGCAAGCGAGATAAGCAAACCGGCAGCGCCAAAGAACATGAACACCAGATCCTGAGTGGTAAATCCAATGGCAGACGCAACAGCTGCTACCCACGCGAAGAACTGCGTGAAGATGTTCCCTGAATCGTTCATTTTCATCGTCTCTCACCTCGCTGTGGGCGGGTGTTATTGAGGTAATAAAAAAGGCCGCTATCGCGACCTCACGTTTATTCCCCTGCCAACGCCCGTATTTCCCCCAACGTCTGATTAAACCTTTCCTCTTCGAGTTCAACACCAATAGCCTGGCGGCCAAGTTCCAGCGCGACTTTCACGGTCGAACCGGACCCCATAAAGAAATCAGCCACCACATCACCAGGCTTACTGCTGGCGCTGATGATCTGCCGCAACATATCAGCGGGTTTTTCGCATGGGTGTTTACCTGGGTAAAACTGAACGGGTTTATGTGTCCAGACGTCGGTATAAGGAACGGATACGGAAACAGAGAAATGCCGCCGAAGTGATTTGTACTCTTCGAGCAGCTCTGAATATTTGCGATTCAACGAATGCCACATAGCCACCAGCTGGTGGTGTGGTGTTGCCAGTTCGCCGTTCTGGTGCTTTTCGATGGCTACCTGCGTGAATAGGGACTGAAGCTTCCGGTAGTCTGATTCATTCGGTAATTGCCACTGGCTACCGCTGAACCAGTGAGACACCATGTTCTTCTTTCCAGTCGCATCGGCTATTTGTTTTGAGGTTATGCCAAGCGCTTCACGTGCATCCCGGAAATAAGAAATTAGGGGAGTCATTACATGCTGCTTCAGCTCGCTTCCCTTCTCAGCGTACCCACCGCTCTTTGGTTTATACGGCCCCTGGTATTGCTCAGCGAACAGGATGCGCTCTGTTGCAGGGAAGTAAGAACGCAGGCTCTCTTTATTACAGCCATTCCAGCGGCCCGACGGTTTAGCCCAGATTATGTGGTTCAGGACGTTGAACCGCTCACGCATCATGATCTCAATGTCTGCCGCCAGGCGGTGACCGGAGAAAAGATAAAGACTGCCGGCAGGTTTTAGCACTCGCCAGAATTGTGCGAGGCACATATCAAGCCAGCGAAGATAATCCTCATCCCCTTTCCATTGATTGTCCCAGCCGTTGGGTTTCACTTTGAAGTACGGCGGATCCGTGACTATCAGGTCAATGGAGTTATCAGGGAGAGTTGCGATGTATTGCAGGCTATCAGCGTTGACTAACTCAACACTGTTTATAATTACAGTATTTTTCATAGATCAGTAAGCGTAACTCTGATAGGCTCACTATGCTTTTGCGCTAAAGCGGTGGGCCTTGGTTAGCTTGTGACCTGAAAGCATGAGCTGATGGCTGGTGGGTGCTCCAACATCCACCAGCCGCCCATTTTCACAGCAGAAAGCCTCCGGATCTGGAGGCGCTCAATTATCCGAATGGAAAATCCGACATCCCGATAAGACCGGGAGATAGCCATAAAAAAACCCGCTCAGTGGCGGGTTTATATACTTTTGGCAACATATCAAATTAGCTTCAAATATCGCTTATTTTGTTGCATTTTGCAAGCCTGATTGAAGAAGTTAGTGAAATTTACTTCACATTTCCACCACTTTCACTTCTTCGTACCGCGCCAGGCTTTCACGTAACGCCAAGCTGTCCATTTCCACGAAAGCTGCTTTAAATGCTGCCCAGTGAGCAGCGTATACCCTGAGCCAGGTTGAACGCTCCACGCTCACCATGCGGGCCAGTGCCGCCCCCGCATATTCCTGGTACGTATCGTTATTGCGTGATGCTGCAACTTCCTGGGCCGCGAGCCAGACAAGCCCCACTAATTTTTTTGTGACTCTCTCCTGGAGCTTCTTACTCCCCTGCTGATACTGAAACTGTGCCCAAACGTACTGGCACATTAATGTCTGGTACCGGAAAGACAGATCATATCCATAGCAATACCGAACCCACGCCTGCAGATGCTCTCCAAGGCCATTTACCGAGCGGCGCCACGCAGAGCTCGCAAACTCTACATCCTTCATAGGTGGTAATGGGCGTCGACGGCTTCTTGTCTCCAGAACATAAAGCGGAGTGGCCAGAGTTTTTACAACCTTCGATCCACAACCTTCCCCACCCTCCATGACTATTTCTGGATGGTGCCGGGGATACTTATTTTTATCTGCTGGTGGATGCTCACTGAAAGCCTGCAGCTGTCCCTTCGTCGATCCTGAGAAATCGGCCAGCGCGCGGCGCAATTCAATACGGGTATATTCGAGTTCTTGTAAATTCATAATGCTCAGCGCTCCATACAATTACGCTTTCGTTATTACGCCGATCGCCAGCGCACGATTCATAAACCGGAACAGCAGCTCCAGCTGAGTACCGTGTTTTTTCTCAAACGCTGCTAAATCGGCATGTAGTTTGTCGTGACACTCTCTGCACAGAGGGAACACGAACAAATCATGTGCTTTTGTGGCGGTACCGCCCATCCCGTGACCAATGACATGGTGTGGATCATCCGCTGGCCGCCGGCAACCTTCACACGGCTGGGTTTTAACCCACTGGGTATAATCCTCATTCACCCACCGACGATGTTTCGGACGTAACATGAATGATTCAGGGGATTCTGGATCCGCATGCAGAGCCAGAACCTTTGGTTGGTCATAGACCACTTCCTGATTTGCTCCATGCTTTAATTTCGCAGCCTTGACCGCAGTTGTGACCTTCTTCTGCAAAATGCTTTTTGCCGGAGGCATCGGCACAATGTCACTTTCACGATACACAGATAAAAAAGGCTCATCCGGCATGCGGAGTGCACGTTGTGCCATCCTTTCTGTGATTGCATCGGCAATCCCAGAGTAAACGGCCCACCAGCACAATTCGCCGAGGGATAGTTCGCGCTCGGTGTTGTAGCCAAGCGCAGACAGGATCGAATTGATCAGCCAGTTGATGAGATTTCGCCGGGCAAGTTCTGCCAGCGCCGCGGTGGTCTGCTCGCGCAGCTGGTTATCGCAATGCCAGCAGAGCAGCATTGACCCTGGAGGATGGCGCATTGTTACCAGCTCGCGATGGTGATAGTCAGCGTGCGGGTACTGGCATTCCTTAACGTTGCGCTCTAACCATGAGTCCAACGCGGATAAACCACCTGCGGCGCGGATAACCCTCTCGTCGGAGAAGAATTCCTCGAGGGACTTATCTTCTGCCAGCGGCTGCCTCGCGTCAGGGACGAGCCCCGACGGAAGCCCAGCCATACTTTTTGGCTGAGGCTCCACCAGCACACGCCCCTGCTGGAACAGTGACATCAGATCGCTACCTGGCTTTAACAACACAAGCCCCAGGCGCGGAACAGTCTCGGCTGTAAACAGTCCTCTCACGCGGCATGCCCCTTAGCGATGTGTGCCGTCCACAGGCCGCCGATCCACTCGATGCCTTTGGGTGTAAAACGTGCCTGGCTGAATGCGTAGTTTGTTTCACTCGTAGTACCGGTTTTCACTTCAAACCGCCCGGCAGCAATGTGCTGGTGCCGCGGTGTCAGCACTCCGCCTAGCCGGTACAAGATGTCGTTTTCAATGAGGAACAAGCGGAAATCTGTTTCTTTGGCCTGCAATAGCTTTGCCACCTGGCGGAATGACATTGAGCCTTTGGCAGTACAATACCGATCGACAAACTCAATTTTCGGCGCGGCAGCGGCTAACTGATGGCTGAGTTGTTCTTTCTGCTCGGCCAGATCCGCGGCGAGACGTAATGCCTCCGGCAATGTTTGCGGGACACTTACGGCCTGGCTGTTCTCCAGCTCTTGCCAGCGATCGACAACAGCGGCGGTAAATTCTGGCGACAGCCTGGCGACGATCACCAGAGAATCACGTTTGTTGAACCAATACTCCTCGTAGGTTTGCCCGTTTTGCGGGTGTGTGTAGGGGGTGTGCGCCAACGGCGCGGTTAAAATACCAGCAGATGCAAGGCGCTCAGCTGAGCGCTTCACATCACCATGTTTGCTCTGTACCAGCCTGGCAATTTCACGGCTGGACATTGTCACAACACCCTTTGCGGTTAACTGATTCATGCTATTTCTCCATATCAGGCGGCTGCACCCGCCCCCGGTTCAAATTTGGTGATCGTGATTTCCACTTTCCCCTTCGGGATAATCGGCCCCCACTCCACCAGCATTCTTTTCACCTGGCTGTCGTCCTCCCAGATCCCAGCGTGGGTAAGAGCGTCAAACAGCGCTTTGTTGTAGTTATCCAGATCCCGGATCCGGTTGTCCGGCGGGAACAGGATTATTTCGACAGACGCCGGTGACGATGACGGCTTAGGGAGCATGCGCAGTTGTTCAATGATTGCCGCACATGCTGACGACTGGAACTGGCGACCTTTGGCACTTATCAGGTGACGACCGGCAAGCGGCCCCTTATTCGGAGCGCGCCAGTATGTGTTCACACTTGGAGGAAACGGCAGCACCAGTTTCATAGCCGGATCCCCTTGTTCTTGAGATAGGCGATTGCGCGGTCCTTCGCACCATCCTCACCATTCACAAGCGCATGCAGCAGGGAATCTGCATCAGCAACGTTTTCCAGATAGTTGATGGCTATTCCCCGCGAAACACCACGCGTCAGGGTGATAGCCCCTTTCCTCTCCAGCGCGCGCAGATGATCCGCAGCGGCATTTGGGGAGCTGCATCCCAGCAGCCCCGACAGTTCTGTATTGGTTGGAGGATAGCCATGCTCGCGTTGAAAACTGATCAAGGTATCCAGTACATGCTGCTGACGAGTCGTTAAGTTCATCATGCTGCCTGTTCCTCCTTGCTCACGCATAGCTCTGGCAGATTGGCGCGCACCAGCGCTTCAGCGAACGGTGGCGGGACCGCGTTGCCGCAACGGGCTACTTGTTTATCTTTGGCGTACCGCTTGCCGCGATAATCCTGATCGATGATGTACCAGTCAGGGAAGCCCTGTGCGCGGTAAAGCTCGTGCGGCTGAAGCATACGCATACCGATATCGACGATGCGGTACGTTATCCCATCGATGTCGACCATCCCGGTGCATTCCTCGCTGCAGTATTCACGCAGGAACGCCAGCGCCTGCTGTGCGCGCTGTTCGTCGTAGTCTTCGACCGCCAGTGTGGTTTTGACTTCTCCGACATGCAGGCCGCCGGCCGTAACTGTCGGCAATGGTTCACTCGTGGGCTGACCATCGCGACAGGTGCCGCGCAGTTTTACCAGGTGAGAGGCCACCACCGCATGGTGATCGACAGTTGTCACCGAGTGGACTGGTTCATCCAGCCCGACGCCCGGCCCCGTATAGTTGCCGCCGTAGTGCTTCGCCAGAAATGCGCTGGCCACGGCGAACTTGTTACCACCAGCGGTTACTGTCCCCAGCGGCTTTTCAAGCTGCAACACACGCGGGTCCTGCCCCGGCCTTTCGCCGTACCCCATCTGGATCAACGTTGGCGTCACCAGCTGTGAATGACCGCCGCCGCCCGCCGTAATCGTCGCACTCGGCTCGTCTGCCCGGTGACCGATGCTGGCCCCAAACTGGCGAGCGATAACCGGTGCAACCAGACAGGCACGAGACTGTTTCAGGATGGTGTGAGCGGGTTTATTCAGCGGGCGGGGCTTTGCCTGGTATTCACTGCCGCCATTACCAGCCAGGAACGGTGTAAGAGCGGCCTCAACAATGCCGAGAGCATGACCATTCCCGCCCGGGCACCGCGATGTGCCGGCAGTGATTGTCGGGACTGGTTGTGTGACATCCTGCCCTGTCGCGCCTGTTCTGAACTTAGTCAGGTGCGGTACCGCGATTGCATAGCCGTGGGTTTTGGTGATTGTCTGCAGCGGTTCTTCCAGCGACTGGCCCCGGAAGCAGTCGTAATGCGTTTTAGTGCTGGTATGGTTGCACTTCACGATAAACGGCGACGCGCTGTCGATAACGAAACGCTGAATACCGCGCGCAATGCGCTTGAGCGTATTCACTGCCAGGGGCTTTTTGCGGTCGAAGATCGACGGCGCGGGAATGGTCCAGTCGATACACTCCGCAGCGGTGCGCCACGGCAACAGCTTGCCAGCCTGAACCGCCGGTGATTTCGGATCCCCGTGTGTTGGTTCCGGCCACACTATCGGTTTCCTGTCACAGCGCATAACCATGAAGAAGCGTTTTCTGATCGTCGGCGCACCGTAATCACAGGCGCGCAGTTCGCGATACTCAACGACATAACCCAGACCTTTTACCAGTCTGGCGGCGTCCTCGCTGTCGAGAGGAATCCCCAGGAATTCACAACACTCCACCAGCGCAGGATGATCGGGAGAAATCCCCGTCGTCAGCATAGCTACGAAAGCCCGGAAAGTTTCGCCAACACGTTCAGGATCCGGGCGCATTTCACCTGCGAGAAGCGGTCCCCACGTTCTGAACTCTTCGACGTTCTCCAGCTTCATCACTCGGGGTTTAACATCAAGTGCCCAGCGCAGAACAACCCAGGCAAGACCACGAATCGCTTTTTCTACTGGCTTCGCACCTTTTGCTTTAGAAAAATGGCGACAATCAGGACTAAACCATGCCAGGGCAACCGGTAAGCCACCCGTCGCCGCGCGCGGATCCACTTCAAATACGGATTCGCAGTAATGAAGTGTGTCCGGGTGGTTCGTCTTGTGCATCGCGATCGCGTTCTCGTCATGGTTGATCGCGATATCAACACTACGACCAATCGCCATTTCAATACCGGTTGACGCGCCGCCACCACCAGCAAAGTTATCAACGATAATCTCACGCATGAGTCACCCCCTGCATGCTGCTGGCAAGACCAGAGGCAACAACAATAATCTCGCTGGTGGGCATACGTTCAAGCCACAGCTGATTGATATTGCCTTTCAGCTTGTTCTGCTGTGACTCAGTCAGGGCGTCAACGCCATCCACCTGGTTAAACACCAGACCAACCTCGAGAGGCCAGATACGCGATTCGACTTCTGGCAATACCAGCGGCGCAGTTGGCTGTACTGTTTCTGCCTGCCGGGCCTTACCAGCGGCAAATGTGACCAGCGACATAAACGCCTTCCCTTTTTCCTCCAGATCGGTACGGCTGATGTAGCTGAAACGCTCGCCGCGCCATGACTTATCGAAGATTGCAATGGCGCCAGCGAAGAAAGCACCTGTGGGTTTCTGCTTATCGTCAGCAGGAACAAACCACACAGGGAGATCGAAACCAATGCGACCGCGAATAAACATGATGTGATCGGCATCTTCAGGCCACCATGTTTCACTTGTCGCCGCTTTAATGAGGAACACGTAACGCCCACCCTTTTCACGCATCTCCATTGTGTGATCCATGATGTGGGTCATGCCGGTGATCGCCTGCTTCTCGTGGTACTGAGAGCGGCTATAGGGTGGATTACCGAATGCGGCCCCGCCGATTGACTCCAGCATTTCCGCCCAATCCTGCACCAGCGCGTTATCTTCGGCGGTGTACCAGACCGGACACTTCGCGTTATCGTCGTCAGCAAACAGATCCAGAACCAACGGCCCGAATATTGCGTTGATCCCCCAAAACAACAGATCCGGAGTACGCCATTGATCACCAACCTCTTTCAGTTCGTGGGCTGGTTTGCTGCGCAGTTCCGCCAGCGCCTGGCAATATTTGTTTGTCATTATCCCCTGAACCCCTCTGGAATTTTGGTATCAACCGGACCGAACTTCATTGGGTCATGTTTCTTTTCACCCCAGCATTCACGTGGCGGACGCCCCTTTTTGTCCCAGCGGATCCCGCTTTGCAGATACCCCTCAAATTTTTTCGGGCCAAACAGTGTTTCAGGACGCATGTACTGGTACTGCTCATCGTTGCCGTTCCAGTGCTCGTGTTTCAGGTCGATAACCAGTTGCAGGTCAGCAACGCTGTAACCTTCACGCAGACGAGCACGAATGTTTTCCAGCGAGGTTTTAGACTTCTGATATCGGGAGCCGCTGACCTGGTTCAAATGGGTTAAAACCAGAATGGCGTTATCAGTGATCGCAACTTCAGGGTCTGGTTGCGACGCAACCGGACAAGAAGGTTTTTTACCTGATGGATCAGTAGTTGAATTTACTGACGGATCCCCGCCAGATTCTGGCGGGTGAAAACCGCCATTCTTACCGGATTTTGAGGGCTCAAATTTTGACGGGTCAGATTTTGATACGTCAGATTTTGACGGGTCAGAATCTGACAGGTGAGCGAATGCAACTGTCTGGAGTTTTGCCACATTCAACTGATAAACATTGGAGGCATTTCGGTTGCCCTGTCGCCGCGCTTTGCGTGACAACCAGCCGTCGGCCTCAAGCTTCGCTATTGCCGTTCTGACAGTGCTGACGCCTGCACCAAGCTGTCTCGCGATAGTTTCGATGGAAGGCCAGCAGACACCTTCGTCATTGCTGAAATCAGCCAGGCGCGCCATGATGGCCACGCTGGACAACTTCATTCCTGACGCTGCACAGGCATCCCATACATAGCCTGTCAATTTAGTGCTCATAGTCGGCCTCTATTTCCCTGAACTTTCGCTGAAACTGCTCAAGCGGACTGAAACACTCATGCTCATAGCCTTTACGCAGGTAGATAACGCGGCGGGTTTCCGGCTCCCATCTGATAACGCGAACCGGGATGCCGTAGTGGTCTTTGAACCATCGGTTAAGTTCTCGCATAAGGATTCCCCTCTACGGCGCCATACCCCCACAATTGCCATCGCCCGACTGTGGTTACATGGCACCCAGCGGTTTGCTATTCTGCGTTCATACCGAAACAACGGAGCGCCCGGTACCGGGATCATCCTGAGTTGCGGCAAACGGTTAAAAGCCGTTAAACTGGTCATGCGGATTACTTCTCCATACAAGATTTGTCTGCCACGACGCCCGGAGCTGCACACTCGCGGGCGTCACTCTTTTCCGGCGCACAAAACACACGGAAAAGCAGCGTCAAATGTTCCTGCCACTTAGCCATCACCTGATAGCTGTTCTCTTCGATCTGGGCGCGTTCCTGAGCATCAATAACGCCGTCAGCGGTAGCTTTACGAACGTATTGTGAATGCCTGCCGATCCACTCAACTGACTCCATGAGACGCTGGTTGATATCGCCGTTCTCAATCTCTTCAACATCAGCCAATGGCACAAAAACACCGTTCGAGTGACGTGCAATAGCGTTCGCTATGTGGTTTGAACCACCAGCACGTTGAAGCACCATCGCCCAACCGAGCGGGAAGATCTGATCACCATCGGTACGCAGCCGATTAAACAGCGCGTTCTCGGTCACACCCAACCACTCAGCAGCTTCTGAATATCCGCCAGGCAGCTCGGTGATCGTTTTTTTGATTGCGGCCACCAGCCAGGCTGGCTGCTTATCTACTTTCCATTCAGGTTCTATACCCACGGCTAGGTCCTCCCTTCTGTGGTTATTTCTGATCGTTAGGCGATGTATTCTTGCCATAATGTTCTGGGTTGAATTCCAGTTCACCAGCAGTTCGATACGCAGCTTCAGCAGCTCGTCCTTTAGGGATTAAGCGTCCGGGGCGATTACGCCACTGGTAAACGGCCTCACTGGTGATGCCAAAAAATTCGGCAACTTTCTCAGTGCTGCCGAAATGTTGTTCAATCTCGTCGGTTGTCATGAAGCCTCCTTAGCTAAGTTTGGTTAGATATTAATAACCAATCTAACTTTGGTCAATAAAAACTAAGATTACTTAGTCTTTTTTAAATTTGGTGCTTTCATGGAAACGGTTGGTCAGCGCATTAAAGCCCTACGCAGGGTTACAAAAACCTCTCAAAAAGAACTGGGTAAGTTCTGCGGGGTTAGTGACGTAGCGGTGGGTTATTGGGAAAAGGATGTGAATATCCCAAACGGAGAATCGCTGGTTAAGCTGGCTAAATTCTTCAATACATCAATAGATTACATTCTTTACGGCACTGAATTTGAAGGTACCCTCATAACTAAAATGAGGCGTGTGCCCGTGATTTCCTGGGTTCAAGCTGGGCAGTTTACGGAATGTAAGGCCGCTGAGTTATTCAGTGATGTTGATAAATGGGTTGAAACATCACTACGCATTGGGGATAGCTCGTTCGCTTTAGAGGTCAAAGGGGATTCAATGACCAATCCAAATGGCCTCCCAACAATCCCTGAAGGGGCAACCGTTATTGTTGATCCAGATGCCGAACCCCTTCATGGCAAGATTGTTGTTGCGCGTATTGATGGCACTAACGAAGCGACTGTTAAAAAACTGGTCATTGATGGCCCACAAAAATTTTTAGTCCCACTAAATCCTCGCTACCCCAACATCCCGATCAATGGTAACTGCCTCATTATTGGCGTAGTTAAAGGCGTTCAGTACGAACTCTAATCCCTTCCCGCTCTTCCTCTAAGCATCAAGCTAAGTTTAGTTTGATGTTTTCACTTGACCAGCAAACTAAGTTAAGTTAGATTTTTTTCTGTCGAAACCGAACCACCGCGCCTGATGTGGTTAAAAGCAGGCCAAAGCAATAAGACGTGTTCCCTGTTCTGGCTGCTCACTTTCCCCTTGAGGGTGACAGCCAGCTTTTTAAGGGCATAACGTGAAAGCGCACTCCTTCTCTCTTTCACTGCGGGGGCAGGTTTGTTACCGAAGTAGTGCGCTTCCAGTTGTGGTAATGCGGCTCTGCGCACGTGACGAGGCCAACAAGTTTTTATTTCAACTTTTGAAATGAATACGTTTCTTGAGGTGTAGCGTCGCCGGTTCTGGCCGGTCCGGCAGGTGGAGGCACCACCGCCACAACAAAATCATTGCTGTGTGTAGTCTTTGCCCATCACATCGGTGGGCACCTTTTTTACACAAGAGACAAGGGCATCACCGGGCGACGGGCTCATTCCCCAATCCACCCGGGCGCTATGGAAATGGACCTCCTACCCATAGCCGAAGCGCAGGTGCCCTTTTCTGTTGTGTATGGAGAAGTTCCACTGGCGGTGGCAGCCGCCTCACAGAGGGTTAAACCATGAGTAATGACCGCATGACCGTAGTGCCCGATTTCCTGGGCGAACTGGATGCCGGCGTGTTCATGAACAAGATCGCGGCAGCTTTAAACACTACCGCGCTTGGCGTTCTGAATAACGGTACCAAAGGCAAAGTAGTCCTCACCTTTGATATTGAGCGTATGGGTAACTCCGTCGAAGAGAAGCGCGTCAAGATCAAGCACAAGCTGAACTACGTCACCCCAACCCCGCGCGGTAAAGCCTCCGAAGAAGACACCACCGAAACACCAATGTGGGTTAACAAAGGCGGCAAGCTGACCATCCTGCAGGAAGATCAGGGGCAGCTGTTCGGGATCAACGGCGGCGTTGACGGAAAGCTTAAAGCGGCACAGTGATCCGCAGCAGACAATCACTGACATCCCTTTGACCACATATTAAGGAAATTTTATGTCCCAGATTTTAGACGGCAATGCCCTGCAGCAGGTGAAAGACCTTGTTCTTTCCGGTTATCACCTCACTGCAGTTAAAGAAACAGCATGCCCTACTGCCCTCCTCCCTGATGGCGTAAACGTAGAGAGCCTTGAGCGTTTCGATCTGGAGCGTTTTCGTTTCCGCGGTGCCATGACCACAACCAGCATTCCTGACTTTGTGCGTTATGCAGCTGGCTATGCCAACGAAGTTGAACCAGCGCGATGCTTTATCGATGCTGACAACATGACCGCACGCTCCGTGTTCAATATCGGTACGCTGGCTAACCCTGGCCATGCTGATAACGTCGCCTCAATCACCCTCAAAAAGACAGCGCCATTCCGAGCCCTACTTCAGGTAAATGGCGATCGACTGGGCCAGAAGGAAATTGCTGAATGGCTGGAGGACTGGGCCGACTTCCTGAGCGCATTTGATGCCGACGGGAATGTGTTGTCCATCGCGCAGGCAGCTGGTGCCGTTCGTCGCGTCAATATCAAACAAGTCTCGGAAGCAGCTCATGAAGACGAAGATTTTGGCGGCAGAAAGTCCCTGATGCAGAGCGTTGAAGCCAGCAGTAAAGACGTGATGCCTGTCGCCTTCGAGTTCAAATGCGTGCCATATGAAGGCCTGGGCGAACGCCGCTTTAGCCTGCGTAACAGCCTGCTTAAAAGCGGGGAACCGGTGTTTGTACTCCGCATCGTTCAACTGGAAGCCCAGGAAGAAGCTATCGCCAACGAGTTCCGGGACCTGCTGATCGAGAAGTTCACCGACAAGCCGGTTGAAACCTTTATCGGTAACTTTAAAGCGTAATTTCTCTGCATTAAATCCCCGGCGCCGCGGGGATTTATTGAAGCGTAATTCCCTTTATTAATCGCCAATGGCGAGGGATTCGTACAACCCAAAACTGGCGCAGGTGCAGCTGCCAAATATGGAGAAGAAAATACGATGAGTTATATCCAGACACTTTCAGGTAAGAAATTCGATTACCTCAATTCAACCACTGACGACGTAGAGATCGAGGATATTGCGACCGCACTTTCCCACATCTGCCGCTTCAGTGGTCATCTGCCGGAATTTTACAGCGTGGCCCAGCACTCGGTACTGTGCAGCCAAATTGTGCCGCCAGAGTTTGCCTTTGAAGCCATGATGCATGACGCAGCTGAAGCCTATTGCCAGGACATCCCTGCCCCCCTGAAAGCATTGCTTCCAGATTACCGTCGCATTGAAGAGCGGGTAGAACAGCTGATCCGGGCCAAATTCAGCATCACCCCTGATATGTCAGCGGTAGTGAAATACGCCGATCTGGTGATGCTTGCCACGGAACGCCGCGATCTGGATATCGACGACGGCTCACTCTGGCCTTGCCTCGAAGGTATTCCGGCCAGCGACATTATCCAGATCGTTCCTCTTCGCCCAGGCCAGGCATATGGCTTGTTCATTAACCGTTTCAATGAGCTTACGGAATCACGCGCATGCCTCGCATGAAGATAAAAGAACTGGTAGCCGCAGCCCATGCTGCGGCGGGGAAACTGCCACCAGCAGAAGCCTCTCTAATGCGTGAGGTAGCCACTCGCCTGGACGTGACATTTGCCGCCTTGACGGAATCGATGGACCAGCGAATGAGCCTTGACGCCGAAATTAACCATCTTCGTCAGGAGTCCGTCCAATGACTACCAACAAATACGCGACTCTGCGCGGCACCATCGCCAGAGCTAAACGCAACGACTGCCAGAAGGTAGTGATGCGTGTGACGTTAGTTGAAGAACTCCTCCTTCATCTGTCAAACGCTGAGAAGCAGGTAGCTGCGCTGGCTGCGGAAGTTCAGGCGGTGCGATGGGCTGCCGGGCAGGTTTATTCAGCTGGGTATAATCATGGGCACCTTAATACTGCTGATGAACTCCCCTATGCATCTGATGAAGAACTTCTTCAGAGAGGAAATGAAGTCCTTATCGAGTTCACCGACCCAGACCATTCAGGCAATGTGACCGACGCTGTACTGGATGAAGTGCGTGCCCACGCTATCAAATCTGCCCTCAACGATTGTTCGGAGTACCTCGATAGGGACTGCATCATGGATTCGAACGGCATCAGTTATGAAGATGCTGCACTCCGTGAAGCGGGTGCAATGGCGCTGCACGATGCGTTACTTCGCCAGGAGCGCGCCGTATGAGTTCAGACATCATCGATCAGGCAAACGAGCTGGTAGAGCACCGCCTGCAGCTGGCCATACAAAAACACCGTATTGATCAGAATGCAGTCTCTGCAGAGCACTGTTCTGAATGCGGAGAGGACATTCCTGAGGCGCGCCGGGTTGCAATGCCTGGCTGCCAAACGTGCGCCAGTTGCCAGGAATTTTTAGAGCTCATGGTTAAGCAGATAAGGGGTAATCGATAATGGCAGTAAACCAGAAAATAAAAACCCATACCGGAACCATCATCACCAAAGATGGCGAGAAAACCGTGCATTTGCGCGAGACTCCAACGACCTGGTGTGTTGGCCGCACTGAAACCTACCGGAAAGAAGATGGCCGCCGCAGCGGTGCACCGATGACATCACGCCGTTTGATTCTGAGCAGCATTAAGCCGATAGCAGGTCATGAAGCATGAAAACTTATTACATCCATCCGGCGGCGTTCGGTAGCACGGACCCCGGTTACGGCCATGTTCCCGTTGTGAAGGCTGACGAAGCAGAGAAGCGTGTGGCTGATCTGGAAGTGGTGAAAGAGCTGTTTTTACGTGCAAAGGCTCTGATGTACCAGTCAGGCGGGACACTAATCGAAAACTCGCTTAATCCGATTGATGCATGGCTGTATGACGCAGAACGCGCCGCCGCCATGCTTCAGGGTGCCGAACCTGTAACGACGGCTTACAAGTTGCCAGAGGGGTGGGTGGCGGTGCCGATTGAGCCGACAGAAGACATGATCGTCAATGGGTTCGAGTCAGAGCCAGATGAGAGCTTTAGCGATGCGGAGGTCTGGGAAGCATACGACGCCATGAGCGGATGTAAACAGGCAGCGCACCGGGCGAAGCTGTGCTGGGCAGCCATGATTGCAGCAGCGCCCAAACCGGAGGCCTAATGCCCAGTAAACTCAAACAGCGGCGCTTGCGCCGCCTTAAAGCCGACGTAGCCTGGTGGCGTGAAGAGGCAGAGGATTGCCGCTCCCGCCTGCTGGAGCTGGCAGGGGAAATCGATAGAGTACGAGCACAGATCGTCAGAGTACCAATGCCGGTGGTTGTCCCCTCGGCTTTAATCGCAGAATTAGCAATGGAGAAAGCAGTTGAACGACTTAATGATTGACCTCGAATCAATGGGGAAAAAGCCAAACGCGCCGATCGTCTCAATTGGTGCCGTCTTTTTTAACCCCCAAACAGGTGAACTTGGCCAAGAATTTTACACGGCCGTCTCGCTTGAAAGCGCAATGGCTCAAGGTGCGGTACCGGATGGAGATACAATTCTTTGGTGGCTAAAACAAAGCCCGGAAGCACGCTCAGCTATTTGTGTTGATGACGCGATGCCTATCACTGATGCACTGTCGGAACTTAGCCATTTCATTCACCGGCATGCATATAATCTCAAATACATGAAGGTCTGGGGTAACGGGGCCACCTTTGACAATGTGATTCTGCGCGGAGCTTACGAACGCGCCGGGCGCATTTGCCCGTGGGAATTTTGGAACGATCACGATGTACGCACGATCGTTACCCTCGGTCGCAGTGTTGGTTTCGATCCGAAACGTGACATGCCTTTCATTGGCGATGTTCACAACGCCCTGGCTGATGCGCGCCATCAGGCAAAATATGTGTCAGCAATTTGGCAGAAACTTATCCCTGCCACCAGCACCAACGAGTAAACCACTCAGCCCGGGTGCAGCCGGGCTTTATGGAGAAGGAAACCATGGCAAAGCTAATGAAAGCGAGTCTCTGGAGTAAGCGCGAATTTACCAAAGACTCCATTCCTGACAACCGTACAATTAAACGTTGGGTCGAAAACGGATTACTCATGGGAAGGATTGTAGATGGTTCAGTTTTTGTCTATGAAACCGAAAAGTGGGGAGTTGACTCAATTGTTAATCAGGCGGTACGTCAGTTAATAATTGAGGGTTGACCATGGCAGCAAGGCCACGAAAAAAAGAATACCGCCACCTTCCTGATTATCTTTTTTTTGATAAAGATCGTGGCGTGTATAAGTTCACGCTTATAACTGGGAAAAAGAAAACTCTCGGTTCGGATCGAGTAATGGCTATCGCCATCGCCCGAGAGTATAACCTGAGGATGCGCCCTGAAAATACACCATCGATAGATTCATTAATTCGGGAATCTGGAGGGCTGAATGGTGAAGCCCACCCGTTTTCTGAACATGTTGATCGCATTATGGAGAGAGCGATCAAAGATGAGCAGCCTTCTAAAAGCACACTTGACGATTGGAATAATGATGCCATCAGGGTTAAAGAATTTTTTAACAACATACCCGCATGCGATATTGAGCTTGAGCACGTAAATGCCTACATACGAAATTACCATTCTGAATCGTCGGCCAATGTTCAGAACCGAAAAGTTAGCTTCCTGAAAAAGCTATTCTCTTATGCTGTTGATGAATCGCTAATGATGGATAACCCTGCAACACGGAAAAAAATGCGGCGTGTCGATAAAAAGGTCCGCCGGCGACTCACTTTGGAACAGTTCTTGGCCATACATGCAGCTGCTGAACCTTGGCTGAAGACTGCAATGGACCTTGCCATACAAACTACGCAAGCGCGCCTGGAAGTTTCCCGGATCCGGTACTCGATCAAGGAACCTCAAGAAGGGGTTTGCGGCTGTGTATGGTTCGATCAGGAGGAGGCTGGCATATTCGGAACGCTTTACATTCATCGGCAAAAAGTGCAGCACAAAGAGGCTTCACACGTCGCTATTCCGATCGGCAGGGCCCTGAAAGAGATCATCGACAACAGCAGAGACAATGTGGCCAGCCCTTATGTTGTTCACCGGCTTCTGGAAAAGAGAAGCAATCCGATAAGCAAGGAAGTTAACCACCCAACACAGGTGGCCCCTGATTATTTGAGCAGGGCATTTTCAGAGCTGCGGGACCGGATAGGTGTAGCGGCAGAATTACCTATCAAAGAAAGGCCAACTTTCCACGAGATTAGAGCGCTGGCGGCTCATATTTTCGAAAGACAAGGTATCGATCCGCAGGCAAGGATGGCTCATAGTGATGCAAAATCGACAAAAATTTATACCCAGAACCATGTGGAATGGGTAGAAGTTCCTCATGCTGAAATTGTCTTTAAAGCCGGGTGATGTATGGGGAAAAACCTACCCGTAACTCATTGATGTATATAGTGCGGATTTTGCAAAAAATGCACTGTTTGCATATACAGTCAAACATGCCGTAGCACCAGTATTTACAAGGGTTGCAGCGGCTTTAACGCAGTGACATGGGGTGTCGGGGGTCGGAGGTTCAAATCCTCTCGTGCCGACCAATCAAATTTTTGAACACATAACAGATGTAAGTGTGTTCATTACCCCACGAAAAAACAGCGAGTGTAATCACTCGCTGTTTTTTTATTGTTCGTAGTCGTTCATAGTTGTTCGCTTGCATCCGCAGTTTTCTGACATATCCTGTGGCTATTCGGCCAACGTGCTGAATTTAAAATAGCCAGGAAGTCGATTTTCCCTAATAAATTCATTTCATTATGGATATCACTCCACAGGGTTCTAAGCTCTGATGTTTTCGTTACCCCATCCTCATGCTCAGCAGCGCCGAACAATAAGCCTCGGTCCCTGGCCCGAGGTTTCTCTCGGTTACGCCCGCGAGATCCGCGATAAGGCCAGAGAGCTTTTAGTCCGGGAAATTGATGCGCAGGAACATAAAGAGGCCGAGCGGCTCGAACAGCAGCGCCTGAAAGAGAACACCTTCAAAAAAATTGCAGGTGACTGGTATAAGGTCAAATGCTCCAGAAACCTCACCCCGCATACGCTCCAGGACATCTGGAACTCACTCAACAGATATGTTTTCCCACATATCGGCGATCTGCCGATCCACGAAATCACCGCGCCAGTTTATCGCGGCGCTGGAGCCCACCCGCGCCGCGGACAAGCTGGAAACGGTTAAACGCATGACCCAGAGTATCAACGAAACCTTTCTCAATCAGGAACTTGCTCATGAATATTTCACACCATGAATGGCTGACCATCACGGAAGCAGAATCCATGCTTCCTGATTCGAGTGCACACGCAGTATTGCCATTTCCTGCTCGGTCCAGGGGTTCGCAGGCCTCTTCGCTTTTTTTTCCAGGATCCATGCCATAAGCCATCCGTCTTGCTCCCTCCGGACTCCTGCCAAGTATGGAAGCGATCTTACTGATGGGCATGATGCCGTGATGGTCTTTTAAAAACTGGCGTTCCTGATCGCTCCAGTTACTGACAGTCACTCCCAGATGACTGGCTTGTGAGTGAATTGCCTGCCTTGTTCTGCCGGGCAACAGTGCCAGCATATACCCCGATCCCTTATGATAATGCAGACGGATCAGCGATAGTTCGTCTTCCGTCCAGGGCCGGGAACCCGGTTTACCCCCCCTCCGGATTTATACGCTATTCGTCTCACTGCACCAACGCTTCGCCCCAGTTTTATGGCGATTTCCTCTGTCGGAAGTTGCCCATAGGGACAGATGATTTCGCCTGTTTTGCGCTTTACCTGCCATCAGCTCGACACCTCAATTCGTTTCTTGCTCCCTGACAAACGCGATTTTTTGCTTAACGACGGAATGCGCTGGAATCATTGGCCCCCCGGGCCTGTTTCTGAATGAACATCCTCATACTGGTTCGATAACTGTCCCAGTGTGTGGTTCAAAGAATCCAGATGACGTGAAGCCCGTTCAACATTGATCCCGTTCTTATTAACGTCCTCCTGCGATGTAACAAGTTGTCGCAGTTGCTCTTCGACCGGCACTGCACTGGCAAACGAACTGGTTATCTGCCAGACCAACGTCTTCAGCTCACTACCCGTCAGGTATTTCCCTTTCTGATGGTCCAGCGCATCAAGCTTTGCCGACAGCGCGTGAAGTTGTTTCATTCCCTCATGCCAGCCCTGCAACTGACTTGCCGGCAGCGTTCTGGCTACCTGATATTGCTCCCAGTGTTTTATCAGTTGACGGGTTGCCGGATCGTTCGGCCACAAGGCCTTTGCCTGCGAAACCAGTCCCTGACCATAGCGAAGCCGCCAGCCCGGCGACAAATTCATGATCCCGTTGACCTGATTCGTTATTCGCTCAAGCCACATGGCAGATTCTGTCCGGCTGTTATCCGTTTTCCTGAAAGCATCGATTTGCGGGGGAGTCATGGGTTCGGGCAGCCAGGCAACGGAGGCGGCCATGGATTTTGTGGCGTCATCCGGTCGATGCATAGCCTGCCATCCAAAAACGGTCGCTGCGCTCAGCACCATCGAGGTTGCCATGCCAGCCATAAAGGCTGGCCATCGTTTTGGCTTAACCGGTGGTGCTTCTGCCACCTGCACCTTTACTTCAGGATCTTTATGGATGACATAGACCAGCTGGCTGGCAGGTGGAGCCGCTTCATCCCCCCTCACCAGCACTTGTTCAGGCAAGGCCGTGTCCTGGGTTGTCTCCTCCTGCAGAGGACTGTTCTCCAGGCGACTTAAGGCACTGCGTATTTGCTGCAACAGAGGCCTCAGATTGCAGGCGTGCCTGAGTTCCTGACGCTTCAGAATGTCGTCCAGCGCCTGCAGGTGCCTTTCCGCCAGTTCAAGTGCGGTAAAGTCTGCCGGCGATAGTGACCAGGTCCGGAAAAGTTTCTGTAAGCGCTGAAAAAGGCCATTCAGGATCTCCGCCCGGGCGTTAACCGGCTGTGGCCAGAGTTGCGTCCATTGATGGCTCAGCAACGCAACCAGTATGTTGAGGCCTTCATTCATCCCCCTGACGCGGGTCAGATAGCTGCGGGCAAGGGTATACCACGCCCCTGTCTGCAGCTCCACGCCGTGAATCTCAAACAGGGAGAGCGACAGTGTTTCCACCTGCTTCCAGTCGACGTCCGGACGTGCCGGATGCGTCAGTTTATTCATCTCATCGCGCAGCGCCGCAAACTGAGGCAGTGAACGAGGATCGCCGCCGGTTCTCACCTGGCGTGGTTGTTCGTCATGCATGTTTTAGTTGTCCGTGGACTTCAAAGCGAGCCAGATTCAGGGTTACTCAGGAAGCAAAGAGACAATCATTGTAAAGAATGCCTCTTCATCAAACCGGGCAGGATTGCCGCCCTGCACGCCGGCCGGACACCAGGTCCAGTCATTCTGCCCGCCACTGCGCATAAACAGCCGGTACAGGGGCCGGATATTGGCCTCAGTATACAGGCAGACCTCCATGCAGCCGGTCACGCCCTGCCCGTACAGAAAAATGGGGGTAAACCGGATACTCCGCTGCGCGTAGTGCAGGGTAATACCCGGCACCGAAAACGCGCTCCCGCCAATCAGGAACTCAATCAGGGAAGTGGTTGTGGCTTCGGTGTGCATCTTCGTCCCGTTAAGCCACTCATCCATGGACGCCTGAAGCTGACTGATCCGCTCACGAAACGCCGCAATGTCCGCTTCTGCTTTCGTGTCAAAGGCTACATTACGGGGATGCTGGTCCTGCAGTTTTTTAAAAAATCGTGATTTTGCCGACATGCTTTTACTGTCCGTCAAAAGATTAGAGGCGGGTCTGAACATCAAGATATTGCTGCTGTTTGAGGTGGCGTATCAGCACGCAACCTTCGGGCATAAATTCCGTGCCGTAACGTACCAGGCCTATTCCCCTTAACTCGGCATCAATGGCGTAGCGCAGTTCGCCGGGAATAGCCTGCTCAAGCAGAACCACATCGATTTTCTTAAGCCGGGGCTCGTACTTAAGCAATACAGACGATAAGATCCCCATCAGTTCATGGGTCGTGCCCGGCATCCCCTGCAGAATTTTGATCATATCCGGCAACCCATAGTCCGGCAGGTGCGCCAGCGTACCGGCGCGGCAGTTAAGAATGCGCTGCATATTGTCGAGTACGGACAGAATCACCTGGTTCTGCTCACTGACCTGGTGCAGGTCAAGACCTCCGGTAAAGTTGCCGTAAAGCGTTTCATACAGTGAAGGACAGGATGACTCACTCATCTTTCAGCGCCTTCAGGCTCAGCCGGTTGTTACCTGCCTCAATCACCCGGGCCTTGTCCGGATCGAGGTCGTCACGGCTCAGCACTACCCGCCAGGTATTGTTCACCTGGTCCGGCGACATAAACATGCCAGCCACCGCAACATACTGCGCAGTTTCCTCCATCGGCATATCCACCATCACCGACCCACCCGGCTGCAAACGAATATCTTTCTCCGCTACCAGGTCTGCCTGAATGGCCTGGCTGTCAGCCTTAAACAGTGACGGGTAGTCCGTCGTGTCGAAGGTTTTCCGGTCTTTGAGCTGGTAAATACGTACCACCGTCGACAGTGCCACGCCGCCTGCATTGCTGTTGACGGCCTCGCGGGCGCGAATATCCAGATGCAGGGTCTTTACCTGTTTATAAAAAATCGACCTGGTCACCGCAACGGTGCCGTCTGTCACTTTTTGCGTCAGCCCACAGCCCGCCAGCATCAGTGTGATACTGGCGGCCAGAGCAGCCAGAGGAAATTTACCAGCGGTAATCGCCATCTTCATCGGTCTCCCTGCGGTGAATATTTTCCTGGACCCGCTCATAGCGGCCAAGACTGATAGTTATGATTTTGGGGTGTACGACGGTATTCGCCGCATTCAGTGGGCGCATCACGGCGGTGCGACCCAGTTGCACCGCACCAGCTTCAGGTTTACTGTTCATCGTCGCGTCAGGAAGCAGGCGACGGTCGACACACAGCTGTAAACGCACACTGAGACGCGACCCGAGATACACATGCAGCAGCGCCATTAAGTCCGTGTGCAGTTCACCACCGGGCAACCAGCCCTGTACCTCCGGCGAGCTGGTAGTGGTCAGACGCATCAGTACCTGGCTGTTCACATCGGTGGCATAGTTACCCATCACCGGACGGTTTGTCAGGGTGACAGGCTGGCTGACGCTCATGGTCAGAGGCTGCCTCAGCGGCACACGGCGTTTGTCATGATGCCAGATTTTTACCTGCGTGCCGGGTGCCAGCAGTCGCACTAGTGAGGCCATGCCTTCTGCAGTCCTCCCTGGCAGCATCATGACCGGCAGCAGCGCAAGAAAGCGTGAGGCTGGCGCTGCGATACTGTCTGTACAGCCGTCAATCCCGAGCCCGGCCAGCCCCAGCAAATACTGCGAGGTTTTGTCCTTACCGCCTTCCTCAAAGGTTGCCGGATACGAATATTTCCGCCAGATGCGGTAGTACTGGGCAATCAACCGGTGGTTGAAGATATCGAGAAAATCGGCGGTGGCTTCATACCCTTCCCGCCGCTGGGTAATGTCATCGATATAGTGCGTCGGCAGCGGCGATTCCACGCCGTAAAGCCCCATAAAGGTGATGCGGACCGTGGGAGGCAGATGCAGGTGCTCCGGTGGTTCAATCCCTTTGATTTCGGAGGCCGGGAAGCCCATCCCCGGGTGTGGCCGAAAACGTACCGGCTCATGACGTACCTGCCAGGTGCTGCCCGTAACCGGTTTGTCCGGCTGGCTCTGCTCCAGCAACTGACAGAAGCGGTAAAAGTTGATATATGACAGCCGGTCACCCAGCCGCTCTATCAGCCTGGCAGACGCGGACTGTGGTTCTCTTTCCACCGGATGCATTTTCCTTCTGGCTGAACGATGAGGGTGAGCTGGTTGAACTGGTTCATATCGGCATACAGCGCAAAAAACCGGTTAAGCATTTCACCGAACAGATGAATATCGCCCTCGCCGGTAAAACCATTGCTGTCGAGGGTCACTTCGATATCCAGCCCCCGAAGCAGGTAGCCCTGTTCAAAACGTTGAAGGCGATGGTGCTCTACATGCTGAATCGCCTCCAGACGTCGGGTGTTCAGTTCATCTTCCTGCCAGTTGTAGAGCGCCAGCGTCCCGCGCAGCACTTCGGCGGTACTCAGCATATTCAGGAAACCGGATCCCAGGTGGCTCAGAACCCGCCAGTGAAAACGGTCTTCAGAAGGCGGATAGACTGGCAGCGTTGGTTTGCAGAGATTGCGTACTGAAAGTTGTGTACTGACCACCTGCTCACAGCAGTCCAGCAGCGTACTCTGTAGTGCACGGCGCGGCAGCTGGCCGTTGGTGCCGGTGATTTGCAGCGATACGGCTTCACGCTCAAACAGGCGGTCATCTTCCCACTGGTGCCCCCCAAGGATAAGCCAGGTGTCATACAGCCCGGTCACGCTGCGCTTCACGCGGGTGTGGTAGTAACGGGGTGGTGCATGACGGCGCATCATCCCCCCCTTGTGCCTGAAGCTGCTGAACGGCACGTACTCGGCATCACCGGTGCGCTTTGAGCCAGTAACCGAATCCACCGAAAAAATCTCGGTGTGTCCGTCCTGCAGACGTTTAGGGCGCAGCAGGTACTCACTTTCAAGCCCGGTAATGGTGAGCGGGTCAGCTTCCAGTGTGAACAGGTTAATCACCGGCACACAGTGCAGACGAACCGCATCATCAGAGACCGGCAGGTCAGATGGCCATGGCGTATTGAACACGACTTCAATATCAAAATACTCGGCCCCCGCTGGCGGCGTGATGCCCTTAAGGCCGTTAAGGTAGACAAACATAAACTTGTCGCGGAAGGTGAAATACTCCAGCAGAAGCTGGTAGCCGCTGAACGCGGTATCGCCTTTCGGCCACAGGCAGTCTTCGTCACGAAAACCGCCCGGTGAGAAATATCCGTCAAGCCGGATACGGTCAGTCTGCCCGGGCAGGCGCATATAGAGGGCGGCCTGCCGTTTGGTCAACATCAGGTGCAGCTGGCTGCTGACGGGAGCGTCCGCCCCGAGATAAAGACTCAGGTGGCTGAGGTCCGCATGGGACCAGTCCGCCTGGGTGCTGCAGGCAAAACGCATCCGCAGCAACGAGCGCCCGTCCGGCTCAGTGCCCATGGTCACACCCGACACGCTCAGGGGGTTGAGCATCACATCCTGCGTGGTGCGATAGCGGCAGACCGTGCTCTTCGGCCCCACCGGGCGGGAGTATACCTCCAGCCCCGCAGGCACCACTTCCGCCATTTTCATGGCATGCCGCGCCGGGGTGAACGCCACCACCGAAAGCGACGGAATGGTACGCAGGTAATGCGGCCAGAGCATACTGACCAGCCCCTCGGTAAGTTCCGGCAGGTCGTCGTCAATCTTTTCGCGCAGTCGCCCCATCGAGAAAGCAAAGCCTTCAAACAGGCGTTCGACATACGGGTCGGGAGTCCCGACTTTATCCAGGTCGAGCATCGCTGCACGATCGGGATGGGTCTGCGCGAACTCTTTTGCGGCTTCACGCAGGTAGCGCATTTCTGCATCAAAATAGCGCAGGGTTAAATCTTCCATAAAACACCTGTTTAATTAATGTCCGAATGGTGAAGGGCCATTAATGAGCTGGAGCAGACTTAATGATATCGGGAAAAAAACAATATCAGCAGTGAGTGCTAACGGGGTAACGACAATATTGGTCGCCAGATTTACGGGGTGAAAATCGGTTCCAGACTCCAGCGAATAAAACTGAACGCTGTACGTTCTCCCCAAAGATTCAGTCTTATCAAAAGCATAATTAAGGCTCACTTTGGGAATAATCACTCCCGTGATATATACGTCCCTGACATACCGGACACCGTTGCTGCGGAAGCCTGCATGCTGAATAGTCTTTAACTCTTCTGTTGAAAGCATCCTGGAGGATTTATTGACTTCGACAGGAAGAGCATCGCTGAACTGAAGCACGCTGTCGCTGCCTGATGGTTTGTTTATCCGAAACTTAAGGGTATTCTCTTCCCGACCTGATATCAGGGGAATTTGAGTTGCAAGTTTATTAAGGGACAGAAGTTCATCAGCCCCCCGGGTCAGAATGTATATATTTTTTTCACCTACAAAGGCAACACCTTCAGAGGGAACGTTAACAGTAGTTTTTTTGCTTCCCTGAACAACAGAAACAGCAAGGTTTTTATACTGAAATACACCGGTTACACTGTCCTGAATCTGAATATGTCTCTCTGTTTTTGGCTCGGCGACCTTATTTCCTCCCCACAGCAGTGCTGTACAACCTGAAAGCAAGAACATCACACCTAAACAAGTAAATATTCTAAGACGTTTCATTTTTTAATTTCCCTTGATTCTGATTTCTTTCCTGAAGGTATGACTAATTATCATCCGCAAAGCACGGCGGCACGGGCAGGATCAACTGCGATCAGTCCGGCAAGTAACTGGTCCATTACTGGCGTAAGGCGGGCCTTATCAGCCTCACTGCGACCGGCTTTCAGGCGCAGGAGTTTCAGATGGCGGGCCTGTACCTCAAACAACAGCTCAGGCTCCCAGTTCGTAAGGGTGAGTTCACCGGCCCGCTCGCCCAGCTCCGCAAACAGATGCACCGCCAGCTCATTTTTGCCGTACTGCTCCGCGATACGCCCCATCAGCAGGCGCAGCAGCCACTGCTGGCGTACGGTGGTGATGCCGGGACGGGCCTGCAACCAGCCCAGTGCCGCATCCGGGCCTTCACTGTCGGCCAGTGCCACCGCTTCCGGCTCCAGCGCCAGAATGTCATCGTTGCCTGGGGACATCTGTGCGGAAGGAGTGTCATTACCCCACCCGCCTGTCGAATCCAGCACGCTCTGCTGGATCCAGTTCAGCGTCACGTCATCCGCAAATGGCGTGCCGTCACTGAAGGCCAGTGTTTCGAGCCCGGACAGACGGGTCAGCAGCCCTTTCAGGTCAGCCGCGATAATACCGGCCAGCGTGTCCTGACCGGATTTCGTCAGCGCCTGATGGATATACCACTGCAAATCCAGCCACAGGTGATTGGCACCACGGGAAAACGCGCTGTCCGCCGTTTCAAGCATTTCAGCCCAGTTCTGTTGCAGGTACAGGCGTTTAAGCAACGCGCGCTGATCCGCCCTTGGCGGCTCAATACGTGTACGCCCCTGCGCATCCGTGGCCGGGATGGCCCGCAGTGTGTCATGACGCAGGCTTTTCATCAGATGGTGCGCTGACAGCCAGCCATCCGGCTGCTCGCGCAGGTATTCAGTGAGCGTACGAGCCTGGGCCAGCAAATCCTGGCCGGAGGTGATACGCCCGATGGCCGGGGCGTCGCTGTGGCTGGTCATGGCAGGTGTGTCGCTGGTACTGGCGTTCTGCGGTACCACCGCATCCACGCCCCCTGCTTTCTGCAGACGACTTTCCAGTGCACCGTACAGCGCGTTAAGTTCCGGACGGGTTTCATCTGGCTCATTTTCGGTCAGTTGTGCTATCAGCAGCAGCGCCCCGGTGGTACGCATCGCATCGATCCTGACCACTTCCGGGTACAGGGAGAGAGAATCCGTCATACGCGACCCCGCCAGCCATTCCAGCGCCGCCTTACGGCTGCGGTCACGCTGCGGGTGCAGCTGTGGTCCAAAGCGCTCCAGCAACCCGGCCAGCAGTTCAAGCCCTTCAGCCAGCCCCTGCTCGCCTTCGCGGTGCAGCTTCGCCCAGCAGTAGTACGTCGCGACGCGAATGTCTTTCGCAGTGCTGGTCAGCAGCTTCTCCGCCAGCCGGCAGATGAGTTCGGTATCCGCGCCGGAGAGTTTGTTGACCTCTTCGCGCATCTGCTGGAAGTCATCGTCATAGCCGGGTTCTTCGCCAGCGGGCGATGAACCGGACAGCGGCTGCAGCCAGTTGTCCCACTGCGCCACGCGCTCACGGGTTGCCGCAAGCAGCGGCTCTTGCTCAGTCTGGCAGGCGCTGAGTAAGGCATTGAGCATGCTCATCAATATACGTCCTCTGTATCATTGCCTGCACTGGCAACCTGGTCTGGTGATGTTGCACCGGAGGTGCTGAAGATGGTTTCCGGCAGACGGAAATTACGCAGTTTCAGCAGCGCCAGTGGCCCCTCGCCCGCCTCGGTACGCAGGGTGTATTTGAGCGTGCGTCCGTCCTGTGCTTTCCAGCTCAGACTGTAACTGCTGTCAACGCCCGGATAAGCACTGACCACCGCTTTATCAAGCAGACGTATCCAGCCCCAGGCACCTGGGATATCGGCGTACTGACGGGTTCCTGCCTGCGTGCTTATCCAGCTCAGGTTCGCACCGGGTGCTTCGGTATCCGCAGGCCAGGCGAAGCGCTTCCATGCCGGCAACTGGTTCACATAAATAAGCTTCTGGCTGTCGATAACCATGTCCGTCTGCATCACGCCATCAGCAGTGCCCGGACGCAGTTCGAAATTCATGCCGGCGTTGCCTTCGGTGAAAGCGACATCCGAGATATGGCTCAGGGTATTGATGGCATTGAGGAATGCAGGGTTAAAGACCAGCCCCTGCGAGTTGATGCTGTCCGGCACCCAGTGGTTGCCCTCTTTGTGCAGCACTCCCCTGAGGCGGGTCTGCAGGAACTGGGCAATACGCCCGGAATCTGCATTGAGGTATTTAGCCAGCAGCGGCAGGGATACATCACTGCTGGAGTTGTTAAACGGATAGCGTCCACTGAAGGCACTGTTCCACTCAGCAACCACCGCCTGCTGCCACTGGGCATTGAGGCTTTCCGCCGCCGGGGTCAGTACCTGCTGCCAGGCCTGCTCCATCGGCTGAACAAACACGGTACGGCCAAAGCCGCTCCACTCCTGGCCGAGACCGGCGGCAATCAGGCTGCCGTAGTCACGGGTTTCAGTGAGGTCGACCGCCTTGCCCTGAAATACGGTCTGCGCCAGCGTCTGTGTCATCGCCTGCGGGTCGGCGGCATTGGTCACCTGCTGCAGACGCAGGCGCACCTGCGTCACCCGGGTCAGGTACGACTGAAGACTCAGCGCCTGTGCTTCAGTGTTGCTTTTATCCATCAGCGCCAGTACCGGACCAAAGGTCGCATCCAGCGGGCCGTGAACACCGGCACTCTGGTCAATGGCATCCTGGTTGTCACCACCCAACAGATTTTTCGCTGATTTCACCAGTGAATCAGAAATCGCCTCCCCAGTTTGCCCGGTACGTCCCTGCACATTCAGGGTGTTCATCAGTGCCACCAGTGGTGACTGACGCACGTCGGCCATCAGGGTCAACTGGTCAATGGAGTCTGACAACGTGACGGCCTGGTTCCAGTGCAGACTATTAAGGAACTCAAGCCATGCCCCGCCGAAGTCGGCAAAGTAACGCTCCGTCAGGCGCTTTTTCAACGCTTCCGGAGAGGTTTCATCCTGTTTATTCACCTGACGCTTGCTGTCAGTGAGCACCCAGTCAAGCTCATCCCGGCGCGCCTTCACCACTTTCTCAATGGCAGGCTGCACGGCCTGCTCCCAGGCCTGCCGGGTGAACATGCCCGGCACAATTTCGGTGGTGCTGAACAGGCGGGCGGCGTCAGTATCGCCGGTCATGTCTTCAAGGCGCATATCGACATACAGGTGCGACACCCGGGAGAGCATCTTCTGGTACAGGGTCGATTCACTGTTACGTACGCCCATCAGACGAACCAGCAGGGAGCGCGCCTGGCTGACCAGGTTCTCATCAGCCCGTAACTTCCACTCGGGATGTGTCGCCAGTTGGGCACTGTAAAACGACAGCAGCGACGGCCCTATCCCCTGCCAGACGCCGTCTTTCACACCATCACGCTTCGGCCAGTCATTCATCAACGCAGAACTGAACCAGGATGCATCCATATGCTCCGGGCGGGCCAACATCAGATAGAGTTTGAGCTGGTCATAAGTGGTTCTGGCCATCTGCTCACGTAGCGGGCTGCCCGGTGGCAACGCATTAAAGGTATTCAGTTGTCTCTGCAGATAGTCAGCGGCGGCATCCCGCAACAGCGGCAATGCGCTGTCCTGGTAACGTGGCCATAGTGCGGCCAGCAGCGCATTGTTCTGGCTTAGTCCGGCCTGCTCGTACCACGGCACGCCATGCTCAGAACGGTACTGCAGGCGGGCCAGCGTTTTCTGCAGTTCAGACAGAGCGTGCAGGCGCTGTTCCAGGGACTGATTCTGCCGGGCGGCAAGTGCAGCCTGGGCATTAGCGCTGTCAATCTGGCTGCGGTTGGTGACATACGCGATGCTCATCCAGGCTGCCCAGGCGACCATGCCTGCAGCAAGTAGTATGCGCAATGCCTGCCACGACCCAAAACGTTGCTTCCTGGCGCGTAATTCCGCAGGAAGCTCAGACAAGGACGTCAGCAACAAGTCCCAGCGATTATCTCTGCCCCAGTGGTGTTTAATCTCTCTGGCGGCACCCGTAGCTGGAGGGCTAAACATCATACCCGCCAACGGCAAGGAACGATAAGGGTTCAGCAGTACGGATAACGGTGTACTGATACTTCCCGGCGACAGAGAAAGCTGGCTGGTAAGATCAAGCAGATAGGTATATTCCGGATTAATACATATTTGCTGTATCCCCTGCGCGGTCAGCTTTTCGCATAAGCTTGCAAGCTGGACATCAATATCGGCAGGTTTTGCGCGCGCCGGGAGCAAATAACCCACGGGTTGCGTGATCCGCCCCTGATGTTGGCTTCCCGGCGAGACTGACCATAGATAAAGAGGTAATTTCCATCCAAGCGCCTCAAAGCGGGAGCTAATGCGGCTGGAAATATTGTCCATTTCATCTGGTGATAGCGAACTATTTTTAGCAGGCTGACTCAGTGTCGCAAATTGAGAAAACGCAGAGGTTACCCAGACCATCGCATCCACGGAACGATGGCGTAATTTACACACACCACTGAACCAGTCGCTGTCCAGAGGCATGTCAATGTCACCTCCCCACAACAAAACCGTCCCCTGATCTTCCAGCCAGTGCTGAGTGCTGAGCCCGGGCGCCAGATATTCAACATCAGCAGCACGCCCCGTCAGCATCAGGAATGTGACTTTACGTCGCCAGCAACGACCATACTGGTAACGAAGTGCCTGCTTAAGATCGGTCAGTGTGTCGAAATAAGGTGTCTTGAGAGTTGATTTTACTGTTTTTTGGGATAAGGATGCGCTTACTTTCTCGTTATTTCGGTTTTTGAAATACTGGAAGATTTGCCCCCCATAGCGGAGCAAAAGAATGACAGCACATAAACCCAAAACGACATAAAGCTTAACCCTGGGTGAGTCCAGGCCAAGATGGTCCCCAAAACGATATATACCCAGAGCGATGCCCGCCAGTAGCGCTATGATAAAGCCTGGACGACTAACCCAGTGTTCCGTGTTATTCGATGCATCCATCCTCTTTCCCTGCCGTAATAATATAAATAAATTAATCGCTCTTTTGCTTTTACTGCCGATCATCTGTTTTTCGGATTAAAAGCAGCCGCCTGTCCCTGTTGTTTTTCTGCGGGCGTCACCATGGTGACCCACAGCGGGACATTATCATGATTGTTTCCACTCACAATCAGTTGCGAATCACTGCGATGGCAAGCCTCAACAGCACAGGCAATGGCAACCCATGGCGCAGCAGGCCCGGGATACCCAAGTGTCTTGCCCAGATCGTGAATGTCCTGCCCCACGTTGATGGGACTTTGTATTGCCTGCAAACCTGTAGCAATTGCCATATGCCATGCCGGGTTAACACCGACCAGAAAACCACTTTTTACCTCACCGGCAGCGATCGGAACCCACTCCATTGATTGCTTCAGGGCATACTGAAAATCGTCAGCTTCAGTGTGATGCATCATCTCCGGGCGGTGTAATCGGGCAAGTGGTTTTAAGTCCTGCGATACCTGATTACCTCCCAGAAGCAGCCCCACAATATTCTCAGCAGATCCTTTCGGGTGCTCAGGTCTGACCTGCAGAGCGATAATCATTAGCAGTGAATGGGCATTACGTAGATCATCAAGCCATTTATCCACTACTGACAGCCCCCTCTCATCAAGGCGTATTGCAGATTGTCGGATTTGACTCGCATCCCAGCTCTTCTGCCAGATTTCCTCCAACTGGCTTTCGGGTAAGCTACTGTTACTTTCCAGCAAAAGTGATACGGGGGTGTCCAGGGGCAGGGAAGACAGTACAATGCTGAGTTCTTCGAGCGTTTTCTTCAATCCGCGCCCCAGCATCTGCCCGGTATCCTCGCCATCAGCCAGAGCAAGTCGGCTATGGCGTATACCTTCATGGCTTTTCCATGAAGGCTGAGTTTTTAATGCTTTAACTTTTCCCCGCAGTGCCTCCCACTGCTTCGCGCCGTCGGTATCCTCGGGTTCCCGCAGAGCACTATGTAAGCTTATTCCAAAGACGTTCAGGTAGCGCTGCCCGCGCTGAATTTCGCGGTGAAGCAGACGATCACGCTCTTTATCCCTGCTTCGCGCCGTGCCCAACTGCCCTTTATACCAGGCGACGCGCAATGCCGCTAAGATGAGCCAAAGCAGGGAGGGAAGACCTAATGCCGATGTCCAGAATTCTTGTGAATTGATCTCTGTCCGGGACAGATTACTCAGTATTGCATCAGCCATTCCCCCCAGTAGCATGAAAACCAGTAAAAGCAACCACACCCACCAGATCGGTGGACGCGGCTTGATCGCAGGAGCCGGGATCAGCTTTAAATTTACAGGCATATTCAGCTCGCCGTAGCCTGAGGCAGGCTAGAGATCAGCTTACAGCCACATGCGCAGCGGTGACCGTCGAAGGCCACCGGTACACCATTATCTTTAAATGTCGGATGGCCTTCAGCAACCACAGTTGGCCCGTGTCCTTCGATGGGGCAACTAACGGGATCGCCGAGGCGGGCAACACCAATGCCACCAAATTTCATTTTTGTGGAACCACTTAATACAGAACCACCGCCTGTATGTTTATCACCGATACGAATTATACTCTTCATTTATATTTCCTTTTAATAACAACATCATCATACATCTCTGGACATACACCAAATAAAACCACACCACCTAAAAAAACGGGAGAGATTCTCTGATAAATAACAGTAAATGAGAGGAGTTGTATTAACACAAAAGAACGCATCGAACTCAATTCAGATTTGCTACCAACCCAACAAAAAATAGATGACTGAAACTTTGCATGTCGAAACTAATTAATTTAGTTACAGTGCTGACTTAATGTTAGTTCACTTATTATTACTCTTTTTGGCTGGGAGTATCCCTGACAAAAATGCCAGCGCGAAAGATATATAACTTATAGTTTTCATGGTAGACGCTGAGTTAAAGCACTCAGTCCCACACCCGCTGCCACTGACGCCAGCACCGATAATCATGAAGCTGAAGAACAAACTAAAAAGTCCAATGGCAATAAAAAAAACGACTAACAACACTTTAGCTATCTTTGGCATAAATATTAACCTCTTCATTGAAAATAACATGTTGTTTAATGACTATACATCACAGACATTCTCTTTCCAGTGAAGGAATTAATTCAAGAGATATGTAAAATACTTACGCTTCACCAACTAATCGCCATTCCACTGCGCGTTCCTCACGCACCCGTTTATCACTGAACGGCCACGGACGCGAATACTGCCTCTCAACAATATCCATCGGCATGGTTTCACCTTCGGTAAAGTAACGGATCTCTTCCTGACTGATACCCGTATGCGGT
>NZ_JAOWIB010000090.1:0-16469 GCF_030332325.1 Citrobacter sp. Cs237 | reverse complement strand
GGCACTGTTGCAAATAGTCGGTGGTGATAAACTTATCATCCCCTTTTGCTGATGGAGCTGCACATGAACCCATTCAAAGGCCGGCATTTTCAGCGTGACATCATTCTGTGGGCCGTACGCTGGTACTGCAAATACGGCATCAGTTACCGTGAGCTGCAGGAGATGCTGGCTGAACGCGGAGTGAATGTCGATCACTCCACGATTTACCGCTGGGTTCAGCGTTATGCGCCTGAAATGGAAAAACGGCTGCGCTGGTACTGGCGTAACCCTTCCGATCTTTGCCCGTGGCACATGGATGAAACCTACGTGAAGGTCAATGGCCGCTGGGCGTATCTGTACCGGGCCGTCGACAGCCGGGGCCGCACTGTCGATTTTTATCTCTCCTCCCGTCGTAACAGCAAAGCTGCATACCGGTTTCTGGGTAAAATCCTCAACAACGTGAAGAAGTGGCAGATCCCGCGATTCATCAACACGGATAAAGCGCCCGCCTATGGTCGCGCGCTTGCTCTGCTCAAACGCGAAGGCCGGTGCCCGTCTGACGTTGAACACCGACAGATTAAGTACCGGAACAACGTGATTGAATGCGATCATGGCAAACTGAAACGGATAATCGGCGCCACGCTGGGATTTAAATCCATGAAGACGGCTTACGCCACCATCAAAGGTATTGAGGTGATGCGTGCACTACGCAAAGGCCAGGCCTCAGCATTTTATTATGGTGATCCCCTGGGCGAAATGCGCCTGGTAAGCAGAGTTTTTGAAATGTAAGGCCTTTGAATAAGACAAAAGGCTGCCTCATCGCTAACTTTGCAACAGTGCCATAAATTCCTTGTCTGCTTCATCAAGGTGAAAATATCGTGCCAGCTGAAGCTCATCCGGTTCACCGGTGAATCTGCCATAGCTTTCAGTCTGCTCAGTGGTCAGAAAGTCAACGGGCATATCGGCCTCCCTGCCTGACGGGCATTTAGTAACATTTTTCCAACCGTACGAAATGTTATAAATTATCGGACATCGTAAAACTGTTACATTAATATGTCTATTAAATCGTAAATTTGTAATAATAGACATGAGTTGTCCGATATTCGATTTAAGGTACATTTTTATGCGACTTTTTGGTTACGCTCGGGTCTCAACCAGTCAGCAGTCTCTTGATCTTCAGGTCAGAGCACTCAAAGACGCAGGTGTGAAAGCAAACCGTATATTTACCGATAAGGCATCCGGCAGTTCAACAGACCGGGAAGGGCTGGATTTGCTGAGGATGAAGGTGGAGGAAGGTGATGTCATTCTGGTTAAGAAGCTCGACCGTCTTGGCCGCGACACTGCCGATATGATCCAACTGATAAAGGAATTTGACGCTCAGGGCGTGGCAGTCCGGTTCATTGATGACGGGATCAGTACCGACGGTGATATGGGGCAAATGGTGGTCACCATCCTGTCGGCTGTGGCACAGGCTGAACGCCGGAGGATCCTAGAACGCACGAATGAGGGCCGACAGGAAGCAAAGCTGAAAGGAATCAAATTTGGCCGCAGGCGTACCGTGGACAGGAACGTCGTGCTGACGCTTCATCAGAAGGGCACTGGTGCAACGGAAATTGCTCATCAGCTCAGTATTGCCCGCTCCACGGTTTATAAAATTCTTGAAGACGAAAGGGCCTCGTGATACGCCTATTTTTATAGGTTAATGTCATGATAATAATGGTTTCTTAGACGTCAGGTGGCACTTTTCGGGGAAATGTGCGCGGAACCCCTATTTGTTTATTTTTCTAAATACATTCAAATATGTATCCGCTCATGAGACAATAACCCTGGTAAATGCTTCAATAATATTGAAAAAGGAAGAGTATGAGTATTCAACATTTTCGTGTCGCCCTTATTCCCTTTTTTGCGGCATTTTGCCTTCCTGTTTTTGCTCACCCAGAAACGCTGGTGAAAGTAAAAGATGCTGAAGATCAGTTGGGTGCACGAGTGGGTTACATCGAACTGGATCTCAACAGCGGTAAGATCCTTGAGAGTTTTCGCCCCGAAGAACGTTTTCCAATGATGAGCACTTTTAAAGTTCTGCTATGTGGTGCGGTATTATCCCGTGTTGACGCCGGGCAAGAGCAACTCGGTCGCCGCATACACTATTCTCAGAATGACTTGGTTGAGTACTCACCAGTCACAGAAAAGCATCTTACGGATGGCATGACAGTAAGAGAATTATGCAGTGCTGCCATAACCATGAGTGATAACACTGCTGCCAACTTACTTCTGACAACGATCGGAGGACCGAAGGAGCTAACCGCTTTTTTGCACAACATGGGGGATCATGTAACTCGCCTTGATCGTTGGGAACCGGAGCTGAATGAAGCCATACCAAACGACGAGCGTGACACCACGATGCCTGCAGCAATGGCAACAACGTTGCGCAAACTATTAACTGGCGAACTACTTACTCTAGCTTCCCGGCAACAATTAATAGACTGGATGGAGGCGGATAAAGTTGCAGGACCACTTCTGCGCTCGGCCCTTCCGGCTGGCTGGTTTATTGCTGATAAATCTGGAGCCGGTGAGCGTGGGTCTCGCGGTATCATTGCAGCACTGGGGCCAGATGGTAAGCCCTCCCGTATCGTAGTTATCTACACGACGGGGAGTCAGGCAACTATGGATGAACGAAATAGACAGATCGCTGAGATAGGTGCCTCACTGATTAAGCATTGGTAACTGTCAGACCAAGTTTACTCATATATACTTTAGATTGATTTAAAACTTCATTTTTAATTTAAAAGGATCTAGGTGAAGATCCTTTTTGATAATCTCATGACCAAAATCCCTTAACGTGAGTTTTCGTTCCACTGAGCGTCAGACCCCTGTTAAAAGCAGCTCACGGGGAACGCGTCAGTCCGGCTTCATAACGGGTCGGCTGGCAGCATCTGACTCAGCAAAAGACCGGGCGCTGTGAGCGGAAATATGGCCGGTTTTCGCCAGAACCCGGTTCCACGCAGAATTACACCTGCACTGAATATACCGCTTCTGGCGTCGATTTTTTCTGCTCCCCTGCAGCATGAGGCTCTGTAAGGCAGCCTGCTGCAAGGGGAGCAGACTCCAGCGAAAATGATAAAAAACTCCGCGATGAAAAATAAACAAAGTATTCGCCCGTCATCACCTGAGAAGGGATTCAGCAACGTCAGATATAATATTCTTCTTGCCGGTATCGCATTAATCTTTATCGTGCTGGTTGCCAGGCTCACCGGACTTCAGCTTTTTGACCACGCTGTCCTGGAAAATGCGGCTGACCGTCGATCCGTACGGACACTTGCACTGCCAGCACAGCGCGGAACCCTGACCGATCGTTACGGCGTTGTTCTCGCCATGAGCGTGCCGGCACGTGACATCATTGCTGATCCAAAACGCATCGCTGCCGCTCATCCGGACTTCGCGGAAGCCAGATGGGCTTTTCTGGCCGACTTGCTGGATATCACGCCTGAGGAACTTCGCAGAACTATTCAAGATAATTCGGACAAGGAATTCCTGTTTCTGAAGAAAAAGTCGCCCCTGTCATTGTCCAGGGCCGTGTCACAGCTGCATCTGCCGGGCATAAGTCAGAAATACAATGAAAATCGCTACTATCCGCTGGGTGAGGCATCAGCCTCGCTCATTGGTGTGACCGGTGCCGAAAATAGAGGGCTGAGTGGTATTGAGCAGAGCTTTAACACCGTTCTGAGAAAGGACTTCGGGGTGAAAAAAATACGCAAAAACGCCAGGGGGGGCGTCATCAGCGTGATCCAGTATGACGCTCCGGAAACTGCACCGGCGATCAGGCTGAGTATTGACAGTGTGCTTCAGTATATTGTTTACAGCCGGTTAAGGGAGGGGGTCGAGCAACATCACGCCCAGTCAGGCGCTGCGGTGCTTGTCAGCGTAAACACCGGCGAAATTCTGGCTATGGCATCCTATCCGTCGTTTAATCCCAACCGTTTTTCCGGTGCCACTTCCGCTGAAATGCGTAACGTGGCGATTAATGACAGCTTTGAGCCGGGTTCAACGGTTAAACCCTTCGTCATTCTTGAAGGCCTGCGCCGCCATATTATCAGCAGCAGCACGCTTCTTGACACAAGGCCGTTCAGGGTTGACGGCCATCTTATCCGGGACGTGGGATACTGGCCGGCGCTGACGCCGACCGGCATACTTCAGAAATCCAGTGATACCGGAGTTTCACATATTGCCCTGGCGATGCCTTCGGATGCGCTGGTAAAAACGTATTCATCCTTCGGGCTGGGAAAACCGACAGGGCTGGGCCTTCCCGGTGAAAGTACTGGTTACTTTCCGTTCAGTCGCCATCGATGGGCTGATATTGAGCGCGCCACCTTCGCTTTTGGCTACGGCCTCCGGGTAACCCCGCTCCAGTTAGCCAGAGCCTATGCCACTCTCGGGGCCTGTGGCGTTTATCATCCGTTATCCGTTACACGGTTATCCGCGCCGGTGTACGGTGAGCAGGTGGCGGACCCGAAGCTTGCCGATGCTGTAATCAGAATGATGGAAAGTGATGTGTTACCCGGCGGAAGTGGCGTAAGGGCAGCTGTACCGGGCTACCGTCTGGCAATAAAAACCGGAACCGCAGAGAAGTTAGGTGCCGGTGGAAAATATGACGGGGGGCATATTACCTATACGGCAGGCGTCGCGCCGGCGAGCCGTCCTGAAGTGGCACTGGTTGTGGTTATTAACAATCCCAAAGCGGGACAGCATTTTGGTGGCTCAGTGGCGGCGCCTGTCTTCGGCCAGATTATCGGTCCGGTGCTTACCCGGCTGAAGATTGCACCGGATGCTTTACGTGCTCCGGTGGTACACCGACAGTCCGGCTGAACAGAGCCTGTTTACTCATTATTTATCTATTATTACTTAACTTAATTTTAAAAAGGATATTAATATGAAAAAGATCCGCCTTATTATAATCTCTTTACTGGCTGGAATGTGTACTCCAGCATTATCTACACCAGTCAATGTTACTGATACAATACAAAGCACAGAAGACCATATCAAAGGTCGGGTTGGTTTTACTGAAATAGACTTTTTATCCGGGAAGGTTCTGAGTAGTCATCGCCGTGAAGAACGTTTTCCTATGATGAGCACATTCAAAGTTTTGTTATGTGGAGCAATATTAGTACGTGTTGATAAAGGGCTTGAACAACTTGAACGCCGAATTACCTATAATAAGCATGACCTGGACGACTATTCTCCACTAACCAGTCAGCACATTGCAGATGGAATGACGGTTTCTGAGTTATGCAATGCTGCCATTACCACCAGTGATAACACTGCTGCAAATTTATTGCTATCAACTATTGGCGGGCCGGAGGGATTAACTCATTTTCTGCGTAGCACTGGTGATAGTTATACAAGGCTTGATCGACACGAACCCAGCCTTAATGAGGCGAAGCCTGGCGATGAGCGTGATACCACCACTCCGGCAGCGATGGCTCAAACGCTACAAAAATTGTTAAACGAAAGTGTACTTACAGAAAAATCTCGAAAAAAATTAATAAGCTGGATGCAGGAAGATAAAGTCGGCGGGCCTCTGTTCCGCTCTGTACTGCCAGCTGGCTGGATGATAGCGGATAAAACAGGAGCAGGTGATCACGGATCTCGGGGCATCGTTGCACTGTTGGGCCCCGGAGGCAAGCCATCTCGTATAGTAGTCCTGTATATTACAAATACTCATTCATCTATGAATGAACTCAACGAGCATATTGCAGGGATCGGAGATTCAGTAATTAAGAACTGGTAATATATTTACAGTGGATTTGACCCTATATATCCAGACGTTTTTGCTCTCTTACGGTTGCGATAACTTCCTGCGTATATATTCCCGTGGTGAGCGATATCCCAGTGCACTATGCGGATGATGTTCGTTGTAATGACTGAACGCCACCGCCAGATTCATCACCGCTGCCTCGCTGTCCGGTTTCGGCATGATGCTGATGTAGTCCCGTTTTATCGTCATCACGAAGCTTTCTGCTATGCCATTGCTTTCCGGGCTTCGCACTGCTGTCGTACAAGGCTCCAGTCCCAGCAACCGGGCGAACGCCGGCACTGTTGGCAACTGCCTTCCGAAGCGTTTTTCCACCGCACCCAGCATGACATCCTGCACCGTTTCTTTGTCATAGCCTCCGGTGCTCGCTGCCCAGTCAATGATCTCCCTGTCGCAGCAGTCCTGCGCGAAGGTCACCCGCAGCTTTTCGCCATTATCACAGCGGAACTCAAAGCCATCTGAGCACCAGCGCCGGTTACTTTCCGCTACTGCTACGCGCCCCTTATGGGCCCGCTTACGGCAAGGATCAGCGGGTTTACGTTCAAGAAGCAGATTATGCGTTCTCATAATGCGATACACCCGCTTTGCATTAACCACAGGCAGGCCGTCCCGCTCCGACTCCCGTCGCAGCAGCGCCCACACACGGCGATAACCATACGTCGGCAGGTCAGCCACCGCCATGTTTATCCGGGACAATACGGTGGTATCGTCAGAACGGGGCTGCCGTCTGCGATCCTGTCAGTCAGATGGCCGGTGAACCCGAATGCTCAACTGCGCACGCGACACGCCAAGACTTCTGCAAACGTCGCTTATTCGTCGTTCCCAGGCAACGAGGGCGCATGCGCAATCCATTTTTTTGCCCGGCCGAACTCCACGGCCTCTTTGAGTATCTCGGCTTCCATCGTCTTTTTGCCCAGAAGGCGCTGGAGTTCGCGAATTTGCTTATTGGCGGCAGCGAGTTCGGAGGCCGGCACCACTTCCTCGCCCGATGCAACAGCCGTCAGTGAACCGTCTTAATATTGCTTGCGCCATTTGAATATCTGGTTTGCATTGATGCCATGCAGGCGCGCGACATGAGACACGGTCATACCGGGCTCCATAGTCTGCTGAATAATGGCAATTTTTTCCTGCGGTGTACGACGCCGACGCCGCTCAGGTCCTGATAACACTTCAACCATCTTATCGTTCTGACTGGTATTAAACATAGTTCCAAGACTACCTCTTATTTTAAGAGAGTCGAAGTGTCTGGTGATCTATGGGGCCAGTCTAGCCCTCTTCCAAGTGTAGGGAGATATAGTCAAAGTTTGCTTCTCCGCCGATGAGTCCGCCCTGCGTCGGATAGTCCGATTTTTTACCGGCGAAGCACGGCTCTCCTAACCCTATCTAAAGCGAATAACTTTTTTCAACAGGGCCGCGTGCCAATGCAAGAGCGATAGGCGCTCTACGCGCCAATTTGACCACTTAAAACAGGTAAATTGAGGGGTTGTAATGTGTTGATGTAACAGGCTTTTATTTTAATGTCTTGGCATATGTATAATGGTAGTCTAGCCCTCCTTTCAACAAGGAGTACTCATGGAAACCTACAATCATACATATCGGCACCACAACTTTTCACATAAAGACTTAAGTGATCTCACCTTCACCGCTTGCACATTCATTCGCAGCGACTTTCGACGTGCTAACTTGCGTGATACGACATTCGTCAACTGCAAGTTCATTGAACAGGGTGATATCGAAGGCTGCCACTTTGATGTCGCAGATCTTCGTGATGCAAGTTTCCAACAATGCCAACTTGCGATGGCAAACTTCAGTAATGCCAATTGCTACGGTATAGAGTTCCGTGCGTGTGATTTAAAAGGTGCCAACTTTTCCCGAACAAACTTTGCCCATCAAGTGAGTAATCGTATGTACTTTTGCTCAGCATTTATTTCTGGATGTAATCTTTCCTATGCCAATATGGAGAGGGTTTGTTTAGAAAAATGTGAGTTGTTTGAAAATCGCTGGATAGGAACGAACCTAGCGGGTGCATCACTGAAAGAGTCAGACTTAAGTCGAGGTGTTTTTTCCGAAGATGTCTGGGGGCAATTTAGCCTACAGGGTGCCAATTTATGCCACGCCGAACTCGACGGTTTAGATCCCCGCAAAGTCGATACATCAGGTATCAAAATTGCAGCCTGGCAGCAAGAACTGATTCTCGAAGCACTGGGTATTGTTGTTTATCCTGACTAATTGCTTTGATGTGTGATTTTAAACGCTCAAATTTATAAAACGAATAATATTGTCAACCTTGCAATAATAGACATAGGGACAACCATGTATAAATTTTTACCCTCAGGCGTCTTCACAATAGAGCCATATAGCAGTGGGTCACTTAGTGGGCTTAATTTTTCCATTAAAGATAATATTAATATTGCTCAGTATAAAACATCATATGGTAGCCCATCTTGGCAAGTAAACATAAGGCTGCCATTTATAAGGCACTGTTGCAAAAATGTGGAGGTGATAGGGGTACTACGCCGGAACCCCAGATTTTTCCGTCCGTTCAAATTATCCACGGTTGAGCAGCTTGATCCCGTCCGCCCGCAGTTGACCAACAGGGGAAATATGCCTGTACAAAGTTTGCCGGGTTATCCCAAGTTCCTGGCATAGCGTACTGACCTTTGTTTCTGATTGTCCCATTGATGCCATTGCCAGTCGCAGTTTGACTGGCGTCATTTTATAAGGTCGGCCGCCGTTCCGCCCACGGGCTCTTGCTGATGCCAGACCTGCAGTCGTTCTTTCAGCAATCAGTTCGCGCTCAAACTCCGCCAGTGCGGCAAAGATACCGAAGACAAGCTTGCCAGCGGCCGTTGTTGTGTCGATAGTCGCCCCGTGACCGGTCAGCACTTTCAGACCGGTCCCCCTCGCGGTCAGGTCGTGCACTGTATTAATGAGATGACGAAGATCACGACCGAGGCGGTCCAGCTTCCATACGACCGAGAGCATAAAAAATATTGGGGCAGCGTGAGCTATGCTGCCATCGCTGGTCCCTTCCCGTCACTTTGAAAACCCGGATACCAGCAGACAAATTTATCCTGCAGTTCGTTATTCAAAACGGCGGTCCGGGTCTGTAACAAATAATGAGCCCCTTTTCTGCTCCACTGCATCTGCTGCTTTTTGGCCATTCGTCTGGCGATCACTTCATTGATCGTGGATTCCACAAACGCGGTTGATACCGGCTCTCCGTACCGACGCATTTCGCCGTAGTTTGGGATCATCATCTTATTATTCCGGATGTAGGTATACATTTCATCCAGATGTTTTTGCAGGGATTTCAGGCTAGGATAGCTGAGTTCAGGGTCATCGCAATACATAACGCAATTATCAATATGTTCCAGCGCAGCGACAACATTGCCATGCCAGAGATATCGTTTAATGCTTTCCAGCAGTGCCAGAACTTTACTCCCCGCCTCTGGATCTGATACCAGCAGTCCCCGGGCATATTGCATGAGCACCTTCAGCCTCATGGTGATATGAAACCAGTCCAGCACATGCGTTGACTCAGGGTACATACCGAACTGGAGGTCCCTGAGATTATCCGCGCCGTCGGACAGAAAAAATATCTGCTGGTTGGCCTGCATTCCCTGCGCTGAAAGGTGGGTCATGAGCCTGCGTTCCGGATGACAGTCATCCTTCTGAACAAAACCGAAGCGGCGGGTGTCAGCAGGCGCACCAACGGAAAAAGACTTCCCGGCAATAATTTCAAAATTACGCTTTTTGTCATCCCGATCGCGAACATAACCACCATCTATACCCACCACAAGCGGTTTTCCTGGCCTGGGCAGGTTCCCCCAGTCGCGGGGGCAGCCGGAAAGAAAACCTGAATGAGCTTCAGCCTCAGCGTCAAGACGCTGCGCCACCTGGCATAAATGATTCCTCACCGTTGAGGCATTCAGGCTGTGGCCCACCGGCAGAATATCTTTCAGCAGACGAGTCGTCATTTCATAGGAGATCATCGAGGCCCAGCGGGTTTCAATATATTTCAGTGCCGGGTGAGAATAATCGCCGGCCCAGTCGCTGAGCAAACTGACTGTCTTTGTATCACTCTCTTCACAACGGCACCGGTACACCCGAAGCCCGGATACCGGAATAACGCCAAACAGCGTCCGGTACCGTATTTTCTGTTTGCCTTTGATTCTGCGCGCAGCAAGGCAGTGAGGGCACCGGATATGGTGTTGAGTATATTCGTCTGCCTGCAGCTGGACCACCGACTGCTGGACCGTATTCAGCAACAGCTTGGATTCTGACACCGATAATCCGATGTCGTTCCGGGTCTCCCCTGATTTCTGGATTGTCATCAGTTCCTCCGTTCGACTGGAGCCTGATTCATCGGTGATGACTATCTGGAGCGTCAGTTGCATCATTGCCTCCTGCTGTGGTGGATGACTATCTCCCGGCTACTGGTTGTTCATCTGGTGACGAAGCTTATAATATGTGGAAACGCCAAGGCCCGCATGGTCGCAGGCGATCCTGAGCCTGACCCCTCTGCTTCTGAGTGCGTCAATTTCCTGGATCTTTTTGATATCGGCGCCGGGGCGCCCTGTTTTTTCACCCCGTGCTTTTTTCGCGGCGATGCCGTCGGCCTGCCTTTCCTTCAGTAAGGCTCGTTCAAACTGGCTGAATGCCGACATCATGTGCAGCTGCAGTTCCTGCATCGGATTGTTTGTGCCGGCGCTGAACGTCAGCTGCTCTTTCAGAAAAATAAGGGTAACGCCCTGGTCACGAAGCCGGGTGGTGACAGCGCACATATCCGACATATTCCGGCAAAGGCGATCGATGGAATGAACCAGAAGCGTATCACCAGGGCGTAATTGCCCCAGGAGTTCCTGTAACCCCGGGCGGTTTGTGTCCTTCGCGCTGGCATGCTCAACACAAATTTTATCAGGCTGAAAACCCGCCTTTGACAATGCCTCTTCCTGACGGGCCGTATTCTGATCGGCCGAGCTTACCCTGATGTAGGCATATTGCACGCAAAACCTCCGGAAGGTCTTTAAACATCATAGAGATTTAAAGAATAATCCATAAACACTGATTTAGGGAGGTTTATAGACATTTTTTCGGGGATCTGAGAGGCATGCTGAAAACGTATACCTTTATAGACATCAGTCAGCGACGACGGCCCAGCCAGATAACTTCAGGCTCCAGTACCGGAGATGCAAGGTCGAGCCTGCTCAGTTGCCGGTTGATTTTGTGGCGGTTGAACCTGACAGCATCCAGGTCGTCAGCAAAAGGGCGGATCTCGCCGACCGTTGTTTCATCATCCGCATTAACGATAGCTTCAAGAAACGCCAGGGTTTTATCGAACTCATCCGCAGCTGTGGCTCCGGGCATACCATGGCCGCTTATACAAAACGGCGCTTTCAGCGTAGAGTTTTCATAAATGGCCTCAACACGAATGTCATGAAGCCAGTGCTCAAAGAAATTGTATTCATAGGTAAAGCGATCGCCAGCATCAAAAGCAAAATCATCAATCACGACCCGGAACGGATTATCGACAAAACCGATGCCTCCTTCGTAGGAGATACCGTAATCTTTGCCATAAATGTGAAATTGATGGAGATGGTCGTCCCCCCAGCCCTGCACTATCTGGAAAATGAAGTGAAGCGCGGCCAGTGACGTGTCGGCAGCAATTCTCAGCCGACGCCAGACCATCGGACTGACTCCATGAACTGCTATTTTGATGACGTAGATCTTCATAGTCAGCAGGTATTGTTATGAAATGATGGTGGTTATTTTAACCCCTGTAGATGGCATCATTCGATGGCTGCCCCGAGGTTTTTCATGCTCTCCTAAAAGAACTTTCCGCTAAGCGATAGACTGTATGTAAACACAGTATTGCAAGGACGCGGAACATGCCTCATGTGGCGGCCAGGACGGCCAGCCGGGATCGGGATACTGGTCGTTACCAGAGCCACCGACCCGAGCAAACCCTTCTCTATCAGATCGTTGACGAGTATTACCCGGCATTCGCTGCGCTTATGGCAGAGCAGGGAAAGGAATTGCCGGGCTATGTGCAACGGGAATTTGAAGAATTTCTCCAATGCGGGCGGCTGGAGCATGGCTTTCTACGGGTTCGCTGCGAGTCTTGCCACGCCGAGCACCTGGTCGCTTTCAGCTGTAAGCGTCGCGGTTTCTGCCCGAGCTGTGGGGCGCGGCGGATGGCCGAAAGTGCCGCCTTGCTGGTTGATGAAGTACTGCCTGAACAACCCATGCGTCAGTGGGTGTTGAGCTTCCCGTTTCAGCTGCGTTTCCTGTTTGGGGTCGTTTGCGGGAAGGGGCGGAATCCTACGCTAAGGCTTTGGCCAGCGATATTCTCCGGTGAGATTGATGTGTTCCCAGGGGATAGGAGAAGTCGCTTGATATCTAGTATGACGTCTGTCGCACCTGCTTGATCGCGGCCGCGATAGCTAGATCGCGTTGCTCCTCTTCTCCATCCGCGTTCCAAGCTGCGGAAAGGCACCCATAAGCGTACGCCTGGTCGAGCAGGCGACGCGGATCGACGTCCAGCGCACGAGAGAATGCGTCCGCCATCTGTGCAATGCGTCTAGGATCGAGACAAAGGTCGTCTCTGTCAGCCGGATCGTAGAACATATTGGCGGCGCCAAAGCCCACTTCACCGACCAGACCGACGGGATCTATCACCAGCCAGCCGCGACTGGAGAACATGATGTTTTCATGATGCAGATCGCCATGTAGCCCACGCAGTTCCGAGGCATTGCTCATCATTTGATCGGCTATAATCGCCGCGTGGACGTAGTCAGTTTGACAACCTGCGTTTTGATCATCGCGCGCCCGCTGAAACAAAGCTGCAAAGCGATCCCGGATCGGGAGAAGGGCAGAAGGCAGGGGTTCCTCAGATGCGGCATACAGCTTCGCCATTAGTTCCGCTGCAATTTCGGTCGCCTGGTAGTCGCCGTGCTCGGCAACGATGTGAGAGAGCATTCGCTCCCCGGCATATTCGAGCAACATCAGATTGTTCTCACGACCGAGCAACCGGACTGCTCCCCTCCCATTGCGCCATACCAGATAGTCGGCCCCGCGCAGTTCATCAGCAATGTCTTTTATAGGTTTCAATCCCTTGACGATTGCAGGAGTCCCGTCTGGCAATGAAACTTTCCAAACGAGGCTGGAAAAGGTGTCCGCAATGAGAACAGGTTGCGAAACGTGCCAATGAGCAGGAAAAACAGGCGGCATGAACATCAACCCCAAGTCAGAGGGTCCAATCGCAGATAGAAGGCAAGGCGTTCGCGGTCGGGGGCTTCGATCCCCAATACATTGAATAGGACAGCGAAGGCGCGCTCTGCTTCATCTGGCGCTGCCCAGTTCTCTTCGGCGTTAGCAATCATGAGTGCCAAATCGGCATAGCGATCTGCTGTTCCGAGCCGCCCAAGGTCGATCAGACCCGTGCATTGAAGAGTTTTAGGGTCCACCATGAAGTTCGGCATGCAGGGATCACCATGGCAAACAACCATATCGGTGCGCTCTTGGTCGAGCCGCACCGGTAGCTCTCGTTCGACACGAGCCAAAAGATCGAGCTGCGGCGTACTCTTGTCCTCGTCCGGTAAGAAGTCGGGATTGACGGCATTGCGGGACACCACATCAACGGCGCGTCCGAACATTCGCGACAGCCTGCGCTCAAACGGACATTGATCAACCGATAGGCTGTGAACAGCGCCAAGTTGCTGCCCCATTGACGGCCACGCTTTGAGCAAATCCGCTCCAGACAGATCAGCCGCCGGTACTCCCGGAATTGCCGTTATCACCAAGCATGCACCCTCCTGTTCCTCCTGCCAGTTGATGACCTCGGGGCAAGCCACACCTCGACCTTTGAGCCAAATGAGGCGGTCACGCTCTCCAGCGAGCTCACCGCGGCGGGAAGCAGGTGCGATTTTCGCGAAGGCATGCCCGTCACCACGTCGAAAAACAAAATCACCAGATTCTCCGCCTCTGACAGGCAACCAGTCAGAATGCGATTTACCAAAAAAAATATTAGTTCGATTCAATGGAGGTTCCTTCAGTTTTCTGATGAAGCGCGAATATAGAGAAATATCCCGAATGTGCAGTTAACGAATTCTTGCGGTTTCTTTCAGCGCCGCCAATACCGCCAGCCCGTCGCGCAAGGGGCGCGGCTCGTGTGTGCGGATGAAGTCAGCTCCACCTGCGGCGGCGGCAAGCTCTGCAGCGAGTGTCGCGGCCCCGACATCCCCCGGACCACGGCCTGTGAGCGCGCGCAGAAAGGATTTGCGCGAAACAGACAGAAGCACCGGCAAATCGAAGCGCAGCCGCAATTCATCGAACCGCGCCAGCACCGAGAGCGAGGTTTCGGGAGCAGCCCCCAGAAAAAACCCCATGCCGGGATCAAGGACAAGGCGGTTGCGTTTGATACCGGCACCCGTCAGCGCCGCGATGCGCGCGTCAAAGAACGCCGCAATGTGATCCATGATGTCGCCAGCGGGTGCCTCGCGCCGATCTGCCTGCCCGTCTTGCACCGAATGCATAACGACGAGTTTGGCAGATGATTTCGCCAATTGCGGATAGAACGCAGCGTCTGGAAAACCGCGAATATCATTGAGATAGGCCACACCACGCGACAAGGCATAGGCTTGCGTCGCGGGTTGATAACTGTCGAGCGAGACGGGAATGCCATCTGCCTTGAGCGCGTCCAGCACCGGCGCGATACGCGCGATTTCTGTGTCGGACGAAACAGGCGCGGCGTCGGGATTGCTGGATGCCGGACCGAGGTCGATCACATCTGCCCCCTCGGCCATCAGCTTACGCGCCTGCGCAATGGCTGCGTCTGGCGCCAGATACCGGCCTCCATCGGAGAAACTGTCCGAGGTTATGTTGACGATGCCGAAAATGATGAGCGATTTATTCATGGGGGCTTCTATAATAATAATAATCGAGCATGAGTCTCATACGGATGCTCGGGTCGAAAGGGAATCCCCAGGCGAGTAACCTGTTTGCGGTGCTCCATTAGCTGCAGGAGCAGAATAGCATACATCTGGAAGCAAAGCCAGGAAAGCGGCCTATGGAGCTGTGCGGCAGCGCTCAGTAGGCAATTTTTCAAAATATTGTTAAGCCTTTTCTGAGCATGGTATTTTTCATGGTATTACCAATTAGCAGGAAAATAAGCCATTGAATATAAAAGATAAAAATGTCTTGTTTACAATAGAGTGGGTATCGGAGACGAAGAAGGACAAGGTACATGCTGACCGATACCAAGCTGCGCAATCTCAAGCCCAGGGACAAACTCTACAAAGTGAATGACCGGGAAGGTCTCTATGTGGGGGTCGCCTCAGAAAACGGAATCTATGGTCACTCCCGTTTTTGCAACACCGATTTTGACGACAAGTTGGCTTGCTTGAATCTATCCGGCGTCTGAATGGGATTTTATTCCCGCGCCTCGATGAGTTCCGCGCCTGATGAACCTCCAGAAAATATACGGCTTCAATGAGCCTTTCCGTTTTACAGGTTCCTCAACAGGCCGGTGGGCCGTTAGTATCATCAATATCAGTATTCGCAAAACCAGATGAATGATTGTTTAAACTGGTGTATTTCTGCCTTTATGCTTCGTAAGTTTGCTGTCGCGCCGTCAGTGCCCAGGCTATTCTGGCCAGCTTGTTTGCCAGAGCACAGGTGACGACAAAGTTGCTTTTCCGACACAACAACTCCCTGACCCAGTCGGCCAACTTGCCAGACTGGTGTTCCAGTTTTTGTATGAATACCCTGGCACACTGAACCAACAAAGTTCGGATCTTTTTGTTGCCCCGCTTGCTAATCCCTAACAATGTCGTCCGACCTCCCGTGCTGTACTGTCGGGGTACCAGCCCTGTTGCCGCCGCAAAGTCACGGCTGCTGGCGTACTGCTTCCCGTCGCCAATCTCAGTTGAAATAGTACTGGCAGTCAGCGTTCCAACGCAGGGAATACTCAGCAAGCGCTGTCCAACCTCATCTTCGTCCAACTTTCGTTTCAACTGAGATTCCAGATCTTTAATCTGCTCAACAAGATAGTGATAATGCTGTTGTAATTTCAGCAGTAACTGGCTGAGATAAAGAGGCAAACTACTGTCCTCAAGAAGGGTACTCAGTCGACTAATAACGGCAGCACCTCGCGGAACGCTGATACCAAATTCCAGCAGAAAAGCATGCATCTGATTAGTTGTTTTCACCTTATCCTGAACCAGGGATTCACGGACACGATGCAGAGCTCGCATTGCCTGCTGAGATTCGGTTCTGGGCTGCACGAAACGCATAGATGGACGTGATGCTGCTTCACAGATAGCTTCAGCATCAACGAAGTCATTTTTGTTGCTTTTAACGAATGGGCGGACAAATTGCGGTGATATCAGCTTTGGAAAATGCCCTAACTCTTCCAGCTTGCGTGCCATAAAGTGAGAACCGCCACAGGCTTCCATCGCGATGGTTGTTGCCGGGCATGTCGCCAGAAATTCGATTAGCTTTGGTCGGGTGAATTTTTTACGGTAAACGGCCTTCCCACGATGATCCTGACAATGAATATGGAAAGAGTTCTTACCCAGATCGATACCAATAAGCGCAATGTTTTCCATGATGGTTCTCCGAATGAAAGCCTGTCCTCAGCATAGTACTGGGAAGGAGGGAGTGACCATCTCATTAAATA
>NZ_JAOWIB010000089.1:0-127573 GCF_030332325.1 Citrobacter sp. Cs237 | reverse complement strand
GCACCTACAGTACGGCCGCCTTCACGGATTGCGAAACGCAGACCGTCGTCCATCGCGATCGGGTGGATCAGGGTAACAACCATTTTGATGTTGTCGCCCGGCATTACCATCTCTACGCCTTCCGGCAGTTCGATGGTGCCAGTCACGTCAGTTGTACGGAAGTAGAACTGCGGACGGTAGCCTTTGAAGAACGGAGTATGACGGCCGCCTTCGTCTTTGGACAGAATATACACTTCAGATTCGAACTTGGTGTGCGGCTTGATGGTGCCCGGCTTCGCCAGTACCTGACCACGTTCGATTTCTTCACGTTTGATACCACGCAGCAGAACACCTACGTTCTCACCCGCACGGCCTTCGTCCAGCAGTTTGCGGAACATCTCAACGCCAGTACAGGTAGACTTCGCAGTCTCTTTAATACCAACGATTTCAACTTCTTCGCCCACTTTGATGATACCGCGCTCTACACGACCGGTAACAACGGTACCACGACCGGAGATGGAGAATACGTCTTCGATCGGCAGCAGGAACGGCTTGTCAATCGCACGCTCTGGTTCCGGAATGTAAGAATCCAGGAAGCCAGCCAGTTCGATGATTTTCGCTTCCCACTCTGCGTCGCCTTCCAGCGCTTTCAGAGCTGAACCACGAACGATCGGCGTGTCGTCGCCCGGGAAATCGTACTGAGACAGCAGTTCACGAACTTCCATCTCTACCAGTTCCAGCAGCTCTTCGTCATCAACCATGTCGCATTTGTTCAGGAACACGATGATGTACGGAACGCCTACCTGACGACCCAGCAGGATGTGCTCACGGGTCTGCGGCATCGGGCCGTCAGTCGCGGCAACAACCAGGATCGCGCCGTCCATCTGCGCAGCACCGGTGATCATGTTTTTAACATAGTCGGCGTGGCCCGGGCAGTCTACGTGTGCGTAGTGACGGGTCGGGGTATCGTATTCAACGTGAGAGGTGTTGATGGTGATACCACGCGCTTTTTCTTCCGGCGCGTTATCGATCTGGTCGAATGCGCGAGCAGCACCGCCGTAGGTTTTAGCCAGTACGGTAGTGATTGCAGCAGTCAGGGTAGTTTTACCGTGGTCAACGTGGCCGATGGTGCCGACGTTAACGTGCGGTTTTGTACGTTCAAATTTTTCTTTAGACACGGCTATATTCCTTACTATAGCGCTCTCCCCTTATGGAGAGAGCACGGGACTTAGGTTTTAATCCTGTGGATTATTTACCACGGGCTTCGATTACGGCCTGAGCAACGTTGCTCGGTGCATCATCATACTTCAGGAATTCCATAGTGTACGATGCGCGACCTTTGGTCAGAGAACGCAGCTGAGTTGCATATCCGAACATTTCAGACAGCGGAACTTCAGCGTGGATCTTAACGCCAGTAACTTCAGATTCCTGACCGCGCAGCATACCGCGACGACGGCTCAAGTCACCAATGACGTCACCGGTGTTCTCTTCCGGCGTTTCTACCTCAACCTTCATGATCGGCTCAAGCAGAACTGGTTTCGCTTTCTTAAAGCCTTCTTTAAAGGCAATAGACGCAGCCAGTTTAAACGCCAGTTCCGAGGAGTCAACGTCATGGTAAGAACCGAAGTGCAGACGGATACCGATGTCAACAACCGGATAACCAGCCAGCGGGCCTGCTTTCAGCTGCTCCTGGATACCTTTATCAACGGCAGGGATGTATTCGCCAGGGATTACACCACCTTTGATGTCGTTGATGAACTCGTAGCCTTTCGGGTTGGAACCCGGCTCCAGCGGGTACATGTCGATAACAACATGACCGTACTGACCGCGACCACCAGACTGCTTCGCGTGTTTACCTTCGATATCGGTAACTTTCGCGCGAATCGCTTCACGGTAAGCAACCTGAGGTTTACCGACGTTCGCTTCAACGTTGAATTCACGCTTCATACGGTCAACGATGATGTCGAGGTGCAGCTCACCCATACCGGCGATAATGGTCTGGTTAGATTCTTCGTCAGTCCATACGCGGAATGACGGGTCTTCTTTAGCCAGACGGCCCAGAGCCAGACCCATTTTTTCCTGGTCAGCTTTGGTTTTCGGTTCTACGGCGATGGAGATTACCGGCTCAGGGAATTCCATACGCTCCAGGATGATCGGGTGATCCGGATCGCACAGGGTGTCACCGGTGGTCACGTCTTTCAGACCGATCGCCGCAGCGATGTCGCCCGCGCGAACTTCTTTGATCTCTTCACGTTTGTTAGCGTGCATCTGAACGATACGACCGAAACGCTCACGTGCGGATTTCACGGAGTTCAGTACGGTATCACCAGAGTTAACCACACCGGAGTAAACGCGGAAGAAGGTCAGGTTACCCACGAACGGGTCGGTAGCGATTTTGAATGCCAGTGCAGAGAAAGGCTCGTCATCGCTAGCGTGACGTTCAGCAGGCGTATCTTTACCGTCGTCCAGGATACCGTTGATCGCAGGTACGTCAACCGGGGATGGCAGGTAATCAATTACCGCATCCAGCATCGCCTGAACACCTTTGTTCTTAAAGGCAGAACCACAGGTAACCAGGATGATTTCGTTGTTCAGAACGCGCTGACGCAGAGCTTTTTTGATCTCTTCTTCAGTCAGTTCTTCACCACCCAGGTATTTTTCCATCAGCTCTTCAGACGCTTCCGCTGCGGACTCGATCAGGTTCTGGTGCCATTCTTCTGCCAGTTCCTGCATGTCAGCCGGGATGTCTTCATAGGTGAAGGTCACGCCTGCATCAGCTTCGTTCCAGTTGATGGCTTTCATTTTCACCAGGTCAACAACACCGGTGAACGCTTCTTCAGCGCCAATTGCCAGCTGCAGCGGAACAGGGTTCGCGCCCAGACGGGTTTTGATCTGACCAACAACTTTCAGGAAGTTCGCGCCCATACGGTCCATTTTGTTAACGAACGCAATGCGCGGAACTTTATATTTGTTTGCCTGACGCCATACGGTTTCAGACTGCGGCTGAACACCACCAACTGCGCAGTAAACCATTACCGCACCATCAAGAACACGCATGGAACGTTCTACTTCGATGGTGAAGTCAACGTGCCCCGGGGTGTCGATGATGTTTACGCGATGCGGTTCATACTGCTTAGCCATACCAGACCAGAATGCAGTAGTCGCTGCGGAAGTGATGGTAATACCACGTTCCTGCTCCTGCTCCATCCAGTCCATGGTAGCTGCGCCGTCATGAACTTCACCGATTTTATGGTTTACACCGGTGTAGAACAGAATACGTTCGGTAGTAGTGGTTTTACCGGCGTCGATGTGCGCACTGATACCGATGTTACGGTAGCGTGCGATGGGTGTTGTACGAGCCATTTGATTCCTCGTTTATCTTTTAGGCGTTCAATTTAAGTAGCCCAAAGCGGGCTGCTTACTGGAAGCGCCCGCCTGGTGACTAAAATTCCGAAGGGATTACCAACGGTAGTGTGCGAACGCCTTGTTGGCTTCGGCCATACGGTGAACGTCTTCACGTTTCTTAACTGCAGTACCTTTGTTGTCTGCAGCATCAGTGAGTTCGTTCGCCAGGCGCAGAGCCATGGATTTATCACCACGTTTACGAGCAGCTTCAACGATCCAACGCATTGCCAGAGCATTACGACGAACCGGACGGACTTCAACTGGTACCTGATAAGTAGAACCGCCAACGCGGCGAGACTTAACTTCGACAGTCGGGCGCACGTTTTCGAGAGCGACTTCGAAAGCTTCCAGTTCAGATTTACCAGAGCGCTGAGCCAGGGTCTCCAGCGCGCTGTATACGATTGTTTCGGCAGTAGATTTTTTACCATCTACCATCAGGATATTGACAAATTTAGCCAGCAGTTCTGATCCGAACTTCGGATCCGGCAGAATTTTACGCTGACCAATGACGCGACGACGTGGCATGGAAATACTCCGTTGTTAATTCAGGATTGTCCAAAACTCTACGAGTTTAGTTTGACATTTAAGTTAAAACGTTTGGCCTTACTTAACGGAGAACCATTAAGCCTTAGGACGCTTCACGCCGTATTTGGAGCGAGCTTGCTTACGGTCTTTAACGCCGGAGCAGTCAAGCGCACCACGAACGGTGTGGTAACGAACACCCGGGAGGTCTTTAACACGACCGCCACGGATCAGGATCACGGAGTGCTCCTGCAGGTTGTGACCTTCACCACCGATGTAGGAAGTCACTTCGAAACCGTTAGTCAGACGAACACGGCATACTTTACGCAGTGCGGAGTTCGGTTTTTTAGGAGTGGTAGTATATACACGAGTACATACGCCACGTTTTTGCGGGCATGCTTCCAGCGCAGGCACGTTGCTTTTTGCAACTTTGCGAGCACGTGGTTTGCGTACCAGCTGGTTAACTGTTGCCATTAAATAGCTCCTGGTTTTAGCTTTTGCTTCGTAAACACGTAATAAAACGACCTCATACAATATGAGGACGCCGAATTTTAGGGCGGTGTCGAAAAGGTGTCAAGAAATATACAACGATCACACAATCACCAGGCCAACTGGCTGGTGTGCTGGATCGTAAGTCTGACGAAATCAGTATAGCTAACCCTGACGACGCTGTCTGAAATTTGACCACCCAGGCCGCGGGCGTCAATGTCTTCTTTCAGTGCGTATACCGTTATGGGGGCGTTGCGCAGCGTTTCAAGGAAGTGAGAGCCTTCTATTGTAGCGATAACGCCATCCTGGAGTAATAACAGCGCGTCGCCTTCCGCGAGTAAACGCTGCAGGGATGTGAAATCGGACTGCCACGGGGAGCGGTGTAAGGTATGCAGCATACGAGCCTCAGAATCTCAGGATCACATCGTAATGGCTCAGCTCCCGACGCAGCGCTTCGGGCTCAAGCGCGGTGGCTTCCACCACAAACGCTGCGTCATCGCCAAGCCCACGCTCGCGCAGCGAGGCGGCGCACAGCCAGCATTGTTCGATATCGTACAATCCCAGCAGCTTAAAGGTGGCGATATAGTCGCGCGCCAGCACGACATCCGGTTTTTGCCCGGCAAGGATCTGGAACACGCCGTCACCCACGAAGAAGACGCCGGGATCATCCGTTAAAGCAGAGGTCGCCAGCAACGCGTCTAACCCCTCGCGGCCCGATGCGCTGCCATGCGGCGCGGTGGAAAAAACAAAAGCCACGCGTTTCATCAGAACTGTACCATGCGATCGCACGTTAACGAGGCTTCCGCCAGCGCGCCGAGGCCGCTTAGCGTAAATCCCGGCTGAAGATTAGCGGAGAGCAGCCCAAGGCGGCCCGCTTCGCTTTCATCAACCACGCCGCGACGCAGCGCCGCGGCCACGCAGATATTTAGGGCAACGCCATGCTGCGTGTGCAGTTGCCGCCAGGCGCGAACCAGGTCAAATTCATCGCTCGCCGGCGAGGTTAGTTGGTTGGCGTTATATACGCCTTCACGATAAAAAAAGACGCTGCTTAGCGTGTGGCCTTCTTCCAGTAACGCCTGAGCGAACTGCAGCGCGCTGCTCGCCTGCTGGGTACCATATGCCGGACCGGTAACCATGATGGCAAAACGCATTACTTGTCTTGCCCCTGGAAGTCGCCGCTTTTGAACTGGCGAATATAGAGATACACGGTGTGCTTGGAGATATTGAGACGATCGGCGACCTGGTTGATCGCATCTTTAATATCAAAAATGCCTTTCTCGTATAGATTCAGAACGATCTGGCGATTCTTGGCGTTATTAGACACATTACGATCGGCGTTCACCTCTTCGATAGTAAATTCCAGCGTCTGGGTGACCAGATCTTCAACAGAAGAAGCGAAGTTGACGGACGATCCGACTTCCGGCGTTTCAGGCGGAATAAAGGTATTCATGATTTGCGAGAACGGTACATCAAGGTTCATGTTGATGCACAGCAGGCCAATCACGCGATGCTCGCGATTGCGAATAGCAATGGTCACGGACTTCATCAGGACGCCGCTTTTCGCACGGGTAAAGTAGCACTTCGACACGCTGCTGTCCGCACCGGTCATATCGTGCAGCATACGTAACGCAAGGTCGGTAATCGGCGAACCGATTTTACGCCCCGTGTGCTCGCCGTTGGCGATGCGAATGGCGGAGCATTTCAAATCCTGCAAAGAGTGCAAAACGATTTCACAGTGGGAACCAATGAGCATCGCTAACCCGTCCACCACCGCTTCGTAGGATTTCAGAATATCAAAGTCGGTTTGATCGAAAGGACGTTGATCCAGTAAATCAAGCTCACTGGTTTCGTTGGTTAAAAGCGACCTGGACATGAAAAAAAACACTCCTTTTCAGGAGCCTGTCGTTATGTTTTCAGGGCAGGCTCATTAATTATGTGGATGGTTAAATTAATACAGTGGAGGTTCCACTTTCCACAACTAATTATATCCGGCCTGCAATAAAAAAACCGCCGCTCTGTTCGGCGGCGGTTCTCAGTTTTTATTTTTTAGCAGCATCTGCGGCTTTTGCGTCAGCTTCTGCTGCGGCTTCTGGCTTCGCATCCGCCTTCGGCGCTGGTTTGATATCCAGCAGCTCTACGTCGAATACCAGCGTGGAGTTAGCCGGAATACCCGGGACGCCAGTTTTGCCGTATGCCAGCTCCGGTGGAATGACCAGCTTGATCTTACCGCCTTTCTTGATGTTTTTCAGGCCTTCGGTCCAGCCTGGGATCACGCCATCCAGACGGAAGGAGAGCGGCTCGCCACGGGTGTAGGAGTTGTCGAACTCTTTACCGTCGATCAGCGTGCCTTTGTAGTTAACAACGACGGTGTCGCTGTCTTTCGGCGCTTCGCCGGTACCCGCTTTCTCGACTTTATAAAGCAAGCCGGTAGAGGACGTTTTCACGCCTTTCTCTTTCGCAAACTTGTTACGATACTCTTTGCCCTTGGCTTCGTTTTCAGTCGCGTCTTTTTCCATCTTCGCCTGAGCGGAAGATTTCACGCGGGCTTCAAACGCCTGCAGCGTTTGTTCGATTTCCTGGTCAGTCAGCTTGCTCTTATCGGCAAACGCGTCCTGGACGCCCGCGATCAGTTGCTCTTTATCCAGTTTAATGCCCAGTTTTTCCTGTTCTTTCAGGGAGTTTTCCATATAACGACCCAGCGAAGCGCCCAGCGCATACGCTGATTTCTGATCGTCATTTTTAAACGCCGCTTTGCTGTCAGCAGCCGCAGCCGGTTTTGCCGCTTCAGCAGCGAAGGTCATCGGGGCATGCAGCGCAACGGCCATCGTGGTTGCCAGCAGCGTGGCTTTAAACAATGATTTCATCCATATCTCCAGGGCCGGGGCATCTCACCCCGAGGTTAGCTTCATTTAAGAAGCGTACTATAAAGCGTTGTTGAACAAATCAACATAAGGACATGCCTTATTCTCACTTCTTTTCAGACTCTTTTTGTTTAAATTAGTTTCAGCGCGGCGCAATCAGGGCTGCGCTCATCGACAGAATTCAGTAGAATCCGCCGCAACCCGGGATAATCAATGAGGTGAATCATGCAGGATACCACGCTGGAAACTCGTCTGGCCGAACTGGAAAGTCGCCTGGCTTTTCAGGAAATCACCATTGAAGAGCTCAACGTGACGGTCACCGCCCACGAAATGGAAATGGCCAAATTGCGCGATCATCTGCGTCTGCTGACCGAGAAACTGAAGGCCAGCCAGCCGTCCAATATCGCCTCCCAGGCGGAAGAAACGCCACCGCCTCATTATTGAGACGTAAAAAAAGCGGGTTATATTCTATACCCGCTTTTTTTTGCGCTCCGTTCATGTACAGCGCGCTAAATACCCTATGAATTTCTCGTCACAGCAAGATCCAGCCGACCCTGCGTGGCTTGAAAGACGACGGGATTAGTGGCAACCGCAGCCGCCGTGACCTTTACCGCCGCCACCGCAGCAGCCTTCGCCACCGTGCTCGTGACCGTGGTCATGGCCGTGACCGCCGCAGCAGCCGTCGTGACCGTGGTCATGATCGTGGTCGTGACCGTGTGCGCCGTGAACGTGACCATGAGCCAGTTCTTCTTCCGTCGCTTCGCGGATCGCTACCACTTCAACGTTGAATTTCAGGTTCTGACCCGCCAGCATGTGGTTACCGTCAACCACAACGTGGTCGTCTTCCACTTCGGTAATTTCTACCGGAACCGGACCCTGGTCGGTTTCCGCCAGGAAGCGCATACCCACCTGCAGCTCGTCAACGCCCATGAAGACGTCTTTAGGTACGCGCTGTACCAGGTTTTCGTCATACTGACCGTAGGCGTCGTTCGCGCCAACAGCTACATCGAATTTGTCGCCAACTTCGTGACCTTCCAGGGCGGTTTCCAGACCAGAGATCAGAGAACCGTGACCGTGCAGGTAGTCCAGCGGCGCACTCACCGGAGACTCATCAACCAACACACCGTCTTCTGTACGTACCTGATAGGCCAGGCTGACCACCAGGTCTTTTGCTACTTTCATGATATCTCCTGAGCGTGGGAAAATTACTGGCGCAGATTGTAGCGGAAATCTGCACCCGTGTACCCTTTAGCTTAAAAAAACTCGGGGCATATCGCTAGTCCGGATGAAAGATCCCGATCACTTGCTCCTCTTTGCGCACATGATCGCGCGCATCTTTATCCGCTTCCCGCATTTGGTGACCGCACTTAACACACTCAACAATATCGATATTATTCTCGCGCCACATCGCCAACGTGTCCTGCGCCTGGCAGGACGGGCATTTCGCCCCGGCAATAAAACGTTTACGGATTGTCATACTGAACCTCTATTCAAATTCATCCCAGCCGTCCAACTGACGTCGTTCCTGCTGCATCTCGCGCTGAAAAATCTCCTCCAGCTCGCGCCTGGCTTCTCTGGCGCGCGAAATTTGTAGGGTATCGGCATGCATCGGAATAAGCTCCCGCAGCATTCGCATATCCAGCCGTCGGAAATGCAACTGCGCCCGCTGCGCCTGGTGAGGGTGCATGCCCAGCGACACCAGCGTTTTACGCCCGAGTTCCAGCGCGCTGGAAAACGTTTCACGGGAAAACTGCGTCACCCCTGCCTGTAATAACTCATGTGCTTCCACACGTCCGCGCGCTCGCGCAAGAATATGCAAATGCGGGAAGTGTTGCTGACAGATCTCCACCAGCTTCATCGTATCTTCCGGATCGTTGCAGGTGATAACGATGGATTCTGCCGCCTCCGCGCCCGCAGAGCGCAGAAGATCCACCTGCGTCGCATCGCCGTAATACACCTTGTAGCCATATTTTCGCATCAGGTTTACGGCGCTGATATCCCGTTCCAGAACGGTAATACGCATTTTATTCGCCATCAGCAAACGCCCAATCACCTGGCCGAAACGGCCAAACCCGACCACAATCACTTGCGGCTTATCGTCATCCACCCACGGTTTTTCGTCCTCTTCATCCGGGCCGTTAAACTGACGCGAGAGCCATTTGTCGATAAGTTTCATTAGCATGGGCGTGGTCATCATCGACAGCGTGACGGTAACCAGCAATAGCGCCATTTGATCGCCCTGAAAAAGCCGCTGCGACGAGGCTGTAGAAAACAGCACGAAGGCGAATTCTCCCCCCTGGCTCAGGACGCCGGCAAACTGCATTCTTTCCGAGCTGCGAAGACCGTAGAGCCGCGCCAACCCATAGAGCACCAACGTTTTTACCGCCACCAGCACCACCACGCTTGCCACAACCCACGGCAGATGGGTGTACAGCACGCCCAGGTTGAGCGACATGCCAACCGAGATAAAAAACAGGCCGAGCAACAGTCCCTTGAACGGATCAATGGCCGTTTCCAGCTCATGGCGATATTCGCTTTCCGCCAGCAGCACGCCCGCAATAAACGTGCCCAGCGCCATCGACAACCCCAGCGCGTCCATAAATAAGGCAGAACCCAGCACCAGCAGCAGCGTCGCGGCGGTAAATACTTCGCGTACGCCGGACGCGGCGATGAAGCGGAACACCGGGCGCAATAAGTAGCGCCCGCCAATCAACATCCCGGCGAAGGCGAGCACTTTCATGCCAATCTTCATCCAGTCGAAATGCTCGTCGGCGGAACCGGCGAGCAACGGCACCAGCGCCAGCGCCGGGATCACCGCCAGGTCCTGAAACAACAACACCGAGAAGCCAAGTTGCCCCGACTCGCTGCGATTCATCCCCTTCTCGCGCATCAGTTGTAGCGCCATCGCGGTCGAGGACATTGCCAGACCGATACCGCCAACCACCGCGGCTTGCCACGAAAAATCCGTCAACATCAATAGCCCGGCGAGCAGCGCCGCGCTGAGCAACACCTGCGCCGCCCCGACGCCAAAAATCGATCGCCGAAGCTGCCAGAGTTTCGCCGGGTTCAGCTCCAGCCCGATAATGAACATCAGGAATACGACGCCAAGCTCAGAGAAATGCAGAATCTCGTCAACGTCGCTAATGAATCCCAGACCCCATGGGCCAATGGCGATACCCGCAAGCAGATACCCTAATACCGCGCCGATGCCGAGCCGTGAAGCCAGCGGCACCGCCGCCACCGCCGCGAAGAGGAACAGCACGCCCGCCAGCAATAAATCGGAACCTTCCATCAGCGGCCTCCCACGGGAACAGGCTGGGTAAGCCAGTCGCCATATGCTTTCGCATGGCTTTCCAGCTCTTGCGCGCTCTGCCGCCTGGCCCAGTAAATAATGATCGGACTCATCCAGTGCATCCGGCACATACCCGCCGTCAGCTCAAAGGGCCGCAGGACGTCGCTCATCGGGTAACGGTTCAGAGCGTCATAGCGATAGGCGCTCTCCGGTTCGCCAGTGGTAATCACGCTGCGCCAGTACTTTCCCGCGAGCTGGTTCCCCCCCGGACCGCTGGCAAAGCCGCGGCTTAACACCCGGTCCAGCCACTCTTTCAACAGCGCCGGGCAGCTATAGGTATACAGCGGATGCTGAAACACAATCACATCATGCTCACGCAAAAGAGCCTGCTCATGCGGAATATCAATAAAAAAATCAGGATAGTGCGCGTAGAGATCGTGCACCGTTACGTTACTGAGCTGCATAGCCGGCTTAAGCAGCACCCGGTTCGCCACCGAGTCCTGAGATTCCGGATGGGCATACAGCAGCAACACCTTTGCTGGCTGAGACATCATCCCCCTCCCGGTTTTATTTCTGTTTTTGTGTCGCGTTGTTGTTTTGGGCTACCATTGCGCCCCAGTGCGGCAGAATGCCAGCACACTACATTATCATAATGATAAATTAACATAGTCAGAACATACGGCGCCTTATGATTGTTTTCTCCTCGTTACAAATTCGTCGCGGCGTGCGCGTCTTGCTGGACAATGCCGCTGCCACTATCAATCCGGGCCAGAAGGTCGGCCTGGTGGGCAAGAACGGCTGCGGGAAATCTACCCTGCTGGCGTTGCTGAAAAATGAAATCAGCGCCGACGCCGGAAGTTTTAGCTATCCTGGCAACTGGCAGCTGGCGTGGGTGAATCAGGAAACCCCCGCCCTGGCCCAGCCAGCGCTGGAGTACGTCATTGACGGCGACCGCGAATACCGTCAACTGGAAGCCCAGTTGCACGACGCTAACGAACGTAACGACGGACACGCTATCGCCACCGTACACGGCAAGCTGGACGCCATTGACGCCTGGACCGTCCGCTCACGCGCCGCCAGTCTGCTGCATGGGCTGGGGTTCAGCAACGAACAGCTTGAACGTCCGGTCAGCGACTTCTCGGGCGGCTGGCGTATGCGCCTCAACCTGGCGCAGGCGCTGATCTGCCGCTCCGATCTGCTGCTGCTCGACGAACCGACTAACCACCTCGATCTTGATGCGGTTATCTGGCTGGAAAAATGGCTGAAAGGCTATCAGGGCACTCTGATTCTGATCTCCCATGACCGGGATTTTCTCGACCCGGTAGTGGACAAAATTATCCACATCGAACAGCAAAACCTGTTCGAGTACACCGGCAATTACAGCGCGTTTGAAATCCAGCGCGCCACCCGTCTGGCCCAGCAGCAAGCGATGTACGAAAGCCAGCAGGAGCGCGTGGCGCATCTGCAAAGCTATATTGACCGCTTCCGCGCCAAGGCGACCAAAGCCAAGCAGGCGCAAAGCCGAATCAAAATGCTGGAGCGCATGGAGCTGATCGCCCCTGCGCACGTGGATAACCCCTTCCACTTTAGCTTCCGCGCGCCGGAAAGCCTGCCAAACCCATTGCTGAAAATGGAAAAAGTGAGCGCGGGTTACGGCGAGCGCATCATACTCGACTCCATTAAGCTGAATCTGGTGCCTGGCTCGCGCATTGGCCTGCTTGGCCGCAACGGCGCCGGGAAGTCTACGCTTATCAAGTTGCTGGCGGGCGAGCTCGCGCCGGTCAGTGGTGAAATCGGCCTGGCGAAAGGCATTAAGCTTGGCTATTTCGCCCAGCATCAGCTGGAGTACCTGCGCGCCGACGAGTCACCGCTGCAACACCTGTCGCGCCTGGCGCCGCAGGAACTGGAGCAGAAGCTACGCGACTATCTCGGCGGCTTTGGCTTCCAGGGCGATAAGGTCACGGAAGAGACGCGGCGTTTCTCCGGCGGCGAAAAAGCCCGTCTGGTGTTGGCATTGATTGTCTGGCAGCGCCCGAACCTGTTGCTGCTTGATGAACCGACCAACCATCTCGATCTCGACATGCGTCAGGCGTTGACCGAAGCATTGATCGAATTCGAAGGCGCGCTGGTCGTCGTGTCGCACGACCGTCACCTGTTGCGCTCCACCACCGACGATCTCTACCTGGTCCACGACCGTAAAGTCGAACCGTTTGACGGCGACCTGGAAGATTATCAGCAGTGGCTGAGCGAGGTACAGAAACAGGAAAACCAGCCTGCTGAAGCGCCAAAAGAGAACGCGAACAGTGCGCAAGCGCGTAAAGATCAGAAGCGTCGTGAAGCCGAGCTGCGTACGCAGACCCAGCCGCTGCGCAAAGAGATCGCCCGTCTCGAAAAAGAGATGGAAAAACTGAACGCGCAGTTAGCGCAGGCGGAAGAAAAGCTGGGCGACAGTGAACTGTACGACCAGAGCCGTAAAGCAGAGCTGACCGAGTGCCTGCAACAACAGGCCAGCGCCAAAGCCGGGCTGGAAGCATGCGAAATAGCCTGGCTGGACGCGCAAGAGCAGCTTGAGCAAATGCTGGCCGACTAACCACAGGAAACCACCATGACGCCGCTCATCACCAACGATATTACTTTCCGCAAGCTCAGCATCTTCATGACGTTTATGGAGAAAGGGAATATTGCCCGCACGGCGGAAGCGCTGGATATCAGTGGGGTGAGCGTGCATCGCGCGTTACATACGCTGGAAGAAAATGTCCGTTGTCCGCTGTTTGTGCATAAAGGTCGCAACCTGATCCCGCAACCGGCGGCCTGGACACTGCTGGAATATTGTCAGGAAGTCACTCAGCTTATGGCGCGAGGGCTGGAGGAAGCGCGTAAAACGGCGGGTGTCGGCCAGGGGCGCTTACGCGTCGGCACACTTTACTCGCTGACGCTGGAGACCGTCCCGCATCTGATCATGGGCATGAAGCTACGGCGTCCCGACCTCGAACTGGATCTGACGATGGGATCTAACGAAGCGTTGCTTGCGATGCTGGAAGAAGGCACGCTGGATGCGATCCTGATTTCTATTTCGGAAAGTGAAATCGATCGCAACAGTCTGGAAGTGCTGCCGCTGTTTCATGACGACATCTATCTCGCCGCACCGTCAACGGCGACGCTGGACAGCTCCTCGCCTGCCGATCTGCGCGATTACCGGGAGCAGAAGTTTGTTTCTCTGGCGGAAGGCTTCGCCACCTATGCCGGCTTTCAGGAAGCCTTTCACATCGCCGGATTCGAGCCGGAGATCGTCACCCGCGTGAATGACATTTTCTCGATGCTCAGTCTGGTGCAGGCGGGTGTCGGCTTTACCCTGATGCCGGGACGCATGAAGAAGATGTATGAGAATTCCGTGCAGCTACTGAAGCTGGCGCAGCCCTACCAGATGCAGCAGCTTATCGCGATTGTCTTCGCCCGCAACCGCGAGCGCGACCCGAATCTGCTGGCGCTCGCCGCTGAAGGTCGGATGTACGCGCGCAGTCTGCAGGCTGGCGTTTGATTGCCGGTTAGCCTGAAGCCAATACATCCTGTAAGCAGGAGAAGCATCGCGCCAGCGGGCAACAATCACAACAACTGTACCCGCCGCGCCAGATGCACGGCAACGTCCACGCCGCTACGTTCCAGGGAAATCGACTCCCCTTCCCACGCCGCCTGACGCGTCAGGCAGGTCAGCACGCCGCCGGGCGGCATCTCAATGGCTAACCGCGCCTCGCGTTCGTTCGCGGCAATGACCGCTTCCTGCCAGCGCACGGTGCGCGCCATGTTCATCGCCAGATCGTCGGCAATTCTTTCCGGCTGCCAGAGCACGCGCCCGGTGCTGCCGCTCAGATACGCGCAGCGCGGGCGTGAAAGCGTGACCGAGTTAAACGCCGCCGCCAGCTTCTGCGCCGGTTCCGCCAGCAGCTCGCAGTGCGACGGCACGCTCACGGCCAGCCGCTTTGCTTTGCTCGCGCCTTTTTCCAGGGCGCGTTTTGCCACCTGCGCCATCCCTTCATCGGATCCGGCAATGACAATCTGCGTTTCGGCATTCAGGTTGGCAATGTATGTTCCGCTACCTTCGATCAGCTGTTCCACCTGCGGCAGGGTTAAGCCCATGATTGCCGTCAGGCCGTAGCCGTGCGGCCAGGCCTGTTCCATCAGATCGCCGCGCAGCGCCACCAGCTTCAGCGCGTCCGTAAATTCCAGCGCGCCCGCCACCACCGCCGCGGGATAAGCGCCAATCGATAAACCGCTAACGATGTCAGCCGACACGCCGCGTCGCTCCAGCTCGCGCGCCCAGGACACGCCGGCAATTAACAGCGAAAGCTGCACCGCGCGGGTGTGGGTTAACGAGGCTGCGCTGTCCAGCGTATCGACTTCCGCCCCCAGCACGTCACGAGCCTGTTCCAGCTCCGTTCCCGGCAGGTTTTGCAGCATACCTTCATGCTGCGTGCCCTGGCCCGGAAAGGTAAACAGTATTTTCATCACTCCTCCCTGCGCCATGGATCTGCCACCAGGCGTGGCCCACGGCGGGTTTTCAGCAGCGTTTTACCGTCGCGCAGCCACTCCGCCAGCGCGAATCCGCCTTCCGGCGTATCCACCTGCGTATCCGCCCGGCACAGCGCGCGGCCGAGCTGAAGCTGCCAGCCAGCAAAAGCGTCAGGGGAAACGGCGTGCGGAGCGCGGATCAGCAGGTCGAGATCGCTGTCGGCATGGATCACCGGAATACCGGTCGCCAGCGCGTAGCCGGTGCTGCCGGTAATGCCCCACGTCCACGGCCACGCCTGCTGAGCAAGCTGAAGCGCCACCTGTACCGGCGGCTGGGTGACAAACGGCGAACGCAGCAGATCGGCGGTGACGCACAGCTCTTCAGGCGACACCACGCGTAGCACATTCTCAGGCTGCACCCATCCGGCTGCCCGCTGGTCGCGGCGCAGTCCGCGCACGCCAACGGGAATTCGGCCTTCGTTATCCACATCACGCCGTACCACCACCGGCAGGCCGATATGCCAGGCTGATTCAACCCAGGATTCGGTAATACCTTCCAACGCGTCGCGCGAGGTAAGCCAGATGAGGTCGTGGGGGCGTAATGTTGTGGTCATAATTACATTCCTGACGTCAGCGAGATAAACAGCGGCAGCGACAGGATACACAGTACGGAGCTTAACAGCAGCACGGCTTCTGCATCCGGCGACTGCACGCCAAAGCGGTTACCGAACACCACGCCGAAGAAGCCCGCGGACAGCGCAATCATCAGGATGGCGGTGATCGCCACGGAGCCATGCAGACCGAAGATTAAAACGATACCCCAGGCGATCGCCGGCTGGATCAGCAGTTTGGCGACGGTGGAGGTGATCACCATGGTGTTGATCTGCAGCTTACGGGCAGAGAGGATCACGCCAGTCAGGAACAGCGCCGCAGCGGTTGCGGACAGCCCCAGCGGTTTAATCGCCGCCAGCACCAGTTCCGGCATTTTGATGCCGATAGCGGACAGGATCACCCCCAGCAGCGGGCCCATCACGATCGGTTTTTTAATGGAGCGCCACATCAGCACCGGCAGCATGGAGAGCGTTGAGCCGGAGTTATTGCCCTCGGCGCGCGCTTTTTCACGCTCCAGAATCAGCAGGCAAAACGGGGTCATCAGCACGGAACCACAGGCGATAGAGACCGCCACGGACAGTGAGGTGGAAGAACTTTCGCCCAGCACGCTGCCCAGAATCGGCAGGCCAAGCGCCGCATAGTTTGGCAGGGCGACGGTGAGCGTCAACACGGCCGCATCCTGCGGCGATTTTTTGAATACGCCGGTAGCAAGGAAATAGATCGCCGCGTAGGTGATCCACATCGCCAGCGTCAGTACCACAATCAGCGGCGACTGCGCCACGATGCCCGCCCAGGGCGTCTGTACCGTCGCGCTGAACAGCGCCGCAGGTAATGCGAAATCCATGACGAAGATGTTGAGCAGGGAAACATTCTTGTTATCAACCATTTTGGCCTTCCCGGCCCAGAACCCCAGCAACATGATGACGAATATCGGTGCAAGAGCATGAACAATCACGTAAGTCATAAATCACCTGTAATGAAGAAAAAAGTTAGCACGGACGCGATGATTATTATTTTTCGGATGTAGCGGCCCGCGCGGGCGCAGCGCGTGCGCCCACGGAGCCGAACATTCGGCAGGTCTTAATTACTTACCAGCTGGCTCGCATACGTTCGCGTACGAGCGCCGAGCTGCGGCGGTTGTCAGCACCCAGACGGCTTTTCAGCGTGGTGTCCTGACGCGCGTCACTGATGGCCTGTTGCAGGGTGGTTTTCACCTGCGTCAGATCGTTATCGGATGGGGCATCCGGGTTGCTGATGTCCAGCAGGTCGGAAAGCAGCCCCAGCGTGGCGTAGTTGCTGATGTCATACGCCATGGGCGGAATGGTTGCCGCCAGTTTTTCCAGCGCGTCAACGGTACGCAGCGTAATGCGCGCCGCAGACTCTTTGCCCATCGCGTGGATCAGTACGCCTTTATCGTTAAAGGCAATCAGACGGTTAGCCTGGTAGCCGTGCGCCAGAAACGCGCCTGACATTGCCTTACCGACGATAAGACCAATCACCGGATGACCCGCCAGACGCGCGTTGGCGTAGGCGGCAGCGGCTCCCGCCAGCGCCTGGTGGATACCAAACGCCTCTTCGCGACGGCCATAGGCCTGGCTTGGGACGTCGATCACCGCCACTATCGGGCGCTTCACGGCTTTATCAGCATCCGCCGCGACGGTTTCGCTGACCACTTTCGCCAGCGTCCAGCCTTCCAGCAGACCGACTTCCCCTTTCGCCGCGCGCGGGAAGTGGTTGTTGGCATCCGGCACCACGGCGACAAAACGCACCGTTTCACCGTTCAGCTCACCGTCAGCCGCCTGTACAGACGGGCACAGCCCCTCAATACGTTTGGCGTTCGGGGCGAGCGTTTCCAGCCAGCGTTCGCCACGGCTTGTTGCGTTATTCATCATTTCACCTCCCGGGCAAAAAGCGCGTTAATCTGTTCGGCATCGGCCTGTTTGCGGGTGTCGAAATTCGTCAGACGGTTCAGGTAATCGTCATAGTTATCGGTGCGATGTTTCGCCGGTACGCCTTTCGCGATGGCCTCGTTCATCGCGGCTTTCACCGCGTTCACGCCGTCGCCTACCAGCGCATCCACCAGCCCGCTTTCATAGCGTACTTCGCCGCCGGTCATGCTCCAGATAAACGGACGGTCGCGCGAGTCGTACTCTTCAACGCCTGCTTCCTGCTCGATAACCTGCGGGCCGTTGAGGCCGAGACGCGCTTCGCGGGTCACAATCAGGTAGCTGCACAGCGCCGCGGCGATAGACATCCCGCCGAAGCAGCCCACGGTTCCGGCCACGATCCCGACGACCGGGGTATAACGACGCAGGTCAACGATCGCGGCGTGGATATCGGCAATCGCCGCCAGGCCAAGGTTCGCTTCCTGCAGGCGTACGCCGCCGGTTTCGAGGCACAGTACCGCCTGCGTCGGAATGCCGTTGCGGTTATCTTCCGCCGCCAGCTCCAGCGCCGCCGCCATTTTGGCGCCGGAGACTTCGCCCATGCTGCCGCCCTGGAAGGTCCCTTCAATCGCCACGACTACCGCTGGCTGGCCGTTGATGGTCCCTTTCGCGACCACCATGCCGTCATCGGCCTGCGGCACAATGCCCTGTGGCCCAAGCCACGGAGAGATAATGCCTTCAAACGGATCCAGCAGTTCGCGGTAGCTGCCCTCGTCGAGCAGCGCCTGCGCACGCTGGCGCGCTTTTAATTCGATAAAGCTGCTGTCATCACGCATGGCTCACCCCTTCAAACACCTGTTCAATACGAATGCGCGCCACGCCCGGCGTCGCGCCGAAGTCGTGGATGGTCAGTTTGCCTGCGGGCAGGCTGCTGACGGTTTCCAGGCGGCTGAACAACGCCTCCCAGCGTCCGCGGCTGTTGTCGACGGAGGTGGTGATATCAACGGTCAAGGTCTGGCCCGGTTCGGCGGTGAAGAGCACCTCCATATCCCCGGAGCCGACGACGCCTGCCAGCGCCCTGCCGCTGACTTCGCGGCGGGCGGGCACGGTCAATGTAATTTTTTCCATAACATCCTCTTAATGCTTTGAATATGGCGTTTCGACGCGATCGAGAAACAGCGTGGCCGCAAGCAGGTCTGCGGCGCCGCCCGGTGAGGCGTTTAGCGTCAGCATCTGGCGGTCTAACTGCGCCAGCGCCTGCTGCCCCGCGAGGGTTGCGCATCCTCCGGCGTTCAGCACCGCCCGGGCGCCGTTCTGCATGGCGTCCAGCCCCTCCATTCCGGCGCGCGACAGCACGCAGGTATCGGTGAGCGAGGTCATTATTGCCATCAGCGCGTCGAGTCTGGCGTGCGTTTCGCTGCTGCCGTTAAGGCGGCTCAGGCGAAGCTGCGGCAGCGCGCGCTGCATGATGTGCGGAAACGCCTGCTGCGCCTCTTCACGCGCGCCGGGCACGCGGTATCGGTGCGTGGCGCGTAACCCCTTGCTGAACACCTTCGGCGCCACGTCGTCCGGGAGTTTCGCCAGCCGGGCGGCGGTGTTCGCGACGGCCTGCGCGCTGGCATCACCGCCCAACATCGCCACCGCGCTCACCAGCAGCCCCAGCGCCCAGATCGCGCCACGGTGGGTGTTCACGCCGTCGGTAGCGGCCATCATCTGCTGCTCTCCGTCGCGACCGAGTCGCCCTATGGTTTGCCTGAGGGCAATATCCGCCGGACGCTGCCAGCTTTGCTGCGCCAGCGCCTGAAACGTGGGAGTCAGGCTGTGCGCGGAGCGCTCCATCAGCGCAAGCGATAAATCGTGGTGCGCGCCGTTCCCCCGACTGTCCACCAGACCGGGTTTCGGGCTTAAACGTGCTTCGTCAATCAGACACTGCGTGGCGGTTCGCGCCAGCCATTCGGCACCGCCTTCAACCTGGATCCGGGGCAGAAGTTTCATTACCAGCTCCGGAATTTCGCAGGTGGGTTGTACAGGCCGCCGGACCACTCAACGAGGTCGGCCACGCTGCCCGCCGCCAGCAAAGAGCGGGTGGCATCGGTGCGGCGAATCCCCATATCTTCCGGATAGACCACTTTGCCGCTCTGGCGCAGTTCCGCCACGCGTTTGGCATCCACGCCCAGACCGATATCGGTGATGCCCGCCACGGCGGCGACCATGGCGCGACGCTCTTCCAGATCTTTCGCCCGGTAGAGGTAAGCAATCCCCTCTTCCGTCAGCACGTGGGTAACGTCATCGCCGTAAATCATGACCGGCGCCAGCGGCATGCCGGAGGCTTTCGCGACGTCAACGGCGTCCAGTTTTTCCACGAAAGTTGGCTTCACGCCCGCCTGGAAGGTTTCCACCATCTGCACGACCAGTTTTTTACCGCGCTGCATTGGGTCAGGTTCGGTGATCATGTTCAGCCAGGCCGGCGTGGCGTGGCGGCGACCGTGCGGATCGTGGCCCATGTTTGGCGCGCCGCCGAAGCCGGAGAGGCGACCGCGGGTGACGGTTGAGGAGTTAGCGTAGCCATCAACCTGCAGCGTAGAGCCGATAAACATATCGACCGCGTACTGGCCTGCCAGCTGGCAGAAGGCGCGGTTAGACCGCATGGAGCCGTCGGCACCGGTAAAGAACACGTCCGGACGGGCGCGAATGTACTCTTCCATCCCCAGCTCGCCGCCGAAGCAGTGCACGCTCTCCACCCAGCCGCTTTCGATTGCCGGGATCAGCGTCGGATGCGGGTTCAGGGTCCAGTGTTTACAGATTTTACCCTTCAGGCCGAGCTGTTCGCCGTAGGTGGGCAACAGCAGTTCAATCGCCGCGGTGTTAAAGCCAATCCCGTGATTGAGGGACTGCACCTGATGTTCCGCGTAGATGCCTTTAATCGCCATCATCGCCATCAGGATGTGTTCCTGTTTAATCAGGCGCGGGTCGCGGGTGAAGAGCGGCTCAATGAAGAACGGCTTGTCGGCCACCACCACGTAATCGATCCAGGAGCCCGGAATATCGACGCGCGGCAGGTCGCACTCGTCGTCCACCAGCTCGTTCACCTGTGCGATGACGATGCCGTCGTGGAACGCGGCGGCTTCCACCAGCGCCGGGGTATCTTCGGTACTCGCCCCGGTATAGAGGTTACCTTTACGGTCCGCTTTAAACCCGGCAATCAGCGCCACGTTTGGCGCCAGGTCAACATACAGGCGGGAGTAAAGTTCGATGTAGGTGTGAATCGCACCGATTTCGAGCTGGCCATCTTCCAGCAGCTGCGAAATGCGCAGGCTTTGCGTACCGGAGAAGGAAAAGTCCAGCTTGCGGGCAATGCCTTTTTCAAAGATATCCAGATGTTCGCTGCGGCCCACGCTTGGCATGATCATGTGCAGGTCGTGCACTTTTTCGGGATTCACTTCAGCCAGCATGCGGGACAGGAAATCTGCCTGCTTCTGGTTATTGCCTTCTAATACCACGCGGTCACCCGGCGCGATCAGTTTTTCCAGCATCGCGGTCAGGTCTGCGGTAGGCAGTACCTTGCCCTGCACCGGTATAGAAGCCAGACGCCGCTGCTTCTCAGTGCGGCGGGTATTCCAGACGCGTGCGGGTGTTTGCCCAGATAACATTATTAACCTCCTGATTCAGCTAATCATTTTGATTGCTTAACACGCTAATGAGTGTGCGCTCTGGTGAGAAAGTCATCAATTAAGCGTAGAGAGGGATCGTTAGCCTGAGAGTAATAATTGAAGTAACAATTTGTGATGAGGATCAACTACCCCATTCCAGACGCCATCCTGAGCTACGCATTTTTCATAAACACAACAGGCAAGTGGCGGTATAGTAGACGGCTGATAATGAGAGACCATCGCAGCCGTTATGAGCCAAATAACTTCGTCAGACCTTCAACTCACCACCGTAAACTCGCGTGAATTTCGCCCAATGCGTGGTATTCGTAACCGCCATTTGCAGACCATGCTGCCGCGCCTGATCCGCCGCAAAGTGAATTTTGCCCCCCACTGGCAGCGGCTGGAGTTACCTGACGGTGACTTTGTCGATCTGGCCTGGAGTGAAGATCCGGCGTCCGCGAAACACAAACCTCGTCTGGTCGTCTTTCACGGTCTGGAAGGCAGTCTGAACAGCCCGTATGCCCATGGCCTGATTGAAGCGGCGCAAAAACGCGGCTGGCTTGGGGTGGTGATGCATTTTCGCGGCTGCAGCGGCGAGCCAAACCGCATGAACCGTATTTATCACTCTGGCGAAACCGAAGACGGCGCCTGGTTTCTACACTGGCTGCGTCGCGAATTTGGCCACGCGCCAACCGCGGCGGTGGGCTATTCGCTGGGGGGCAATATGCTGGCCTGCCTGCTGGCAAAAGAAGGGAAAAACATCCCGATAGAGGCTGCGGTGATTGTTTCCGCCCCCTTCGTGCTGGAAGCGTGCAGTTACCATATGGATAAAGGCTTTTCCCGCGTTTATCAGCGTTATCTGCTCAATTTGCTGAAGGCGAACGCGTCGCGCAAACTGGCGGCGTATCCGGGCTCCCTGCCAGTCGATCTTGCGCAGTTAAAATCCCTGCGCCGCATTCGCGAGTTTGACGATCTCATCACCGCTAAAATTCACGGTTTTGCCGACGCTATCGACTATTATCGTCAGTGTAGCGCGATGCCCTTACTCAACCGGATCGCCATCCCGACGCTGATCATCCACGCCAAAGACGATCCGTTTATGGATCATCACGTGATCCCCAAAGCCGACGATTTGCCGCCGCAGGTGGAGTATCAGCTAACGGAACATGGCGGGCACGTTGGGTTTATCGGCGGCACGCTGCGTCGCCCTGAGATGTGGCTGGAGGCGCGTATTCCCGACTGGCTGACAACGTATCTGGAGGTACCAAGATGATGATCCCCTGGCAGGAGCTCTCTCCCGAGACGCTGGACAACTTAATCGAAAGCTTTGTGTTGCGCGAAGGCACCGATTATGGTGAACATGAACGTTCACTTGAGCAAAAGGTCGCCGACGTTAAACGTCAGTTGCAGTGCGGAGAAGCGGTTCTGGTCTGGTCTGAATTGCACGAAACAGTCAACATCATGCCGCGTAAACAGTTCCGCGAATAAGCCTGTATCCTCGGCCGACTATAATAAAAAACCTAACCTACTCATGGAGTTGTTATGTCTGCCAAACATCCGGTGATTGCGGTAACAGGATCCAGCGGCGCGGGGACCACCACCACCAGCCTCGCGTTCCGTAAAATTTTTGCCCAGCTCAACCTGCGCGCGGCCGAGGTGGAAGGCGACAGTTTTCATCGTTATACCCGCCCGGAAATGGACATGGCGATCCGCAAGGCGCGCGATGCCGGACGGCATATCAGCTATTTCGGCCCCGAAGCCAATGACTTCGGCCTGCTGGAACAGACCTTCATTGAATACGGGCAGACGGGCAAAGGCCAGTCGCGCAAATATCTGCATACCTACGACGAAGCCGTACCCTGGAATCAGGTGCCTGGCACCTTCACGCCCTGGCAGCCGCTGCCGGAGCCGACCGACGTCCTGTTTTATGAAGGGCTGCACGGCGGCGTGGTGACGCCACAGCATGAGGTGGCGCGCCATGTGGATTTGCTGGTGGGGGTTGTGCCCATCGTCAACCTGGAGTGGATCCAGAAACTGATCCGTGACACCAGCGAGCGTGGACATTCCCGCGAGGCGGTGATGGACTCCGTGGTGCGCTCAATGGACGATTACATCAACTACATCACGCCACAGTTTTCCCGTACCCACATCAACTTCCAGCGGGTCCCGACGGTGGATACCTCAAACCCATTCGCCGCACGCGGCATTCCCTCGCTTGATGAGAGTTTTGTGGTGATACATTTCCGCAATCTCGAAGGCATCGATTTCCCCTGGCTGCTGGCGATGCTGCAAGGTTCGTTTATTTCTCACATCAATACGCTGGTGGTGCCGGGCGGCAAAATGGGCCTGGCGATGGAACTGATCATGCTGCCGCTGGTACAGCGCCTGATGGAAGGCAAGAAGATCGAATAAGCCTCAATGGCGGCTGACCCGATTGTGCCATAAGGCAGTCGAGCGCAGCGCCATCAGGTAAAAATTATCAGGCGGCAATGACTTCATACGAGTGGGTAATATTCACCGCTTTTTCCAGCATCAGCGCCACGGAACAATACTTTTCGGCGGAAAGATCCACCGCCCGCGCCACCGCGGCGTCTTTTAAATCATGCCCCGTCACGATGAAATGCAGATTGATGTGGGTAAACAGGCGCGGCGCTTCTTCACGACGCTCGGAGGTCAGTTTTACTTCGCAATTGGTCACATCCTGTCGTCCTTTTTGCAGGATGGAGACCACGTCGATAGCGCTACAGCCGCCCGCGGCCATTAACACCATTTCCATCGGGCTGGGCGCTTTATCTCCCGAATTGCCGTCCATCAGGATCTGGTGTCCGGAAGCCGACTCGCCCAGGAAGGTTAACCCTTCAACCCATTTCACACGCGCTTGCATATTTTTTTACTCCAGTGCGTCAATTTTCCTGACAGATTACGCGTACATAACAATTCTCGCAACGGAAGGCGACCTGCGTCATGCTGAAGCGAGACACCAGGAGACACACGGCTAAAGCTATGCTAAAACAGTCAGGATGCTACAGTAATACATTGACGTACTGCATGTATGCAGAGGACTTCACATTAAAGGCTGCTGTCCGTTATTGACAGCCTCTTCCCAGGAAGCGGGAAGCACATTTTTGCAACCCCAGAGACAGCGCCGTTTTCTGGCTCTGGAGACAGCTTATAACAGAGGATAATCGCGCATGGTGCTTGGCAAACCGCAAACAGACCCGACTCTCGAATGGTTCTTGTCTCATTGCCACATTCATAAGTACCCGTCGAAGAGCACGCTGATTCACCAGGGTGAAAAAGCAGAAACGTTGTACTACATCGTTAAAGGCTCTGTGGCAGTGTTGATTAAAGATGAGGAAGGTAAAGAAATGATCCTTTCTTATCTGAATCAGGGTGATTTTATTGGCGAACTGGGCCTGTTTGAAGAAGGCCAGGAACGTAGCGCATGGGTACGTGCTAAAACTGCATGTGAAGTGGCTGAAATTTCCTACAAGAAATTCCGCCAGTTGATCCAGGTGAACCCGGATATTCTGATGCGTCTCTCTTCCCAGATGGCTCGCCGCCTGCAGGTCACATCAGAGAAAGTCGGTAACCTGGCCTTCCTTGACGTGACCGGTCGTATCGCCCAGACGCTGTTGAACCTGGCGAAACAACCCGATGCAATGACCCACCCGGACGGTATGCAGATCAAAATTACCCGCCAGGAGATTGGCCAGATCGTTGGCTGCTCTCGCGAAACCGTTGGTCGTATCCTGAAGATGCTGGAAGATCAAAACCTGATCTCCGCGCACGGTAAGACCATCGTCGTTTACGGCACTCGTTAATCCCGTCGGAAATGGCGCGTTACCTGGTAGCGCGCTATTTTTGTTTTCCCGATGTGGCGCAGACTGATTTATCACCCTGAGATCAACTACGCACTACGTCAGACGCTGGTGCTCTGTTTGCCCGTGGCCGTCGGCCTGCTGATAGGCCAACTGCATCTGGGCCTGCTTTTCTCCCTCGTTCCCGCCTGCTGTAACATTGCCGGGCTTGATACGCCGCACAAGCGCTTCTTCAAGCGCCTGGTCATTGGCGCCTCGCTGTTTGCCGGGTGTAGCCTGGCGATGCAACTGTTGTTGGCGCAGGCGGTGCCGTTGCCGCTGATTCTGACCGGGTTGACGCTGCTCCTCGGCGTCACCGCGGAGTTAAGCTCGCTTCACGCCCGCCTGCTTCCCGCTTCGCTGATCGCCGCAATTTTTACCCTCAGCCTGGCGGGAAATATGCCAGTGTGGGAGCCGCTGCTGATCTATGCGCTGGGGACATTGTGGTATGGACTGTTTAACTGGTTTTGGTTCTGGTTGTGGCGCGAACAGCCGCTGCGCGAATCGCTAAGCCTGCTGTATCGCGAACTGGCAGATTACTGCGAAGCGAAATACAGCATGCTGACCCAGCACACCGATCCGGAAAAAGCCCTACCGCCGCTGCTGGTGCGCCAGCAGAAAGCGGTTGACCTGATCACCCAGTGCTACCAGCAAATGCATATGCTGTCGGCGCATCACAATAACGATTACAAACGGATGCTGCGCGCCTTCCAGGAAGCGCTGGATCTGCAAGAACATATCTCGGTCAGCCTGCACCAGCCGGAAGAGGTGCAAAAACTGGTCGAGCGCAGCCACGCCGAACAGGTGATCCGCTGGAACGCGCAAACCGTCGCCACGCGTCTGAGGGTGCTGGCGGATGACATTCTGTACCATCGCCTGCCCACGCGCTTCACCATGCAGAAGCAAATCGGCGCGCTGGAAAAGATCGCCAATCAACATCCGGATAACCCCGTCGGGCAGTTCTGCTACTGGCATTTCAGCCGTATCGCCCGCGTGCTTCGCACCCAGCGTCCGCTCTACGCGCGCGATCTGATGGCGGATAAACAGCGGCGGCTTCCGCTGCTACCGGCGCTGAAAAGCTATCTGTCGCTGAAGTCTCCGGCGCTGCGCAACGCCGGACGCATTAGCGTCATGCTGAGTATCGCCAGCCTGATGGGTACCGCGCTGCACCTGCCGAAGCCGTACTGGATCCTGATGACGGTACTGTTCGTGACGCAAAATGGCTACGGCGCAACGCGCGTACGCATTCTGCACCGTTCGGCCGGAACGCTGGCGGGACTTATCGTCGCGGGCGTGACGCTGCACTTTCATATCCCCGAAGGGTATACGCTGCTTTTAATGCTCTTCGTCACCCTGGTGAGCTATCTGATTATCCGCAAAAACTACGGCTGGGCGACGGTGGGGTTTACCATCACGGCGGTGTACACCCTGCAACTGTTAACCCTGAACGGCGAACAATTTATCATTCCGCGGTTTGTCGATACGATCATCGGCTGTCTGATCGCCTTCGGCGGCACCGTCTGGCTGTGGCCGCAGTGGCAAAGCGGTCTGTTGCGCAAAAATGCCCACGACGCGCTGGAGGCGGACCAGGAGGCGATCCGCCTGATCCTCAGCGACGATCCGCAGGCGACGCCGCTGGCATACCAACGAATGCGCGTCAACCAGGCCCACAACACGCTGTTTAACTCGCTGAATCAGGCCATGCAGGAACCGGGATTTAATACGCACTATCTGGAAGATATGAAGCTGTGGGTCACCCACAGCCAGTTCATTGTCGAGCATATCAACGCGATGACCACCCTGGCGCGAGAACATACAATGCTGACGCCTGATCTGGCCCAACGATATCTGCAATCGTGTGAAATTGCGCTCCAGCGTTGTCAGCAGCGGCTGGAATATGACGGGCCGGGCAGCTCTGGGGATGTAAATATTCTTGAGGCGCCAGAGATGCTCTCCCACGGGCCATTGAGCACGCTGGAACAGCATCTCCAGCGTGTGCTGGGGCATTTAAATACTATGCATACCATTTCGTCGGTGGCCTGGCGCCAGCGACCGCACCACGGGATCTGGCTCAGCCGCCGGTTGCGCGATATGAAAGGCTGACGCTCTATGCGGCCTATTCGCTTACGACTTTCGCGACGGCTTGCGCGAAACGCTGCATTCCTTCGTCGATATCCGCCTCTTCCACCACCAGCGAGGGAGCAAAACGCATCACCTCAGGGCCAGCGTTGAGCACCATCACCCCCGCCTCCGCTGCCGCATACAGGAAATCACGCGCGCGCCCCTTATACTGCGGCTTCAGTTCGGCGCCAATCAACAGGCCCATGCCGCGAATGTCGCTGAAAACGTCAAAGCGTTCATCGATCTGTTGCAGATGCTGAACAAATCTCTGCCGCTTCGTCTGCACCCCACTTAACACGGCTGGCGTACTGATGATATCGAACGCCGCCTCCGCAACCGCACAGGCCAATGGGTTACCGCCATAGGTAGAACCATGCGAGCCCACGTGAAATGCCGAAGCGATATCCTGGGTGGTCAGTACCGCACTTACCGGAAAACCACCGCCCAACGCCTTCGCGCTGGTCAGAATGTCCGGCGTCACGCCATAGTGCATATAAGCGAACAGATCGCCGGTGCGCCCCATGCCGCTTTGTACTTCATCAAACACCAGCAGCGCCTGATGCTCGTGGCACAGCTTGCGCAGGCCTTGCAGGAATTCCGGCGTCGCCGCCAGCACGCCGCCTTCGCCCTGTACCGGCTCGACCACTACTGCGCAGGTGTGATCATCCATCACCGCGCTGACGGCGTGGAGATCGTTAAAGGGCACGTGAATGATATCGGCCGGTTTTGGGCCGAAACCATCGGAATACTTCGGCTGACCGCCCACGGAAACGGTAAACAACGAACGACCATGGAACGCATTATGGAAGGCGATAATTTTGGTTTTGAAGGGGCTATGGCGGACGCATGCATAATGACGCGCCAGTTTAAACGCCGTTTCGTTGGCTTCCGTCCCGGAGTTCATGAACAGCACGCGCTCGGCAAAGGTGGCGGCGATAAGTTTCCGACCCAGACGCAGCGCCGGTTCGTTGGTGAATACGTTACTGGTATGCCAGAGCGTTTCGCCCTGCGCTTTCAGCGCTTCCACCAGCGACGGGTGGCAATGACCGAGCGCGGTAACCGCAATCCCTCCGGCAAAATCGACATAGTCTTTGCCCTGCTGGTCCCAGACCCGGCTGCCTTTACCTTTCACCGGGATAAAGTCCGCCGGTGCATAAACTGGCAGAATGACTTCATCGAAAGTTGCGCGAGTTACTGCCGTTTGTTCAGTTGCCATCTCATGCCCATCCACTTATGCAAAAAACAATGTGAAATAATAATCACAAAATATGCATAAAAAATCACTAAATGGCAACCATAAATCATCGGTTAAGGAAATTAGCCAACAGTTGATGCCCCTGCTCGCTGAGAATACTCTCCGGATGGAACTGAACGCCCTCCAGATCCCAGGTCGTATGGCGAATCCCCATGATCTCCTGCGCCTCGCTCCAGGCGGTGACCTCGAAGCAAGCGGGCAGCGTGGCAGGATCAACAATCAGCGAATGGTAACGGGTTACCCTTAACGGGTTGGCTAAACCCTGAAACACTCCCTGCCCGTTATGGCGGACAGGCGCGGTTTTGCCGTGCATCACCTTCGCCGCGCGGACAATCGTTGCGCCGAAGGCCTGCGCCATCGCCTGATGCCCAAGACAGACGCCAAGCATTGGCAGTCGCCCGGCGTAATGGCGAATCGCCGCCAGCGAAATGCCAGCGTCATCAGGCGTACAAGGGCCGGGGGAGATGACGATTTTTTGCGGGCCAAGCGCGTCAATCTGCGGCAGCGTCAGCTCATCATTGCGCTTAACCAGCACATCCGCGCCCAGCTCGCAAAAGTACTGGTAAAGATTCCAGGTAAACGAATCGTAGTTGTCGATAAGCAGGATCATGGCGGCTCCGGTACAAGAAAACCGCGCTATTCTACTCAGTTTCCTCGACTTCGCTTACCCCTTTCCGAAATATCGCCTCCAGCGCGCTAAGGTCACCCATCGCCCCTTCCTGATTCGCCTGGTTCCAGCGATCGACCGGAATATCCCGCCAGTGCAGTAAATAGCCCGCGTGGATGGCCAACTGTTCAAAGAAAATACGCTGCGCCATACCACTGCCGATGCGGAACGGGTGCAGTACGTTGATCTCACAATAGTAATGCGCCAGGCGATTCACAAACTTCTCTTTGGGCAACCCAACCAGATACCCTTCTTCTTCCAGATCCTGCATCAGGGCGTTGCCTTCTTTCTCGATATACGCGAAATGGCAAAAGCGGGTATCGCCCTGATAAATATCGACCTCGCGCAATTGCCCTGCCCAGTCGAAAACATCCTGGTACAGCTGGCGATGGAGGGCGCATAAATGCGGTAGCCCTCGCTTCAGCGGGCCAAGCTCAATGGTTGCCGCCCGCAGCGCCGTCAGCTCCCATGCCGCCTGCGTCAGCCGCTCCGCCTGGCGGATCCCCAGTCGGTTACGCATGACGTTCAGACCGGGGTAAAGATACGGATCGCGATCGTCGCCGATTTTAGCGCTCATAGTGCCTCCGGAGTTCGTCAAGGCGTGCCAGCGCCTCTGGCGCGGTTAACGTGACTAGCGGGCTGTCGACGCCCTCAAGGCGGCGGCTGGCCTGAAAATTGGTATTGCGCTGCTGCTCCCAGAGCCGGGATTTCTGTCTGTCGGTGAGTTTTTTCACTTTACGCCTCCCTGATAGTCTCGTGTCTGCCAAGTATAAGCGGCAAAACGCGGTTACGCAGGAAGGGGAAACAGGCGCGGGCATGAAACACCCGCGCCGAAAGGGATTACGGCAGGACTTTTGCGGAGAGGATAACGACCGGTTTTGTCGGCACATTCTGGTATGGGCCCACATCTTTGGTCTGAACCTGAGAGATCTTATCGGCAACATCCATCCCTTTCACAACTTTACCAAAGACGGCGTATCCGAAGTCGCGCTGGCCGTGATCGAGAAAGGCGTTGTCGGCGACATTGATGAAGAACTGGCTGGTGGCGCTGTCCTTGTCTGCGGTACGCGCCATCGCAATGGTGCCTCGGGTATTACGCAGACCGTTGTCGGCTTCGTTTTTGATCGGCGGATTCGGCTTCTTCTGCTGCATCTGCTCGTTGAACCCACCGCCCTGAATCATAAAGCCTGGGATCACACGGTGGAACGTGGTGTTGTTATAGAACCCGCTGTTCACGTAATCGACAAAGTTCTGCACTGATACTGGCGCTTTCTGGCTGTTCAGTTCCAGTTCAATATTACCGGCAGAGGTTGTCAGCAGAACGTGCGGATCCCCTTTCGCCGCCAACGCTGCAGGAGAGAGAGCAGAAAGGGCGAAAACAGCTGCGACAGCCGCCAGGGTCGATTTGAGCATGAGAATTCCTTAACGAGAGCGGTAACAAAAAGCAAGTGCTTTGATTCTAAAGAGGCTTCAGAGACAAGGCCATCCCTTTACCTATTTTTACTTACCAGAAACATCTGTAACTTACTGACCGTCAGTCTATGCGTGATTTTGATCACAATAAAAAATGTAACGCACTTATTAATTGCCAATAAAAGTTTAAATGAATCACTAAAGCGCCTAAAATCTGCCCGCTCGTGGCGCAGTCAATGCGCTTTACTTTCTTATACACACAGTTTTCAGGTGCGTATCAACACAGGCCAGCCATGACTAACAGCAACCGCATCAAGCTCACATGGATTAGCTTTCTTTCCTACGCCCTGACCGGGGCGCTGGTTATTGTCACCGGGATGGTGATGGGAAACATCGCAGAGTATTTCAACCTGCCGGTTTCCAGTATGAGTAATACCTTCACCTTCCTGAACGCCGGTATTTTGATCTCCATTTTTCTTAACGCCTGGCTGATGGAAATCGTCCCGCTAAAAACGCAGCTGCGTTTTGGCTTTATCCTGATGGTACTGGCGGTGGCCGGACTGATGTTCAGCCACAGTCTGGCGCTGTTCTCCGCTGCGATGTTCGTGCTTGGCGTGGTAAGCGGTATCACCATGTCGATCGGGACTTTCCTGATCACCCAGATGTACGAAGGCCGTCAGCGCGGCTCGCGCCTGCTTTTTACCGATTCCTTCTTCAGCATGGCGGGGATGATTTTTCCAATGGTTGCCGCCTTTTTGCTGGCCCGCAGCATCGAGTGGTACTGGGTATATGCCTGCATCGGCCTGGTCTATGTGGCGATTTTCCTGCTGACCTTTGGCTGTGAATTCCCCGCGCTGGGCAAACATGCACCGAAAAGCGATACACCGGCAGTAAAAGAAAAATGGGGCATCGGCGTACTGTTTCTCTCCATTGCCGCGCTGTGCTATATCCTGGGCCAGTTGGGCTTTATCTCATGGGTACCGGAATACGCGAAGGGACTGGGAATGAGTCTGAACGATGCCGGTACGCTGGTCAGCAACTTCTGGATGTCTTATATGTTCGGTATGTGGGCATTCAGCGTCATCCTGCGTTTCTTTGACTTGCAGCGCATCCTGACAGTGCTCGCCGGTCTGGCTGCGGTTCTGATGTATCTGTTTATCACCGGCACGCCAGCGCATATGCCGTGGTTTATCCTCGCGCTGGGCTTTTTCTCAAGCGCCATTTACACCACGATTATTACGCTGGGCTCCCAGCAGACGAAAGTGGCGTCGCCAAAGCTGGTTAACTTTGTGCTGACTTGCGGCACCATTGGCACCATGTTGACCTTCGTGGTCACCGGTCCTATCGTGGCGCACAGCGGCCCGCAGGCGGCGCTGTTCACCGCTAACGCTCTGTATGCCGTCGTGTTTGTGATGTGCTTTATCCTCGGTTTTGTCACCCGCCATCGCCGTCACGAGGTGTCCGCGATGCATTAATTCAGTTGCCCGGTAGCGTAGGGTTACCGGGCATCCTGATCTTTCCTGAGACGGATAAAACGTAACGTGTTGTCGTCCGGTCCCCCTCCCTCTAAGGTCTTAGCGCCTCTCTTCGCCGGGAGTAGCTGGAGATGCTGAAAAACCCCTCATTTTGTACGTTATTTATACAATCGCGAAAAGTCTGACATTTCCGTGACTTATAAAAATCCTGACAAATCAGCAATATACCCCTTAAGGAGTATATAAAGGTGAATTTGATTTGCATCAATAAGTGGGGTTGCTGAATCGTTAAGGTAGGCAGTAATAGAAAAGAAATCGAGGCAAAAATGAGCAAAGTCAGACTCGCTATTATCGGTAATGGTATGGTCGGCCATCGCTTTATTGAGGATCTTCTTGATAAATCCGACGCTGCCAATTTTGATATTACTGTTTTCTGCGAAGAACCCCGCAAAGCGTATGACCGTGTGCACCTGTCATCTTACTTCTCCCATCACACTGCCGAAGAACTCTCTCTGGTGCGTGAAGGCTTTTACGAGAAGCATGGCGTGAAAGTGCTGGTCGGCGAACGCGCTATCACCATCAACCGTCAGGAAAAGGTGATCCACTCCAGCGCGGGCCGCACGGTTTACTATGACAAGCTGATCATGGCCACCGGCTCCTATCCGTGGATCCCGCCGATTAAAGGCTCCGAAACGCAGGACTGCTTTGTCTATCGCACCATTGAAGATCTCAATGCCATAGAGTCCTGCGCCCGTCGCAGCAAACGTGGCGCGGTAGTCGGCGGTGGACTGTTAGGCCTGGAAGCGGCCGGCGCGCTGAAAAACCTCGGCGTGGAAACCCACGTCATCGAATTCGCGCCAATGCTGATGGCGGAACAGCTGGATCAGATGGGCGGCGAACAGCTACGCCGCAAAATCGAAAGCATGGGCGTGCGCGTCCACACCAGCAAAAATACCAAAGAGATCGTCCAGACAGGGACCGAGGCGCGTAAGACCATGCGTTTTGCCGATGGTAGCGAACTGGAAGTCGATTTTATCGTGTTCTCCACCGGTATTCGTCCGCGCGATAAGCTGGCCACTCAGTGCGGTCTGGAGGTCGCTACGCGCGGCGGGATCGTGATTAACGACGCCTGTCAAACTTCTGATCCGGACATTTACGCCATCGGCGAATGCGCAAGCTGGAACAATCGCGTTTACGGCCTGGTGGCGCCAGGCTACAAAATGGCGCAGGTCGCCGTTGATCATATCCTTGGCAACGAAAACGTTTTTGAAGGCGCGGATCTGAGCGCTAAGCTGAAGCTGCTGGGCGTTGACGTGGGCGGCATTGGCGACGCGCATGGCCGCACGCCGGGCGCGCGTAGCTATGTTTACCTCGACGAAAGCAAAGAGGTCTATAAGCGCCTTATTGTCAGCGAAGATAACAAAACCCTGCTCGGAGCGGTGCTGGTGGGCGACACCAGCGACTACGGCAACCTGCTGCAACTGGTGCTGAATGCTATCGAACTGCCGGAAAACCCGGACTCCCTGATCCTGCCTGCCCACGCGGGTAGCGGTAAGCCCTCGATTGGTGTGGACAAGCTGCCGGACAGCGCGCAAATTTGCTCTTGCTTCGACGTCACTAAAGGCATGTTGGTCGCCGCCATCAACAAAGGTTGTCACACCGTCGCCGCGCTGAAAGCCGAAACCAAAGCCGGTACAGGCTGCGGCGGCTGTATCCCGCTGGTCACCCAGGTGCTGAACGCCGAACTGGCGAAACAGGGCATTGAAGTGAACAATAACCTGTGTGAGCACTTTGCCTATTCACGCCAGGAGCTGTTCCACCTGATTCGCGTCGAAGGCATCAAAACGTTCGAAGAGCTGCTGGCAAAACACGGAAAAGGTTACGGCTGTGAAGTGTGTAAGCCCACCGTCGGTTCCCTGCTGGCCTCCTGCTGGAACGAATACATTCTGAAGCCGCAGCACACCCCGCTGCAGGATACTAACGACAACTTCCTGGCGAACATCCAGAAAGATGGCACTTATTCCGTTATTCCCCGTTCTGCTGGTGGCGAAATCACTCCGGAAGGACTGGTGGCGGTGGGCCGTATCGCCCGAGAATTTAACCTTTACACCAAAATCACCGGTTCTCAGCGTATCGGCCTGTTCGGCGCGCAGAAAGACGATCTCCCGGAAATCTGGCGTCAGTTGATCGAAGCCGGTTTCGAAACCGGTCACGCCTATGCCAAAGCGCTACGTATGGCGAAAACCTGCGTCGGCAGCACCTGGTGCCGCTACGGCGTCGGTGACAGCGTGGGCTTCGGCGTTGAGCTGGAAAACCGCTACAAAGGTATTCGCACCCCGCACAAAATGAAGTTCGGGGTCTCCGGTTGTACTCGTGAATGCGCCGAAGCCCAGGGGAAAGACGTGGGCATTATCGCCACAGAAAAAGGCTGGAACCTGTACGTCTGCGGTAACGGCGGGATGAAACCGCGCCATGCGGATTTGCTGGCGGCGGATATTGACCGTGAAACGCTGCTCAAATATCTCGACCGCTTCATGATGTTCTACATCCGCACAGCGGACAAACTGACCCGTACCGCGCCGTGGCTGGATAACCTGGAAGGCGGCATCGAGTATCTGAAGTCCGTCATTATTGACGACAAGCTAGGCCTGAACGCCCATCTCGAAGAAGAGATGGCGCGTCTGCGCGAAGCCGTGGTGTGTGAGTGGACTGAAACCGTCAATACACCCTCTGCGCAGGTTCGCTTTAAGCACTTCATCAACAGCGATAAACGCGATCCGAACGTCCAGGTCGTGCCTGAACGTGAACAGCATCGTCCGGCCACGCCGTATGAACGCATTCCGGTCACTCTGGTGGAGGAAAACGCATGAGCCAGTGGAAAGACATTTGCCACATTGATGACATCCTGCCGGAAACCGGCGTCTGCGCGCTGTTAGGCGAGGAACAGGTCGCCATATTCCGCCCGTATCACAGCGATCAGGTGTTCGCGATTAGCAACATCGACCCGTTCTTTGAGTCCAGCGTACTTTCTCGCGGACTGATAGCAGAGCATCAGGGCGAACTGTGGGTCGCCAGCCCGCTGAAAAAACAACGCTTCCGCCTGAGCGACGGGTTGTGCATGGAAGACGAAAGTCATTCCGTCACGCATTACGACGCGCGGGTGAAAGACGGCATTGTGCAGTTACGCGGTTAATTTTTTCGGGAGGCGCAACGCCTCCCTTTTTTGACGTTTTTTTCATTGTTAATTGTGTTCACAACGTCATTTGAGCGGCATCGCGGCGGCTACCGCCTACACCTGGAGCAGAGTCCGCTATGTGACAGGGAGTAAGCGTAACCAGCAACGCGGCAGCGCAGAGGCTGAAGTGAAAAGGGATAATCAATACTATGTTTACTGACACTATCAATAAATGTGCGGCTAACGCTGCGCGTATCGCACGCCTGTCGGCAAAAAACCCGCTGGGATTCTGGGTAAGCTCTGCAATGGCGGGAGCCTACGTTGGCCTCGGCATCATCTTGATCTTCACGCTGGGCAACCTTCTTGATCCTTCTGTTCGACCACTGGTGATGGGCGCTACCTTTGGCATCGCCTTAACGCTGGTGATCATCGCCGGTTCTGAACTTTTTACCGGGCATACTCTGTTCCTGACGCTCGGTGTCAAGGCGGGCACTATCACCCACGGTCAGATGTGGGCGATTCTGCCGCAAACCTGGCTCGGCAATCTGGTCGGCTCCGTGTTTGTCGCACTGATGTACAGTTGGGGCGGCGGCAGCCTGCTGCCGGTTGATACCAGCATTGTGCACTCCGTGGCGCTGGCGAAAACCACCGCGCCAGCCACGGTTTTATTCTTTAAAGGCGCGCTGTGCAACTGGCTGGTATGTCTGGCGATCTGGATGGCGATTCGCACCGAAGGCGCCGCCAAATTTATGGCGATCTGGTGGTGCCTGCTGGCGTTTATCGCCTCCGGCTACGAGCACTCCGTGGCGAACATGACGCTATTTGCCCTCTCCTGGTTCGGTCACCATAGCGAAGCCTATACCCTGGCAGGAATAGGGCATAATCTGCTGTGGGTAACTCTTGGCAATACTTTGTCCGGTGTCGTATTCATGGGATTAGGTTATTGGTATGCTACGCCAAAATCGGAGCGTCCCGTTCCGGCGAAAATTAACCAAACTGAGAATCTGATCAGTGATTAAGGGGTAATGTCGTGGACCATTTGCCTATATTTTGTCAACTCCGTGACCGCGACTGTTTGCTTGTCGGCGGTGGTGATGTCGCAGAACGCAAAGCGCGGCTGCTGCTGGACGCGGGCGCGCGTTTAACGGTGAATGCGCTGGCGTTTGATCCGCAGTTCACCGTATGGGCAAATGAGGGCATGTTAACCCTGGTCGAAGGGCCCTTTGATGAAACCCTTCTTGACCCCTGCTGGCTGGTGATTGCCGCCACGGATGATGATGCGGTTAACCAGCGCGTCAGCGATGCGGCAGAATTGCGCCGAATCTTCTGTAACGTGGTGGACGCGCCGAAAGCCGCCAGCTTCATCATGCCGTCAATTATCGACCGTTCGCCGCTGATGGTGGCGGTCTCCTCGGGCGGCACCTCACCGGTGCTTGCCCGCCTGCTGCGCGAAAAGCTGGAATCCCTGCTGCCTCAGCATCTCGGTCAGGTCGCACATTACGCCGGAACACTGCGCTCACGCGTGAAGCAGCAGTTCGCCACCATGGGCGAACGCCGTCGCTTCTGGGAAAAATTCTTCGTTAACGATCGTCTGGCGCAGTCGCTGGCTAACACCGACGAAAAAGCAGTGGCGGACGTCACCGAGCAGTTACTTAACGAGCCGTTGGATCATCGCGGCGAAGTGGTGCTGGTGGGAGCAGGGCCGGGCGATGCCGGCCTTCTGACCCTGAAAGGACTGCAACAGATCCAGCAGGCCGATGTGGTGGTGTACGACCGTCTGGTGTCAGACGACATCATGAACCTTGTGCGTCGCGACGCGGATCGCGTATTCGTCGGCAAACGCGCGGGCTACCACTGCGTACCGCAGGAGGAAATTAACCAGATCCTGCTGCGCGAAGCGCAAAAAGGCAAACGCGTGGTGCGTCTGAAAGGCGGCGATCCGTTTATCTTTGGTCGCGGTGGCGAAGAGCTGGAAACCCTCTGCCATGCGGGCATTCCGTTCTCGGTGGTGCCGGGAATTACCGCCGCCTCCGGGTGCTCTGCATACTCCGGGATCCCGCTGACCCATCGCGATTACGCGCAGAGCGTCCGTCTGGTCACCGGCCACCTGAAGACCGGCGGCGAGCTGGACTGGGAAAACCTGGCGGCAGAAAAACAGACGCTGGTGTTTTACATGGGCCTGAATCAAGCCGCTACTATTCAACAGAAATTGATCGAATTCGGTATGCAGGCGGATATGCCCGTCGCACTGGTAGAAAACGGCACCGCAGTAAAACAGCGTGTGGTGAAAGGCGAACTCGCACAATTAGGCGAGCTGGCGACGCAGGTAGAAAGTCCTGCATTAATTATCGTGGGTCGCGTCGTCGGATTACGCGAAAAGCTAAATTGGTTCTCCAACCATTAATACTGTCTGAACACGAAGGCCAGCACTGTCTGGCCTTTTTTATTGCCGTCAGGAATAAACGTCCGGAATCATACCTTCTTATAACCTCATGAATTTAAAGACATAAGCATCTTGCCCCGGTTTATTTCTCCATTCCCTTACTGACGCAAAAAATAGATTACGCTATCGTCGAATCCGGGTGGGGAAAATATATTCACCACCTCTATCATTAGTTAAAAATTATATTTTTTACATAGGAAATGTAAATGAACAAGTTTATTAAAATGGCACTGGTGGGCGCAGCGCTGGCTACCCTGACGGCATGTACGGGTCACGTTGAAAACCGCAATAAAACCTGCTCTTATGACTACCTGCTGCACCCAGCCATTTCTATTTCCAAAATTATTGGCGGCTGTGGTCCAACCGCAGAGTAATAGACTCTGAAAAATTGCGCAGATACAAAAAAACCGGGGCTTCCCGGTTTTTTCGTTTTTCGCGTGTTATTACGGTTTGGCGACAAACCCAATCGCTTCGTACACCGCTTTTAGCGTTTCAGAAGCCCTCGCGCTGGCTTTTTCAGCCCCTTCTTTCATCACTTTCTGCAAGAATGCTTCGTCGTTGCGGAAGCGGTGATAACGTTCCTGAAGCTCGGTCAGCATGCCGGAAACGGCTTCCGCCACTTCGCCTTTCAGATGGCCATACATCTTGCCTTCAAAGTGTTTTTCCAGTTCAGGGATACTCTGACCGGTGACGGCTGAAAGGATGTCCAGCAGGTTAGATACGCCCGCTTTATTCTGGGTATCGTAACGCACGACCGGCGGCTCGTCGGAGTCGGTCACCGCGCGTTTGATTTTCTTAACCACCGATTTCGGATCTTCCAGCAGACCAATCACGTTGTTGCGGTTGTCGTCTGACTTGGACATCTTCCTGGTCGGCTCCAGCAGCGACATCACGCGCGCGCCTGACTTCGGAATAAACGGCTCAGGCACTTTGAAGATCTCGCCATACAGCGCGTTGAAACGCTGCGCAATATCGCGGCTCAGTTCGAGGTGCTGTTTCTGGTCTTCGCCGACCGGAACCTGGTTAGTCTGATACAGCAAAATATCGGCTGCCATCAGCACCGGATAATCAAACAGACCGGCGTTGATGTTTTCGGCGTAGCGCGCAGACTTGTCTTTAAACTGGGTCATGCGGCTCAATTCACCGAAATAAGTGTAGCAGTTCAGCGCCCAGGCCAGCTGCGCGTGCTCCGGCACGTGAGACTGAACAAAGATGGTGCTTTTCTCAGGATCGATACCGCACGCAAGGTACAGCGCCAGGGTGTCCAGCGTCGCTTTGCGCAGTTGCTGTGCATCCTGACGCACGGTGATGGCATGCTGGTCAACGATGCAGTAGATACAGTGGTAGTCATCCTGCATGTTCACCCACTGACGCAGCGCACCCATGTAGTTGCCAATGGTCAATTCACCTGAGGGCTGTGCGCCACTAAAAACGATGGGCTTAGTCATTTTTCGATTCCTGATTTTCGCTATGCGGAAGCCCGAGAGCGGGCAGAAGTTCATTTATGCGGTCGTACATGAGGTCAGGCTGGCTCAGAGAGATCGGCTCGCCGTAGTTATAGCCGTAGGTGAGTCCTGCTGACGGGCAACCTGCCGCTTTTGCAGCCTGAATATCATTACGCGAATCCCCGACAAAGAGCAATTGCTCAGGCGAAATACCGAGCTTACTTGCCACCATCAGCAGCGGATCCGGATGCGGTTTTTTGTTTTTCACGTCGTCACCGCCGATAACCACGCTGAAATATTTGCTGATATCCAGCGCGTCCAGCAGCGGCGCGACAAACGGCGTCGGCTTGTTGGTCACCAGACCTAACGGCAGCCCTTTCGCGTGCAGCGCGCCCAGCGTGTCGGCGACATCAGGGAATAAAAACGTCCCTTCTTCAGCCACATCGCCATAGTATCTGTCGAACAGCTTGCGCAGAATGCGGACCTGTTCTTCGGCGGGGATATCATCATCGACGGGGGGTTTGCCCTGGGACTGACGTAACGTGGCGCGCTCCTGACGGGCCCAGGCAAGCGCACGCGCCATTAATACGTCCGCGCCGTTACCTATCCAGGCGATCACGCGTTCTTCGCCTGCCGTCGGCAGTTCCAGCGCGTACAGCGCCATATCCACCGCGGCGGTTAATCCCGGCGCGCTGTCGACCAGCGTGCCGTCGAGGTCGAAGGCGACGCCCCGAATATCCTGCAATTTATCCATGACTTACCTTTGCCAGTTCACGGCGCATTTCATCAATGACTTTTTTGTAGTCAGGCTGATCGAAAATAGCGGAGCCTGCAACGAACATATCTGCTCCCGCCGCCGCGATTTCACCGATGTTGTTTACCTTCACACCACCGTCAACTTCGAGACGAATGTCGTAGCCGGACTCATCGATACGGCGACGCACTTCACGCAGCTTGTCCAGCGTTTGCGGAATAAACGACTGGCCGCCAAAACCCGGGTTTACGGACATCAGCAGGATCACATCCAGCTTATCCATCACGTAATCGAGATAACTCAGCGGCGTTGCCGGGTTGAAGACCAGACCCGCCTTACAGCCATGTTCTTTAATCAGTTGCAGCGTGCGGTCAACGTGTTCAGAGGCTTCCGGATGAAAAGTAATAATGCTGGCGCCTGCGGCGGCAAAGTCCGGGACAATGCGATCAACCGGCTTCACCATCAGATGCACGTCAATGGGTGCGGTAATGCCATATTTGCGCAGAGACTTCAGCACCATCGGGCCGATAGTCAGGTTGGGGACGTAGTGGTTGTCCATCACATCGAAATGCACGACATCCGCACCGGCAGCCAGTGCTTGTGCGGTGTCCTCACCCAGGCGGGCAAAATCAGCCGACAGAATTGAGGGGGCAATCAAATACTGTTTCATCCGCTTCTCCTTGAGAATTATTTTTTCGCGGGTGAAACGACTCCTGGTTTGTACAGAGCCAGCAGTTCGTCCACCTTTTTACGTGTGCCGCCGTTGCTGCTTATACTGCGTCGCACTTTGACCTGAAAATGTTTTGCCGCTTTATACCACTCACGCGTATCGGGCGTGTCGTGGTTCGAAATTAGCACCGGGATCCGCTTACTGACCAGCTTTTCCGCCATCTGAGCCAGGTGCGCCTGCTCTTTGGGACTGAAGCTATTGGTGTGGTAAGCGGTAAAATTCGCCGTCGCCGACAGCGGCGCATAAGGCGGATCGCAATAGACAACCGAATTGCTATCCGCGCGATTCATGCACTCTTCATAAGAGAGGCAATGAAACTCTGCATTCTGCGCTTTTTGGGCAAAGTGATACAGCTCAGCTTCCGGGAAGTAAGGTTTTTTATAACGGCCAAAAGGGACGTTAAATTCACCGCGCAGATTGTAACGACACAGGCCATTGTAGCCATAGCGGTTCAGATACAGAAACAGCACCGCGCGACGGAAGGGATCTTCACTGGAATTGAACTCCTCGCGCAGTTGGTAGTAAACCTCAGCGAGATTTGTTTCGGGCGTAAACAGCTCGCGGGAAGCCTGCACGTACTCGTCGGTACGTGTTTTCACAATGTTGTAGAGGCTGATAAGGTCACTGTTAATATCGGAAAGGATATAACGCGAAAAGTCGGTGTTGAGAAACACCGACCCGGCCCCAACGAAGGGTTCGACCAGACATTCGCCCTTTGGTAAATGCCTTTTAATATCATCCAGCAGGGGGTATTTTCCCCCTGCCCACTTCAGAAAAGCGCGATTTTTTTTCATGCTGACTAACTAATTACACCTTCTCCGGCTGTGGAGAAAGCTCCGACAGCATCCTGCGCTTAACATTACTTGAGATCGGCTTGAACCTGATGCAACGGTTTAGCCCACGGATTTTTTGCCTGCACATCGGCTGGCAGCGTAGACACTGCGCGTTTTGCCTCGTCCTTCGAGGCATAGACGCCCGTTACAAGAACATACCACGGCTGACCATTACGCGTCGTCTGATATACCACATAGTTTTTCAGATTCTCTTTCTTCGCCCAACCGTTCAGGTTGTCGTAGTTAGAAGAACTGCTCAACTGCAGCGTGTAATGACCGGACGGCGCTGACTTGAGAGAACCGACGTTACCGGTGCTTTTCGTTCCACCGGCGCTCCCTGTCGTTGCCGCTGGCGTGGTCTGAGCCGGGGCGGCTTTCTGCACAGGCGTGGCGCTCGCCGTGGCCTTAGGCGCTGTCGTCGCGGCTGGCGCGGACGTTGCCGGTTTAGACGTTGCTGTCGGTTCGGTACGCTTCGGCTGGGTCACCGGCTTTGGTTCTGCTGGTGTCGCTTTCGCGGTTGCCTGCGGTTTCTTCGGCTCAATCACCGCCTGCTTCCGCTCCGGACGGGACGGCGTCGGACGTTCCGCTGTCGGCGCGGTTGCCGTCTGACGCGGCGCATTGCCGTTACGAACCGGCGCCACGGTAGCGGGTTCAGTCGGCAGCGTCGAGTTCACCACCACATTGTTCATCTGTTCCTGACCCTGCGGCTGGGTCAGCGCATTATTCAGGTCACCCTGAACTTCAACACGCTGCTGGCCTTCTGCCGTGGCTGGCGCCTGACCCTGCGTTGGCGTTGAGGAGATCGGCGGCAAAGAGACGTCCTGCGGGGAATTCCCTGCGGTCTGCTCGGCGGATGTAGCGCCTGGCGCAGGCTGCGCCCCGTTAGCCTGGTCTGCGGCATTGCCGGAAAGATCGATGCTCTTTTCGCCTGAGGCCGTTTGTGCGTTGGAAGAAGGCGTGGATGGCGCTTTCAGCGCGGAGCCAATTCCGACGATCAGAAGCAACATCACCAGCACCCCTACGCCCATCATCATGTACTGACGGGAAGCGGGTTTACTGGCCGCTTTTTTACGCTTACGTGGATGACGCTCAACGCGTTCTTCATCCACACTTTCGTCATCGGATTCGTATTCTTCTGGTTCCGGCTCATCAAGACGCTCTTTGCGTCCGCGAGTGGGACGACGATCGTCCGCGTCCAGATCAACATCATCAAAGTTGATCTGCGGCTCACCGCGTTCAGAAGATTGACGAGAACGACCAGGGCGACGATCGCTGGGATCGGGTTTCAGCTCGTCTTCTGGTTTGAATTCATCCATTTAACACCCCACTCAAAGGTTAATGCTTACTACGTTGCACCAAACCTGAATTTAAATGGCCGATACGTGTGCCGTATCAGTCCGACCTTTCTTGTTGTTACGCCTGCTGGCAATCAGCGATAGCGTTAAGAACCACCTCATGCGACACTCCGCCGCGGACTTCACTTTTCCCTATCGCCAGCGGAAGCACTAAGCGTATTTCTCCCGCTAACACTTTTTTATCACGCAGCATGTGCGGCAGGTAAGCCTGCGCGGACATGTCTCGCGGACCGTGAACCGGCAATCCGGCGCGCTCAAGTAAGGTGATAATGCGCTGCGTCTCTGCTGGCGTAAACTGCCCGAGCCGTTCCGAAGTGCGCGCCGCCATTACCATACCTGCTGCGACCGCTTCACCGTGTAACCAATTGCCATAACCCATTTCAGCTTCAATAGCATGGCCGTAGGTGTGTCCCAGATTGAGTAAAGCACGTAAGCCGGTTTCGCGCTCGTCTGCTGCGACAACTTCGGCTTTCAGCTCACAACAACGACGAATACAGTACGCCATCGCCGGGCCGTCGAGACGCAGCAACGCATCCAGGTTTTCTTCCAGCCAGCGGAAAAATTCACCATCAAGGATGATGCCGTATTTGATCACTTCCGCAAGGCCAGACGCCAGCTCGCGCGCGGGCAGCGTTTTCAGGCAGTCGAGATCCACGACCACGGAGGCGGGCTGATAAAACGCGCCGATCATATTCTTGCCGAGAGGGTGGTTGACGGCGGTTTTACCGCCAACGGAGGAGTCAACCTGCGACAGAAGCGTCGTTGGAACCTGAATGAAGCGCACGCCGCGCTGATAGCTGGCGGCGGCGAAACCGGTCAGATCGCCAATCACACCGCCGCCAAGGGCGACCAGTGTCGTATCACGACCGTGCGGTTTTTGCAGCAAGGCGGTAAATACGGTATCCAGCACCGTCAGGCTTTTATACTGCTCGCCGTCAGGCAGGATGACGCTATCAACGTTGACACCCGCATGTTCAAGTACGCTGCGAATCTTATCAAGATAGAGGGGAGCCAGGGTTTCGTTGGTGACCAACATAACCTGATCGCCCGATTTCAGCGGTAAGAAAGAAGCCGGTTCGTCAAACAAACCAGCCGCGATGGTGATAGGGTAACTACGTTCCCCGAGAGTGACGGTGATCCTCTCCATGACGCGACATCCACCTTAATAGCTAATACCCGCTTACCGAGTGTGTATTAAGAGCCTAATGGGCCAGGCTCAAGCCGGAATCAGTTGTTTTCCAGCATATGAATGATCTGATTTGCAACGACTTTCGCGCTCTGATCGTCGGTACGAATAGTGACGTCAGCAATCTCCTCATACAGTGGATTGCGTTCGTCGGCCAACGCTTCCAGAACTTCGCGAGGCGGCGCTTCCACCTGCAACAGCGGACGTTTTTTATCGCGCTGCGTACGCGCAAGTTGTTTTTCGATGGTCGTTTCGAGGTAAACCACGACGCCACGCGCGGAAAGACGATTACGGGTTTCACGTGATTTAACAGAGCCACCGCCGGTTGCCAGCACAATACCCTGTTTTTCCGTCAATTCGTTAATGACTTTCTCTTCACGATCGCGGAAGCCGTCTTCACCTTCTACGTCGAAGACCCAGCCCACATCAGCTCCGGTGCGTTTCTCAATCTCTTGATCAGAATCGTAAAATTCCATATTGAGTTGTTGAGCTAACTGGCGCCCAATGGTGCTTTTTCCGGCACCCATAGGCCCAACCAGAAAGATATTGCGTTTCTCTGCCATTTTTTCGGTACTACTAAGACTGATCGTTAATGATAAACCCGCTTCGCCGACACTGAGCGCAGCAGGACATGAACTGAAACCTCATAAGATATTGCGAGAGTCAGACTGAAAATTATCTCAATACTCAAGCGGGTTTGGCAACTGAATAAATCACCAAACCAGATTGTAGACAACCCGAGTCAGCGTTGCCGGACGGCGATGAGAAGTACCGACTCTCAAATCGGTACTCCTTGTATGCTAAATAGTTGCGCACGTCAAACCCCTGAAACGAGTTAAGTGCAAAAACACCGGTGTTTCATGCATAAATCATTCTGTCGAGACCAATCTGGGGGTAATGAAGACCACCAGTTCACGGCGCTCATTTTCTTTCCCGTCATGGCGAAAAAGCTGCCCAAGCCAGGGAATGTCGCCTAGCAACGGCACGCTGTCTTTACCGGATTTATTCTTACGCGAGAAAATGCCCCCCAGCGCCAGCGTTTCGCCGCTTTTCACCTCAACCTGCGTTTCGATCTCCTGTTTGTCGATAGCCAGCACTTCGCCGTCGGCCTGTTGCAGCACCTGCCCCGGCATGTTCTGGCTGATATGCAGTTTAAGGCGAATCCGCCCCTTTGCCAGCACCGTAGGCGTCACTTCCATTCCCAGCACCGCTTCTTTGAACTCGACTGACGTGGCGCCGCTTTCGCCGCTGGAAACCTGGTAGGGGATCTCGCTTCCCTGCTTTATGCTGGCGGGTTGTAAATGCGAGGCCAACAGGCGCGGGCTGGCGATGATATCAAGTTGCTGTTTTTGCTCCAGTGCGGAGAGCTCCAGATCCAACATGCGCCCATCTATTCGCCCGATATTAAATCCCACGCGCGCTGTCGCCGCGGCAACGGACAGGTCGCCCGCCAGGGCTGTCACCTGCCCTACGCTGCCCGCCTGCTGAGCGTCGGCCAGCGTCCATTTGACGCCCAGTTCGCGCAGGCTTTTCTCGTTTATGGTCACGATATGCGCCGCCAGTTCGACCTGCCCGACCGGAAGATCCATCTGTCCTGCCCAGTGTTCAAGCAATACCAGCGCCGGTCGGGTGTCTCTGACCAGCAGCCGGTTGGTGCGTTTATCCACCGTGATGCTGCCCCGGGGGCTCAGCAGCGCACTCCCCGCTTTCGCTAACTCGCCGGCGTCGGCATAGTGCAGCGGGATAGGGCGATTTTCCAGCGGCAGGCTGGCCTGTCGCCTCGCGTTTTCCGCTTCCCGACGCGCCGCCTCTGCGCTCCGCCAGTCGGCGGAATGGATATGCATAATCGAACCGTCCTGACGCAACACTAAACCCGCGCTTTTTACCACCGTCTGTAACGCCTGCTGCCAGGGCACGTCCGTCAGATGCAGCGACACCGCGCCGCTAACGTCCGGCGAGATCACCAGATTTTTACGCTCCTGCTCGGCAAGCGCCTGTAACACCTGGGCTACCGGCACGTCATCCACCACCAGAGTGACGCTCTGTGCCTTTCCGGCCTGTGCCGGATGCAATATGGCTAACAGTACCGCCAGTATCCAATGCCTCATCAACGTCTCCTTGTCTTTGCCATCGCCATTGCGGCGGGTCACATTCTGTTCCCGTCTGAACGGTTAACGTCTGCTCGTTGAGCTGAATGACCGTCCAGCCGGTATCAAGCGCCGTATTCAGCTCAACCCGCCGCCATCGATGTTCGCTGTCGCGCAGCAGTCCGATATGTCGCTCCCCTTTTCCAACCACGCCCTGATACCGCCACTGCGCCAGTGTAGAGGAATGGCAGCGATCCTCTGGCTGGCGAAAGGGATCGCGCATCCCGGTCAGGAGCAATAGCGAGATAACCGCCAGAAGCCAGCGCCTGTTAGTCATGAAGCGACTCCAGCGTAAGCGTCAGCAGCAGTGCGTTTTTCTCCGCCGTCAGGGAAAAACCGTTGACCGAGATTCCGCGTTCTGCAAGATACGCAAACAGCGAAGGAATCGCCTCCCACTTTGCGCGCAGCGCCAGTTCTCCGCCCTGCGTCGATGGCTGCCAATGGCGCAGGCGCAATCCCGGCAACGCGATAGCGAGCGGTGAGAATGGCGCGGTATTTGCCGTCGTTAACGCAGGGATACGCGCCGCCGACTCTGCAAGGCGATGCAGGCTTTGCCAACGTTGAGCGTTCGCCGCCCGCTGCTGCGCCAGCGATGCGCCGCTTTCCACGGGTGAAAGAAACAGGCAATACGCTGCCAGCGCGCTCAGGGCTAATGTCCAGCCCGCCCAGCAAACGGCCCGTATCCGTGGCGATAACGCACACCAGAGATCAAAGAGCGCTGTCATGCGTATCTCTCTCTGTCAGGCGATATTCAAAGAGCCAGTATCCCTGCTCGTTCTGACGCGTCCCGCCAGTGTGGCTGATGACAAAGGTCCGGGAGCCCCGCAGCGTAGTCTCCAGCGCGCTTAATGCCGCATAGGTCAGCGTTTTACCACTCAGCGCCAGCGTGCTTTGCCTGTACTCGATCTTTGTCAGCCAGGCCTGTTCAGGAAGATGCTGCGCCAGCGCGCGTAGCGCAGACTGCCACCGCCGGGTAGCCTTTCGCCGCTTCTCCTGCGCTATGGCCTGCTGCGTCTGCATCTGGCGCCGCTGCAGATGCGGTTTTATGGCAGTCAGCGCCGACATCCGTTGGTTTTCAGCCTGCAATAACTGCGCATCCACCTGCCCGTTAACGTTTCGGGTGACATACCCCATCATGCCTGCCGCGAGTGCCAGCGCGGCGGATGCGCCAAACATGACGCCCCAGAAACGCAGGCAGGCCCTGCGTCGGCGCTGTCGCCAGGGCAGAAAATTGACAGATGACGTCATGCGTACGCGTCTCCCAGCGCAAGCCCAAGCGCGACGGCGAAGGCGTGGCCCTCTTCAGGGACAGGAGGCTGGCGAACTGAAATCGCCTGCCACGGATCAAACTGCGCTTTCGCACACAGCGCCACGGCGTCTGGCGTAAGGGAAAGAGACGCGGAAAGCCCATCGACAGACGCCACCTCCGCCACCGTTTTGCGCCCCCAGGCGTACCGCGTCGCCCAGAGCCACTGCGTCTCATCGCGCCAGGCCACGCAGGATTGCGTGGGAGGAAGAAAAGGCAGCAGCCGTTGCAGCGCGCAAGCATCTGGTGTGATAGCCGCGACCTGGATCCGGAGCGTTTGCGCGAGCGTTAACAAGGTGGAGACTTCTTTGTCCTGGGCGGCTGTGACCGTAAACGCGGGGGCCAGCGCATCTTCGCTGTAGTCAAAACGCAGGGCGTCCGGGTCCATATCCAGTTCGCGCGCCAGCGAGCCCGTCAGCCACGCTGTTTGCTCTCGTTCGCGTAAGGACATTGATGGTCGGGGAAATGTCTTTTGCCGCGTACGGCTGGCGGGAAACGAGAGATGAACCTGATGTCGCTGCGGCAGTTCACGGCTCCAGGCGTGGAGCGCCGCGGCAAGCGGTTCCGGGTTGTGCATGTGCCCTTCCTGCAAGGTGGATTGCGCCAATGGGATACGCCACCAGCGCTGAAGCGACCACCCCGACGCGCCGCGCACAACGGCCACCGCCAGCGCTTCACGTTGTTGAATATGCAAGCCAATTTGCCAGATTTTAAAAGCCATCGCTGATGATCTCCTTATCACCCGTCGCTCTTACGGGTATATCAATGCGTCAGGCTTGCCTTTATACTACCGCGCGGTTGTTTATAAACTGCCCAAATGAAACTAAATGGGAAATCTCCAGTGAAGTTCGTAAAGTATTTATTGATCCTTGCAGTATGTTGCATCCTGCTGGGAGCAGGCTCGATTTATGGTCTGTATCGTTATATTGAGCCGCAATTGCCTGACGTCGCGACGCTCAAAGATGTACGCCTGCAGATTCCGATGCAGGTGTACAGCGCGGACGGCGAGCTGATCGCCCAATATGGCGAGAAGCGTCGTATTCCGGTCACGCTGAACCAGATCCCGCCGGAAATGGTGAAAGCGTTTATCGCGACGGAAGACAGTCGTTTCTATGAGCATCACGGTGTGGACCCGGTGGGGATCTTCCGTGCGGCCAGCGTCGCGCTGTTTTCCGGCCATGCGTCGCAGGGAGCGAGTACCATTACTCAGCAGCTCGCGAGAAACTTTTTCCTGAGTCCGGAGCGCACGCTGATACGTAAGATCAAGGAAGTGTTCCTCGCCATCCGCATTGAGCAAATGCTGAACAAGGACGAAATTCTTGAGCTTTATCTGAACAAGATCTATCTGGGATACCGCGCCTACGGCGTCGGTGCGGCGGCGCAGGTTTACTTTGGTAAGTCGATCGATCAACTCACCTTAAGCGAAATGGCGGTGATTGCCGGTCTGCCGAAAGCGCCTTCAACGTTCAACCCGCTCTATTCGATGGATCGCGCGACAGCGCGCCGCAACGTAGTGCTGTCACGTATGCTGAGCGAAGGCTACATCACCCAGGCGCAGTACGACCAGGCGCGTGATGAGCCGATCGACGCCAATTACCACGCTCCGGAAATCGCCTTCTCCGCCCCGTATCTGTCCGAAATGGTGCGTCAGGAAATGTATGCCCGTTACGGCGAAAACGCCTATGAAGACGGATATCGCATTTACACCACGATCACCCGCAAAGTGCAGCAGGCCGCACAGCAGGCGGTACGCAATAACGTGCTGGACTATGACATGCGCCACGGCTACCGCGGTCCGGCGAGCGTGCTGTGGAAAGTGGGCGAAACGGCGTGGGACAGTAAGAAAATCACCGACACGCTGAAAGCCCTGCCAACCTACGGCCCGCTGCTCCCCGCCGTGGTCACCAGCGCGAATCCGCAGGAAGCCACTGCGGCGCTGGCGGATGGCTCATCGGTTGCGCTACGTATGGAAGGCATTCGTTGGGCGCGCCCGTACCGTTCGGATACCCAGCAGGGGCCGACGCCGCGTAAAGTCACCGACGTTATCCAGACGGGCCAGCAAATCTGGGTACGCAAGATGGGCGATGCCTGGTGGCTGGCGCAGGTGCCGGACGTGAACTCGGCGCTGGTGTCGATCAATCCTAAAGATGGCGCGGTACTGGCGCTGGTGGGCGGTTTTGACTTCAACCAGAGCAAGTTCAACCGCGCGACTCAGGCGCTGCGTCAGGTCGGTTCCAACATTAAGCCGTTTCTCTATACTGCGGCGATGGATAAAGGCCTGACGCTGGCGAGCATGCTGAACGATGTGCCGATTTCTCGCTGGGATGCCGGCGCCGGTTCCGACTGGCGTCCGAAAAATTCCCCGCCGCAGTATGCCGGTCCGATCCGTCTGCGTCAGGGTCTGGGACAGTCGAAAAACGTGGTAATGGTGCGCGCGATGCGTGCGATGGGCGTGGATTACGCGGCAGAATACTTACAGCGCTTCGGGTTCCCGGCACAGAACATTGTGCATACCGAATCGCTGGCGCTGGGTTCGGCCTCCTTTACGCCGTTACAGGTGGCGCGCGGCTATGCGGTGATGGCGAATGGCGGCTTCCTGGTCGATCCGTATTTCATCAGCAAGATTGAAACCGACCAGAACGGCGTAATTTTTGAGGCGAAGCCCAAAATTGCCTGTCCGGAATGTGATATCCCGGTGATTTACGGCGATACGCAGAAATCGAACGTTCTGGAAAACAGCAACGTGGAAGATGTCGCGGTCTCTGGCGAGCAGCAAAATGCCGCTGTGCCAATGCCAAAACTGGAGCAGGCAAACCAGGCGCTGGTGGCGCAGACGGGCGCGCAGGAATATGCGCCGCACGTCATTAACACCCCGCTGGCTTTCCTGATCAAAAGCGCGCTGAACACCAATATCTTCGGTGAACCCGGCTGGATGGGGACCGGCTGGCGCGCGGGCCGCGATCTTAAGCGTCACGATATCGGCGGGAAAACCGGAACCACCAACAGTTCGAAAGACGCATGGTTCTCCGGCTACGGCCCGGGCGTGGTGACGTCGGTATGGATTGGATTCGATGACCACCGTCGCGATCTCGGACGTACCACCGCTTCCGGCGCGATAAAAGATCAGATCTCCGGCTACGAAGGCGGCGCAAAGAGCGCGCAACCGGCGTGGGATGCTTACATGAAAGCGGTACTGGAAGGCGTGCCTGAAGAGCCGCTAACCCCGCCGCCGGGCATTGTGACGGTGAATATCGATCGCAGCACCGGGCAGTTGGCTAACGGCGGCAACAGCCGGGCGGAATATTTCATTGAAGGCACCCAGCCAACGCAACAGGCGGTGCATGAGGTGGGCACCACCATTATCGACAATGGCGAAACGCACGAACTGTTCTGATCAAAAAAGGCGCTCCGGCGCCTTTTTTATTGTTGTCGATGACCCGTTCTGAACACCGTGTTAGCCATTTTTGCGGGAAAGCGCGTATCAGAGCCTTCCCTGTCCTTTCAGCCATTCACGCACCAGAAATAGCGCGCTCACGTTACGCGCTTCGGTAAAATCAGGATCTTCCAGCAGATCCATCAGATGCGCCAGCGGCCAGCGCACCTGCGGCAGCGGTTCCGGCTCATCCCCTTCCAACGACTCCGGATACAGACCTTCTGCCACCACGATGTTCATTTTGCTGGAGAAATAGGAGGGGGCCATGCTGAGCTTTTTCAAAAACGTCAGATCCTTTGCGCCAAAACCGACTTCTTCTTTAAGCTCCCGGTTTGCAGCCTCGAACACGCTCTCGCCCGGGTCGATCAACCCTTTGGAAAAACCCAACTCGTAGGATTCGGTTCCCACTGCGTATTCGCGAATCAGAATCACATGATCGTCAACAATCGGCACAATCATAACCGCTTCACGATTGGTAGGACGCATCCGCTCATAAACGCGGCGCACGCCGTTACTGAATTCGAGATCCACACTTTCCACGCTAAAAAGCCGCGATTGCGCGACTGTTTCGACATGCAGAATGGTGGGTTTTTGTAATGATTTGCTCATCGTGAGAATCTTTGCCGTGGAATCTACCGTCATTGTGCGATACGCAACACGGTTTCGGCAATGTGAATTGCCGTTTATTTACATCTTTGTAACCTAATAAAAATATAATTCCTATTTCAAATTAAAAGTCAATAGGTTGAAATACGTCCAGGAATTTGCTGATATTCCGCTTTTGCTGGTTTTGCTATCATCAGCATTCACTGGGATGCGCTGAAAAATGCTCAAGTTCAACTCCATGCTTGCCGATAGCCAACCACAGAATCACGTTTATTGTGACAGGGTGCGACTGACCACGCCTGACAGATTAAGTAAGATGGGGAAAGCATGAGCACCATTCTGATTTTTTTAGCGGCGTTACTGGTCGGCCTGTTGCTGGTCTGGTGGCGGTTCACTGTGCGCGCCAGGCGGCGTAAGCTGCCGTGGAGCCATGCGTTCTCTGACGCGGCGACCCGCAAGCTCACGGCGGACGAACGCAGCGCCGTGGAAAACTATCTGGAAAGCCTGAGCCAAATCCAACGGGTTCCCGGCCCGACAGGCGCCAGCGCGGCGCCGGTCTCGCTGACGCTGAATGCTGAAAGCCAAAACGTCATTATTCTGACGCACTCGATCACCCGTTACGGCATTACCACCGACGATCCCAATAAATGGCGCTATTACCTCGATTCCGTCGAGGTCCATCTGCCGCCGTTCTGGGAACAATACATTAATGACGAAAATAACGTCGAGCTGATCCATACCGATACCTTGCCGCTGGTGATCTCCCTGAACGGCCATACGCTGCAAGAGTATATGCAGGAGGCGCGCGGCTATGCGCTACAGCCAGCCAGTTCAACGCAAGCGTCGATCCGTGGTGAAGAAAGCGAGCAGATCGAGCTGCTGAATATTCGTCAGGAAACCCACGAAGAGTACGCGCTGAGCCGCCCTGCGGGATTCCGTGAAGCGCTACTGATTGTCGCCTCTTTCCTGTTGTTCTTTTTCTGCCTGATCACCCCAGACGTTTTTGTGCCGTGGATGGTTGGCGGTGCCGTTTTGCTGCTGGTCGCTGGCTTGTGGGGACTGTACGCCCCGCCGTCGAAATCAGCGCTCCGGGAGATTCACTGTCTGCGCGGTACCCCCCGCCGCTGGGGACTGTTTGGCGAAAATAACCAGGAGCAAATTAACAATATTTCGCTCGGCATTATCGACCTGGTTTATCCACCGCACTGGCAGCCGTGGATAACGCAGGACTTAGGCCAGCAAACGGATATTGATATTTATCTTGATCGCCACGTCGTGCGCCAGGGACGTTTTTTGTCCCTGCACGACGAAGTAAAAAACTTCCCGCTCCAGCACTGGGTGCGCAGCACCGTTATCGCCGGTGGCTCTTTGCTGGTGCTGATCATGTTGCTGTTCTGCATCCCGCTGGATATGCCAATCAAGTTCACGCTATCCTGGATGAAAGGCGCGCAAACCGTTGAGGCAACCAGCGTAAAGCAGCTTGCAGACGCAGGCGTGCGCGTGGGCGACACGCTGAATATTCGCGGTACGGGAATGTGTAATATTCATGCCAACGGCACCTGGAGCGCCCAGACGAATTCGCCGTTTATGCCGTTCGACTGCTCGCAAATCATCTGGAACGACGCGGCTGCGCTGCCGTTACCGGAGTCCGATCTGGTCAACAAGGCCACGGCGCTGTCGCAGGCGGTTAACCGTCAACTGCATCCTAAGCCGGAAGATGAATCCCGCGTCAGCGCGGCGTTACGTTCGGCGATTCAGAAATCAGGGATGGTGTTGATTGATGACTTTGGCGATATCGTGTTGAAAACCGCAGATTTGTGCGCGGCAGAAGATGAATGTGTGCGTTTGAAAAACGCGCTGGTAAATCTGGGGAACAGCAAAGACTGGAGCGCGCTGGTTAAACGGGCCAACACCGGTAAGCTGGATGGCGTAAACGTTCTGCTGCGTCCGGTCAGCGCGGAGTCGCTTGATAATCTGGTCGCCACCTCAACGGCGCCCTTTATCGCCCGCGAGACTGCCCGCGCCGCCCAGTCGCTGAACAGCCCCGCGCCGGGCGGATTTCTGATCGTCAGTGACGAAGGCAGCGATCTCGTCGATCAGCCGTGGCCTGCTGTTTCGCTGTACGATTACCCGCCGCAGGAGCAGTGGAACGCCTTCCAGCGTCTGGCGCAAATGCTGATGAAAACGCCGTTTAGCGCCGAGGGGATCGTCACCAATATCTATACTGACGCCAACGGCACGCAACACATCGGCCTGCACCGTATTCCGGATCGCTCCGGATTATGGCGCTATCTCGGCACCACGTTACTGATGCTGACGATGCTGGTCAGCGCCGTCTATAATGGCGTGCAGGCTTTCCGTCGCTATCAGCGTCACCGCACCCGCATGATGGAAATTCAGGCGTATTATGAAAGCTGTCTGAATCCCAAGCTCATTGCCTCTCCGGATAGCCTCATCTGATACCCTGTCTGCGCGACGGGATGTGCTACCCTGTCGCGCAACGCGTTTCACTCTGGAGAGTTCCCATGCATATGAATATTGCCTGGCAGGACGTCGATACCGTTCTGTTAGACATGGACGGCACACTGCTCGATCTGGCATTTGACACCTTCTTTTGGCAAAAACTGGTGCCCGAAACCTACGGCGCACAGCGAGGGATCTCGCCGCAGGAAGCGCAGGCCCATATCCGTCAGGAGTACCATGCGGTTCAGCATACGCTAAACTGGTACTGTCTTGATTACTGGAGCGAGCGTCTGGGGCTGGATATCTGCGCGATGACGACGGCGATGGGGCCACGCGCCGTCCTGCGCGACGATACAGTGCCTTTTTTAGAGGCTTTAAAAGCCTGCGGCAAGCGTCGTATTTTGCTGACCAACGCGCATCCACATAACCTGGCGGTGAAGCTGGAGCATACCGGCCTGGCCTCGCACCTTGATTTATTACTTTCCACCCACACATTTGGTTATCCCAAAGAGGATCAGCGGTTATGGCGCGCTGTTGCCGAAGAAACGGGGCTGGACGCCGAAAAAACGCTGTTTATCGACGATAGCGAACCGATTCTCGACGCAGCGGCGACGTTTGGCATTCGTTATTGCCTCGGCGTGACGAACCCCGATTCTGGCGTAGCGGAAAAACAGTATCTCCGTCATCCGTCATTGAATGACTACCGCCGGCTGATCCCCTCACTGTTGTGAAGGAGACGCCATGAAAGAGAAGCCCTCAACTGAGGTCAGACTGGACAAATGGCTATGGGCCGCGCGTTTTTACAAAACCCGCGCGCTGGCTCGCGAAATGATTGAAGGCGGCAAAGTTCACTATAACGGGCAGCGCAGTAAGCCAGGCAAGATAGTCGAACTGAACGCGACCCTGACGTTACGCCAGGGCAATGACGAACGTACGGTGGTGATCAAAGGGATCACTGAGCAGCGTCGGCCAGCCAGTGAGGCCGTCGCCCTGTATGAAGAAACAACGGAAAGCGTCGAGAAACGCGAAAAAATGGCGCTGGCGCGTAAACTTAACGCACTAACGATGCCGCATCCGGACCGACGTCCGGACAAAAAAGAGCGCCGCAACCTGTTACGATTTAAACACGGCGACAGTGAGTGACTGTCGTCTGCAAGAGAGATGATTATGCCGCAACATGACCAATTACACCGCTATCTGTTCGAAAACTTTGCCGTGCGCGGCGAACTGGTGACCGTATCGGAAACCCTGCAACAGATCCTGGAAAACCACAGCTACCCGCAGCCGGTAAAAACGGTGCTGGCTGAGCTGCTGGTCGCCACCAGCCTGCTGACCGCGACGCTGAAGTTTGCCGGTGATATCACCGTGCAACTGCAGGGCGACGGCCCGCTGAGCCTGGCGGTGATCAACGGCAACAATAACCAGCAGATGCGCGGCGTCGCGCGTGTGCAGGGCGATGTGCCGGAAAACGCCGATCTGAAAACGCTGGTGGGGAACGGCTATCTGGTGATCACGATTACGCCGGAAGAAGGCGAGCGCTATCAGGGCGTGGTCGGGCTGGAAGGCGACACTCTGGCGGCTTGCCTGGAAGATTACTTCCTGCGCTCCGAGCAGTTACCGACCCGCCTGTTTATTCGCACTGGCGATGTTGACGGTAAAGCCGCCGCAGGCGGTATGCTGCTGCAGGTGATGCCTGCGCAAAACGCTCAGGCGGATGATTTCGATCATCTGGCGACGCTGACAGAAACCATCAAGGCAGAAGAGCTGCTGACCCTGCCGGCTAACGATGTACTGTGGCGTTTGTACCACGAAGAAGAGGTGACCCTCTACGATCCGCAGGACGTGGAATTCAAATGCACCTGTTCGCGTGAACGCTGCGCGGGCGCGCTGAAAACCCTGCCGGACGCGGAAGTGGATAGCATCCTGGCGGAAGAAGGCGAGATCGACATGCACTGCGACTATTGCGGCAGCCATTATCTGTTCAACGCGATGGATATTGCGGAAATCCGTAACAACGCCTCCCCTGCCGATCCGCAGGTGCATTAATCCTCCTTTCTGAAAAACCGGATGGCGGCCTGACGCCCCATCCGGTCCTTTCGACAAATGCCTGATTTTTTATTTCGTGATGAATCGATATTTCGTATGTAAGACTTACGTAAATTTCTTACGTGAATGCGATTACACTCACAACATTTCCGTCAAAAACACTCTGTTTTAACGTTTTAGGAACATTTTCCACAACAAAAAGTCCTTTCCTGCCATAATAACCGCCGCTTCGTGACAGGAGTCACAGCGTTTTCAGTCAATCGTGATTTTGTCCAGATAAGTAAATCTATGAGCCTTGTCGCGGTTAACGACCCTCAAAAAACCTTACTATTCCAGGTAATACATATTGGCTAAGGAGCAGTGATATGCGCGTGAAACGATTAACCCCGCAAGATCTCAAGGCTTATGGTATCAACGACGTTCAGGATATCGTTTACAACCCCAGCTACGAAACGCTCTACCAGGAGGAGCTTGACCCTTCTCTGGAAGGCTACGAGCGTGGCGTTCTGACGAACCTCGGCGCCGTTGCCGTTGATACCGGTATTTTCACCGGACGTTCACCAAAGGATAAGTACATTGTCCGTGATGACACCACGCGTGACACGCTCTGGTGGTCCGACAAAGGAAAAGGCAAGAACGACAACAAACCGCTTTCCCAGGAAACCTGGCAGCACCTGAAAGGGCTGGTAACGCAGCAGCTCTCCGGTAAACGCCTGTTTATCGTTGATGCCTTCTGTGGCGCGAACGCCGACACCCGTCTTTCCGTTCGCTTCATTACCGAGGTGGCCTGGCAGGCACATTTCGTGAAGAACATGTTTATCCGCCCGAGCGATGAAGAACTGGAAGGCTTCGAGCCTGACTTTATCGTAATGAACGGTGCGAAATGCACCAACCCGCAGTGGAAAGAGCAGGGTCTGAACTCCGAGAACTTCGTGGCGTTCAACCTGACCGAGCGGATCCAACTGATCGGCGGAACCTGGTACGGCGGAGAAATGAAGAAAGGGATGTTCTCGGTGATGAACTACCTGCTGCCGCTGAAAGGCATCGCGTCTATGCACTGCTCCGCCAACGTCGGCGAGAAAGGTGACGTGGCAGTCTTCTTCGGCCTGTCCGGCACCGGGAAAACCACCCTTTCCACCGACCCGAAACGTCGCCTGATTGGCGATGATGAGCACGGCTGGGACGACGACGGCGTGTTTAACTTCGAAGGCGGCTGCTACGCGAAAACCATCAAGCTGTCGAAAGAGGCTGAACCCGAGATTTACAACGCGATCCGCCGCGATGCGCTGCTGGAGAACGTTACCGTTCGTGCCGACGGTTCGATTGATTTTGATGACGGTTCGAAAACAGAGAACACCCGCGTTTCTTATCCTATCTATCACATCGAGAACATCGTCAAGCCGATCTCTAAAGCGGGTCATGCCACGAAGGTGATCTTCCTGACCGCCGACGCGTTTGGCGTGCTGCCGCCGGTTTCTCGCCTGACGGCTAACCAGACGCAGTACCATTTCCTGTCTGGCTTTACCGCCAAACTGGCCGGTACCGAACGCGGCGTAACCGAACCGACGCCAACCTTCTCTGCCTGCTTCGGCGCAGCGTTCCTGTCGCTGCATCCGACCCAGTATGCGGAAGTGCTGGTAAAACGCATGCAGGCCGCAGGCGCGCAGGCGTACCTGGTCAACACCGGCTGGAACGGCACCGGCAAACGTATCTCGATCAAGGATACCCGCGCCATCATCGACGCCATCCTGAACGGTTCGCTGGACGATGCGGAAACCTTCAGCCTGCCGATGTTCGATCTGGCGATCCCGACCGAACTGCCGGGGGTGGATACGCGCATTCTCGACCCGCGTAATACCTACGCGTCGCCGGAACAGTGGCAGGAAAAAGCCACCGCGCTGGCGAAACTGTTCATTGAGAACTTCGAGAAGTACACCGATACCCCTGCAGGCGCCGCGTTGGTCAGCGCAGGTCCGAAGCTGTAACTGACATGACCGGATGACGGCATACGGTACAGCGTTACCGGCTGTTACCACAACAAAGGGGAGGCTAAATGCCTCCCCTTTTTATGCCTCTTTCGTGGTTCCCTGGACACGCGCCACGGGAACGGGCAGCCAGGCGCGGATAGAAAGGCCGCCGCGCTCGCTGGTGCCGATTTCCAGCATACCGTTATGGTTGTCAACAATGCGCTGCACGATCGCCAATCCGAGTCCGGTGCCGCTGGTGCTGCGCGCGCTGTCGCCGCGCACAAACGGCTGGAACAGGTATTTCCGCTGTTCGGGCTTGATGCCCGGCCCGTCGTCTTCCACCTGAAACCACGCCCGATGCTGTTCCGTACCGCTGCTAACCTTAATCCAACCGTTTCCGTAGCGGGCGGCGTTCACCACCATATTGGCGAGCGCGCGCTTGATAGAGAGCGGGTGCATTTTCAGTTGAATGCTGCCTGGCTGTAGCGCGGTTTCAATTTCACGCTCGTAGCCGCTCTCCGCCGCCACAACCTCGCCGAGCACCGCATTGAGATCGGCCATTTCCATCGGCATCTCCTGGCCGGTACGCAGGTAGTCGATGAACTGCTCAATGATCGCGTTACACTCTTCGATATCTTTGTTGATCGACTCCGCAAGATAACCATCCTGCTCCCCCATCATCTCCGTGGCCAGACGAATGCGCGTCAGCGGGGTGCGAAGATCGTGGCTGACGCCAGCCATGAGCAGCGTACGGTCGTCGGCCAGCTGCTTCACCCCGGCCGCCATATGGTTGAAGGCGCGAGTTACCGAGCGCACTTCGGACGCGCCGTACTCACGCAGCGGCGGCGGAATAATCCCTTTACCGACCTGTAATGCGGCATGTTCAAGATCCACTAACGGTCGGTTCTGGATTCGGATAAACAGCCACGCCCCGCCTATCGCCAGCAGCATAATCGCCAGCGTATAGCGAAACAGCGGCGAGAAATCGCCCTGATGAATTTCTGTTAAGGGTACGCGCACCCAGATATTGGGTGACAGCCAGGTTTTCAGCCAGACGACAGGCGAACTCTTGTTAACCTCAACGCGCACTTCCGTCGGGCCGCCCAGCTGCTGCGCCATCTGATGGCTTAAAAACTCATAATGTTGCGCCCAACGCAGCCCTGCCTCTTCGGCGGCCTCGTTGGAATAGAGAGAAATTCCCAGCTCACGGTAAATTTCCCGTCGAAAAGCGGGAGGCACCACCAGTTGCGTACCGTCCTCCAGTTGCAGCTTGTCGGTCATCAGCATACGCACTTCGTACGCCAGTACCTTGTTAAACTGCTGGAGGCTCGGCAGAATCGCAAAGTTCAGCACCACCAGATAGGTCGTCACCAGGCTGACAAACAGCAACGTGACGATGAGCAACAGCGTGCGGGCAAATGAACTTCGTGGCGAGAAGCGCATTCGCCTCATGCTTTAGAACCGTCCGGCACGAAAACGTAGCCCAGACCCCACACGGTCTGAATGTAGCGCGGATGCGCCGGATCCTCTTCCACCATGCGGCGCAGACGGGAAATCTGCACGTCAATGGAACGTTCCATCGCGGAATACTCGCGACCACGCGCCAGGTTCATCAGCTTATCCCGGGAAAGCGGTTCACGCGGGTGGCTCACCAGCGCTTTCAGCACCGCGAACTCTCCGCTGGTGAGCGGCATCGGCTCATCTTCACGGAACATTTCGCGGGTGCCGAGGTTCAGTTTGAACTTACCAAAAGCAATGACCGCTTCTTCCTGGGAAGGCGCGCCCGGCAGCTCGTTGGCCTGACGACGCAGCACTGCGCGAATACGCGCCAGCAGTTCACGTGGGTTAAACGGTTTCGGGATGTAATCATCGGCGCCGATTTCCAGACCGACGATGCGGTCCACTTCTTCCCCTTTCGCCGTCACCATGATGATCGGCATCGGGTTGCTCTGGCTGCGTAGGCGGCGGCAAATTGACAAACCATCTTCACCCGGCAGCATGAGATCCAGTACCATAAGGTGAAAAGATTCGCGGGTTAGCAGACGATCCATTTGCTCAGCGTTCGCGACGCTTCGAACCTGGAAGCCCTGCTCGGTAAGATAACGCTCCAGCAGCGCACGCAGACGCATGTCGTCATCCACCACCAGAATTTTATAGTTCTCTTGCATTGTTTGTACTCCCAAAGGTTCGCAACAATTGAAGGTATGTATTCTTAAAAAAGCTTACGTTCGTCACCAGCGAATTCTGGTATGAATTCCAGGCTAAATTGTTACAAAGCATATTTAACAGCAGCTTAAGTATACAATGAAACGTGCGGCACATTATTTATTCTGTTAGCAGGGTGACGTAATACGATTTGTGCGCATCGTCACAGACTTAAAGGTATTCAATAAGATGAAAACGCCCCTGATCACCCGGGAAGGGTACGAGAAACTGAAACAAGAGCTGAATTATCTCTGGCGTGAAGAGCGCCCGGAAGTCACGAAAAAGGTGACCTGGGCCGCGAGCCTTGGCGACCGCAGCGAGAATGCCGACTACCAGTATAATAAAAAGCGCCTGCGTGAAATCGACCGTCGGGTTCGTTATCTTACGAAATGCATGGAAAATTTAAAAATCGTCGACTATTCACCGCAGCAGGAAGGCAAAGTGTTTTTCGGCGCGTGGGTGGAGATTGAAAATGACGACGGCGATATCCGCCGCTTTCGTATTGTCGGCTACGATGAAATTTTCGGCCGTAAGGATTACATCTCGATTGACTCGCCAATGGCGCGCGCGTTGCTGAAAAAAGAGATCGGCGACCTTGCTGTGGTCAATACGCCCGGCGGAGAAGCCAGCTGGTACGTCAACGCCATCGAGTACGTAAAATAATCCGAGAGCGCCCTCCGCGACTGGCATTTTATCGTGCCAGTCCGTATAACTATCCCCTGATTTTTGATCCTAAAGATGAAGCCTATCCATGATGAACAATTCTTTCTGCCGCATTATTGCGGGTGAAATTCAGGCACGCGCCGAACAGGTTGAAGCTGCCGTTCGCCTGCTTGATGAAGGGAACACTGTGCCGTTTATCGCACGTTATCGTAAGGAAATCACCGGCGGTCTGGATGATACACAACTGCGTAATCTGGAAACCCGACTGGGCTATCTGCGTGAACTGGAAGAGCGCCGCCAGGCCATACTGAAGTCCATTTCTGAGCAAGGCAAGCTGACTGATGAGCTGGCTAACGCCATCAACGGCACGTTAAGTAAGACCGAGCTGGAAGACCTGTATCTCCCCTACAAACCCAAACGCCGCACCCGCGGTCAGATCGCCATTGAAGCGGGTCTTGAGCCGCTGGCGGATCTGCTGTGGAACGATCCATCGCACGATCCTGACACGGAAGCGGCGAAATTTATCGACGCCGACAAAGGCGTTGCCGACAGCAAAGCCGCCCTTGACGGCGCGCGCTACATCCTGATGGAACGGTTCGCGGAAGACGCGGCGCTGCTGGCAAAAGTGCGCGATTATCTGTGGAAAAACGCGCATCTGGTTGCCACTGTGGTCAGCGGCAAGGAAGAGGAAGGCGCGAAATTCCGCGATTATTTCGATCATCACGAACCCATTTCCGGCGTGCCGTCTCACCGCGCGCTGGCGATGTTTCGCGGCCGTAACGAAGGCGTCCTGCAACTGTCACTGAACCCCGACCCACAGTTTGATGAGCCGCCAAAACAGAGCCACGGTGAGCAGATCATTCTCGATCACCTCGGTCTGCGGCTGAACAACGCGCCAGCGGACAGCTGGCGCAAGGGCGTGGTGAGCTGGACATGGCGCATTAAAGTCCTGATGCACCTCGAAACCGAACTGATGGGCACCGTGCGTGAACGCGCGGAAGACGAGGCGATCAACGTGTTTGCCCGTAATCTGCATGACTTGCTGATGGCCGCGCCGGCGGGCCTGCGCGCAACCATGGGCCTCGATCCGGGTCTGCGTACCGGGGTGAAAGTGGCGGTGGTGGATGGTACCGGTAAGCTGGTCGCCACTGACACCATTTATCCCCATACCGGCCAGGCCGCTAAAGCCGCGATGGTCGTCGCCGCGCTGTGTGAAAAATATCACGTTGAACTGGTGGCGATTGGTAACGGTACGGCCTCGCGTGAAACCGAGCGTTTCTTCCTCGACGTGCAGAAGCAGTTCCCGAAAGTCACCGCGCAAAAAGTGATTGTCAGCGAAGCGGGCGCGTCGGTTTATTCCGCCTCTGAGCTGGCGGCGCAGGAATTTCCGGATCTTGACGTTTCCCTGCGCGGCGCGGTCTCTATCGCCCGCCGTCTGCAGGACCCGCTGGCGGAGCTGGTGAAGATCGACCCGAAATCCATCGGCGTCGGCCAGTATCAGCATGACGTCAGCCAGACACAGCTGGCGCGTAAGCTGGACGCGGTGGTGGAAGACTGCGTAAACGCCGTCGGCGTGGACCTGAACACCGCCTCCGTCCCCCTGCTGACCCGCGTGGCGGGCTTAACCCGTATGATGGCGCAAAATATCGTCGCCTGGCGCGATGAAAACGGACAATTCCAGAATCGTCAGCAGTTGCTGAAGGTAAGCCGTCTGGGGCCAAAAGCCTTTGAGCAGTGCGCGGGCTTCCTGCGCATCAACCACGGCGATAACCCGCTTGACGCCTCAACCGTCCACCCGGAAGCGTATCCGGTGGTAGAACGTATTCTGGCGGCAACCCAGCAGGCACTGAAAGATCTGATGGGCAACAGCAGCGAACTGCGCAACCTGAAAGCCGTTGACTTCACCGACGACAAATTCGGCGTGCCGACCGTGACTGACATCATCAAAGAGCTGGAAAAACCGGGGCGTGACCCGCGTCCGGAGTTCAAAACCGCGCAGTTTGCCGACGGCGTCGAAACCATGAACGACCTGCAGCCGGGGATGATTCTGGAAGGCGCCGTCACCAACGTCACCAACTTTGGCGCGTTTGTCGATATCGGCGTCCATCAGGATGGCCTGGTTCACATCTCTTCCCTGTCGAACAAGTTTGTGGAAGATCCCCATACTGTAGTGAAAGCAGGCGACATCGTGAAGGTGAAAGTGCTGGAGGTGGATCTGCAACGTAAGCGCATTGCCCTGACCATGCGTCTCGATGAACAGCCAGGAGAGACTCAGGCGCGCCGTGGGGGGACGAACGGGAACGAACGTCCCGCCGCGAAAGCCGCCAGACCGCGCGGTCGCGACGCGCAGCCGACAGGCAATAGCGCGATGATGGATGCGCTGGCGGCGGCAATGGGTAAAAAACGCTAACCCAGAAACCTGTGCCGGATAACGACGCGAATGCGTCTTGTCCGGCCTGGAGGACAATGTCGCGCTGTCTGCCGGAAAGGCGGTTAACCCGCCATCCGGCAACATTCAATTCTTCTTTTACCCCCGCACTAATATTTATCACATCGTTAACAGATGAAACGATAATTAAACATTAATACTATTAATTTATTAATTCCTCGAATCATTTCACCTGTCGACAATAAATGTTGAGCCATGTCAAAGTTGACGCAAATTATTATTCAAACCAACATTCCGTCACATTTATTCTATTGATGATAGAAACCATTCTCATTATCATCGCATTGTTGATTATTTAATCTTTCCTTCGTTGGCTAATCAGCTGGTCTCATGCCGCGTTCCTCAGCCCCATGAGGTAATAACCAGTAAGCAAGATACAAGTAGGCTCTTATGCAATTTACTCCAGATACTGCGTGGAAAATTACCGGCTTTGCCCGTGAAATAAGTCCTGCATACCGTCAGAAACTGCTTTCCCTCGGCATACTGCCGGGTTCCTCATTTAACGTGGTGCGCGTCGCGCCCCTGGGTGATCCGGTGCATATCGAAACCCGCCGCGTCAGCCTGGTATTACGGAAAAAAGACCTGGCGTTATTAGAAGTGGAAGCGGTTTCCTGCTAATACAGTGAGTCTATAACAATGAAAAAATTAACCATTGGTTTAATTGGTAATCCAAATTCCGGCAAGACAACATTATTTAACCAGCTTACCGGCGCGCGCCAGCGCGTGGGCAACTGGGCTGGCGTGACGGTCGAACGCAAAGAAGGCCTGTTTTCTACCACTGACCACCAGGTGACGCTGGTCGACCTGCCCGGCACTTATTCTCTGACCACCATTTCGTCACAAACCTCTCTCGATGAGCAGATTGCCTGCCATTACATTCTGAGCGGCGACGCAGATCTGTTAATCAACGTCGTGGACGCCTCCAACCTCGAGCGCAACCTGTACCTGACGCTGCAATTGCTGGAGCTGGGGATCCCCTGCATTGTCGCGCTTAACATGCTGGATATCGCCGAAAAACAGCAGATCCGAATCGACATTGATGCGCTGTCCGCGCGTCTCGGCTGCCCGGTAGTTCCGCTGGTGTCCACCCGTGGACGCGGTATCGAAGCACTGAAGCTGGCGATCGATCGCCACAGCAAAAATGAAAACGTCGAATTGGTACATTATGCCCAGCCGTTGCTACGTGAAGCGGATAACCTGGCAAACCTGATGGCGCAGACCATGCCTTCGCACCAGCGTCGCTGGCTCGGTTTACAGATGCTGGAGGGCGACATTTACAGCCGCGCTTACGCCGGGGATGCCGCGCAGCAACTGGACGCCTCGTTCGCTCGCCTGAGCGAAGAGATGGACGATCCGGCGCTACACATCGCTGACGCCCGCTACCAGTGCATCGCCGCCATCTGCGACGTGGTGAGCAACACCCTGACGGCGGAGCCCAGCCGCTTCACCACGGCGGTGGACAAAATCGTCCTCAACCGCTTCCTGGGGCTGCCAGTCTTCCTGTTTGTGATGTACCTGATGTTCCTGCTCGCCATTAACATCGGCGGCGCGTTGGCGCCCATCTTCGACGCCGGTTCTGTCGCCGTCTTTATTCACGGCATCCAGTGGATTGGCTACACCCTCCACTTCCCGGACTGGCTGACCATTTTCCTCGCCCAGGGGATTGGCGGCGGTATCAATACTGTTCTGCCGCTGGTACCGCAAATCGGCATGATGTACCTGTTCCTTTCTTTCCTCGAAGACTCCGGTTACATGGCGCGCGCCGCGTTTGTCATGGACCGCCTGATGCAGGCGCTGGGGCTACCAGGAAAATCGTTTGTTCCGCTGATCGTCGGCTTTGGCTGCAACGTCCCGTCGGTGATGGGCGCCCGTACGCTGGACGCGCCGCGTGAACGCCTGATGACCATCATGATGGCGCCGTTTATGTCCTGCGGCGCGCGCCTGGCGATTTTCGCCGTCTTTGCGGCCGCCTTCTTCGGGCAAAACGGCGCGCTGGCAGTGTTCTCCCTGTACGTGCTGGGCATTGTGATGGCAGTGCTGACCGGCCTGATGCTCAAACACACCATTATGCGCGGCGAAGCCTCGCCGTTTGTGATGGAACTGCCGGTTTATCATATCCCCCACATTAAAAGCCTGGTGATCCAGACCTGGCAGCGTCTGAAAGGCTTTGTACTGCGCGCCGGTAAAGTGATCGTCATCGTCAGCATCTTCCTGAGCGCGTTTAACAGCTTCTCGCTGGACGGTAAAATCGTCGACAACATCAACGACTCTGCCCTGGCTTCCGTTAGCCGCGTAATTACGCCTGTCTTCAAGCCGATCGGCGTACACGAGGATAACTGGCAGGCCACAGTAGGTCTGTTCACCGGTGCGATGGCGAAAGAAGTGGTTGTCGGTACGCTCAACACCCTTTACACCGCGGAAAACATTCAGGAAGAGGCGTTTAACCCGGCTGAGTTCAGCCTTGGCGGCGAACTGCTCGACGCGCTGGAAGAAACCTGGCAGAGCCTGAAAGATACGCTCAGCCTGAGCGTTCTGGCGAACCCGATCGAAGCCAGCAAGGGTGATGGCGAAATGGCGACCGGCGCGATGGGCGTCATGGATGCGAAATTTGGCAGCGCGGCGGCGGCTTACAGCTACCTGATTTTCGTCCTGCTGTACGTTCCGTGCATCTCAGTGATGGGCGCAATCGCTCGCGAGTCCAGCCGCGGCTGGATGGGCTTCTCCATTCTGTGGGGGCTGAACATCGCATACTCGCTGTCGACCCTGTTCTATCAGGTCGCCAGCTACGGCGAACATCCAACCTATAGCCTGGTGTGCATTCTGGCGGTGATTCTGTTTAACGTCGTGGTGATTGGCCTGCTGCGTCGGGCGCGGAGCCGGGTGGATGTTAATCTGCTGGCGACGCGTAAAAGCGCCAGCGCCTGCTGCGCCGCGTCGACCACCACCGGCGACTGTCACTAAGGGCTGAACGATGGCTTCACTGATTCAGGTTCGCGATTTACTGGCGCTGCGAGGGCGCATGGAGGCGGCGCAAATCAGCCAGACGCTGCATACGCCACAGGCAATGATCGACGCGATGCTGAATCAACTGGAAACGATGGGAAAAGCCGCGCGGATTCAGGAAGAACCCGACGGCTGCCTTTCGGGAAGCTGTAAAAGCTGTCCGGAAGGCAAAGCCTGCCTGCGCGAATGGTGGACATTGCGCTAAACCCTCCCCCGGCGCTAAAAACGATACCTTCTGCCCCGTGTCGTTTTTTGCGCGCTCCGTTCCGCGAAAATGAACCGCTTTCACCACGCGTGATGATTCCTTCGTCCTCTTTCGCAGGATGAACTTTTACCGGGTGCGGCCAACAGCCCCGACGTTTACGCTTCCGTCCTCTGACTATTTACGTGACGGAACACCATAATGACCTCAACGCCGCATGATGCGATTTTCAAAACCTTTCTCCGCCATCCCCCAACCGCGCGGGACTTCCTTAAACTCCATCTGCCCGCAGCGGTGCGACACCTCTGCGATTTGAAAACGCTGAAGCTGGAATCGGGCAGCTTTATCGAGGAACAACTGCGGGCTTATTATTCCGATATCTTGTGGTCGCTTAAAACCCGCGAAGGAGACGCCTATATCTACATTGTTATTGAGCATCAAAGCACGCCGGATGCGCACATGGCGTTTCGGCTGATGCGTTACGCCATCGCGGCGATGCAGCAGCACCTGGACGCGGGGCATAAAAAATTGCCACTGGTGGTGCCGATGCTGTTTTATCACGGCACGGAAAGTCCCTACCCATTTTCCCTTTGCTGGCTTGATGAATTTGATAACCCCTCACTGGCAAGAGAGCTTTATGCCACCGCATTTCCCCTTGTGGATATCACCGTCATACCGGATGACGAGATCATGCAGCATCGACGAATGGCGTTGCTTGAGCTGATACAAAAGCATATTCGCACCCGTGACCTGCTTGGGCTGGTGGAAAAGCTGGCGACGCTGCTTGTTAAAGGACACGCTAATGACAAACAGCTTAAAGCGCTATTTAATTATCTCTTGCGTTCCGGCGACACCGATCGCTTTGATGAGTTTATTCACGCGGTGACCGAACGTTTACCCCAGCACAAGGAGAGGATGATGACGATTGCCGAAAGATTACGCCAGGAAGGCCATCAACGCGGCCTTGAAAATGGATTGAAAAAGGGTATAAAAAAAGGCTTACGGTTAGGTAAACGCGAAGAAGCGCAACGCATTGCGCGCACCATGCTGGCGGATGGAATCGATCGGCGTACGGTGTCAAGAATCACCGGCCTGTCTGCCGCTGAAGTAATGCGATTAAGCCACTGATACCCTGCCCGGCGAGTGCCGGGCCTGGCAACAGGCATTACAGTGACTGTTTCAACGCAATCAGCGCTTCACAAAACGCCGCTGGATGAGAAATAAACGGGGCATGTGCCGCCTTCGTAAAGATCTGCGATTCACTCTGCGGCCACAGCGCATCCAGCACTGGCACAATCTTACGCGGCACCAGACCGTCCAGGTAACCGTACAGGCGCAGGAAAGGCACCTGCACGGCTTTCAGCGGTTCGCGCAGATCAACCGTTTTAAGGATCTCCAGTCCGCCGTTGAGCACGTCTACCGGCGGCATGGGCAACGCCAGCACCGTTTTCTTCAGCGCGCGGGCATCCTGGCGCGCCGACGCCGTGCCCATGGTTTGCAGCGCCAGAAAACGCTCAACCGTCCGCTGAAAGTCCTCACTTAGCTGCTGCTGGAAACCCGCCAGTACTTCAGGCTTGATCCCCGGCCAGCCGTCACGGGCGCTAAAGCAGGGAGAGGACGCCACCGTTACCAGCGCCTGCACACGTTCAGGACGCGTTAGCGCCACCTGGCTTGCCACCAGCCCTCCCAGACTCCAGCCCAGCCAGATCGCGTTCTCTGGCGCCTGTTTCAGTACGTGAACCGCCATCTCCTCAAGCGACATCGCGCCAAACCCCTGACTGCGCCCAAAACCGGGGAGATCGACCAGATGCAGCGTGAAATGCGAGCTAAGTTCCTCGCTAATGCAATGCCACACCTCCGCATTCAGTCCCCATCCGTGCAGCAGCACAAGATGACACTTTCCCTCGCCGCGGGTCTGCCACCAAATGTCATTCATCAGTTACTGTTCTCTTTTCACTTACAAGGATGAACCTATGCTAACAGTACCGGGATTATGCTGGCTATGTCGGATGCCGCTGGCGCTAAGCCGTTGGGGTCTTTGCTCCGTCTGCCAGCGGGCGACGGGCCACCGCGTCTTGCTTTGTCCGCGCTGTGGGCTGCCTTGCGCGCATCCAACCCTGCCCTGCGGCCGCTGTCTGCAAAAACCGCCGCCGTGGCAGCGGTTGATTATGGTAAACGACTATACGCCGCCGTTGAGTACGCTTATTCACCAGCTTAAGTTTTCCCGACGCGGGGAGATCGCCCCCGCGCTGGCGCGTTTGCTGTTGCTGTCAGTGTTACAGGCACGTCGTCAGAGCGGATTCATCCGCCCAGACAGGCTGATTAGCGTTCCGCTCTGGTCGCGTCGCCACTGGCGCAGAGGATTTAATCAAAGCGAACTGCTGTGCCGACCGCTGGCGCGTTGGCTAAATTGTCCCTGGGACGATCGCTGCGTCACGCGCATACGTCCTACCGCGCCCCAGCATCATCTCAGCGCCCGACTGCGTAAACGCAACCTGAAAAACGCCTTTCGCCTTGAATTGCCGGTAAAGGGACTCCATATGGTTGTTGTGGATGATGTCGTCACTACCGGCAGTACCGTCGGGGAGCTCGCGAAGCTGCTTTTGCGCAACGGCGCGGCGACGGTCCAGGTATGGTGCCTGTGTCGAACCTTGTAGAGCCTCGATGATGGGCGTATTATAACCAACTAAAATAGTCAACTATTAGGCCATTACTATGATCCGTATTTCCGATGCTGCACAAGCGCACTTTGCCAAACTGCTGGCAAATCAGGAAGAAGGGACACAAATCCGCGTATTTGTGATCAATCCCGGTACGCCTAACGCTGAATGTGGCGTTTCTTATTGTCCGCCGGACGCCGTGGAAGCAACCGACACCGCCCTGAAATTTGATCTGCTGACTGCGTATGTTGATGAACTGAGCGCACCGTTTCTGGAAGATGCGGAAATCGATTTCGTCACCGACCAGTTAGGTTCTCAGTTAACCCTGAAAGCGCCGAACGCCAAAATGCGTAAAGTGGCTGACGATGCGCCGCTGATGGAACGCGTTGAATACATGCTGCAATCGCAGATTAACCCGCAGCTTGCCGGTCACGGCGGTCGCGTTTCACTGATGGAGATCACCGACGAAGGCTACGCCATCCTGCAGTTTGGCGGCGGCTGTAACGGGTGCTCCATGGTTGACGTCACCCTGAAAGAAGGGATCGAAAAGCAGCTGCTGAACGAATTCCCGGAACTGAAAGGCGTTCGCGACCTGACTGAACACCAGCGCGGCGAACACTCATACTACTAAGTCCGGCCTCCCTTTTGCCCGGTGGGCTACCGCTTACCGGGCCTGCTCACGCGTATCTGTCTTGCACATACGGCTGTTCATCCGTCATAAAATGCCCTTCTGCTACCCCAATAATTTGACCTGCCTCGCATAATTTAAATTTTGCCTACCGGGGTGATTTTCAATCACAACATGTTACCCGTATCATTCGCATGGGCACCCAACACACACATAACATCCGACTAAACTAAATAGTTCGAAGGAAATCAGTCACGGTGCCGTTACGTCTCTGTTCCCAGTTGGGACAACCGGAAATTGTCGTCTAAACACTGACGTTACCCATAACAAAATGAAAGGCCAGGTAAATCATGCCATTAGTCATCGTTGCTATCGGTGTAATCTTGCTATTACTCCTGATGATCCGCTTCAAAATGAACGGCTTCATCGCTCTCGTCCTGGTGGCGCTTGCTGTTGGATTGATGCAAGGAATGCCGCTGGATAAAGTTATCGGCTCGATCAAAGCGGGCGTCGGCGGTACCCTGGGAAGCCTCGCCCTGATCATGGGCTTTGGCGCCATGCTGGGCAAAATGCTGGCGGACTGCGGCGGCGCACAGCGTATCGCCACCACCCTGATTGCCAAATTTGGTAAACAGCACATCCAGTGGGCCGTGGTATTAACCGGCTTTACCGTTGGTTTCGCCCTGTTCTACGAAGTGGGCTTTGTGCTGATGCTGCCGCTGGTCTTTACGATTGCGGCTGCGGCCAACATTCCGCTGCTGTACGTCGGCGTCCCCATGGCGGCTGCGCTGTCCGTCACCCACGGCTTTCTGCCGCCGCACCCGGGCCCGACCGCTATCGCCACCATTTTCCAGGCCGATATGGGTAAAACGCTGCTGTTCGGTACTATCCTGGCGATCCCGACCGTTATTCTGGCAGGTCCGGTATTTGCTCGCTGCCTGAAAGGCATCGATAAGCCGATCCCGGAAGGTCTGTACAGCGCGAAAACCTTTAGCGAAGAAGAGATGCCGAGCTTTGGCGTCAGCGTCTGGACTTCGCTGGTCCCGGTTGTGCTGATGGCGATGCGCGCCGTTGCCGAAATGGTCTTGCCGAAAGGCCACGCCTTCCTGCCGGTGGCGGAGTTCTTTGGCGACCCGGTAATGGCGACACTGATTGCGGTGCTGATCGCCCTGTTCACCTTCGGCCTGAACCGTGGTCGTTCGATGGATCAGATTAACGACACCCTGACTTCTTCGATCAAAATTATCGCCATGATGCTGTTGATCATCGGCGGCGGCGGTGCGTTCAAACAGGTGCTGGTTGACAGCGGCGTGGACAAATACATCGCGTCAATGATGCATGAAACCAACATTTCCCCGCTCCTGATGGCGTGGTCTATCGCAGCCGTTCTGCGTATCGCGCTGGGTTCTGCAACCGTTGCAGCAATTACCGCTGGCGGGATTGTCGCGCCGCTGATTGCCACAACCGGCGTGAGTCCTGAGCTAATGGTGATTGCAGTTGGCTCCGGTAGCGTAATTTTCTCTCACGTGAACGATCCGGGCTTCTGGCTGTTTAAAGAATACTTCAACCTGACAATCGGTGAGACCATCAAGTCCTGGTCGATGCTGGAAACCATTATCTCAGTCTGCGGCCTGATTGGCTGTCTGCTGCTGGGGATGGTGGTCTGATCGCTTTCTGTGCCGGATGGCGACACGAAACGTCGTATCCGGCACATCATCAGGACAGTAAAAACCCGTCTTTCGACGGGTTTTGTTTTACCTCTTCTTCGTGGCCGCGCGTCGCCGCTTGTCCAGATCCTTAATCAGTTTATTCACCTTTTCATCCGCAAACATCGTTTCAAGCGTGGCGGACAGCTTACGACGCCAGTTTTTGTACTGATAGCTGGTGCCCGGAATGTTCACCGGTTCCGCCATATCCAGCCAGTCTTCCGGCTGTAAACCCAACAGGGCACTGTTACTGTCGGCGATATATCGCTGCATACCGCGATTCAGCGTTGGCGTCATCGCCATCAGCGAAGCCTTATGCCCGGCGCGTTTAGGCAGACAGCCATACTTGTGCAGAGCGTCCAGCAGCCCCTGCTTCGCCAGCTCGCGATCCTGATACAGGCCGCGCAGCACGACATCGTCAGGATACAGCCCCAGCGTTTTACCAAGCGTCAGGTCTCCGCTCTCCCAGTAGCCTCGCAGCGTAGGAAGGTCATGCGTCGTCGCGACAGCCATTGATTGTTCCGGATACGCTTTCGGCGCACGGTAGGTCTTCTCATGATCGTTCTCGAAGTAGAGGACTTTGTACGAGTACACGCCGCTGTCACGCAGCTTGCCGACAATCTCCACCGGCACCGTACCCAGATCTTCCCCAATCACCATGCACTGATGCCGGTGGCTTTCAAGCGCCAGAATCGACAGCAGATCGTCGACCGGATAATGAACATACGCGCCGTGGTCGGCGGTTTCACCATACGGGATCCACCACAGACGCAGCATCGACATCACATGGTCGATACGCAGCGCGCCACAGTTCTGCATATTGGCGCGCAGCAGCTCAATAAATGGTTCGTAAGCGCGCGCCGCCATAATATGCGGATCCATTGGCGGCAGCCCCCAGTTTTGCCCAAGCGGACCGAGAATATCCGGCGGCGCGCCAACCGACGCTTTCAGGCAATACAGCTCGCGGTCGCACCAGGTTTCCGCCCCGCCTTCCGCCACGCCTACCGCCAGATCACGGTACAGGCCGACCGGCATGCTATAGCCCTGGCTGGTTTCCCAGCACGCCGCAAACTGGGTGTACGCCAGCCACTGTAGCCAGAGATAAAAATCCACTTCGTCGCGGTGTGCGTCACAAAAGGCTTTGACCGCCGGTGAGTCCACCGACTGATACGCCTGCGGCCAGACCGGCCACCCCCAGCGCAGTTCGTCTTCTTTCACCTGTGCGGCATGCAACGCATCAAACGCCGCCTGCCAGTAGAGGCTTTCGCCTTCCTGCGCCACAAAATGGCGGAACGCCGCCATCTGCTCATCATCACGCACGGCAAAGCGTTTCCACGCCATGCGCAGAGCCGCCAATTTAAGCGCGGTGACGGTCGAATAATCGACCCATTCGGCCTCCCGCGCCTGCTTCAATGTTTGCTGCGTGGTTGGCATTTGCCACCATGCCTGCGCCTCTTCACTCAGGCGGAAATCGTCGACCGCATTCACGTCAATATAAATCACGTTCAACCAACGGCGTGACGATGGGCTATAAGGGCTGGCGCTTTCAGGGTTGGCAGGATAAAGCGCGTGAATCGGATTTAATCCAATAAACGCCCCGCCGCGTTTGGCGACGTCAACCAGCATGGCTTTCAGATCGCCGAAATCGCCAATTCCCCAGTTGTTGTCTGAGCGCAGCGTATAAAGCTGCACGCACGCGCCCCACAATTTTTTACCGTCCAGTAATGCCTGCGGTTCATAGCAGCGCTTCGGCGCGACGATAATCCGGCAATGGCTGCGCTGCTCCCCTTGCGTCAGCGTCAGCGAGTGATAACCGGGCGGCAGCTTCGCCGGCAGGTTGAACGCTTTGCCGCCTGTCGCATGGCCTTTGAACGGCTCGCCCTGTTCGGTCGTCAACAGCCAGCTAAACTCGCCTTTGCCTTCGACGGTGAGCGACATTTTTTTGCCCGCGGTAAACACCCTGACGCCCGGCACAGGCGTCGTCGCCTTCCCGGCGTCGGGGATACGGTGCATTGCGTCCAGCAAACGCCGCTTGGTTTCGGCGCCAATTGACTGCGGTTTGCCGTGGGCATTGATGTAATGGGGGCTGATCCCCGCCGCCAGCGCGGCATTATCAAGACGTTTGCTCTCCATCGCGCTCCCTTAGCGTTTGGCCTGCCAGATACGGGTCTGATAATCACGGATAGAACGATCCGAGCTGAACATGCCGCAGCGCGCAGAGTTCAGGATCGCCGCGCGAGTCCAGCCCTCCGGGTCACGGTACAGCACATCCACCTGCTTCTGCGCCTCTACGTAAGCGGCGAAATCGGCCATCACCAGATACGGGTCGCCGCCCTGCTTGCCGATGCTGTGCAGCATCGGATCGAAAGCGTGTTTGTCGCCGTCGCTGTACTTACCGCTTTCCAGCTCTTTCAGCACCGCATCCAGCAGCTTATCTTTCTTACGCCACTTCACCGGGTCGTAGCCTTTCGCCTTCAGGGCTTTCACTTCTTCCACGGTATGGCCAAAAATAAAGATGTTTTCATCACCAACTTTCTCGGCGATTTCGACATTCGCCCCGTCCAGCGTACCGACCGTCAGCGCGCCGTTCAGCGCCAGCTTCATATTGCCGGTTCCGGAGGCTTCTTTACCCGCCGTGGAGATTTGCTCCGAGATATCCGCCGCCGGGATCAGCATTTCCGCCGCCGACACGCAGTAGTCCGGCAGGAACACCACTTTCAGCTTATCGCCGACCTTCGGATCGTTGTTGATGGTGTCCGCCACTTTATTAATAGCGAAGATGATATTTTTCGCCAGGTAGTAGCCCGGCGCCGCCTTCGCGCCAAACAGGAATACGCGCGGCACACGGTCAGTCTGGGGGTTTTCGCGGATCTCTTTATACAGCGCCACAATATGCAGCAGGTTCAGATGCTGGCGTTTGTACTCATGCAGGCGCTTAATCTGAATGTCAAAAATCGCCTGCGGGTTAATCGCAATACCGGTACGCGCTTTTACAAACTCGGCCAGACGTACTTTGTTAGCCTGTTTGATGTCGCGCCAGGTCTGACGGAATTTCGCGTCGTCAGCGTACTTCTCAAGGTTGATCAACTGATCGAGATCGTTGGCCCACTCTTTTTTCAGCGTCTTATCCAACAGCGCCGCCAACTGCGGGTTGCACTGTTTGATCCAGCGGCGCGGGGTAATGCCGTTGGTGACATTGTGGAATTTGTTTGGCCACAGCTGATGGTATTCGGGGAACAGATCTTTCACCACCAGATCGGAGTGCAGTGCCGCCACGCCGTTAACCGCAAAGCCGCTGACCACGCACAGGTTCGCCATGCGCACCTGTTTGTCATGCACCACCGCCAGCTTCGCCCAGACCTGCTTGTCGCCAGGCCAGGTTTTATCGACCAGCGTTTTAAAGCGGGTGTTAATCTCTTTAATAATCTGCATATGACGCGGCAGCAGCGCTTTTACCAGCTTCTCATCCCAACACTCCAGCGCTTCCGGCATCAGGGTGTGGTTGGTGTAGGCGAAGGTGCGGCTGGTGATCGCCCAGGCGTCATCCCAGCTCATCTGATGTTCGTCAATCAGCACACGCAGCAGTTCCGGGATCGCAATGGTCGGATGGGTGTCGTTCAGTTGAATGACTTCGTAATCCGCCAGCTCGTGCAGCTTACGCCCCGCCAGATGATGGCGACGCAGAATGTCGGCCACCGAGCAGGCGCACTGGAAATATTGCTGCATCAGGCGCAGCTTTTTGCCTGCGGTATGGTTGTCGTTCGGGTAGAGCACTTTGGTCAGTTTGTCAGCATCGATGCCCTGTTGCTCGGCACGCAGGAAATCGCCGTCGTTAAATTTGGTCAGGTTAAACGGATGCGCATGGGTGGCTTGCCACAGACGCAGCGGTTGCGCTACGCCGTTACGGTAACCCAGTACCGGCAGATCCCACGCCTGCCCGGTGATCGTAAAGCCAGGCTCCCAGCGCCCGTCCTTCGTTACTTTCCCGCCGATCCCCACCTGCACGTCAAGCGCTTCATTATGGCGGAACCACGGGTAGCTACCGCGATGCCAGTCGTCCGGCGCTTCCATTTGCTTACCGTCGGCAAACGACTGGCGGAACAGCCCGTACTGGTAGTTGAGGCCATAGCCGGTCGCAGACTGTCCGACGGTCGCCATGGAATCAAGGAAGCAGGCCGCCAGACGGCCCAGCCCCCCGTTGCCCAGCGCCGGGTCAATCTCTTCTTCCAGCAGGTCAGTGAGGTGAACGCCGTGTGCTTTCAGCGTCTCGCTCACCCCTTCATACCAGCCCAAATTCAACAGGTTATTACCGGTCAGGCGTCCAATCAGAAACTCCATTGAAATGTAGTTCACATGGCGCTGGTTTTTCACCGGCTTCGCCACAGGTTGGGCGCTGAGTAATTCCGCCAGCGCGCCGCTGACCGCCTGCCACCACTGGCGGGACGTCATCTCGTGAGCTGACAGTAAACCGAAACGCTGCCACTGACGCGTCAGGGCAGCCTGAAATTGCTCTTGATTGAAGGTAGGCTGTGACATAGGAATTCCGGGTCCTTTGGTAATAAAACAACGTTATCGCTAGTTTGCCTGGCTCATTGTTGACCTTCCTCATCCCACCCGGGATTAGACAGGGAGGAGTAGTGGGGATGAGCGCAAAAATGTGATCGAGGCCACTTTCGCGCATCTTTCCCTGCGGTTCAGCTTACCGTCACTTGCTTATTTGAACCCAAATTTGGTTTGGCCAGACCAACTTCCGTGAATGGGGATGAATCGCCTGTCCGGTATATATGAGAATGTGTTACGACGTCTTTTATTATTACTGGAATGCAATAATAAAAATAGTTGAATTACCGATATAACACGCGCACACTTAAATAGCTTTATTTCAATATATTATTTACGCAAATATTTTATAAGGAAATAATATGGCTCATTTATCCTGGCTTACGCTAAAGGGAGAGTTACAGGGTGATATCTCGGCCCGGTGCGGCTCACGGAATTCGATTGGTAATAAATCTCAGGCCAGTCGTATTGATCAGATAATGATTTACGCACTTGAGCATGAAACATCCCGCCAGCAAAATGTTTGCCATCATGAATTGCAAATCATCAAGCCCGTTGACCGTTCGTCGCCGTTACTCAACAAAGCTATAAATGATAACGAAACGCTTGAGTGTGAGATCCATCTCTATCGGGTTAATCCGGAAGGGCATCAAGAGATTTATTATAAAATAAAGTTATTCAAAGCGCATATTTCTAACATCAAAATGATAGTACCACATAATATTATTGAAAATGGTAACGAAGCACAGGAACGCGTTTGTTTTACGTATGAATCCATCAGTTGGGAACACTGTATAGCGAGCACCAGCGCTTTCAGTTTCTGGAACGACCGTCTTTTCTGAATCTGGACAGCTTATATAAGGGAATAGTATGCGTCACCGACCCTCTTCGTTATACAACACCGATCATTACAGGGAAGATCCACTACGCGATTCATCAGACTTCCGCTGGCATTCAATGAATCCTGCGCTGCGTGATATGGCTTTTATGGATGGTTCATTTATTACCCAACATCATCACATTCTCCTGCTGACCCTGGAAGAAGCGCAGCAAGTTATCGACGATTTGATGGGTGGCGTCGATCGTTTTTTTTCATATCGGGCAGGGCCTGGCAATATAAAGGATGGGCTGGATGCCTTTCGCAGTCTGTCAAAGCTCACCACCTGGTACAACCCTGCTAAGGAGTTGATGTTTAACTTTGATGTTTTGAAAATCAAAGCCATTGAATACAAAGTGGGCGGTAAAACCTATATAAAAATTACCGGATACCCTGGCTTACGGCGCATACTTACCGGTACTCGCTACGGCGCTAATCACCCCCAAATACTGGAGATGGCCATCGGTAAACGGGGGCTTTACCACAACATCCGCAATGGAGTCAGATATTGCATCTATTTTTCGCTGGCCTGGCGGGCTATCGAACTCATTTTTAAGTCTGACTATGACCTGACTGATTTTCTGGTCGATATCACAATGGATATGGCAAAAGCTGTGGTGTCGGGAGTTTTGATTGGGTTAGTCGCAGGCGTTTTGGCTTTGATGAGTTTACCTATAATTGTTACAACCGGCTTTATAATTGCCATAGGCATAGGTATCAATATTGGATTAAACATACTTGATGACAAGTTGGGGCTATCAAACGAGTTAAAGGGAAAGGTTCGGGATTATACGCTTCATCATATAAAAAGTTGTAATTACGAATTCCCCTCCCCTGACTCCCACTTATATTGAGGATGCTTATGCATAATTTATGGTTACGAATCATGGTCATTATTTTTATGATTTTCTGCATTATTTTTATAGATTTTTTATTATTTGGTTTAGTAATGACAGATTTTTTATCTTTAATTAAAGCAGGGGATATTATATCTTACAACAAAACATGTATACTTATTGGCGCGACTCCTTTAGTCATATATGTTGCATTAGCTATGATTCGTATTTTATTTAGTCAAGACGTAAAGTACAAAGCGCTTCCCGACCCTTATGAAAAATGGGTACTTCTTACCATTACCTTTTCTTTTATCCTTGGTTTCATTGCTGATTGCATTATCCCTTTTTTATTCATGGCGTTGTCTTACCATTCCTGCCCTCAGGACACGCTTCGCGATTATCATGTAACCGATATCGCGCTCTGCAAAACGCTCGTCGATAATCGTAGTTTCTGGTGATGATCCTTAAACAACGTCTGTTGCCAGGAAAATACTGCTGCTATTTCAAACCGTTTTCTGCTGCTTCGCCGCAGGGCATTTTCAATAATAATTTATCACCGTAAGTTACAATTAACGCGGTCACTTTCATGAATGCAAGTCCTTGCAAACTGTAATTATTCTTCAGCAAGAGTAAAAAAACCAACGTCATGCCGGGCAAACCAGACCCGACGCGGATTAGGCTTCAGAAAAATTTGTGATGCAGTGCAAATTAAGGCAGTCCATTACCGGACATAACTTGCAAAAGTTTCTAATCTGGCCGACCTTATAACCATTAATTACGAAGCGCAAAAAAAATCGCAGTTCCCCCATTTTCCACAGTGAAGTGTTAACTATGTTGATTCCGTCTAAACTAAGTCGTCCGGTTCGTCTCGACCATACGGTGGTTCGCGAGCGCCTGTTGGCTAAACTTTCCGGCGCGAACAATTACAGGCTCGCCCTGATCACAAGTCCTGCGGGATATGGGAAAACCACGCTCGTTTCACAATGGGCCGCAGGCAAAACCGATCTCGGCTGGTATTCGCTGGATGAAGGTGACAACCAGCAGGAACGGTTTGCCAGCTATCTGATTGCGGCAATTCAACAGGCCACCAACGGACACTGCGCCACCAGTGAAGTGATGGTGCAAAAACGCCAGTACGTCAGTCTGACCTCGCTGTTTGCGCAGCTGTTTATTGAACTGGCCGAATGGCATCGCCCGCTGTACCTGGTTATAGACGACTACCACCTGATCACCAATCCGGTGATTCACGAATCCATGCGCTTCTTCCTGCGCCATCAGCCGGAAAATCTTACCCTGGTGGTGCTGTCGCGTAATTTACCGCAGTTAGGCATTGCCAATCTGCGCGTACGCGATCAGCTTCTGGAGATCGGCAGCCAGCAGTTGGCCTTTAATCATCAGGAAGCGAAGCAGTTTTTCGATCGCCGTTTATCCTCCCCCATTGAAGCGGCTGAAAGTAGCCGGATGTGCGACGACGTTGCCGGTTGGGCGACAGCCCTGCAGCTGATCGCCCTTTCTGCACGGCAAAATAATAACTCAGCCCACCAGTCCGCACGCCGACTGGCAGGAATCAACGCCAGCCATCTCTCAGATTATCTGGTTGATGAAGTGCTCGACAGCGTCGACGTCAGCACCCGTCATTTCCTGCTGAAAAGCGCCATTCTGCGATCAATGAACGATGCGCTGATCGTCCGGGTGACCGGTGAAGAAAACGGTCAAATGCGTCTGGAGGAGATCGAGCGTCAGGGTTTATTCCTGCAACGAATGGATGACACCGGCGAATGGTTCAGCTACCACCCACTGTTTGGTAGCTTCCTGCGCCAGCGCTGCCAGTGGGAACTGGCGACAGAACTGCCGGAGATTCACCGCGCCGCCGCCGAAAGCTGGATGGCGCAGGGCTTCCCGAGCGAAGCTATCCACCACGCGCTGGCGGCAGGTGACGCGCATATGCTGCGCGATATCTTGTTGAATCACGCCTGGGGTCTGTTTAACCACAGCGAACTGGCGCTGCTGGAAGAGTCACTCAAAGCGCTGCCGTGGGAAAGTTTGCTGGAAAACCCGCGTCTGGTGCTGCTCCAGGCCTGGCTGATGCAGAGCCAGCACCGCTACAGCGAAGTGAATACTCTGCTGGCGCGCGCAGAACAAGAGATCAAAGGCATGATGGACAGCACCCTGCATGCCGAATTTAACGCGCTGCGGGCGCAGGTGGCGATCAACGACGGCAACCCTGACGAAGCGGAACGCCTGGCGAAACTGGCGCTGGACGAACTGCCCATTGCCTGGTTCTATAGCCGCATTGTCGCCACCTCGGTGCACGGCGAAGTGTTGCACTGTAAAGGCGACCTCTCCCGCTCGTTGGCGCTGATGCAGCAGACCGAGCAGATGGCGCGTCATCATGACGTCTGGCACTACGCGCTGTGGAGTCTGATCCAGCAAAGCGAAATCTTGTTTGCCCAGGGCTTTTTGCAGGCCGCCTGGGAAACACAGGAAAAAGCGTTCCAGTTGATCAAAGATCAGCATCTGGAACAGTTGCCGATGCACGAGTTCCTGGTACGCATCCGCGCACAGTTACTGTGGGCATGGGCGCGTCTGGACGAAGCGGAAGCCTCTGCCCGCAGCGGCATTGAAGTCCTTTCCACCTTCCAGCCCCAGCAGCAGCTCCAGTGTCTGGCCCTGCTGATCCAGTGCTCGCTGGCGCGCGGCGATCTGGATAATGCCCGCAGCCATCTTAACCGTCTGGAAAACCTGCTCGGCAACGGTCACTACCATAGCGACTGGATCTCCAACGCCGACAAAGTACGGGTAATCTACTGGCAGATGACCGGCGATAAAAAGTCCGCCGCTAACTGGTTGCGCCACACACCGAAACCGGAGTTTGCCAATAACCACTTCCTGCAGGGCCAGTGGCGCAACATTGCCCGCGCGCAGATCCTGCTGGGGGAATTCGAACCCGCGGAAATCGTGCTTGAAGAACTGAATGAGAACGCGCGCAGCCTACGGCTGATGAGCGATCTCAACCGTAACCTGCTGCTCCTGAACCAGCTTTACTGGCAGGCAGGGCGGAAAAACGACGCCCAGCGCGTGCTGCTCGACGCCTTACAGCTTGCCAACCGCACCGGTTTTATCAGCCATTTTGTGATTGAAGGCGAAGCGATGGCGCAGCAGTTACGCCAGTTGATCCAACTGAATACCTTGCCGGAGCTGGACCAGCATCGCGCCCAGCGGATCTTGCGCGAAATTAACCAGCATCACCGCCACAAGTTTGCCCACTTCGACGAAGGCTTTGTCGAGCGTCTGCTGAACCATCCGGAAGTGCCGGAGCTGATCCGCACCAGCCCGCTGACCCAACGTGAATGGCAGGTGCTGGGGCTGATTTACTCCGGGTACAGCAACGAGCAGATCGCCGGAGAGCTGGCCGTCGCCGCGACCACCATCAAAACCCACATCCGCAACCTGTATCAGAAACTTGGCGTGGCGCACCGTCAGGACGCGGTACAGCATGCGCAGCAGTTGCTGAAAATGATGGGTTATGGGGTGTAGCGCGCCGGTCTTTCGCGGGCGTTAACATCATATATGTTCTGACGCGAACTGGTGCGCCTGGCAGGTAATGAATTCCGCAAACGACGCGACTCCAGGCGCGAGATGTCGCCCCTTCGGCGTCACCAGATAGATCGCCCGCTCCAACGCCAAATCTTCAAATGGTAAAATCACGATATCTTTATGGTTGAACTGGAACAGGGTTAATCCGGTCGTAATGCTGACCCCGTAGTTGGCGGCAATCAGGCCCATCATCGTAGTTAGCTGCCGCACTTCCAGTTGATAATTAAAGCTCATGGACAGATTTTCGCAGAGCTTATCGGTGTACTGCCGAATACTGGTGCCGACACTGAAACCAATAAAGGGATAATCGCAAACCTGACTGAGCGATACCGAAGATTGTTGTGCCAGAGGATGTTCGCGATGACAGAGCAGATAAAATTTATCCGAGAACAATAACGTTGAATCGAACGTGGTCAACGAGGGTTGCCCGGCGGTTAATGCCATGTCCGCCTGACCATCAAGTAATGCCTTCAGACAGCGATCCCACTGGGTGTCGATCAATTTCACATTACTTTGCGGCACCCTCTTAGTGTATTTCACCAGTATTTCAGGTAGCCATTCCACCGCCAGCGAAGGCAACACCGCGAGGGTGATATCGTTATTATTACCTGCTACCCGGTCTTTGATTTCGCCCACGGCATCATCATGGCTCTGCACAATCTTGCGCGCCAGATCGAGAAAATGAATGCCATCCGCATTCAGCAACACACGCCGCGTATCCCTGTCGAATAGCCGGTAGCCAATCTCCTCTTCCAGAGATGCAATCAGAGTACTAAACGCGGGCTGAGAAAGGTTAAACCGCCGGGCCGCCTGAGTAAAACTATCAGCCTCGCTTAATATTAAAAAGGCCCTGAGTTGCTTAATCGAAAAATTCATTTCCTACTCCTGCCATCGAAATCATTAATTATTTTATCGGTTTTTAAAATGAATAAAAGGCAGTTAATTTCTTTTTATGACCCACCCCACATTAACCGCATTCCATTTCCGATGCACTACCCTGCCGCCACAAAAGTCATTTAAGCAAAACATACATAACAGACAGAGCAACCCTATGTTTACAAGGTCATTTTTATATTTAAGCAAATTAGTTATAGGGTTATTTTCATTTCAAATAGTCGCATTAAGACTTACAACAAATGACTCCATTGGATTTACAAATTAGTACCAACCGGCGCACTGTGATAAAAATTAATGCACTGCTAAAACATATAACCCCTGGGCATAATTAACATTGCATTTACTTTCATACTTTAGAAGCAGATAAATTTAATAAAAATATTAAGGAGAAACTCATGCTGGCGCTAATAGGTGTGCTTACCATAGCCACCTTATTATTTTTTATCATGTCTAAAAGGATGTCACCTCTGGTTGCCCTGATCGTTATTCCGGTGATTGGCGCGCTGGCTGCAGGTTGCGGAACAGATACCGCAAAATATGTGGTCGAAGGCATCACAAAACTGGCCCCGATGGCGGCGATGTTTGTCTTTGCGATCGCTTTTTTTGGCGTCGTGACCGATGCCGGGATGTTTGACCCTATCGTACGCGGTATATTGCGATTCGTCGGGACCAACCCGGTTAAAATCATCATCGGCACGGGCCTTCTGGCGCTCATCGCCCATCTTGACGGTAATGGCGCCGTGACCTTCTTAATCACCGTCCCCACCATGCTGCCGCTGTTCAATCGGCTCGGTATGGACAAACGGATCTTGCTTGGGATTGTTGCGCTCAGCGCCGGAGTCAACTTTTTACCCTGGACCGGGCCGATGATTCGCGCCTCTGCTGCATTGAACGTCACCACCCATGACCTCTTTATTCCGTTAATTCCAGCACAGCTCGCGGGCCTGACCTTTATGGTCATCATGGGCTGGTTCTGGGGTAAACGCGAAGAGAAACGCCTTGGCGCGGCCCACTTTGCTGCGGCCGCAGGCGATTTTTCGCATCATAAAGAACTGACCGAGCAGGAAAAAGTCCTGCGTCGTCCGCATCTTTTCTGGGTGAATATTGCGCTGGTTATTGCCGTGATCGGCACGATGGTGTTCACCCGCATCTCCCCCACCGTTGCCTTCATGATCGCCCTGACGCTGGCATTAATGATCAACTATCCGAATGTTGAAATGCAAAAAGAACGGATCAACGCCCACGCAAAAGCGGCGCTGATGATGGCCAGTATCCTGTTCGCGGCGGGGGCATTTACCGGAATCATGGGTGGTGCTGGCATGCTGAAAGCCATGTCCCATGCGGCGGTAGAGTTTATGCCTGAGGCACTGGCATCCCATATTCCGTTCATCGTCGGACTGATCTCGATGCCGCTGTCGTTGATTTTCGATCCAGACTCTTACTACTTCGGCATTATGCCTGTCGTCGCGCATACCGTGGATATTATGGGTATCCCTGCCATTCAGGTAGCTCAGGCATCAGTGCTCGGTCAGATGACCACCGGCTTCCCGGTCAGTCCACTGACTCCCGCGACCTTCCTGTTGGTCAGTCTTGCCGGTGTCGACCTCGCGGACCATCAAAAATTCTCCATCCCGGTCCTGTGGGCAGCCAGTGTCATTATGACCTTTGCCGCCGCCCTCACCGGCGTCTTCCCGATTTAACAGCACATTTCTTGTTAAGAATTAAGGAAATAAAATGAAAACCATTCGAATTGGTTCCGGCGCAGGCTACGCAGGCGACCGCATTGAGCCTGCGGTTGAACTGGCCGAAAAAGGGGAACTGGATTACCTGGTGTTTGAATGTCTGGCAGAGCGCACTATCGCCATTGGACAAAAACAGAAGCAGCAGGATCCGAACAAAGGCTATAACGAACTGCTCGAAGCGCGGATGCGCGCGGTGTTACCGATCTGTCACGCCAATAGTGTGCGGATCATCTCTAACATGGGTTCCGCCAACCCGCTCGCCGCCGGAAAAGTGGTGCTGAAAATTGCCCAGGAACTGGGTTTGCATGGCCTTAAAGTCGCGGTGGTCACGGGTGATGAAGTATTGTCTCTCATACAGTCGATGGACCTGACGCTGGACGAAGCCAGTGTTCCCGTTTCTCGCTTTGAAAAAACCTTACTTTCCGCAAATGCCTATTTAGGTGCGGCGGGGTTACTGGAAGCGCTTGATTCCAGGGCAGATGTGGTGATTGCCGGACGCGTCGCCGACCCGTCGCTTTTTCTTGCACCGATGATGCATGAGTTCAACTGGGCCGCTGATGACTGGCATCACCTGGGCATGGGGACCTGTATCGGCCATCTTCTGGAGTGTGCCGGGCAAATCACCGGCGGATATTACGCCGATCCGGGGGTGAAGGATGTTCCTCATCTGGCACACCTCGGTTTCCCACTGGCTGAAGTCTGTGAAGATGGCAGCGCCACCATAACCAAAGTGGCGGGCTCTGGCGGACTGATCACCGAAGACACCTGCAAAGAACAACTGCTGTACGAGATTCACCGACCGGATCGCTATCTCACCCCTGACGTAGTCGCTGACTTCAGCCATGTGCGTTTTAGCCAATGCGGCCCGGATGAGGTGCGGGTGACCGGTGCGACGGGTGCGCCACGTACCGAAACGCTGAAGGTTTCCGTCGGTTATCAGGACGGTTTTATCGGTGAAGGCGAAATTTCCTACGCCGGTCCGGGCGCGGTAAATCGTGGGCGTCTCGCTCTCGACATCGTGCGTGAGCGCTTCGCGATTTGTCACTTTAACGCGCAGGAAATACGTTACGACCTCATTGGTGTCAATGCGTTGCATGGTGAAACGCGCGGTCAGTACAGCGCCCCCTATGAAGTTCGCGCTCGTGTTGCTGCCCGCTGCGCCACTCGCGCGCAGGCGGTTATCGTCGGCAACGAAGTGGAAACGCTTTATACCAACGGCCCTGCGGGCGGTGGTGGTGTCATGAAATCGGTAAAAGAAATACTGGCCATGGACTCCACCCTTATTCCGCGTCACTGCGTTCAACACCATGTTACCGTACTGGAGAATAAATAATGAAATTACGTGAAATAGCGCATTCCCGTACCGGAGATAAAGGAAATATTTCCAATATTTCATTAATTGCCTGGCGTCCGGAAGATTATGCCACGCTGGCAGAACAGGTCACCGCCGAAAGAGTCAAAACCTGGTTTGGCGATATTGTACAGGGCGAGGTGATTCGCTATGAATTACCGGAACTCGGCGCACTGAATTTCGTGATGCATAAAGCGCTGGGAGGTGGCGTTACTCGCTCACTGGCGCTGGATATGCACGGCAAAGGGCTGAGCTCCGCGTTGCTGGATATGCCCATTTAATTCTTTTCGGACAAGAGGATCCTCACTGTTCGGCGGGGTTTCATTACTCCGCCAGGGGATCCTTGTCCTCAATACAGCAAGTACACCATTATGCAAAACAAAAGAATAACGGCGGATAAATTCCGCGAACTATTACATGACGGCATGAGCATTATGTTTGGCGGCTTCATGGGCGTCGGGACGCCGGAATATCTGGTAGCAGAAATTATGCGCTCCGGTGTTAAAGCGTTGACGCTCATCGGCAATGACACCGCTTTTGTCGATAAAGGCATTGGTCCGCTGATTTCTAATGGCCAGGTCAAAAAAGTGATCGCTTCTCATATTGGCACCAACCCGGAAACCGGCAAGAAGATGATTTCCGGTGAGCTCGATGTTCAGTTAGTGCCGCAAGGAACGCTCGCCGAGCAGATCCGTGCTGGCGGCGCCGGGCTGGGGGGATTCCTCACGCAAACCGGGCTGGGCACAGTAGTGGAAGAAAATAAACAAACCCTGCTGGTCAACGGTGAGAAATGGCTGCTGGAACAACCTCTGCGCGCCGACCTCGCCATTCTTCTCGCCAGTCATGCCGATGAGGCTGGCAATCTCACCTATGACCTGACCGCCCGAAACTTCAACCCGGTAATGGCGCTGGCCGCCGACGTGGTTGTGGCCGAAACCCGCAACATCGGGGCGTTGGGAAGCATTCCTCCCGTGCACGTCATCACCCCTGGTGCGCTGGTGGATTATCTGTTCATGGAGGCCCAGTGATGAATGCAAAAGAACGTATTGCCCGCCGCGTAGCGCAGGAGTTACACGATGGCGACGTCGTCAATCTGGGCATTGGCCTGCCAACGCAGGTCGCGAACTACCTGGCCGAGGATATTCAGGTCACGTTGCAGTCAGAAAATGGTTTTCTTGGCCTCGGCCCTCTGGACGAGGTGAATGCCAGCCTTGTCAATGCAGGCGGTCAGCCTTGCGGCATGATCCCAGGTGCGGCAATGTTCGACAGTTGCTTCTCTTTCGCCCTTATTCGCGGAGGACATGTTGATGTCTGCGTGCTCGGCGGTTTGCAGGTTGATGAACGCGGAAACCTCGCCAACTGGATGGTGCCTGGCAAAATGGTGCCCGGCATGGGCGGAGCGATGGACCTCGTGGCAGGAGCGAAAAAAGTCATTATTGCGATGGAGCATTGCGCAAAAAATGGCGAACCGAAGCTGCTACATCAGTGCAGTTACCCCTTAACAGCGGTCGGCAAGGTCAGCAAAGTCATCACCGAACTCGCCGTATTCAGCTTTGTGAACGGCGAAATGATCCTTGATGAAATCAGCGACACCATCACGCTTGATGAACTTCGTGCGCGCACGGAAGCGAACTTCCGTCTTAGTGCACACCTGAAAACATTGCAGCCTGCGGGGACTCTGGCATGAACGACTCGATTGTGATTGTGAGTGCGAAACGCACCCCTATCGGTAAATTTGCTGGCAGCCTGGCTGACGTCCCGGCGGTAATGCTGGGCGCGACCTGTGTCAGGGCAAACCTGCTGGACCTTCCGTCAGATATCAACATTGACGAAGTGATCCTCGGCAACGTGTTGCAGGCCGGATTAGGGCAAAACCCGGCTCACCAGGTGACACATCACGCGGGCCTGGCGGAGAGCGTTCCGTCATTCACGGTCAATAAAGTCTGCGGTTCCGGGCTAAAAACCGTTGTGCTGGGCGCGCAGTCCATTCTGAGTGGTGATAATCAGACCTGTATTGTCGGCGGGATGGAAAACATGAGCGCCGCCCCCTACCTGCTGGCCCGCGCGCGCCAGGGATACCGCATGGGCAACGGTGAGCTGACAGACGTGATGATCCACGACGGTCTCTGGTGCGCCTTCAATGATTACCACATGGGGGTCACGGCAGAAAACATTGCCAAACGCTATAATTTAAGCCGTGAAGAACAAGACCAGGTGGCGCTGGCATCGCAGCAAAAAGCGAAAGCCGCAATCAACGCCGGTTATTTCAGACAGGAAATCGTACCGGTGACCCTGAAGCGTAAAAAAGAGGTCTGTCTGTTTGATACCGATGAGTTTCCACGTCCGGAGACCGATGCCAGTTCGCTGGCGAAACTGCGTCCGGCCTTTAAAAGTTCAGGGACAGTAACTGCAGGCAATGCCTCCGGCATCAATGATGCGGCGGCGACGCTGGTCCTGATGTCCGAACGCGCTGCGCGCGCGCATGGGATTACGCCGTTGGCGCGCCTGAAGAGCTGGGCGTCGGCTGGGGTGGATGCCAGTATAATGGGACTTGGGCCGATCCCGGCAACAAAACGGGCGCTGGAAAAAGCCAAAATGACAGTCAGCGATCTGGATTTAATCGAAGCCAACGAAGCCTTTGCCGCACAGTATCTGGCGGTTGCGCGTGAACTCGACTTTCCGGAAGAGAAAGTGAACGTCAATGGCGGCGCGATCGCGCTGGGGCATCCAATCGGCGCAAGCGGCGCACGGATTCTGGTAACACTGGTTCACGCGTTGCAGCAGCGCAATAAAACCACCGGGCTGGCAACGCTGTGCATCGGCGGTGGTCAGGGGATCGCCGTGATTGTTGAACGGCTGTAAGCGTGTCGTCTGCATGTCCCCGACACGCCAGGGACATGCAGTACGTTTAACACAGTTCCAGTTGAATATGGTTGTCCGAAATCACCTGCATAATGCCTGCGGGCGGCAGGGTGTCGGTATAAACGGCATCCACCATACTAATGCTGCCCATATTCACCATCGCGTTACGGCCAAACTTCGAATGATCCACCACCAGCATCACATGGCGGGAATTTTCAATGATCGCACGCTTAGTGCGCACTTCGTGATAGTCGAACTCCAGCAGCGAACCGTCGCTGTCGATGCCGCTGATCCCCAGAATGCCGAAATCAAGACGGAACTGCGAAATAAAGTCGAGCGTCGCTTCACCAATAATTCCACCGTCGCGGCTGCGCAATTCGCCGCCCGCGAGGATAATGCGGAAATCGTCTTTCGCCATCAGCGTGTTCGCCACGTTCAGGTTGTTAGTCACAATACGCAAATTGCTGTGACCGAGTAGCGCGTGGGCCACGGCTTCCGGCGTGGTGCCGATGTCAATAAACAGAGTGGAACCGTTGGGGATTTGCGTGGCCACTTTGCGCGCAATGCGCTCTTTTTCCGCCGTCTGAGTGGCCTTTCGATCGTGCCACGGGGTATTCACCGAACTGGACGGCAGCGCGGCGCCGCCGTGATGACGCAGAATCATGTTTTGATCGGCCAGATCGTTGAGATCGCGGCGAATGGTTTGCGGGCTAACGGAGAAATGCTCCACCAGCTCTTCGGTACTGACGTATCCCTGTTTTTTTACCAGCTCAATGATCGCGTCATGTCGTTGTGTTTGTTTCATTGTTATTCCCTGGAATCATGTTCGTTTTCGCGCATTCAGCGTGTCAGCCAGCGCCATCGCCAGTCCGACCGCCAGCCCGGCAATGTGTGCGCCATTCGCCATCGACATGCCGAAGAAATCCAGCCAACCGGCAACAATCCAGATTAACGCGAAAATAATCAGTCCGCGTTGCAAAAAGATACCGCTTTGCGGATCGCGTTCGCCGCGCAGCCAGACGTAGCCCATCAGCGCGTAGACCACACCGGACAGGCCACCGAACCACGGACCGCTGAATTTCTGCTGTACGTAGCCGCTCAGTAGCGCGCTGATCACGGTAATGACTATCAGCTTCCCGCTGCCAAGTCGCTTCTCTACCGCGCCGCCAAGATACCACCACCACAGCAGGTTAAAGAGGATATGCATCAGTGAGAAATGCATAAAGGCATGCGTGAAGTAGCGCCAGACATCAAACTTCAGTGACGGATCGAACGGCCAGGCCAGCCATACCATTACCGTCTGATCGCCCACGATATTTTGCACGATAAATACCACAACGCAGAGCGCCATGATAAACCAGGTGACCGGTCCGGCGCGCTCGCGCAGGGTGGCGAGAAACGGGAAGCGACGGTAGTGCAGGCCGCTGCCGGTATGCCCCGACTGCCAGCTGGCCGCAAGATAGCGCGGATCGGCAGGATTCTCCAGAAAACGCGCCAGCTCTGCCTGTACCCGTTCAGCCTGGGAGTCATCCGCCAGCCAGACATCGCTTTGCTGATGTTGTTGAATGGTCAGGATAACGCCCTGCGTCGCCATATAGTCGACAAAAGCCTGGGCCACGCGGGGGTTAGCAAAAGAAGTAATCATCAACATTGTTGCTGTCGCTTATTCCACACAAAAGAGGACAGTATATAGGCCCTTCTTCCTTCAGGCTGCATTTTGTTGGCTTAACCGCCATACGCCACTTCGGCGGGAAAGTTGCGGTGCCAGGCGTCAAAGCCGCCGTCTACGCTGTAGACCGCATCATACCCTTGCTGTAACAAATATTGCGCCGCGCCTTTGCTGCTGTTGCCGTGATAGCACATCACCATGACCGCCGTGTCAAAATCATGCTCGCGCATAAACGCGCCCAGCGTGTCGTTCGTCAGATGAAACGCCTGCGGAGTATGTCCCATTGCGAAACTTTGCGGATCGCGGATATCCACCAGCACCGCCGCGTCCTGATGCAGCTTCTGGTGCGCTTCTTCTACGTTGATACATTCAAACTGATCCATACATTCTCTTCTTTATCGTACAGGTTATTGCAGGTGACGTTTTTCAGGCATGTTACCGTGTAGTGTACGTCCCGGCGGCAGTGAAACGCCATAATGTTATATGTATCACTGTAAATTGTTTATTCGATGTTACCAATAGCGCGTTTCTTTGCTATTATGTTCGATAACGAACATTTATGAGCTATAACGAAAGTGCAAGAGGGCAGCATGGAAACCAAAGATCTGATTGTGATAGGGGGAGGCATTAACGGTGCCGGTATCGCGGCAGATGCCGCTGGACGCGGTTTATCCGTGCTGATGCTGGAAGCGCAGGATCTCGCGTGCGCCACCTCTTCCGCCAGTTCAAAACTCATTCATGGTGGCCTGCGCTACCTGGAACACTACGAATTCCGCCTGGTTAGCGAAGCGCTGGCCGAGCGAGAAGTGCTGCTGAAAATGGCGCCGCATATTGCCTTTCCGATGCGTTTTCGTCTGCCGCATCGCCCCCATTTACGTCCGGCATGGATGATCCGCATCGGTCTGTTTATGTACGATCACCTCGGCAAACGCACCAGCCTGCCGGGTTCGACCGGTTTGCGTTTTGGCGCAGAATCCGTTCTTAAACCAGAAATCGTGCGCGGTTTCGAATATTCTGACTGCTGGGTGGACGATGCCCGACTGGTGCTGGCGAATGCGCAGATGGTGGTGCAAAAAGGCGGTGAGGTGTTAACCCGCACCCGGGCTACCTCAGCGCGCCGCGAAAACGGTCTGTGGATTGTCGAAGCAGAAGACATTGATTCCGGCAAAAAATACACCTGGCAGGCGCGTGGTCTGGTCAACGCTACCGGTCCGTGGGTAAAAGAGTTTTTCGACGAGGGCATGCATCTGCCTTCACCGTACGGTATTCGCTTGATCAAAGGCAGCCACATCGTGGTGCCGCGCGTTCATACCCAGAAACAGGCGTACATTCTACAAAACGAAGACAAACGCATCGTGTTTGTGATCCCGTGGATGGATGAGTTCTCGATCATCGGCACCACCGACGTTGAGTACAAAGGCGATCCGAAAGCGGTGAAAATCGATGAAAGCGAAATCAATTACCTGCTGAAGGTGTATAACGCCCACTTTAAAAAACAGCTGGGCCGCGACGATATCGTCTGGACCTATTCCGGCGTACGTCCGCTGTGCGACGATGAATCCGATTCTCCGCAGGCCATCACCCGCGACTACACGCTGGATATTCATGATGAAAATGGTAAAGCGCCGCTGCTGTCGGTATTCGGCGGTAAGCTGACCACCTACCGTAAACTCGCCGAACACGCAATGGAAAAACTGTCGTCGTACTATCAGGGTATCGGTCCGGCGTGGACCAAAGACTGCGTGCTGCCGGGCGGTGAGATTGGCGGCGACCGTGAAGATTATGCCGCTAAATTGCGCCGCCGCTATCCGTTCCTGAGCGAATCACTGGCGCGCCATTATTCCCGCACCTACGGCAGCAACACCAGACTGATCCTCGGCGAAGCGACGTCGCTGGCGGATCTCGGCGAAGATTTCGGTCATGAATTCTACGAGGCGGAGCTGAAGTATCTGGTGGATCATGAATGGGTGCGCCGCGCGGACGATGCACTTTGGCGCCGCACCAAAGAGGGAATGTGGCTCAACGCTGAGCAACAGTCACGCATAACCCAGTGGCTGGCGGCGTATACGGAAAAACAGGCGCTGTCGCTGGCATCGTAAAACCAGCATTGGCGGATGACAGTTACGCCCTACCCGGCCTACAACGCGCGTTGTAGGCCGGGTAAGCGAAGCCCCCGGCGCTATGCCTGTTACAGCCGAACCGGATCGATATGCCAGATGGTATCGGCATACTCTTTGATGGTTCGGTCAGAAGAGAAATACCCCATATTCGCGATATTGAGCATCGCTTTTGCGGTCCACTCTTCTGGTCGACCATACAGCTCATCGACCTTGTCCTGACAATCCACGTAGCTGCGATAGTCAGCCAGTACCTGATAGTGGTCGCCAAAGTTAATCAGCGAATCCACCAGATCACGATAGCGTCCTGGCTCATCCGGACTGAACATCCCGCTGCCAATCTGCGTCAGCACCTGGTGCAGTTCTTCATCTTTCTCGTAGTACTCGCGCGGTTTGTAGCCCTGCCTGCGCAGTTCCTCCACCTCTTCCGCGGTATTACCAAAAATAAAGATATTCTCTTCACCGACGTGCTCCTGCATCTCGACGTTCGCGCCGTCCAGCGTACCGATGGTCAGTGCGCCGTTGAGGGCGAACTTCATGTTACTGGTGCCTGACGCCTCCGTCCCTGCCAGAGAAATCTGCTCAGAGAGATCCGCCGCCGGAATAATCAACTGCGCGAGGCTGACGCTATAGTTCGGGATAAACACCACCTTCAGCTTGTCGCCAATCTGCGGGTCGTTGTTGATCACCTTCGCCACGTCGTTAATCAGATGAATAATATGCTTCGCCATGTAGTACGCCGACGCGGCTTTACCGGCAAAAATATTCACCCGCGGCACCCACTGCGCATCCGGATCGGCCTTGATCCGGTTGTAACGGGTGATCACATGCAGCACGTTCATCAGTTGCCGCTTGTACTCGTGAATACGTTTGATCTGCACATCAAACAGCGATTTCGGGTTCACCACCACGTTCAGTTGCTGAGCGATATACACCGCCAGCCGCTTTTTATTTTCCAGCTTCGCATGACGCACCGCGTGATTCACCAGCGGAAAATCGCAGTGCTGCTCCAGTTCGCTGAGCTGGCTGAGATCGGTACGCCAGGTGCGGCCAATGTTTTCATCCAGCACCTCAGAAAGTGACGGATTCGCCAGCGCCAGCCAGCGACGCGGCGTCACGCCGTTGGTCACATTACAGAAGCGGGTCGGAAAGATAGTGGCGAAATCGGCGAACAGCGACTGCACCATCAGGTTGGAGTGCAGTTCAGACACGCCGTTCACCTTATGGCTGACGACCACAGCCAGCCACGCCATACGCACGCGGCGACCGTTGGACTCATCAATAATCGAGGCGCGTCCCAGCAGACCGGTATCGTTCGGATACTGCTCCTGCAGGGTTTTCAGGAAGTAGTCGTTTATTTCAAAGATAATCTGCAAATGGCGCGGCAGGATTTTACCAAGCATATCCACCGGCCAGGTTTCCAGCGCTTCACTCATCAGCGTGTGGTTGGTGTAAGAGAAGACCTGACAGCAGACTTCAAACGCGTCATCCCAGCTAAACTTATGCTCGTCGATCAACAGGCGCATCAGCTCCGGGATCGACAGCACCGGATGGGTGTCGTTGAGGTGGATGGCGATTTTATCCGCCAGGTTTTTGTAGGTTTTATGCAGTTGGTAATGACGGCTGAGAATATCCTGCACCGTGGCGGAAACAAGGAAATATTCCTGCCGCAAACGCAGTTCACGCCCGGAATAGGTAGAGTCATCCGGATACAGCACGCGCGAGACGTTTTCAGAGTGATTTTTATCTTCCACCGCCGCGAAGTAGTCGCCCTGGTTGAATTTACCCAGGTTAATTTCGCTACTGGCCTGGGCGTTCCACAGACGCAGGGTGTTGGTGGCGTCGGTGTCATAGCCGGGGATGATCTGGTCGTAAGCGACCGCCAGGATCTCCTCGGTTTCAATCCAGCGCGTTTTCTTGCCTTCCTGCTGGATACGCCCGCCGAAACGCACCTTATAGCGTGTGTTGTGACGTTTAAATTCCCACGGGTTGCCGTATTCCAGCCAGTAGTCGGGGGACTCTTTCTGCCGTCCGTCGACGATGTTCTGCTTGAACATGCCGTAGTCATAACGAATACCGTAGCCGCGTCCCGGCAGCCCTAACGTCGCCAGCGAATCAAGGAAACAGGCCGCCAGACGCCCAAGACCGCCGTTACCCAGCCCCGGATCGTTTTCTTCGTCGATCAGTTCTTCGAGATCGAGCCCCATCGCCTCCAGCGCGCCTTTCACATCGTCATAAATGCCCAGCGATAACAGCGCGTTGGACAGTGTGCGGCCAATCAGAAACTCCATCGACAGATAGTAAACCTGGCGAGTTTCCTGCGACAGCTGGGCCCGGTTAGAACGCAGCCAGCGCTCCACAAGACGATCGCGCACCGCAAACAGCGTGGCGTTCAACCATTCATGCTTATTGGCAATGACCGGATCTTTACCAATCGTGAACATCAGCTTATAAGCGATAGAGTGCTTAAGCGCTTCTACGCTCAGGGTCGGCGATGCATAGGTAAATGGAGCATTCATAATGGTGATTCCTGAATAACTATTTCAAGCGATAGTAAAGCTCGCGGTATGACTTCGCCGCGACTTGCCAGCTAAAATCCATCGCCATCGCTTGCCGTTGCACAAACCGCCAGAGCGAAGGTCGTGACCACAACACAAACGCACGCCGGATCGCCCGTAGCAGAGACCAGGCGTTGCTGTCCTCAAACACAAAGCCGCTGGCGATGCCGTCCGCCAGATTTTCCAGCGAACTGTCGGACACCGTGTCCGCCAGACCACCGGTACGCCGCACCAGCGGCAGCGTGCCGTATTTCAAACCATAAAGCTGCGTTAAGCCGCACGGCTCAAAACGGCTCGGTACAAGGATAACGTCCGCGCCGCCCATGATGCGGTGCGAAAAAGCCTCATGGTAGCCGATCTGCACGCCCACCTGACCGGGATGTTCCGCCGCCGCGGCAAGAAACCCTTCCTGCAATACGGGGTCGCCCGCGCCAAGCAGCGCCAGTTGACCGCCCTGTTCCAGTAAACCCGGCAGCGCTTCCAGCACCAGGTCCAGCCCTTTCTGACTGGTCAGGCGGCTCACGACGGCAAACAGCGGTACTTTGTCGTTGACCTTCAGCCCCATCGCAATCTGTAACTGACGTTTGTTCTCGGCCTTTTCTTCCAGTGAATCCCGGGTGTAGCGCGAGGCCAGCAGCAGATCCGTCTCCGGGTTCCAGATTTTTTCATCCACCCCGTTCAGCACCCCGGACAGTCGGCCTTCACGGTGGCGCTGCTGCAACAGCCCCTCCATACCGTAGGCGAACTGCGGTTCAGTGATTTCCCGCGCATAGGTTGGGCTGACCGCCGTAATATGGTCGGCGTAGTACAGACCGGCCTTCAGGAAGGAGATCTGTCCGTTAAACTCCAGACCATGCATATTAAAGAACGACCATGGCAGTTCGATGTCATTCATATGCTGTGCATAAAACATGCCCTGATACGCCAGATTGTGTACGGTAAAGACCGACTTCGCCGGGCGCCCGCGCGCCGCCAGATAGGCGGGCGTCAGGCCCGCGTGCCAGTCGTGCGCATGCACCACATCCGGGCGCCAGAACGGGTCAAGTCCGCAGGCCATCTCACAGCCCACCCACCCGAGCAGCGCGAAACGCAGCACGTTATCGGTATAGGCGTACAGGTTCGTATCGTGATACGGGCTCCCCGGACGATCGTAAAGATGCGGCGCATCGATCAGGTAAATCCCCACCCCGTTGTAATGGCCGAACAGCAGGCTGATCTTGCCTGCGAAGGTATCACGACGCGATACCACCTGCGCATCCGTAATGCCGCGCCGAATATCCGGGAACGCGGGTAACAGTACGCGGGCATCCACGCCGTCCGCAATTTGCGCCGCAGGTAACGCACCTAACACATCTGCCAGACCACCTGTTTTGAGCAGGGGGAACATCTCCGAACATACATGTAAAACCTGCATTATCGCTCCTGTTTGACGTGCAGTTTGCGCAGCATTTCGCGCGTAACTAAAACAATGCCTTCTTCGGATCGGTAGAAGCGACGGGCATCTTCTTCCGCGTTTTCGCCAATAACCATCCCTTCCGGGATAACGCACGCGCGATCGATAATGCACCGACGCAGGCGACACGAGCGTCCTACCCAGACTTCCGGCAGTAACACCGCCGAATCAATATTACAGAATGAGTTCACCCGTACCCGCGGGAACAGGACAGACTGCACCACCACCGAACCCGAGATAATACAGCCGCCGGACACCAGCGAGTTCAGGGTCATGCCGTGGCTGCCGGAGCGGTCCTGAACGAACTTCGCCGGCGGCAGGGATTCCATATGAGTGCGAATCGGCCAGTTCTGATCGTACATATCCAGTTCTGGCGTCACCGAGGCTAAGTCAAGATTGGCTTTCCAGTACGCTTCAAGCGTTCCGACATCGCGCCAGTAAGGTTCCGATTCCGGGTCCGACTGCACACAGGACAACGGGAAAGGATGGGCATAGGCCATGCCAGCTTTCGTGATGGACGGGATAATGTCCTTACCGAAGTCATGGCTGGAGGCGTCGTTAGCGTCGTCCTGTTCCAGCAGCTCGTAAAGGTAATCAGCGTCGAAAATATAGATCCCCATGCTCGCAAGGGACTTCGTGGCATCCCCTGGCATGGCGGGCGGATTCGCCGGTTTTTCAACGAAATCGATAATCTTGTCGTTTTCGTCCACCGCCATCACGCCAAAGGCGCTGGCTTCTTCAATAGGTACCGGCATACAGGCCACGGTACAGCGCGCGCCCTTCTCGACATGGTCGATGAGCATACGCGAGTAGTCCTGCTTGTAGATGTGGTCTCCGGCAAGGATCACCACGTATTCCGCTTTGTAGCGACGAATAATATCAAGGTTCTGCGTCACGGCATCGGCAGTGCCGCGATACCAGTTTTCACCCTGCATTCTTTGCTGCGCGGGCAACAGGTCGACAAACTCGTTCATCTCTTCGCTAAAGAACGACCAACCGCGCTGAATATGCTGAACCAGAGTGTGAGACTGATATTGCGTGATCACGCCGATACGGCGGATCCCGGAGTTAATACAGTTGGATAAAGCAAAATCGATAATGCGGAACTTACCGCCAAAATGAACGGCCGGCTTTGCGCGCTTGTTCGTTAAATCTTTCAGACGGGTACCCCGCCCGCCCGCCAGAATCAGGGCAACGGATTTCAACGGCAACTGGCGCGCCAACATTAAACGGTCGTTCTTCTCTAAACTCACCATGACTAACTCCTTTTTATCCTCTCTGGAACACACACAATCCGTGCGCAGGTCCCGGCCAGACAGCCGTAATCACCGGATTATCCTCACCGGCAAATGGGGGAACAGCGCGCCACTCCCCGTCAGGTAATACAATTTCAGCCACTTCAGTGGTGGCATTGATCGTGATGAGAAAACGGCCCGACAGCAGGATTTGCATCTGTCTGGCGCCGTTCTGCCACTCGTTTGCGCTTAAAGGCTGCGCGAAGCGGTTAAGCCAGCGCACATTGCCATCGCCCTCTTCCCACCAGCGGTCGTCCACCAGCGCGGGGATTTGCTGGCGCAGATGTATCAACGCGGCGGTAAAGTCGATCAAACCGTCGCTTGCCTGCGACCAGTCCAGCCAGGTCAGCGCATTGTCCTGGCAATAGGCGTTATTGTTGCCGTGCTGGCTGTGACCCTGTTCATCGCCCGCCAGCAGCATCGGCGTTCCCTGTGACAGCAGCAGCGTCGTCAACAGCGCGTGAATGCTGTCGCGCCGACGCTCAACCACATCCAGCGTCCCGCCTAACCCTTCTTTACCATGATTATTACTCTGGTTGTTGTCGGTTCCGTCCCGATTTTCCTCTCCGTTCGCCTCATTGTGTTTCTGGTTGAAACAAACGCAGTCCCTGAGCGTGAAACCGTCATGGGCCGTCACCAGATTGACCGACGCGCTGGGCAGACGTCCGTCACGTTTAAACACGTCGCTGGAGGCGGCAACGCGTCCGGCGAATTCGCCGAGCGTCAGGTTTTGCCGTAGCCAAAAGCGGCGCGCGGCGTCGCGAAAATGGTCGTTCCACTCCGCAAACGGCGGCGGGAAGTTGCCCACCTGATACCCGCCTTCGCCAATGTCCCACGGTTCTGCTATCAGCTTCACGCGGGAAAGCACCAGACAATTTTTGATGGCCGTAAACAATGGCGCATCCTGACGAAACGCCGGCGTGCGGCCCATGACCGACGCCAGATCAAAACGGAAACCGTCTACATGGCAGGTCTCTACCCAATAGCGCAGGCATTCGCAAGCATATGCCACCACGTTGGGCTGACTGAGATTCAACGTGTTGCCGCAGCCGGTCCAGTTGTGGTAATCACCATCGTCCCTTATCCAATAATAGCTACGGTTGTCGATTCCGCGCAGGGAGAAGAGAGGTCCGTCCAGATCCAGCTCGGCGCTGTGGTTCAGCACGATGTCGAGAATGACTTCAATACCGGCGTTGTGCAGCGCTTTGACCGCATCGCGAAACTCGTCGAGCGCCGTTTCGGGCGAACAGGCATAGGCCGGATGCAGCGCAAACAGCGCTACCGGGTTGTACCCCCAGTAATTCGAAAGCCCCAACCGTTGCAGGCGCGGTTCGCTGGCGAAATGCGCCACCGGCAGCAGTTCCAGCGCGGTGATCCCGAGACGCTTAAAATGCGCGATCATCACCGGATGGCCGAGCGCCCGATAAGTGCCGCGGATCGCCGCCGGGATCTGTGGATGCAGATACGTTAAGCCTTTGACATGGGCTTCGTAGATCACGCTCTTGCCCCACGGCGTGCGGGGTGGCGTATCGCCTTCCCAGTCATAGTTATCGGCGGTTACCACACACTTCGCTGCGATGGCGACGTTATCGCGATGATCCGGTGCGTCATAACCCGCATGGAACAGCGGGTTGTCTTTAAAATCTCCCTCAACGCGCCGCGCGCAGGGGTCAATCAGCAACTTTGCCGGATTAAAGCGGTGCCCCTGAGCAGGCGCCCATGGGCCATGCACGCGATAACCATAGCGCAGACCGGGGCGCGCGTCGGGCAAATAGCCGTGCCAGATATCGCCAGTACGCGCAGGCAGATCGTAGCGCTGCTCGTTACCCTGCGGGTCAAACACGCACAGCTCGACGCGCTCGGCATGGGCGGAGAACAGCGTGAAGTTCACGCCGTGCCCGTCATACGTCGCGCCGTGAGGCGTCGCATTGCCCGTCTCCAGTTGGCTCATTCCCCCTCCCGAACCAGCCAGATGGTCGCCAGCGGCGGCAGGGTGAGGCTCAACGACTGCGGACGTCCGTGGCTGCCGATGTTGTCGGTTTGCACGACACCGCCGTTACCCGCGTTGCTGCCGTGGTAATGCATCGAGTCGGTGTTGAGGATTTCACGCCATTTGCCCGGCTGATTTACGCCAAAGCGATAATCGTGGCGCGGCACCGGGGTGAAGTTACTGGCAACAATAATTTCGTTGCCGACCTTATCGCGGCGCACAAAAATCAGCACCGAGCGCGCGTTGTCATCCACCACCAGCCATTCAAAACCATAGCTGTCAAAATCGAGTTCGTGCAGCGCTTTATGGTGTCGGTAAGTGTGGTTGAGGTCGCGTACCAGCCGCTGGACGCCATGATGCCAGTTGTCGCCCCCTTCCAGCAGATGCCAGTCGAGACTGGCGTCGTGGTTCCATTCGCGGCCCTGGGCGAATTCGTTGCCCATAAACAGCAGTTTTTTGCCAGGGAAGGCCCACATCCAGCCGTAGTAGGCGCGCAGGTTGGCGAACTTCTGCCATGCATCGCCCGGCATACGGTCGAGAATCGATTTCTTGCCGTGAACCACTTCGTCATGCGACAGCGGCAACACAAAGTTTTCAGTGTAGTTGTAGAGCATGCCAAACGTCAGTTTATCGTGGTGATACTGACGATAGACCGGATCCAGTTTCATGTAGTCGAGGGTGTCGTGCATCCAGCCAAGATTCCATTTGTACCAGAATCCCAACCCGCCCATGTCCTGCGGACGGGACACCCCGGCGAAGTCGGTGGATTCTTCCGCCATGCTCACCGCGCCCGGCACTTGTTCGCCAAGGATCCGGTTGGTATTGCGTAAAAATTCGATCGCTTCCAGGTTCTCCCGTCCGCCGAACTCGTTCGGGATCCACTCTCCCTCTTTCCGGCTGTAGTCGCGGTAGATCATCGACGCCACCGCATCCACGCGCAGGGCGTCAATGCCGAAGCGTTCAATCCAGTACAGGGCGTTGCCGACCAGATAGTTGCTGACTTCACGGCGTCCGTAGTTGTAGATCAGCGTGTTCCAGTCCTGGTGATAGCCTTCCCGCGGGTCGCTGTGTTCGTACAGCTTCGTGCCGTCAAATTCCGCCAGGCCAAAGTCGTCGGAGGGGAAATGACCCGGCACCCAGTCGAGAATAACGTTCAGCCCGGCGTTATGCGCGGCGTTGATGAAATAGCGGAAATCATCGCGGGTACCGAAGCGACGGGTCGGCGCATACAAACCGGTGGGCTGATAGCCCCAACTGCCGTCGAACGGATGCTCGTTAACGGGCAACAGCTCAATATGGGTAAAGCCCATCCACTTCACGTACGGGACAAGCTGGTCCGCCAGCTCACGGTAGCTCAGCCAGAAATTGTTGTCGGTATGACGACGCCACGACCCAAGGTGCACTTCATAAATGGAGATAGGCGCATCGAATTGATTGGCTTTTTTGCGCTCTTCGGTTTGCTCAACCTTTTCCGGCAGCCCGCAAATCAGCGAGGCGGTATCCGGGCGCATCTGCGCTTCAAACGCGTAAGGATCGGCTTTCACGCGCAGATTGCCGTTGGCGTCGATCATTTCGTATTTATACAGCTGACCGTTCTGCGCGCCCGGAATAAACAGCTCCCAAATGCCGCTCTCTTTGCGCAGGCGCATCGGATGACGACGTCCATCCCAGTAGTTAAATTGCCCCACAACCGAGACGCGTCGGGCGTTCGGCGCCCACACCGAGAAGCGGGTTCCAGTCACGCCATCCATCGTATCCGCATGGGCGCCGAGGGTTTCATACGGACGAAGATGGGTGCCTTCCGACAGCAGCCAGGCATCCATCTCCTGAATCAATGGACCAAAACGGTAGGGATCGTCAATCAAGTTCTGCTGGCCGTGCCAGACAACCGCAAGCTGATAGCGAAAAGGATTTTTACGACGCGGTAATACGCCGCTGAAGAAACCGCGCGAGTCAAGGCATTCGAGTTTGCCGACTTTACGTCCGGTTTTCGGTTCAATGACCCACACTTCGGTGGCGTCAGGTAACAGAGCGCGGACTTCAAGTCCGGCGGGGGTCTGGTGCATTCCGAGTACGGAAAAAGGATCCGCAAAATGGCCTGCAATTAGCGCGTTAATCACGTCTCTATCGATACGAACGGACATGGTTGTCATCCTGTTTTACAGCCTCCCTTTCCCGCTGCTTGTGGCATCGGGCGGAGACGCTTTTTTAACTTTAACAGCGCAGCACAATTGTGCATCCTCTCTGCGCCGTCCTGGCTTCAGGCAAAACCGTAATACCGCGGAGGTATCAGGGCACCTTTAAAGAATAGCCAACGCTTTAATTAACTCCTGTGAAAAAATGAAACATCTGCGATTACTCCTGTATAACGCATAAAAAAGGGTGACTCAGCACCCTGGATAACACTTTGACAAATTTTTGCGGATTACCCGCAGGCCCGATACGCAAAGCGCGATCGGGCAATTCACGGTTACGCCAGTTGGCGCAGCATCCGGCGCAGCGGTTCCGCCGCGCCCCACAGCAGCTGGTCGCCCACGGTAAAGGCTGACAGGAACTCCGGTCCCATATTCAGCTTACGCAGACGGCCCACTGGCGTGGTCAGCGTACCGGTAACGGCCGCCGGGGTCAGTTCGCGCAGGGTAATATCCCGATCGTTTGGCACGACTTTGGCCCACGGATTGTGCGCCGCCAGCAGTGCTTCCACGGTCGGAATAGACACATCTTTTTTCAATTTAATGGTGAAAGCCTGGCTATGGCAGCGCAGCGCGCCCACGCGCACACAAAGGCCATCCACCGGGATCACGGAAGCGGTATTGAGAATTTTGTTGGTTTCCGCCTGGCCCTTCCACTCTTCGCGGCTCTGGCCGTTATCGAGCTGTTTGTCGATCCACGGGATCAGGCTGCCTGCCAGCGGTACGCCAAAGTTATCCACCGGCAGATCGCCGCTGCGGGTAAGATGGGTGACTTTACGTTCGATATCGAGAATCGCTGAAGAAGGGGTCGCCAGTTCATCCGCCACGTGGTTATGCAGTTGGCCCATCTGGTTGAGCAACTCACGCATATGCCGCGCGCCGCCGCCGGAAGCCGCCTGGTAAGTGGCAACAGATACCCAGTCCACCAGGTCGTTAGCAAACAGGCCGCCCAGCGACATCAGCATCAGGCTGACGGTACAGTTACCGCCGACAAACGTTTTGATGCCTTTATTCAGGCCATCGTTGATGACATCCTGGTTAACTGGGTCGAGAATGATGATGGCGTCATCTTTCATACGCAGCGAGGAGGCGGCGTCAATCCAGTAGCCCTGCCACCCGCTTTCACGCAGCTTTGGATAAATTTCGTTGGTATAATCGCCGCCCTGGCAGGTCACAATAATGTCGAGCGCCTTCAGCGCCTCGAGATCGAATGCGTCCTGAAGTGTGCCGGTGGTGCCGCCAAACGTCGGCGCAGCCAGACCCAGCTGAGAAGTCGAAAAGAAAACAGGGCGAATGGCGTCGAAGTCGCGCTCTTCAACCATGCGTTGCATGAGAACAGAGCCGACCATACCGCGCCAGCCGATAAAACCAACATTTTTCATAGCGTTTTTTCCTGCAGAGATGTGTGCTGTGTATGCTAACCAGTGTCCTACTGGCTTATCCTTCACCATACAAAAAGCAGCCAAAGTCGCAAGTGAAATTAATCAATGATAGCGATGCCATCAGTAATGCGACTTATCCCGCTGCGTTAGCAAGCAGAAAGTCCGCGGCAATTATCAGGGAATTTGAGTTATGAATGAAATCATTTCAGCAGCAGTTTTATTGATCCTGATTATGGATCCGCTCGGTAATCTGCCTATCTTCATGTCCGTACTGAAACATACCGAGCCAAAACGGCGTCGCGCGATTATGGTTCGCGAGCTGTTTATCGCGCTGCTGCTGATGCTGATTTTTCTTTTCGCGGGCGAGAAAATTCTCGCTTTTCTCAATTTACGCGCCGAAACAGTGTCCATCTCCGGGGGGATTATCCTGTTCCTGATCGCCATTAAAATGATTTTCCCCAGCGCGTCGGGCAACAGCGCGGGGTTACCGGCGGGTGAAGAGCCCTTTATCGTGCCGCTGGCCATCCCGCTGGTGGCCGGTCCGACCATTCTGGCGACGTTAATGCTGCTGTCACATCAATATCCAAACCAGATGGGACATCTGGTCATTGCTCTGCTGCTGGCCTGGGGCGGCACGTTTGCCATTCTGATGCAGTCATCGCTGTTCCTGCGCCTGCTTGGCGAAAAAGGCGTAAACGCGCTGGAGCGCCTGATGGGGTTGATTCTGGTGATGATGGCGACCCAGATGTTCCTCGACGGCATCCGGATGTGGATGAAGGGGTGATAAAACGGCGGGGGTGCTACGGTTTCAACCTGTGCAGTACTCAGGCCCGGGAAGCGCAAGCGCCACCGGGCACAGTAATCAGCTCAATAGCTGAAAGGCAATCATCCCGACGATCGCGCCGACAGTACCGAGGATGGTTTCCATCATCGTCCAGGTCTTCAGCGTTTGCGCTTCGGTCGCGCCGGTGAATTTACCGAACAGCCAGAAACCGGCGTCGTTAACGTGGCTGACAACAATCGAACCGCCCGCGATACAGATAGACAATGCCGCCATCTGCGCACCGGAGAAGTTCAGTTGTTCAATCACCGGCATCACCAGCCCCACCGCCGTCAGACAGGCCACCGTCGCGGAACCCTGAATGATGCGCACTGCCGCGGCGAGTACGAAGCAGGTAATGGCAATCGGCAAGCCCATGCCGGTCAACGCTTCCCCCAGCGCCGGGCCCACGCCGGAATCCACCAGCACCTGCTTAAACACGCCGCCTGCGCCAATCACCAGCAGAATAATCCCCGCCGGCTGCAGCGCGTGACCGCAGATTTCCATTACTTTATCTTTTGGCATTCCCTGACGCATCGCCAGGCCATAGATCGCCACCAGACAAGCAACCAGAATCGCGGTGAACGGATGGCCGATAAATTCAAACCATTCGTAAGCCGTTGACCCTTCCGGTACAAAGCGCGCGGCGATGGTTTTCAGCCCCACCAGCACCAGCGGCAGCAGGATCAACGACAGGCTGAAGCCAAAGGATGGCATCTTGCCTTCGCCGAGGTGTGGCTCGGTAATATCGTCGGGTATGCGCAGCTCCACAAAACGGCTGATGAAGTTGCCCCACAGCGGCCCGGCGATAATCATTCCCGGAATCGCAGCGCACAGGCCAATCAGGATCATCCAGCCAAAGTCGGCGTGCATTTGTGAAGCCAGCAGCATCGGCGCAGGCCCGGGCAGCAGGAAGGCCGCAGCCGCCGCAACCCCGGCAAACAGCGGGATCACCAGCTTCACCAGATTGGTGCCGGTATGACGCGCCATCGAAAACGCGACGCTAATCAGCAACACGATCGCCACTTCAAAGAACAACGGCAGCGCGCAGATCAAACCGGCCAGGCCAATCGCATAGTGCGCGCGGCTGTGACCAAAGGATTTCAGCATCTTGACGGCGATCTGATCGACCGCGCCCGTTTCATGCAGGATCTTACCGAACATAGCGCCCAGCGCGACCACAATGGCCAGGAAGCCAAGCGTACCGCCCATTCCCTTTTCCATCGTCGCTGCAATTTTATCGAGCGGCATACCGGAAAAGAGCCCTGCGCCAATAGACACCACCATCAAAGCAACGAAGGCATGCATTCGCGCCTTCATCACTAAAAACAACAGCAGTAAAACGGAGCCTACTGCTGTTAAAACAAGCGTTAATGTACTCAAAACTTACTGCCTTTTAGTAATGACCTCGATGGTGCTTGCAACAACACCGTCCAGCGGCTGATCGATATCCACCACCAGCACGTCTTTCTCGTCAGCGTCCGGTTCCTGCAGCGTGTCGAATTGTGTCACCAGCATCTGCGTTTTGAAGAAATGGCCTTTACGCGCCTTCAGACGGCTTTCAATGACGTCGAAATCGCCTTTCAGGTAGATAAAAGAAAGGTTTGGATTACCGTCGCGCAGGATGTCGCGGTAGTGTTTTTTCAGCGCGGAACAGACGATCAGCGACACTTTGTTGGTACGCTGCATGGCAAACGCGGCGTCGTTCAGCGCCTGCAGCCACGGTTTACGGTCGTCGTCATTTAAGGGTTCGCCAGAGGCCATTTTCTCAATGTTGCTACGCGGATGGAGAAAATCGCCGTCAAGGAACGCGGCATGAAGTTGATGCGCCACTTCGCTTGCGACAGCGGATTTGCCGCTGCCCGATACGCCCATCAGAACGTAAACGTGGTGATCATGGTTAGTCGTGCTCAAAGTGGTGCCCTCACAGTACAAAGTTCAGGAATTGTTACGGGTAACTGTTATCGGTAACATTGTCCGACCGGACAAACCTGGACGCAATGTCCAAACGTGCCAGAAGTGAATAAGTGTGAGCTACTTCAAATTTGTTGGCTTAAATAGATCCGCCCGGTGACAAGGTGAAACCTAAATCTAACATTTTCGGCGTCACGCTTTCACCACGGATGCGAGCCAGCAGGCGCTCTGCGCCAATGCTGCCCATCCGTTCACGCGGCGTCAGGACGCTGGCCAGACGCGGTTCCATCACCTGTCCGATATCATGACCGTGGAACCCGGCAATCGCCATATCACGCGGAATTGAAAGCCCCAGGCGCTGGCATTCAAACGCCGCCCCGACCGCCAGGTCATCGTTGGTACAGAAGATCCCGTCAAGCTGCGGATATTCGCGGCGCGCCTGGCGGATCAGTTCGATCCCCGACGAGTAAGATGAAGACTGCTCAACCATCACACTGTAAGGCACCAGGCCAGCATCCCGCATCGCCTGCTCATACCCCTTCTGTTTGATGATAGTACGTTCGTCGAGACGCGCGCCAAGATAGGCGATATGACGATGCCCGCGGGCAATAATCGCGGCAGTCATCTGACGGGCAGCTTCAAAGTTGTCAAAGCCGACGGCGATGTCCAGACACGGCGACTGGCTGTCCATCAGTTCAACCACCGGGATGCCTGCCACTTCTATCATTTTCAGGGTGCGCGGAGTATGGGTACGTTCGGTCAGAATCAGACCGTCGATATTCCAGGAAAGCATCGACTCCAGGCGCTCCTGTTCCATTTCCGGCTTATAGCCGTAGTGCGCGAGCATAGTCTGGTAGCCGTGGGCATCCGTCACCGCCTCAATCCCGCGCAGCACTTCTGCGAAGACCTGGTTGGTTAATGAAGGCAGCAACACGCCGATCGCCCGGCTGGTGGCGTTTGAAAGAATATCAGGGGCGCGATTGGGAATGTAACCCAGTTCATCAAGTGCAGCGGCGATCTTGCCGCGTAGCGCGACGGAGACCTGCTCCGGGTTACGCAAAAAGCGGCTGACCGTCATTTTGGTCACGCCTACGCGGTCGGCGACATCCTGAAGTACGGGTCTTTTCTTTTTCATCGTCCTGAAAGATATAAAAGGGATAGATTTTCCCAGTTTACCACGGACATGAAGAATTAATGACACACGAAAAAAGCCGGATAGCGACGTTTTCACGTCGCATCCGGCCTGTAAGCCCTCGTTGGGCAGGGTGATGTCGATTTATACTGGCGGTAAGTCAAACAGCAGCACTTCACTATCGCTGTCGGCATGAATTGAGATCGCTTGTTCATCCCAAATCGCCAGACCGTCGCTGGTGGTCGCTTTGGTGCCGTTTATCGTCACCTCGCCTTTCACCACCTGGATCCAGACGCGGCGTTCTGCGGCAATCTGATGCACCGACTGCTCGTCTTTTACCAGCGCCCAGCGGTACAGTTCCATATCCTGATACACTTTCAGCGAACCGTCGCGGGCATCCGGCGACAGCACCAGTTGTTTCCCCTGCGTGGCATCGAAACGACGCTGTTCGTAACGCGGCGTTATGCCGGTTGTTTCCGGGATGATCCAGATCTGGTAAAGACGCAGACGATCCGTTTTGCTCGGGTTGTACTCAGAGTGACGTACCCCTGTTCCCGCGCTCATGATCTGGAATTCACCGGCTGGCACCTGCTCTTTGTTGCCCATGCTGTCCTGGTGTTCTACTGCGCCTTCCAGCACGTAGGTCAGGATCTCCATGTCTTTATGCGGATGGGTACCGAACCCCTGTCCCGCATCAATCACGTCATCGTTAATCACCCGCAGCGCCGAAAAGCCCATAAAGTTCGGGTCATAATAGTCGGCAAACGAAAAGGTGTGCCAGGAATCCAGCCAGCCATGATTGGCGTGGCCGCGGTCATTTGCTTTGCGTAAGTAGATCATTGTGTTCACCCCCAGATGTTTTCGATGGAGTCAGTGTGGACCCAATCGCGCTGCGATCATAGAGGGTGAAAATTGACTCCTCTGTTCAAAAAATATGAACAAGAGCATAGAGGAGCCGTAAGCCTTATCTGGCAAGGGTAATGGTGGCCGGAGACGCCTGCTCAAACGCCCGTTCCAGGAGTTCGAGATTTGTCAAAACCTCAGATTCCTTGACGTAATTTGGCGCCCCCTGGGTAATCGTTTTGAACAGCGCATCATAAACGCGACCATAGTCCCCCACCTCCGGCGTGATCTCTTCGCGCACCGTCACACCGTCATCATTGACGTACTCCAGCACGCCCAGCGACTCATCGGCTGCAAACCCCGGTTCAACCGGCATGATGTTGGCCTTCAGGCTGGTTTCCTGCTGGTCGATGCCGTATTTAATAAACGAGCCTTTGGTGCCATGAACGATAAATTTCGGGTAATCGATTTTCACCAGATGGCTGGTTTTAACGATCGCTTTCAGGTCGCCGTAAAACAGCTGCGCCTCAAAGGTATCGTCCGGGTTCGCTTTGTTGCGCAGACTACGGATGTCATACGCGGCGTGATCCGGACGCCCAAACAGCGAGATAATCTGGTCCATGGTATGCACGCCGAGACCGTAGAACGAGCCGTCCTGCGGCAAACCCGGTTTGGTTTCCGCCACCGGTCGGTAGTAGTCGAAATGACTTTCGATTTCGACAATCTCCCCCAGCTTGCCGCTTTCGATGACTTTTTTGGCGGTCAGGAAGCAGGCGTCAAAGCGGCGGTTCTGATACGGCGATACCGTCAGCCCTTTGCTTTGCGCCAGTTCAAACAGCACCCTGGCCTCTGCCAGGGTTGGGGTGAAGGGCTTTTCGACCAGCACGTTTTTCCCTGCTTCCAGCGCACGCTTCGCGTATTCAAAATGGCTGTCGGCATGGGTACAGACAATCACCAGTTTTACCTGTGGGTCATTTAACACTTCATCAAGATCGCTGGTGAAATGGATATGAGAATAGATCGGCGCCTGTTCTTCCGGCTTCGCGCGGCGGCGGTAAATATGGGCGACGTGCCAGGTGTCTTTACGGTTGAGTACATAAGGAAGATGATAACGGGTCGTGCTTTTCCCAAAGCCAATAAATGCGCAATGTAACGTCATGAAGGTGTCCTTTTTAAGGTGATTGACTACACCTTAGCGCAAACCAGGGAAAGACGACACGTCAGAGCCCGAAACCGTTGCCGGATGGCGCTGACGCTTATCCGGCCTACAAAAGCAAAACCAAAAAATCAGCCGCCGCCGTCGCCGTCAGTTTGTTCACGGCAAGCGCGCAGGGCCCGGAGCGTACTTAATGTACGTGAGGAGCACTCCCCGGGGACAAAATGACAAGTAAGCCAGGCTGAAACAAACCCCAAAAAAAAAGCCAGCAGAGGCTGGCTAAAGTAATACTGGAAGCAATGTGAGCAATGTCGTGCTTTCAGGTTCTCCGCAAGGGTCTCCCTGAATGCAAAGCAATAATAATCATTCTCATTCGCAGTTGTCCAACACTTTTTGCAAATAAATGCATTTGACTGCGATGTGAAAGTCAATGATGTTAAAAAGGACTTTACCCCCACCGGAGAGACAAGAATGAGCGAAATAGTGATACGCCACGCTGAAACCAGAGATTATGACGCGATTCGTCAGATCCACGCCCAGCCTGAGGTGTATCGCAACACGCTACAGGTTCCGCATCCCTCGATGGAAATGTGGCAGGCGCGACTGGCCGACCAGCCGGGCATTAAACAGCTTGTCGCCTGCATTGACGAGCAGGTTGTCGGGCATTTGTGCATTGAGGTTACGCAGCGCCCCCGCCGCAGCCATGTCGCCGATTTTGGCATCTGCGTTGACGCCCGCTGGCAAAACCGCGGCGTTGCCAGCGCGTTGATTCGCACGATGATCGATATGTGCGATAACTGGCTGCGGGTAGATCGCATCGAACTGACGGTGTTTGTCGATAATGCGCCAGCGGTGGCGGTCTATAAAAAGCATGGCTTTGACATTGAAGGCACCGGCAAGCGCTACGCCCTGCGCGACGGCGAGTATGTGGACGCGTATTATATGGCAAGAATAAAGTGACACATCGCCCGGTGGCGCTACGCCTACCGGGACTGATAAGACTGAAACGCAGGCCGGGTAAGGCGAAGCCGCCACCCGGTAACACGTTAATACCCCGCCGTTAAATCATCCACCGAACGTGGGTCGGAAGCCCCATACAGCTCGCCATCAGGCCCAACCATGATGCTCTGGGTGCTGCCCATCGCCTCTTTCAGCACGACTTTTTGTCCTTTTTGCTCCAGCAGCTTCAACGTATCCGGGCTAAAGCCTTTCTCCACGCGCAGCTCATCCGGTAGCCACTGGTGATGGAAGCGCGGCGCGTTGGTTGCCTCTGCAACGTTCATCCCAAAATCAATGCTGTTGACCACCATCTGCAGCACCGTGGTGATAATACGGCTGCCGCCCGGGCTGCCCGTCACCAGCCAGGTTTTCCCGTCCTTCACCACGATGGTTGGCGACATCGACGACAACGGGCGCTTCTTCGGCCCGACGGCGTTGGCATCGCCGCCCACCAGTCCGTAGACGTTTGGCACGCCCGGTTTCGCGGAGAAGTCATCCATTTCGTTGTTCATCAGAATGCCGGTATTGCCTGCCACGATGCCAGTACCAAAGGTGGTATTCAGGGTATAGGTCACCGCCACTGCGTTGCCGTCTTTGTCCACCACCGAGAAGTGCGTGGTCTGATTGCTTTCATAAGGCGCGAGTTTGCCGGGGCGAATTTCGCTGGACGGTTTCGCTTTGTTGATATCGATCTTGTCGGCGATCGTTTTGGCATAGGCTTTGTTGGTCAGCGCCTGCCACGGCACTTTCACGAAGTCCGGATCACCCAGATACTCCGAACGATCGGCATAAGCGTATTTTTCCGCTTCCGCCATAATTTGCATGGCGTCTGCGCTGCCAAAGCCATATTTTTTCATATCGACGTTTTCAAGGATGTTGAGGATTTGGACGATATGAATCCCGCCGGATGAAGGCGGCGGCATGGAGAAGACCTGATACCCGCGATAATCACCGCTAATTGGCGTACGCTCCACCGCTTTGTAGTTGGCTAAATCCTCTTTGGTGATAAGCCCGCCGTTCTTCTGCATCTCCTGGGCAATTTGATCGGCAATGGCGCCTTTATAGAACGCATCCGTACCGCTTTCGGCGATCATCTCCAGGCTTTTCGCCAGATTCTTCTGTACCAGCGTGTCGCCTTTCTTCAGCGGCTCGCCGTCCTTCCAGAAAATCGCTTTGCTGTTTTCATGATGGGGAATGACTTCACTGCCGTACGTTTTCAGATCCTCCGCCAGCGCGTCGTTAACCACAAAGCCGTCCTGCGCCAATGAAATAGCCGGACGCACCACTTTGTTCAGCGGCATCGTGCCGTATTTTTCCAGCGCCAGTGAAAACCCCGCCACGGTGCCTGGCGTCCCGGACGCGAGATGCGAAGTCAGCGATTTTTTACTGTCGGGATTCCCCTGATCGTCAAGGAACATATCGCGCGTAGCATTAGCGGGCGCCATTTCGCGAAAATCGATGGCGGTGGTCGTACCCTCTTTCGTGCGCAGCAGCATAAAGCCGCCGCCGCCCAGGTTCCCCGCCTGCGGATGGGTCACCGCCAGCGCGTAGCCTACGGCGACAGCGGCATCGACGGCATTACCGCCCTGCCTGAGGATATCCACCCCCACCTTTGTCGCCATCGCATCCACCGAAGCCACCATGCCCTGCTTTGCGCGAACGGGATGGAATACATCCTCTTCCACGCCGTACGAGACCGGAGGCGGCGCTGGCGGCGCGGCTACCACACTAAAACAACTTCCTGAGAGCAGAGCAGCAATGGCTACCCGGCGCAAAAACGTCGGTTTCATCATCGTTATTCTCCAGAATTGAACGGGCAACGCCCCACTAAGCCTGGTGCATAACTCTGAAATAACCATCGTTTCGCCGGGAAAGGCGTAAACTTAAGAGATACCTCACACAGGAGGAATGACGATGAAACGACTCTTCATTTTGACAGCGCTACTGCCGTTTGCCTGTTTCGCACAGCCGATCAATACCATGAACAACCCGAACCAACCGGGTTATCAGATCCCCAGCCAGCAGCGGATGCAGACGCAAATGCAGTCGCAGCAGATCCAGCAGAAAGGGATGCTGAACCAACAGCTCAAAACCCAGACTCAACAACAACAGCAGCATCTGCAAACGCAGATAAACAGCAATCAGCAACGGATCCAGCAGGGCCAAATGCGTGAACAGCCGCTCCCCAACAGCGGCGGCGGGATGCTAAGCGGCGGCCAGAGCAGCAGTCAGAAGATGCTGCCCCAGCGGCAGAACGGCGATATGCTTAACCAGCAGAAATAACGTCCGGACCGATAATATCAATGGCATCCGTACAGATGCAGTCCACGCCCCAGCGCAGCAACTCAGCGGCGCGCTGGGGTTTATTGACGGTGTACACCAGGATGCGCAGCCCGGCGTCTTTTAGACTGCTCACGCGCGCTTCATCGAGCAATTTATGATTGAGATGGATCGACACGCAGCCTAAGCGGGAGGTTAACTCGCGCCAGTCCTGGCGCCATTCGTCCAGCAACAGCCCGCGGGGCAGTTCCGGTGCCGCAACCTGCGCAGCCTCCAGCGCATCAATGTCAAACGATGAAAGCAATGGCGCGGTCATCCCCGCCCACAGCTCACGTGCGGCAAGGGCAATCACTTTTCCCGTCAGCGCCCCGGTGCCGGTGGTCGGTTTGATTTCGATATTGGCCATCATTCCGTGTTGACGACAGCGGTCCGCCACATCCGCCAGCAGCGGCAGCGGTTCGCCTTTAAACTCCCCGCTGAACCAACTTCCCGCATCGACACGCAATAAATCCTGCCAGTTCAGCTCACCCGCCACGCCCCAGCCGTTGCTGGTTCGCTCGAGATTATCGTCGTGCAGCAGAAAGATTTCGCCGTCTTTTGACAGCTTAGCGTCGAACTCAATCATGGTGTGTCCGAAACGGGCGCCCACGTCGATTGCTGCGAGGGTGTTTTCCGGCGCCAGTTTACCGCCGCCACGGTGGGCGACGATGCGGGGATACGGCCAGTTACTCATACACGTTGTCCTGTTTCACCGTCAAAAAGATGCAAATGATTTCCCGGTAGATGCAGCCACAGCGTGCTGCCTGCTTTCGGGCGTTGCTGATGGGTAAGGCGCACCACCAGCTTTTGCTCGCCCCAGCGTCCGTGGGCCAGATTGTCAGCCCCCAGCATCTCGAGGGTGTCCATCACCAGCGGCACGCCGCCTTCCGTCTGCGAGCTTAGCGCAATATGCTCCGGACGAATACCCAGCGTCATCTTACGCCCGGCGTAACTACGGTAGTCTCCCCCAATCGGCAACGCCATGCCACTTTCCAGCTCAATATGCGTGCCCGATCTGGTGATGCGCCCGTCCAGCAGGTTCATTGCCGGACTGCCGATAAAGCTCGCCACAAAGCGGCTGGCGGGTTTTTCATACACCTCTACCGGCGTGCCAATCTGTTCGGCGATGCCTTTGTTCATCACCATCACCCGCTGGGCAAGCGTCATCGCCTCAACCTGATCGTGGGTCACATACAGGGATGTCGTGTTCAGGCGACGATGCAGATGTTGCAGCTCGAGGCGCATCTGCACGCGCAGTTTGGCGTCGAGGTTGGAGAGCGGCTCATCAAACAGAAACACCGCCGGATCGCGCACGATGGCGCGCCCCATCGCCACGCGCTGGCGCTGGCCGCCGGAGAGCTCGCGCGGGCGGCGCTTAAGCAGGCCATCCAGTTCCAGAATGCGCGCCGCCTCTTTCACCCGTGCTTCAATATGGCCTTTACCCATCCCGCGAATTTTTAGCCCCCAGGCCATGTTCTCCTCCACGCTCATATGTGGATAGAGGGCGTAGTTCTGGAACACCATCGCGATACCGCGATCTTTTGGCTCCATCTCGGTGACGCGCTGGCGGTCGATCCAGATATCCCCGGAGGACACGCGCTCCAGCCCCGCCACCATGCGCAGCAGTGTGGATTTTCCGCAGCCGGACGGCCCGACCATCACGATAAACTCCCCGTCCGCCACGTCGAGGGTGAGCGGCTGAATGACCTGGGTTTTGCCATCCCAGCTTTTGGTTACTGCCTGTAATTTTAAACCTGCCATCTTATTTCTCACTGTCCACTAAACCACGCACAAACGCACGCTGCATGGCTAAAACGATAACGACCGGGGGGATAAGGGTAAGCAACATCGCCGCCATCACCTGATTCCAGAGGGTGGAGCCTTCGCCGGTGGCGATCATGCCTTTAATACCCGCCACGGTAGTGCCAAGATTAATGTCGGTGATAATCAGCAGCGGCCACAGGTACTGGTTCCAGCCGTAGATAAAGGTGATGACAAACAGCGCCGCGAGGTTGGTTTTCGACAGCGGCAGCACGATGTCGCGGAAAAAACGCATCGGCGACGCGCCGTCGATACGCGCGGCCTCAATCAGCTCGTCCGGCAGGGTCATAAAGAACTGGCGGAACAGGAAAGTGGCCGTCGCCGAGGCCATCAGCGGCAACGTCAGACCTGCGTAACTGTCGAGCATTCCAAGGTTGGCAATCACTTCCACCGTCGGGAAGATACGCACTTCCACCGGCAGCATCAGGGTGATGAAAATCATCCAGAAGAACAGGTTACGCAGCGGAAAGCGGAACCAGACGATGGCGAAGGCCGAAAGCATCGACACGGTGATTTTGCCCACCGTAATACCGAATGCCATGATGAAGCTGTTGAGCATCATCAGCCAGAACGGCGCGCTGTTGGCGCCCACGCCGTTGACCCAGATATTTTTCATGTTTTCAATCAGGTGTGATCCTGGGATCAGCGTCATCGGCGTGTCGAATACCGCCCGGTTATCCAGCGTCGCCGCGACAAACGCCACGTACAGTGGAAACAGGATGACGGCAATCCCCAGAACCAGCATGGTATGGCTGAAAATCGTCAGCCCGCGACGGTTCTCAATCATTGATAACGCACCTTACTTTCCACATAGCGAAACTGCACCACCGTGAGGATGATGACGAGGAACATCAGCACCACCGACTGCGCGGCGGAAGCTGACAGATCCAGCCCGGCGAAACCTTCGCGGTAGATTTTATAAATTAGCGTGGTGGTCGCCTGCACAGGCCCACCGGCGGTGGCGGCGTCGATCACCGGGAAGGTGTCGAAGAAGGCGTACACCAGGTTAACCACCAGCAGAAAGAAGCTCACCGGGGCAATCAGCGGCAACGACAGCCTGAAGAAGCGGCGCACCGGCCCCGCGCCGTCAATGGCGGCGGCTTCCACCAGCGAACGGGGAATCGACTGCAGCGCGGCGAAGAAGAACAGGAAGTTGTAACTAATTTGCTTCCAGACCGACGCAAACACCACCAGGAACATGGCCTGACCGCTATTCTGGGCGTGGTTCCAGTCATAACCGAACTCGGCCAAAAAATGCGTAATCAGCCCGCGCCCCGGGTTAAAGAGAAAGATCCACAGCACGGCGGCGACGGCGGGAGCGACGGCGTAAGGTAGCAGCATCAGCGTCTGGTACAGGCGGCTGCCGCGCACCACGTAGTCGACCAGCGCGGCGAAAAACAGCGAGGCCAAAAGGCCGCTGACGGTCACCAGCGCGCTGAATTTCACCGTCGTCCAGAAGGAATCGAGGTAGTAGCGGTCATGGAACAGTGCGACGAAGTTATCCAGCCCGACAAACTGGCTGGACAGCCCAAACGGATCGACGCTTTGCAGCGAGTACCACAGCGCCTCGCCCGCAGGCCAGATAAAGAAAATAAGGGTAATTGCCAGCTGCGGCGCGACCAGAAGATAAGGCAGCCAGCGCGAGCGGAATACCGGACGAGAAGATGACATGAAAATTGGCTTTCCTGAACAGCGCCGGGCGGCGGCTTCGGCTTACCCGGCTTACACTCTTGTCGGCCCGGTAAGCTGAAGCCACCGGGCAACTCACATTACGATTTGGTCGACTGCTCGAAGCGGCGTAGCAGTTGATTTCCGCGCTCTACCGCAGAATCCAGTGCCTGTTGCGGGGTTTTCTTGCCGGTCCATACGCTTTCCAGCTCTTCGTCCACAATGGTACGGATTTGCGGCATATTGCCCAGACGCAGGCCTTTGGTGAACGGTAACGGCGGCTTGTTCAGCATCTGACGCGTAGCGATATCCGCGCCCGGATTTTTGTCATAAAAACCCTGTTCGCGGGTCAGATCGTAGGCAGCTTTGGTGATCGGCAGATAGCCGGTTTTCTGATGCCATTCAGCAGCGTTTTCCGGTTTCGCCAGGAAGTCGAGGAACGTCGCCACGCCTTTGTAGGTCTCTATGTCTTTCCCTTGCATCACCCACAGGCTCGCCCCGCCGATAATGGCGTTCTGCGGCGCGCCTTTTACGTCGGCATCGTACGGCATCATGCCCACGCCGTAGTTAAATTTGGCGTAGTGACGAATGTCTGCCAACGAACCAGAGGAAGCGGTGGTAATGGCGCAGTCACCGTTGTAGAACTTCTCGGTGGATTCGTCTTTACGTCCGAAGTAGCTGAAATCACCCTTCTTATTGAGTTCCTGCAACAAGGTGATGTGTTTCACCTGCTCCGGCTTGTTAAATTCCAGCACCGCGTCAGTACCGTCAAAGCCGTTGTTTTTGGTCGCCACCGGCAGACCATGCCAGGCGCTGAAGTTTTCGATCTGGATCCAGCCCTGCCAGCCGCTGGCGTAGCCGCACTTCATCCCTGCCGCTTTCAGCTTCGCGGTGTAGTCGGCCAGATCCTGCCAGGTTTTTGGTGGTTGTACGGGGTCTAACCCGGCTTTTTGGAAGGCGTCTTTGTTGTAATACAACACCGGAGTGGAGCTGTTAAACGGCTGAGACAACAGGTGACCGGTTTTGGAATCGGTGTAGTAACCAGAGACGGTCGGCACGAACTGTGACTCATCAAAATGAATACCCGCGTCTTTGAACACCTCATAAACGGGCTTGATAGCCTTCGACGCCATCATCGTCGCCGTGCCTACTTCGTACACCTGAAGCAACGCCGGCGCGTTGCCGGTACGGAAGGCGGCGATGCCCGCGCTCAGACTCTGTTCGTAGTTGCCTTTGTACACCGGCACAATTTTGTAATCCGGATTGGCGGCATTAAAACGTTGCGCCAGAGAATCCACCTCTTTCCCCAGCTCGCCTTCCATAGAATGCCAGAACGGAATGGTGGTCACGGCCATAGCATTTCCCACGAATGCCAGGCTTAACGCCACGCCTAACGCTGTATGTCGTAACGATGTCATTCGGTTATCTCTCTTGTTGTGCCGGATGCGCGATATCACGCGTTTTTTGTTCGCGAGTTAACATGCCATGCGCGAATGACAGAAAAATAACCGTTTATTTACAAAAAGATGACAGCCAGGCGTCAACGGGATGATGGAAATATGAAAAGTGTTATGAATAAAAACCGGGGGCGGCTTCGCCTTACCCGGCCTGGGGAGCACGGTGTTGTCAGCCCGGATGCTGCACGCATACGGGCCATATGTTAACAACGGAGACGCTGAACAATCTGTTCAAGCGACAAACGGCCTGCCGCCGCCTCCACCGTCATCGCCACAAAATCTGGATTAGCCTTCAGCGATATGCCGTTACGTTTGAGAAACAGTAGCGTAATAAAGAGCGCCGTACGCTTATTACCATCATTGAAGATATGACCGCGTGAGATTGCCAACAAATGCATTGCCGCAAGGATCCAGATATCGGTTACGCCTTCGTACTCATATTTATTCAACACCCGGTACAGAAGGGCTTCCGCCCGACCTGGATCCGCCATTCCCGCCACACCGGGTGTGATGCTCAGCAGTTTGTCATGAAACAAAACGATCTCTTCCGCTGAGATAAATTGCAGAGTCATTTATCAGCCAGTTCCCTTATTTCACTGCCGTGAATCCCCATGATGGCATCAAATTCGGCATCCAGCTTCGCTGCCTGATAGCGCTCAAATTCTTCAGCGCTGATGATAACCGCGGGCTTATGCCCCCGACGCGTGATAGTTACTGGCGTTCCGGTCGCTGCGGAATCCAGCGCTGAGGCCAGATTCTGCCGTGCTTCGCTATAATTCATCGTACGCATAACCCCCCCTTTTAAGTACAAAATAATTGTACAACTAAAACGTACAAGAAACAAAAAGGCCGGGAGGCGGCTTCGCCTTACCCGGCCTGGGGAGCACGGTGTTGTCTGCCCGGATGCTGCACGCATACGGGCATGACAGGCGTTACCCGCCGAGGTAAGCGCTGCGCACCGCCTCATTCGCCAACAGGGCGTCGCCCGTATCGGAGAGCACGACGTGACCGTTTTCCAACACGTATCCACGGTCAGCGAGCTTTAGCGCCTGGTTGGCGTTCTGTTCGACGAGGAAGATGGTCATTCCCTGCTCGCGCAGTTGCTCAATGGTGTCGAAAATCTGCTGGATGATAATAGGCGCAAGTCCCAGCGACGGTTCGTCCAGCAGCAGCAGGCGCGGCTGGCTCATCAGCGCGCGACCAATCGCCAGCATTTGCTGCTCGCCGCCAGACATGGTGCCCGCTCGCTGAATACGGCGTTCGTGCAGACGCGGAAACAGTTCATAGACCCATTTGATGCGCTCCTGGAATTGGTCGCGCTCGGCAAAAAAACCGCCCATCGCCAGGTTCTCTTCTACCGTCATACGGGAAAAAACGCGGCGCCCTTCCGGGACAATCGCCACCGCTTCACGCATGATTTTGGCGGTTTGCCAGTCGGTAATGTCTTTGTCATCAAAGACAATCCGACCGCTGGTTGCGCGCGGGTCGCCGCACAGCGTACCGAGCAGCGTGGTTTTCCCTGCGCCGTTAGCGCCAATCAGAGTCACGATTTCCCCCTGATTGATATGCAAGCTCACCTCATGCAGCGCCTGGATTTTTCCGTAGTGGGCACTGACTTTGTCAAAGGACAACATGACTTTTTCCATCTTAGGCCTCACCAAGGTATGCGCGGATCACGTCCGGGTTATTACGAATCTGCTCCGGCGTCCCGTTCGCCAGCGGCGTGCCCTGATTCACCACGTAAATCCGGTCAGAAATCCCCATCACCAACTTCATATCGTGCTCAATCAGCAAGATGGTGGTGTTGTGATGATTGCGCAGCTCAGCGATCAGTTCGTCAAGCTCTTTCGTCTCTTTCGGGTTCAACCCCGCAGCCGGTTCGTCGAGCATCAGAATGTCCGGTTGGGTCACCATGCAACGCGCGATTTCCAGACGACGCTGATCGCCGTAAGCCAGGTTGCTGGCCTGTCGGTTGGCGTGCTCTAACAGACCGATACGCTCAAGCCAGGTGGCGGCGCGGTCCAGCGCTTCACTCTGGGCCCGGCGAAACGAGGGTGTCTTCAGCAGACCGGAAAACACGCCGGTTTTCAGCTGTTGGTGCTGCGCCACCAGCAGATTCTCGATCACCGTCATTTCACGAAACAGACGTACGTGCTGGAAAGTGCGAACTACGCCCATACGGGCAATCTGCTGGCCCGGCAGCCCTTCAAGGTGCTGATCGCGCAGCATGATCGTACCGCCGGTCGGTTTGTAAAACCCGGTCAGGCAGTTAAAGACCGTGGTTTTCCCGGCGCCGTTCGGCCCAATCAGCGAAACAATCTCGTGGGGATGCAGTTCCAGATCAACGTTGTTGACCGCTAACAGACCACCGAAGCGCATCATCAGGCCGTTAACCGATAATAATGGCTGACTCATGCCTGCTCTCCTTTCGCTTCCCCGTTTTTCAGCTTCAACTGTGGACGGGTCATCGGCAGCAAGCCCTGCGGACGCCAGATCATCATCAGCACCATCAAACCACCCAGCATCAACATGCTGTATTCATTGAAATCACGCATCAGCTCGCGCGAAACCACCAGCAATACCGCCGCAAGGATCACCGCAAACTGCGAGCCCATCCCCCCCAATACCACAATTGCCAGCACAAATGCCGATTCGGCAAAAGTGAATGATTCCGGGCTGACAAAGCCCTGGCGCGCGGCGAAAAGCGTCCCGGCGAAACCGGCGAACGCGGCGCTGATGGTAAATGCGGTCAGTTTAATACGCGTCGGGCTCAGACCCAGCGAGCGGCAGGCGATCTCATCTTCACGCAAAGCTTCCCACGCGCGACCCAGCGGCATACGCAGCAGACGATTGATAACAAACAGGCTCAGCACCACCAGCAGTAACGCCACCAGATACAGGAAGATAACGCGATCGGACGGGTCATACTTCACACCGAAGAAATTGCTGAAGGTATCCCAGCCGCCTTCACGGGCGCTACGGCTGAACTCGAGACCAAACAGCGTCGGTTTCGGGATCTGGCTGATGCCGTTCGGCCCGCCGGTCACTTCGGTATTATTGAGTAACAGGATGCGGACGATTTCGCCAAACCCTAAGGTCACAATCGCCAGATAGTCGCCGCGCAGGCGCAGCACTGGAAAGCCGAGCAGGAAGCCGGCGGCAGCGGCCACCAGCCCCGCCAGCGGCAGGCAGGTCCAGAAACCGAGGCCGTAATAGTGGTTCAGCAACGCAAAGGTGTAAGCGCCAATTGCGTAGAAACCGCCGTAACCCAGCACCAACAGCCCGGACAGTCCCACCACTACGTTCAGTCCCAGACCGAGGATGATGTAAATCATCGTCAGGGTAGCGATATCCACCGTACCGCGCGACACCATAAACGGCCACGCGACGGCCACCACCAACAGCGCAATCAGAAACAGCTTCTGTTTAACCGTTGAGCCATCAATGGCCGGCAGAATGAACTTAGGCCCGGAAACGTTTTTCAGCCCTTTCTGGAACGCCGGACGCAGAAGCTGGAAGAAAAAAACCACTGCGGTGCCAATAAACACCCACTGCCAGCGGATGTCGGCAGCGATATCCACCACCAGCTTCGTGCCGTCAAGCTCCAGCTGAACGCCCATAAAGACGCCAGCCAGCACAAAGAACATGGCGGCAGAGAGCAGCGCCATTGCAAAATGCATCGGTTTCATACTTTCTCTACCTCCGGACGACCCAGAATACCGGTCGGCATCACCAGCAGCACCAGAATCAGCAGCGCGAACGACACCACGTCTTTATATTCCGTACTGAGATAAGCAGAAGAAAGCGCTTCGGCGACGCCGAGAATCAGGCCGCCAATCATCGCCCCCGGAATACTGCCGATCCCGCCAAGCACTGCGGCGGTGAAGGCTTTCATCCCGGCCATAAAACCGATGTAGGGGTTGATCACCCCGTAGAACTGACCGAGCAGAACACCCGCCACCGCCGCCATCGCCGCGCCGATCACGAAGGTCAGCGCAATCACGCGGTCGGTGTTGATCCCCAGCAGGCTGGCCATTTTCAGATCTTCGGCGCAGGCGCGGCAGGCACGTCCCATGCGGGAATAACGGATGAAAAGGGTCAATGCCAGCATGGCGAGGAAGGTGACGATCCAGATCACCAGTTGCATGGTGGTAATGCTGGCCGAAAAGTGTTCGCTGGCCCCCACAATCCACTGGCCGTTAAACAGGCTTGGCAGCGCGACATCGCGCGAGCCCTGGGTCAGGCTGACGTAGTTTTGCAGAAAGATGGACATCCCAATCGCGGAAATCAGCGCAATCAGGCGCTTGGAGTTGCGCACCGGCCGGTAGGCTACCCGCTCAATACTCCAGCCGTAGGCGCTGGCGATGACGATCGCCCCGACAAACCCGGCCGCCACCAGCAGCCAACTGGTATCAATACCCATCATCATTAGCGCGGCGATGATCATGAATGAGACATAGCTGCCGATCATGTAAACCTCGCCGTGGGCGAAGTTGATCATGCCAATAATGCCGTACACCATGGTGTAACCAATAGCGATCAGCGCGTAGGTACTTCCCAGCGTGACGCCGTTAAACATCTGCTGCAGAAAATAGAGGAACTGCTCGGACATAAGGTAACCTTTCTCAACCCGCCCGTTTTGCGCGGGCGGTGGGATAACTTGTCTTCAGGAATTACTTCGCGGCGGTAGACGAACCGTCGGCGTGCCACTGAAAGACACCAAATTCAAATCCCTTCAGATCGCCTTTTTCATCCCATTTCAGCGGCCCAATCACGGTGTCAGCACCGTTCGCTTTTAAATCTTTCACCAGATCCAGCGGCGCTTTGCTGCCGGAACGGTCCATTGCGGTTGCCAGCGACTGCACCGCCGCATAGGTGATCCACACATAAGGACCGCTTGGATCTTTTTTGTCTGCTTTCAACGCATCGACAATCGCTTTGTTGGCTGGATCCTGGTCATAACGTTTCGGCATCGTCACCAGCATGCCTTCTGCGGCATCACCGGCGATGTTCGACAGCGACGCATTACCGACCCCTTCCGGCCCCATAAACTGGGTTTTCAGGCCAACCGAACGCGCCTGTCGCAGCATTTGTCCCATTTCCGGGTAGTACCCGCCGTAATAAACAAAGTCGATGTTCTCTTTTTGCAGACGGGCAAGCAGCGCGGAGAAATCTTTTTCACCGGCGGTAATACCGTCGAAGAAGACAATATTGGCGTTCGCCGCTTTCAGGCCGTCCTGTACGGAGCGCGCCAGCCCTTCACCGTACTGCTGTTTATCGTGAATGATGGCGATGCGCTGCGGCTTCACCTTCTCCAGAATGTATTTTGCCGCGGTCGGCCCTTGAGAGGAGTCCAGCCCGGCGGTACGCATGATGTGCGCATAACCGCGCTGGGTCAGCTCCGGATTCGTCGCCCCCGGGGAGATCATCAGGATGCCTTCATCCTCGTAAATATCCGATGCAGGTTGGGTAGAAGAGGAACACAGATGGCCAATCACGTACTGAATGCCGTCATTGACAATTTTGTTGGCGACCGCAACGGCCTGTTTCGGATCGCAGGCGTCGTCGTACTCTACGCCCACCAGTTTGTCGCCCTTGATACCGCCTTTGGCGTTGATGTCTTTAATGGCCTGACGCGCGCCGTTAAATTCCATATCGCCCCACTGGGCGACCGGCCCGGACATCGCGCCCACAACGGCAACCTTGATCTCATCTGCCATTGCCGCCTGCGACATCGCTAATGCAATGACGCCTGCGATAACTGTTTTCGCATTCCGTTTCATACTGAATCCCCATTCGTGACGAAGTGTACTTATTTTTTATTTGTATGCGTAAAAAGAAGACTGTGTTTTTTTTGTACTACACTGTTTTTTACCAGTCTGATTAATGGTTTAGCGCAGTGTTTTTGACAAAAACAGAGTAAAACCCCTATTTTTCAGTCTATTAAGAACAGATAATATTCTGCTTTTCACCATAGATAAACAAAAAAAAGCGCGTTTGTCAGCATAAAATAACGGGACAAAGAGCCGAATAAATCACTACCTTCCAGGGGAATATCCTGCCTGTTTTTCATTCTCTGACGTTTCGCGCTAAGGTTGCGACTGACAAAAAACTAATCACCTGCCAAATGAATTAAAAAAGTGAAAGCATCCCGCTAAAAATTTTCGGTACACTGACGCTCTCTTTTGTGATTTGGACATGCTGTCGATGAAGCTGACCATCATTCGATTAGAACACTTTAGCGATCAGGATCTGATAGATCTGGGCAAAATCTGGCCGGAATATTCCGCCGCCTCGTTAAGCGTAGATGAAACGCACCGGATTTACGCCGCGCGTTTCAATGAGCGTCTGCTGGGCGCGGTACGCGTGACGCTAAGCGGAGCGCAGGGCGCGCTGGATTCCCTGCGGGTGCGTGAGATCACACGTCGTCGCGGCGTAGGGCAGTATCTTGTGGAAGAAGTCATACGCGATAACCCTAACGTCTCCTCCTGGTGGATGGCGGACGTCGGCGTGGAAGACCGCGGCGTGATGGCGGCGTTTATGCAGGCGTCGGGTTTTACCGCGCAGCAGGATGGCTGGGAGAAACGTTAAAAAGCCGGGTGGCGTCGCCATACCCGGCCTGCATATCGCTGTTCACTAAGGCCGGTTAAGCGTAAGCGTCATCCGGCATTGAGGTTTTCGGCGTTTTCCCGGACGTTCCATACTGTAGAAAAACGACGGGAAAATTATTTGGCGTCGGTCGCCGTACCGTTAGCGTGCCAGTTAAAGACCCCGAACTCGAAACCCTTCAGATCGCCCTTCTCATCCCATGACAGCGGCCCCATAACGGTTTCGACGGTATTCCCTTTCAGGTATTTCGCGATTTCCGCCGGATCATCGGACTGGTTCAGGCCCGCCTGCAGAGACTGCAACGCGGCGTAGGTGGTCCACACAAACGCGCCGCTTGGATCCTGTTTCTTCGCTTTGATCGCGTCCACGATGGGTTTGTTCGCCGGAACCTGATCGTAGTTCTTCGGCTTGGTCACCAGCAGACCTTCCGCAGACTCACCGGCGATGTTAGACAGCGAGACGTTCGCCACCCCTTCCGGCCCCATAAACTGGGTTTTCAGACCGGCGGCACGCGCCTGGCGTAGGATCTGGCCCATTTCCGGGTGATAGCCCCCGTAATACACAAAATCGATATTCTCTTTCTTCAGACGCGCCACCAGCGTGGAGAAGTCTTTCTCTCCGGCGGTAATGCCGTCAAAGAACACCACGTTCGCGTTGCCTTTTTTCAGGCCATCCTGCACCGCGCGCGCCAGCCCTTCACCGTACTGCTGTTTGTCGTGGACGATGGCGATGCGCTGCGGCTTCACTTTTTCCAGAATGTATTTCGCGGCGGTCGGTCCCTGATCGGAATCCAGACCGGTGGTGCGCAGCACCAACTGATAGCCACGCGCGGTCAGCTCCGGCGCGGTGGCAGCCGGGGTGATCATCAGGATGCCTTCATCTTCGTAGATATCAGACGCGGGTTGAGTCGATGAGGAGCACAGGTGACCGATGACATATTTAATGCCGTCATTGATAACCTTGTTCGCCACCGCGACAGCCTGTTTCGGGTCACAGGCGTCGTCATACTTTACCGCAACCAGCTTATTTCCCTTGATGCCGCCCTTGGCATTGATATCGGCGATGGCCTGCTCCGCACCGGTAAATTCCTGGTCGCCGTACTGCGCGACCGGACCTGACATCGCGCCGACAACGGCGACTTTGATATCTTCCGCCAGCGCCGGGCTGCTCATCATTAAGGCAATACATCCTGCCAGTAACGTTTTACCCTTCATATTCATCCTGAAGCTCCCCATTATTGTGGTTTTTGCATTTGTTATGATGTTGTTTGTCAGCGCATTATTCTGTTATATGAAATAAGAAAAGCATATGATAGCTATCTCAAGGGCTGCCTTTCGCGCTTTTGCAGCACACTATGCTAAACATACCGTTATTTACTGGCGTTTGAAAAGACTAAATTGCGGCGAATGTAACAAATGAGTGACAAAAAAAACCGCGTCCTTCCGGAAGACGCGGGGGAGTAAAATACCGGATCACCAGCCAGCCGGAAGGTAACCCAGCGCAGAAGCAATGGCATACACGGCGCTGCACAGGTAAAGCAATACGATGAATCCCTGAATAACAGGATGAGTAATCCATGCCGGGCAGGTCCAGCCAGGCGTTACATCGCCGCGCTGACGCGCGCCTTTCAACATGAGAATGGGCATAATCGACAGAATCACGCCGCTGAACACCCCGGCGAAATAGAGCGCATTTACAAACGACACCATACCGCTGTAGGCAAGGATAAACGGCGGCACGGCCACCACCACCAGCACCAGAAAGCGCTTCAACGGCTGCGCATCATCGCCCAGGCGAAACTGATCGAAAATATTGGTCAGAAAGCTGCCGCCCAGCCCCCAGTACGAAGTCAACATGGCGCACAGCGCAAACAGGTTCGCCGAGAAGAAAGCCCACTCTCCCAACGCGCGTCCCCATGAGATGGTCGCCACATCGGTAATGTTATCGAGGCCGTTTAACATGATGACCGACATCGGCACCAGCGCCAGCAGGCTGAAAGTAATCGCCATTCCGACCATAATCGCTTTTGGCAGTTTTTCCGGCTTATCGACAAAGCCGCGCGCCATTTCCGGCACGATGTACTGCGCGGAGAAGCAAAATGCTACCACGTTAAACACCGGCACCATGTACAGCCAGTTGCCGTCCAGCAGATAGCGTACCTGGGTAGTTTCTTTCAGCATCGTGGCGACGATCAGCACAGCGATCATGACGACCATCCCGATGCTGATAAATTTCTCCCCGCGACCAATTGCCTTCAGGCCAAGATAAAGCACGCCGGCCGCCGGAATAAAAAACAGCGCGCTGCCGAGCGCGGGCGAAATCCCTAATAACGAGTGCAACAGTTTGCCGCTACCGGTCATGTAGGCAATGAGCGCGCCGACGCTGTTGACGCAGACGGACATAAACATCATCAGCGCCCCAAACCGTCCGACGTAACGGTGCGACAAACCGCTGAGCTGTAGATGCTTGCGGGTGCGAAGGGTGGATTCTGCAACGTACAACATGGTGATGGTGGTCAGGCTGCCAACCAGCACCAGCCAGAACAACAGCGGCAGGAAACCCGCTTTGCTGGAGGCGTAAGCGATGGATAATACCCCTGCGCCGATGTTGGTGCCGACGATCATCGACACGCCCTCAACAAAGCTCAACGATTTAGCGGGTACAGCGGTACGCTCCCGACGCGTCAGCGCCGGAGAAAAGGTGGAGTTTTCAGACATAATATTTAATGAGATGGTCACTCCCTCCTTCCCAGTACTATGCTGAGGACAGGCTTTCATTCGGAGAACCATCATGGAAAACATTGCGCTTATTGGTATCGATCTGGGTAAGAACTCTTTCCATATTCATTGTCAGGATCATCGTGGGAAGGCCGTTTACCGTAAAAAATTCACCCGACCAAAGCTAATCGAATTTCTGGCGACATGCCCGGCAACAACCATCGCGATGGAAGCCTGTGGCGGTTCTCACTTTATGGCACGCAAGCTGGAAGAGTTAGGGCATTTTCCAAAGCTGATATCACCGCAATTTGTCCGCCCATTCGTTAAAAGCAACAAAAATGACTTCGTTGATGCTGAAGCTATCTGTGAAGCAGCATCACGTCCATCTATGCGTTTCGTGCAGCCCAGAACCGAATCTCAGCAGGCAATGCGAGCTCTGCATCGTGTCCGTGAATCCCTGGTTCAGGATAAGGTGAAAACAACTAATCAGATGCATGCTTTTCTGCTGGAATTTGGTATCAGCGTTCCGCGAGGTGCTGCCGTTATTAGTCGACTGAGTACCCTTCTTGAGGACAGTAGTTTGCCTCTTTATCTCAGCCAGTTACTGCTGAAATTACAACAGCATTATCACTATCTTGTTGAGCAGATTAAAGATCTGGAATCTCAGTTGAAACGAAAGTTGGACGAAGATGAGGTTGGACAGCGCTTGCTGAGTATTCCCTGCGTTGGAACGCTGACTGCCAGTACTATTTCAACTGAGATTGGCGACGGGAAGCAGTACGCCAGCAGCCGTGACTTTGCGGCGGCAACAGGGCTGGTACCCCGACAGTACAGCACGGGAGGTCGGACGACATTGTTAGGGATTAGCAAGCGGGGCAACAAAAAGATCCGAACTTTGTTGGTTCAGTGTGCCAGGGTATTCATACAAAAACTGGAACACCAGTCTGGCAAGTTGGCCGACTGGGTCAGGGAGTTGTTGTGTCGGAAAAGCAACTTTGTCGTCACCTGTGCTCTGGCAAACAAGCTGGCCAGAATAGCCTGGGCACTGACGGCGCGACAGCAAACTTACGAAGCATAAAGGCAGAAATACACCAGTTTAAACAATCATTCATCTGGTTTTGCGAATACTGATATTGATGATACTAACGGCCCACCGGCCTGTTGAGGAACCTGTAAAACGGAAAGGCTCATTGAAGCCGTATATTTTCTGGAGGTTCATCAGGCGCGGAACTCATCGAGGCGCGGGAATAAAATCCCATTCAGACGCCGGATAGATTCAAGCAAGCCAACTTGTCGTCAAAATCGGTGTTGCAAAAACGGGAGTGACCATAGATTCCGTTTT